>CAZECP010000004.1:0-104457 GCA_964510765.1 uncultured Ohtaekwangia sp. | reverse complement strand
AGAGAATTAATTAAGAAAAGATTAATGGAGTAGAACGCTACGGCAGCCAACAAAGCGTTTATGCCAGCTGCTGGTGATGTGTTGTTATCAAGTTTTGTTTTCTTAATTTCGTTTGGCTCGTGGGAGAAGGCGCGGCAGAGAAAACCGCAGCCGTCATAAGCGCGGGTCGTTGTGTGCCTACGCATGCCCTTTGATGACAAGAAAAAATCTGATGAAAAGAACTTGTGAGCAGGATCATAACATTGGCCTGTCGGTTCGAATTACTTTTCGGACATGGCGGGCCGTCATTATTATTTAATTACCGAACCTCAGCAGAACGATAGCTTCTTAAATTATTTAACTTTACTGCTTGAGAAACCAAAAAATGCTCACGCAGTGATTCCTTCAGAACTCCTTGGCAAATACGGTGGCCGGATCATCAACCTGAAAAAAGATGACATCCTTTTTCAAGTTGGCGATCAACCGTTGAATTATTTTGAGTTGGTTTCAGGCTCCATCAAAATGGTGACCTACAGTGAAGACGGTGACGAATTCATCCAGGGAATTTTTAATCCGGGAGAAAGCTTTGGTGAGCCTCCGCTCATGTCTGGGTTTGATTATCCTAGTTCAGCCATTGCACTTACACCATCTGAAGTCTGGAAATTGCCGAAAGAGAATTTCTTTAGGCTATTGAAGGAAAATTTTGAAATACATCTTGAATTAGACAAAGTTCTTTGCGAACGGCTTCGCTATAAAAACATGATCCTATCTGAGATTTCATTTTACGATCCGGAACATCGCATTGTAAGTCTTATCAATTATCTGAAAGAGAAACTTGGCAATGGCCAGGAAAAATTCATTGTGCCTCTTACCCGCCAGCAACTTGCTGATATGAGCGGCCTCCGCGTAGAGACAGTCATCCGCACGGTGAAGACGATGGAAGAACAGGGGAAACTTGAGATCGTGGGGCATAAGATTCTTATTTAATACTCCTTTAATACTTGTTTAATCAGAATCTCACAATCCTGACGAAAATCATGATTGTGGTATGACTTCACGCATAAGACTGCGCAGTTGATCTGGAATAGCTTGCACCCGAAAGCAAAAACGAGTAGCTTTCTTTATACAAACAAAAAACTATGAGCAAGCAACTAATCATCATTTCAGCCATCGCACTCATGTGTGCATGCGCCCCCGACAAACCAAAAAACGCGGAAGAAATTCCAGGCCAGGATCAGAAGACCTCAGCTCCTGAAGCAGTGCTTACCGATCCTACCAAAGGAATTGGCGCCATCAAAACTGTAACGCTCAATACTCCGCTTGAGCAAGACCGTGTAAAAAGAGGTAATGCTATCTATGAAATGAAATGCCAGCCTTGCCACAAGTTGGATGAAACAAGATTGGTAGGTCCAGGTTGGAAAGAGGTGACGCATCGCAGAAAACCGGAATGGATCATGAATATGGTTTTGAATGTAGAAGTGATGCTCGACAAAGATCCGGAAGCACAAAAACTTTTAGAGCTCTGTCTCACCCGCATGCCCAATCAGAATGTTTCCATCGGTGATGCACGCGATGTGTTGGAATTCATGCGTCATAACGATGGTGAAAAATAATTTCCCCTTTCTCAAATATTAAAATCAAAATCTGTTCACTATGAAAACAATCTATCGACCATTATCAATGGTTGCTATGCTGGCGGCTGTAGCCTCGCTCTACAGTTGCAAGCCCAATGCCCCTACCCAGGTAACGACTGGAGATGCGGCTGCTAAAGTGTATGTTGCTCCCGGCAAATACGATGAGTTTTATAACATTGTATCCGGAGGGTTCAACGGCCAAATCGGTATTTATGGAATCCCTTCAGGACGTTTGCTCCGCATCGTTCCTGTTTTTTCTGCTTTCCCTGAAAACGGATATGGATTTGCGGAAGAAACAAAAGCTATGCTTAATACCTCCAACGGTTACATCCCCTGGGATGATTTGCACCACATTGCATTGTCAACAACGAAAGGTGAGCACGATGGCCGCTGGGCTTTCGCCAATGGAAACAATACGCCTCGTGTAGCGCGTGTAAATTTCAAAACATTCCGCACCGAAGAAATTCTGGAGATACCTAACAGTGGAGGCAATCACTCTTCACCTTTCATCACTGAGAACACAGAATATCTTGTAGCCGGCACTCGCTTCAGCGTACCCATGGGTGATAAGAAAGATGTGCCTATCAGTTCTTACAAAGAAAATTTCAAGGGCTCCATCAGCTTCATTAAAGTAGATCCGCAAAGTGGCCGCATGAGCATTGCATTCCAATTGCGCACTCCTGGTTTTAATTATGATCTGAGCCGCGCTGGCAAAGGTCCATCACACGGATGGTTTTTCTTCTCTTGCTACAATACCGAACAAGCTTACACTTTGCTGGAAGTAAACGCTTCGCAAAAAGACAAAGATTTTATCATGGCGGTTAACTGGAAAAAAGCTGAAGAATATCTGGCGCAAGGAAAAGGCAGAAAAGAAAAAGCAAAATATGCACACAACGTGTACGATGAAAAAGTGCATTCAGCAACTACTACCATGGAAGAAGAAGTGACTGTATTGGATGTTACTGAATTGAAAGACATCGTGTATTTCATTCCTTGCCCTAAGTCACCACACGGTTGCGATGTAGATCCTACAGGTGAGTATATTGTTGGCAGCGGAAAACTTGCTGCGATGATGCCGGTGTTCTCATTTTCAAAAATTCAAAAAGCAATTGCTGATAAAACTTACGAAGGAGATTTCAATGGAATTCCTGTAATCAAATATGATGCAGCGCTTCATGGTGAAGTGAAGAAGCCCGGCCTCGGCCCTTTGCACACAGAGTTTGATGGAAAAGGAAATGCGTACACTTCGTTCTTCGTGAGTTCAGAAATTGTAAAGTGGGATGTGAAGACACTTCAGGTGCTAGATCGCGTTCCTACTTATTATTCAATTGGTCACTTGTGCGTTCCCGGTGGTCCTACTGCCAAGCCTTATGGAAAATACGTGATCGCTTACAACAAGATTACAAAAGATCGCTACTTGCCTACAGGTCCTGAGTTAACACAAAGTGCGCAGCTCTATTCGATCGATGGAGATAAAATGCAATTGCTGTTGGACTTCCCTACTACAGGCGAACCACACTATGCGGAAGCAATCCCTGCAAGTATGATCTCTCCTAACTCACAAAAGATTTACAAGATTGAAGAGAATCAACATCCCTACGCAGCCAAAGGTGAAAAAGAAGCGCGGGTTGAACGCAAAGGAAATGAAGTGCATGTATATATGACAGCCATCCGCTCACACTTAACACCGGATAACATTGAAGGTGTAAAACTGGGTGATGACGTTTACTTCCACGTAACCAACCTCGAGCAAGATTGGGATGTGCCACATGGCTTTGCTATCCGCGGTGCACTCAATGCAGAAATATTAATCATGCCAGGTGAAACTCAAACACTGAAGTGGAAACCACAGGCAGCAGGTGTCTCTCCTTTCTACTGCACAGACTTCTGCTCAGCTTTGCACCAGGAGATGTCAGGATACATCAGGGTGTCTCCGGCAGGAAGTGGTACGCCACTTAAATTTTCCACAGGTAAAGTAGAATCGGTTACAGGTGCCGGTCAATAGCCTGCTTCATAGTTTGCAGGTTACGGGAGTCCTCTTCGATGAGGAGAGGGCTCCTTACTTAAAAACAGGTAGTCAAACTTTCAATGCATTCAAAATGAAACCTGGTTCTAGAATTCTGGTAGCTGTTTTATCGTTGGCTCTTATCGCAGCATACTTTGTTCCGCTCTGGCAAATACTAATGTGGGCGCCCCAATACCCGGAAGGTCTTGAAATGAAAATCTGGATCAACACGCTTACGGGTGATGTCAAAACCATCAGCGCACTCAATCACTACATTGGCATGAGAACCATTGAGGTGAATATGTTCCCTGAATTTGGTTACCTGATTTACCTTGTAGGAACAATCATCGCAGCCGGATTGCTTACAAGTATCATCGGAAAGCGGTTCATGCTGATTTCATTTTTCGCTTTGATAATTGCAGCGGGTATTGGTGCTTTGGTTGATTTCTATATGTGGGGCTACGACTATGGTCATAACTTAAATCCGGATGCTCCCATCAAAATTGAAGGAATGTCTTATCAACCTCCACTTATTGGAACAAAAGTACTTCTCAACTTCACTGCATTTTCAGGACCTGATATTGGAGGTTGGATTTTTATGGGAGTTGGGATTTCGCTTTTTGCAATCCTCTTTTACGAATGGCGCAGCAATAAAAATAAAGAGAAGTAAAATGAAATTAGTTATCGTTTCCATCCTTGCAATGTTACTTATCGGCTGCACGCCAAAGCCAGAACCGTTATCTTATAATCGCGATGCTTGCCACACCTGCAAGATGACATTAACCGATACCAAGTACGGGGCCGAAATCGTAACGAAGAAAAATAAGGTTTACAAATTTGATGATATCAACTGCATGGTCAATTTCTTTAATTCGGGAGAGGTAGCGGAAGATGAAGTTGCTTTTAAACTCGTCATTGACTATTCAAATCCTGCGCACGGTCTTTTTCCTGCCGATGAAGCATTCTATCTTTTTTCAGATCAATTGCGCAGCCCGATGGCAAGCGAAGTAGCTGCATTTGAAAAGCAGGACAGCATGAAAGCATTGAAAACAAAAATTGGTGGCATCTACCTCGCCTGGGGCGAATTGAAAACTCAATTCAAATGAGAAGTGCTATTACCTCCTTTCTTGTGCTTTGTTTTAGCTTCTGCCAGGCTGGTGTGATTACCGTTAACCCATCTCAATCATTATCTATTGCAATTGATAAAGCAAAGTCGGGAGATACAATAGTTGTAAAATCTGGTCATTACAAAACCGGAAATATTAAAATCAAGAAGGCATTAGTTTTAATTGGAGAAAACTGGCCGGTGCTGGACGGAGAAAATAAATATGAAATACTCACTGTGCTGGCGGAAGATGTAATTATAAAAGGTTTTTCATTTATCGATATAGGCGTTGCAAGCATGGAAGATCTTGCCGCCATTAAAGGCAACACAGCCAATCGCATTCAAGTCCTCAACAACAAAATTGATCGCGCTTTCTTTGGCGTGCATCTATCAAATACTGCTGATGCGATCGTTCGGGACAACCAGATTGCCGGTGGACACAACGATGAAGAAACGATGCTCGGAAATGGCATTCATCTTTGGAAATGCAACAATGCCTTGATTGAATCCAACAAGATATCAGGGCATCGCGATGGAATCTACTTTGAGTTTGTTACCCACTCGGTGATACGAAAAAATCACAGCGAAGGAAATATCCGCTACGGCCTTCATTTTATGTTCAGCAATGACGATGAATATTTTGATAATCATTTCATCAACAACGGGGCGGGTGTGGCAGTTATGTACACACATCATGTTACCATGAAAGGAAATTACTTTGAACGAAACTGGGGTGGCTCATCTTACGGCCTTCTTCTGAAAGACATTACCGATAGCCGTGTGGAGAAAAATTTCTTCATCAAGAATACAGTTGCGCTTCACATGGAAGGCACGAGTAGAATTGAATTTGAAAAAAATTCGTTCACTGAAAATGGGTATGCGGTTCGCCTCCAGGCAAGCTGTGATGCCAATAATTTTATTCATAACAATTTCAGCAAAAACACTTTTGATGTAGCTACCAATGGATCACTTGTGCTTAACACGTTTGATCACAACTATTGGGATCATTATAATGGTTACGATCTGAAGAAAGATGGCGTTGGTGATGTTCCCTTCCGTCCAGTGAGTTTGTACTCCATGGTGGTAGAGCGTGTTCCTTCGGCAGTTTTACTTTGGAGAAGCTTCATCGTTTTTCTTTTAGATCAATCCGAAAAGACACTTCCCATCATGACACCAGAAAATTTAAAAGACTCATTCCCTTTAATGAAGCCGTATGATATCCATTGATCACATCAGCAAATTGTTTGGCAAACAGGAAGCGTTGAAGAATGTAAACCTGGAATTGAAAGCAGGTCATGCCTATGCGTTGCTCGGTCCGAATGGCTCGGGAAAAACTACACTCATCAAAAGTATTTTGGGAATGGTGAAGCCCACCCAAGGCACTATCACGGTGATGGGACAAATGATTGATGGCAAGCACGAGTATCGCAAACATATCGGCTACATGCCGCAGATCAGTCGCTACCCCGATCATTTAACCATTGGACAATTGCTGAAAATGATCCAGTCGCTGCGACCAAATCAAATTGACTGCGATGAAGAATTAATAGAAGCCTTCAAACTGAAAGAAATCTTTGAGAAGAAAATGTACAGCCTCTCCGGTGGTACTCGCCAAAAGATCGGAGCAGCTATTGCCTTTTTGTTCAAACCGCAAATTTATATTCTTGATGAACCAACCGCAGGTCTTGATCCAATGGCTTCCGAGATTTTAAAATCAAAAATTCAAAAAGAGACACACGAAGGCAAGTTGGTACTCATCACTTCGCATATCCTCAGCGATCTCGAAGAACTTTGTACAGACATCATCTATTTACAAGATGGATCAATCTGTTACGAGAGCACCTTGAAAGAATTACAGAAGTCAACAGGCGAAGCAAAACTTGGAAAAGCCATCAGCGCGGTGCTGCACTGGCAGGAAAGACAAATCAATGAATTAGTGAAATCATGAACCAGATAGCTAAATATGTTTTCCGCGATGTATTGCGCACACGCTTCGTGCTGGTGTATGCATCCTTCCTTGCGCTTTCTACCACTGCGCTCTTCCAATTGTCGGGTGATGAATCAAAAGTAGTTTTGAGTTTATTGAATATTGTGCTGATGGTGACTCCGGTGGTGAGCATTATCTTCTTTACCATTCATTATTTCAATTCCTACGAATTCATTTCCCTTTTGCTGGCGCAACCCGTTTCGAGAAAAATTATTTTCTATAATGAATATGTGGGCGTGGCCTCTTCACTGTGCGGGGCATTTATTGTAGGCGTTGGCGTACCTGCATTAATCTTCGGAGCTATACAAACAATGCTGCCTTTGATGGTGACAGGAATAATGCTCACGTGTATTTTTGTTTCGCTCGCGGCATTAGCGTCTGTCCTCACCAGCGACAAAGCCAAAGCCATCGGCATTGCTTTGCTCTTTTGGTTTTATTTTTCGCTCATTTATGATGGCATCCTGTTGTGGATTGTTTATTTCTTCAGTGATTACCCAATGGAGAAAGTAACGCTGGCATTAATTTGTCTAAATCCTGTTGATCTCGCTCGCATCACTTTGTTAATGTCGCTGGACATTTCTGCGCTGATGGGATACACCGGAGCTTTCTACAAAGATTTCTTCGGCAATGCATTCGGCACACTGTTTACTGCCTTCTTCATGATCTTGTGGACGATTGCGCCTCTTTACTTCGCTCAAAAAAGATTTCAGAAAAAAGACTTATAAAAATTCAAATCCCCCTGCCTATGAAAACAACTAAATTCCTTGCACTGCTTTTACCCATTGTGCTGATTGCATGTGCACCTAAAAATCAAGAACAAGCTTCCGATGTAACTGGCGCAGCTCCCGGCCCCGGCCAATCTGCAGTCTCAGATGATGTGTCACAGAAAAATGTAGTGCAAGTGGCGGTCGGCTCTGCTGATCATTCCACTCTTGTAACCGCACTCAAAACTGCTGAGTATGTGGATGTATTGGCGAATGCCGGGCCTTTCACAGTTTTCGCTCCCACCAATGCTGCATTTGACAAACTTCCTGCAGGAACAGTAGAAGGTTTGCTCAAGCCTGAGAAAAAAGACGATCTCCGAAATATTTTAGAGTATCACGTTTCAGTGGGTGTTTACAAATTGGAAAACCTACAGGATGGTCAATCCATCAACCAGGTAAATCTCGATAATGTTACTATCGGAGTAAAAGATGGGAAATACACCGTGAATGGAGCGAACATCGTTGCAACTGTTCCTGCTTCGAATGGTGTGATCTATATTATTGACCAGGTATTGCTGCCTCCGGCTAAGAAATAATTCAGTCAGGACTTGGGACTTAGGTCTTGGGAATGTCTCGCTAAGTCCTCAGTCCCAAGCCTAATTCTCCGTAGTATATTTGCATGAATGAAAGACATCGAAACACGAAACGACATCATCCACCTCGTTGATTTATTTTATGAAAAAGTAAGGGCTGACGAATTGCTTGCTCCCATCTTCGCTCATCTGGATTGGCCGAAGCACATGCCTACCATGTACAACTTCTGGGCTTCAATGATTCTGGGAGAAAATACCTATCAAGGCAATCCGTTTCAAAAACATATTCACCTTCAAATCGACTCCACTCATTTTGAACGATGGCTCAGGCTGTTTCACGAAACAGTGGATCAGAATTTTGAGGGATTCAATTCCATTGAAATAAAAAATCGTTCGCAAAGTATTGCAAGGCTATTTCAACACCGATTAGAATTGAATTAGTATCCTCTCAGATTACCTCTTTTCAAGACTCAATGGCCACCAACATTCATTACCTGACAAAAGTCATGTTTTAGTCTGTCTGCTATCATGATGGGACTTTAACCGTGAGGGTACTTTAGCCCAAAATTTTAAAACCCATGGAGTTAGAGAAAATTCACTACGACAACAAGATTGTCAAGGCTTTCATGATAGCCACAGTCATCTTTGGTTTGGTGGGAATGTTAGTGGGGCTGATTGCAGCCATTCAACTTTACTATCCCGTTTTCAATTTTGACTTACAATACACGAGCTTCGGGCGAATCCGTCCGCTGCACACCAACGCCATCATCTTTGCCTTTGTGGGCAATGCGATGTTTGCTGGCGTCTATTACAGCATGCAGCGTTTGTTAAAGACACGCGCCTTCAGCGACACACTGAGCTGGATTCATTTCTGGGGATGGCAGTTGATCATTCTTGCGGCAGCCATCACATTACCGCTCGGTATGACCACTTCAAAAGAGTATGCCGAACTCGAGTGGCCGATCGACATTGCCATTGCTTTGATATGGGTGGTGTTTGGTATTAACCTTATCGGCACTATTATCAAGCGCAGAGAAGAGCACATGTATGTGGCCATCTGGTTTTATATCGCCACGTTCGTTACTGTTGCCGTGCTTCACATTGTAAACTCCTTTGAGCTGCCTGTAACACTCTTCAAAAGCTACTCATGGTACGCAGGGGTGCAGGATGCATTGGTGCAGTGGTGGTATGGCCATAATGCAGTAGCATTCTTCCTGACAACTCCATTCCTCGGACTGATGTATTACTTCTTGCCGAAGGCGGCCAATCGTCCGGTTTACTCCTATCGATTGTCCATCATCCACTTCTGGTCATTGATATTCTTATATATATGGGCCGGCCCTCACCACTTATTATATACAGCTCTTCCTGATTGGGCACAGTCGTTGGGAACGGTATTCTCGATCATGTTGATTGCTCCATCCTGGGGAGGTATGTTAAATGGTCTCTTCACTTTGCGCGGTGCCTGGGACCGTGTACGCGAAGAGCCCGTTTTGAAATTCATGGTGGTAGCTGTTACTGCGTATGGTATGGCAACTTTAGAAGGTCCACTGCTTTCACTAAAAAATATAAACGCCATAGCACACTTTACAGACTGGATCATTGCTCACGTGCACGTGGGTGGTTTGGGCTGGAATGGCTTTTTGACTTTTGGCATTCTCTATTGGCTGGTGCCAAAAATGTGGGGAACAAAATTGTATTCTACTTCTCTTGCCAACACACACTTCTGGCTGGGCACACTCGGCATCATCATCTATGCATTGCCAATGTACATCGCAGGTGTTGTTCAAAGTTTGATGTGGAAAGAATTCGGATCTGACGGATACCTTACCTATCAAAACTTCCTTGAAACATCTACGAAAATTATTCCGATGTACATGTTGCGTTCAGTGGGTGGATTCTTGTACCTCACCGGAGCAATCCTGATGACGTACAATTTGTTAAAAACAGCAGCTTCCGGAAAATTCATCGCGAATGAAGAAGCTGAAGTGGCTCCGCTGGTGAAAACTTCCCACACCGGTGGCTACTGGCACCGCGTATTGGAAAGCAAACCTGTGTTGTTCACGGTACTTTCACTGATCGCAATCATAATTGGTGGAATCATTGAAATGGTGCCTACATTCTTAATCAAGTCAAATGTACCTACGATCGCAAGTGTAAAACCGTACACACCACTTGAACTTCATGGTCGCGACATCTATCAACGCGAAGGTTGTTTCAACTGTCACTCGCAAATGGTTCGTCCATTCCGTTCGGAAGTACAACGCTATGATCCGAAAGCCGGTGAATATTCAAAAGCCGGTGAATATGTATATGATCACCCATTCTTGTGGGGATCAAAACGCACCGGTCCGGATTTGCACCGCGTGGGTGGCAAGTATGCCGACAGCTGGCATTATCGCCACATGCTCGCGCCTGGTGAAGTTTCCACAGGCTCTATCATGCCGGCTTATCCTTGGTTGTTCGATCAGCAAATCGATAAATCAAAAACCCCGGGCATCATCAAAGCGATGCGCACCCTTGGCGTTCCTTATGAAGAAGGCTACGAAGAAAAAGCCAACGATGATCTTGATGCACAAGCGAAAAAGATTGTGGAGAACCTGAAGATGGAGGGTTATGAAACAACGACTGATGCTGAAATCGTTGCGCTCATATCTTACTTGCAACGCCTTGGCACCGACATTAAAGTAAAAGAAGAAACTGCCCAAAAGTAAACTACACGAATATGTATAAAGAAATTCTTCGATCGATTGATAACGTGGCCATCTGGCCGGTGATATCATTTGTCATTTTCTTCCTGTTCTTCCTCATGCTTTTGTGGTGGACTTTCACAGCCAATAAAAAGTTTTTGAACGAGATGGCGCAGAAGCCTTTGGAGGATTCTGAGAGCGATCACAAGAAGCTTTCAAACATCAAAACCATCTGATCACATAAACTATTTACAGATGAAAAAATTAATTTCACTTTCATTATTGATTCTCACCGGCAGTGTAGCGTTTGCACAGACTACCTCCACTCCGGCTAATGCCTCTGTATGGGATGATCCGAACGTACTGCTTTATACTGTAATTGGATTTCTTGCCATCACCGGGTTGCTGATTCTCGTAACTGCCTTTTCGATGTTGCGAGTCATTCGCATTCTCACACGCCATGCAGCAGAAGAGCGCGCCAAACGTTTGGGCATTGCTTACAAACCGGAACCAACATTCTGGGAAAACATCTGGCAGAAGTCAAATGACTTTGTGCCGCTGGAAAAAGAAAAGGATCTCATCATGGCGGATCATTCCTATGATGGCATCCAGGAGTTAGACAATCACCTTCCTCCCTGGTGGACAGGTTTGTTCTATGTGACAATTGCTTTTGCAGTAGTCTATCTTTTGTTATTCCACGTGTTCGATTCACTTCCGTTATCAAAAGGTGAATATGACAACGAAGTGGCTTATGCAAATGAACAGCTAACGAAGAACCAAGGAGCGAAACCTGTTGTTGCGATTGATGAAAACAATGTTGGTGCCGTTACAGATGCACAGGCACTCGCGGAAGGCAAGCAGGTATTTTTGAATACCTGCGCATCTTGTCATCGCAAAGATGGTGGTGGTGACATAGGCCCGAATCTTACGGATGAATATTGGATTCACGGAGGTACGCTTAATGACGTTTTCAAAACCATTAAACATGGAGCTCCCGGCACAAACATGATTGCTTGGGAAGGCGCGATTAGTCCTGAGAAAATGAAGAACGTGGCCAATTATGTTTTAACTTTACAAGGGACCAAGCCGGAGAACCCAAAGAAACCACAAGGAAATTTATTCAAGGCAACAAGTGCAGTTGAACAAAAAGCTGACTCTGTAAAAGCGAACTAAATTAATTTATAAGAAGTAAAATTGGTCGCCTGACTATCAAGTAGTCAGGCGGCTTTTTAAAACAAAACAAATGGAGAAGCGTGAAGATGAGAATGACTTGTATCTCTACGATGAAGAATTCAGGGACACACTGGCTACGGTAGATGCAGCAGGGAAAAGAGTTTGGGTGTATCCAAAGAAACCAAGTGGCGTCATGCATAGAAGGCGCATTGGCGTTTCAATTTTTTTACTTGCACTTTTTTTTGGAACTCCATTTGTAAAGTTAAATGGGCATCCGTTTTTGTTGCTGAATATTTTCGAGCGTAAGTTCGTTTTATTCGGGCAAGTATTCTGGCCACAAGACTTTTTTCTGCTGGCGCTTACGCTGATCACATTTTTTGTTTTTGTCATTCTCTTCACCGTTGCTTTCGGAAGATTGTGGTGCGGATGGGCTTGCCCTCAGACACTATTTATGGAAATGGTGTTTCGAAAAGTGGAGTATTGGATTGAAGGCGATGCCAATCAACAACGCAAACTCAACAAAGCCCCTCTTAATGGCGACAAGATTTTTAAGAAAGGACTGAAGCATTTCTTCTTTATTGCCGTATCGATTTTGATTTCGCACACTGCAATGGCGTACCTGATCGGGATTGACGAAGTAGAAAAAATAGTTACACAAAGTCCGACCGAGCACATGGCAGGGTTCATCGGGTTAGTCGTGTTTACCGGTATCTTCTATGCCAACTTTGCCTGGTTCCGCGAACAGGCCTGCATCGCAGTTTGCCCATATGGAAGATTGCAAAGTGTATTGCTCGTGAAGGATTCGATTGTAGTTGCGTATGATTGGCTGCGCGGAGAACCTCGCAGAAAGATGCGCAAAGACGACACTGAAAAACGCGGTGATTGCATCGCCTGTAATCTGTGTGTCCATGTTTGCCCTACCGGTATTGATATTCGTAACGGTACTCAGTTAGAATGTGTGAACTGCACTGCCTGTATTGATGCCTGTGATGAAGTGATGGTGAAAACCAAAAAGCCAAAAGGATTGATTCGCTATTCATCATACAACGCTATCAAAAGCGGAACGCAAAAACTTTTTACACCTCGGGTGGCTGGTTATTCAGTGGTACTTACACTTTTGATTTCCTTGTTGTCTTATTTCATCTTTACACGGGCTGATGTGCAGGTAACCATACTGAAAGCGCCCGGCACACTCTACACAAAAACCGATGACGGGCACATCACCAATTTGTATCAGGTGGAAATTGTGAACAAAACATTTGAAGACCTTCCCCTTGAATTAAAAGTTGAATCACCCTCGTCTGCTTCATTAACAAAAGTGGGTGAAGAAGGTGTTGTGATTCCAAAAGAAGGAATGGCCAAGCGCATGTACATTGTGAAAATTCCGGAAGATCAGATCACTGAGATGAGAACGATCATCAACCTTGGCGTGTATTCGCAAGGAAAAAAATTGACACAGGCAAAAGCCAAATTTGTTGGACCATTGAAAAGAAAATCTTAAACCACACGACTATGAATTTCGGACGTTGGATTTTAGTAGCATTTATTTTCTTCGCAGTCTTTATGGCTACACTTGTAACAGTGTGCGTGCGCGAAGATATTGGATTGGTTTCAAAAAATTATTATGCCGATGAACTCGCATACCAAACAAAAATGGATCAGGTAAAAAACGCTTCAGAACTTCTCACCCAACCAAAAATTTCTGTTGAGGGAAGCTTGCTGAAGATCAACTTTGAAGGATTAGGTCAGATTCAAAAAGGTCAGCTTGCGTTACTTTGTCCTTCCGATCCAATGAAAGATCAACAATTTGAAATTGCTTCCAATAAAAATGAACAAGTATTTCAACTTCATGAAAACGCCAGAGGACTTTATCGCGCTGGGCTTAAGTGGACGATGGGCGACAAAGAATATTATCTCGAAAAAATGATTGAGCGCTGATGTGGATGACAGCATTCATATTAGGATTTCTTGGAAGCTGGCATTGCGCGGGTATGTGCTGCCCGCTTACGATGATTGTAAGTCGTAACCAGGGGTTTTCACATAAATTACTTTACAACTCTGCTCGCATTCTTGTATATGCCGCAATGGGAACACTGGCAGCGACAACCGGGAGTCTTCCCTTTCTTAAAACATTTCACGCACCGATCACTCTAACTTTTGGGGGAATCTTTGTTGCCCTTGGACTAAGTATTCTTTTTCGAATTAATCTCTTTCAGAATTTTCAGATCGAGTCAGCATTGACTAAAGTCATCCATAAAGTTTTCGGTCAATGGCTCAAGAAAACAAATTTACTCAAGCCGGTTGTACTTGGCGCTATGAATGGATTGCTTCCCTGCGGGCTCACCTATCTGGCGATGGCGTATTGTTTTGTTCTCACACCGATGGAGGGATTTTCCTTCATGATTCTTTTCGGCCTCGGCACCTGGCCGGTGATGATTGGCTGGGAAAGCTTCGCCAATTTCGCGTCACGCTTCATCTCCTTCCATAAAATAAAAATCGCTATGTTCCTTATTGCAGGAATTACTTTACTTGGTCGGGGATTGACAATGAAGATGGAGAAAGGTCAACTTACGATTAATACAACAGAAACTATTTGTCAGTAGCCATTCTTGAATTTACGAATGAATCTCGTATCATTGGCTTATTCCTTTGTCCAATGTGCTTAAGCTGCGCGCCAATCGAACAGTTCCTTTCCTCAACAAGTGCTCACGTACCTAAAAGGTGGCATGCGGCCACAACCCAACTACTCATTAACCAAAATTAAATTGTTAGGACTGTGCAGGCGGCATCCAACCACCTTAATCACCTTACAATTCCTCCAAAAAAATAAAACCCCGGCTAAATACCGAGGTTTCTTTACTTTCTATTTTTATTAACAGTTATTTCCCCATTGTGCCATAAATGTAATCCCACAAAGGTGAACTCACGCCAAAAACTGTTTTACCATCTTTATAATGATGCACGCTGTGATTGACCCACCACACTTTCAGGAAATTTTTCGGAGGCGCATAGGCATGGATCATATAATGCACAGAAAGGTAAAAAGCATAACCCACCAAAAATCCTGGCAGAAAGGAAAATACCAAGTCACCCAATATCAACCGGAATAAAAGCAAAAGTAACGTTGAGACAGCAATACTCACAATCGGAGGCATTGCAAGCCTTTCTTTATCTTTTGGAAATTCGTGATGAACACCATGAAGTGTGTACTGCAGTTTCACTCTTCGTTCTGTAGGCGTTGCCATGTGGAAAAGATAACGATGGGTCATGTACTCTACCCACGTGAAAGAGAAGAAACCAAAAATAAACATCACAATAGTTACTTCAGCGGAAAGAGCTGTGTGCGTGATGCTCCAATATAAAAGCGCTGAGGCGTAAATAAAAAAAACAGTGAGCGGGACAGAGATGTGCGTACGCGTCAGTTTTTCAAGAATGGGATTTTCAAATAGACGCTTTGTTCCGTGATGGTTGGGCTTGATCTGTGTCTCCATATCGATTCAAAACTCTTTACAAATTTAACTTATCAAAAAACTTCTTACAACTTAAATTCGAAATCAATTCATTTAACTGCCTTACACGATTCACATTATTTTTTGTTCCAGCATTTTGCTCTACAAAAATTAGAAAAGCATCTGATTATCTAACGAAGATGTACAAAGAATCATTTGAATCCTGTCCCTATAATTTTGCAAATAACCAAATGTATTTGCAACCGATAAACTTGAGCAACTCAACCTGATTAAGCAATAGGTTCTTTCAATTTTGCCTTTTCTAATATCTGGCGATAATAGTTTTCATACAAAGGCAAAATATTTGTGATGTCAAATTCCTTCGCCCGCTTGAGCGCATTTTCTTTGAACTGCGGCAGGTTGTTTTTATCAAGAATAAAAAGTGCTTTGCGCGTCATGTCTTCCACATCGCCCACATCGCTCATGAAGCCTGTTACACCCTGCAACTGAAGTTCAGGCAAGCCTCCTGTGTTTGAACTTATCACAGGAACTTCACAAGCCATCGCTTCCAATGCGGCCAATCCAAAACTTTCCTTTTCAGAAGGCATCAAAAACAAATCAGCAACAGACAGAACTTCTTCCACAGCTTCCAGTTTACCTAAAAAGCGAACAGCATCTACAATTCCCATCTCTCGCGCTTCCTGTTCAGCAACGCTTCGTTCCGGCCCATCGCCAATCATCAGTAGCTTGGACGGAATTTCCTTATGAACATTATAAAACACCTGCATCACATCGCCAATCCTTTTCACCTTGCGGAAATTGGACGTGTGCACGATCAAGGACTCGCCATGAGGACAAATTGCTTTTTTGAAATGATCTTTCTTTTGCTTTTTGAATTTCTCTAGATCAATGAAGTTGGGGATCACCTCAATGTGATTTTGAATATCGAAGAATTCATAGGTCTCCTTTTTCAAATCGCGTGATACAGAGGTAACGCCATCGGATTGATTTATTGAAAATGTAACCACCGGTTCGTATGATGCATCGCGGCCAACGAGTGTAATATCTGTTCCGTGAAGGGTGGTGATCACCGGGATATAAATTCCATGCGTCTTCAAAATCTGCTTTGCCATATACGCAGATGAAGCATGAGGTATTGCATAATGCACGTGCAGCAAATCCAATCTCTCATTCTTCACCACGCTCACCATTTTGCTGGCAAGTGCTAATTCATAAGGCGGATATTCAAAAAGAGGATACGAACGAAACTCCACTTCATGGTAAAATAAATTTTCATTCAAAAAATCGAGACGACTGGGTTGATTGTAGGTGATGAAATGAACCTGATGACCCTCTTTGGCGAGCGCCTTGCCAAGTTCTGTTGCTACTACTCCACTACCACCAAATGTAGGGTAGCAAACTATTCCTATCTTCATCTTGTCCACAGTTTCGGGGTTTAGACCTTTTAACCCATTCAGACGGGTTTTGGTTTCAAATTATTTTATGACAATCGGAATTTACAGTAAATTTAGTTCGTTCGGCTCGGCATTAAAACTCATTAAAATATTTTTAACAAATTGAAGCACATTATATTTTTTATCTTCCTGTTTCTTCTATTGTCCTTTCATCCTGCAGAACAACCTTTTGACCTGATCATCCGGAACGGAAAAATATATGACGGACTAGGTGGCGCGCCTTATGTTGCTGACGTGGGTATTCGCGCAGATACCATTGCCTTCATCGGTAATTTAAAAAATGCAGTTGGTAAAAAAGAATTGAATGCAAAAGGACTTGCTGTTTCTCCAGGCTTCATCAACATGCTGAGTTGGGCCGGGGAAAGCCTGGTGAAGGACGGGCGCTCAATGAGTGATCTCAAACAAGGCGTAACGCTCGAAGTGTTTGGCGAAGGCTGGAGCCCTGCTCCGCGCACGCGCACTAAAAGTTTTCCGTGGAGCACCGTAAATGAATATTTCAACTATCTCGAAAAGAAAGGGGTGAGTACCAACTTCGCCACCTTTGTGGGTGCGACTACAGTTCGGTCATTAATAATTGGAAACGAAAATCGAAAGCCTGATTCGCTCGAAATCATTCAAATGAAAAAACTGGTGGAGCAAGGAATGAAAGATGGTGCGATGGGTGTTGGCTCTTCTTTGATTTATGCACCTGCCGACTATGCCTCCACCGAAGAATTGATTGAACTCTGCAAAGTGGCTTCAAAATACAAAGGCATGTACATCACGCACATGCGCAGCGAACGCGACAAAATCCTCTCGGCCATGAATGAGGTCTTCCTCATTTCGAAAAAAGCAAACATCCCAGCTGAAATCTATCATCTCAAAATCAACAACGCGTGGAATTGGAACAAGATCGACACAGTACTTTATAAAATTGACAGCGCTCAAAGGGCGGGACTGAAAATCACAGCCAACATGTACACGTACAATGCGAGTGGCACTGGCCTGGTGGCACGACTGCCAACATGGGTGCAGGATGGCGGTGGTGACAAAATGCGCCAGCGACTGAAAGATTCTGAAATCAGAGAAAGGGTTGTGCGCGAACTGGAGCTGGGAATACCTGAGCGCAACTCCGATCCGAAAGATGTGATGGTGATGGGCTTCAAAAAAGATTCACTCAATAAATTATATAAAGGCAAACGCCTCTCTGAGATCGCCATGCTGCATGGAAAAAATGCCAATGAAACCACGATCGACTTACTTATAGCAGACAAGAGCGGCATTCCCTGTATTTTCTTTTTGATCTCTGAAGACAACGTGAAACGCATGCTTAAACTCCCTTTCGTCAGCCTTTGTTCTGATGCCAGTTCCAACCCGGCCGAGAAGCCCTTCATCGATGAAGGTGCTCACCCGCGGCAGTACGGAAGCTTCGCACGCTTCCTCGGCAAATATGTACGCGATGAAAAACTAATGCCCCTGGAAGAAGGTATTCGCAGGCTCACCTCATTGCCGGCATCGAATTTAAAAATCAAAAAGCGCGGCAGCCTGAAAGTCGGCAACTATGCCGATGTGGTTTTATTTGACCCCACCACCATCCGCGACAACGCCACTTTTGAAAACCCGCATCAATATGCCACGGGTGTGCATCATGTGATCGTGAATGGCCAACTTGTTTTACGCGAAGGAATTCACACAGGGGTGATGGCGGGAAGAGCGGTGAAGGGAATGGGATATTCGATACCTTAAAGTTTAGCATTTTACATTCCATCCGCCCTGTTCAAACCAACATTTGAATCATTCAAAAATAAAACCATGAACCTTTCCATCCGTTTTAGCATTTTTGAATGTTGAAATCTAAAAAGTGGAGAAAGAAAACATCAGCAGCGGCAATATCATCGACCTGAAGGTGCTCAGGCGGATTATGCAATTTGTAAAACCTTACAAGGGGCGGTTTTACTTTGTAGTGTTTCTCACTTTTGCACTTGGCGTATTAACTCCCGTTCGCCCGCTGCTCATCCAATACACACTCGACAAGCACGTGCAGTATGGAAATTATTGGGGCATGGTGAATATCATGCTCATTATTTTTGGATTGCTGGTTATCCAATCGATCATCCAATATGCACATACCTACATTTCTGGCCGCATCGCTCAATTTGTGATTCGCGATATACGCGTGAAGCTATACGAACACATTATTAACTTGCGACTTCCTTTTTTTGACAAAACTCCTATCGGAAGATTGGTTACGCGCACGATCTCTGATGTCGAGACGCTGGCCGATGTTTTCAGCGAAGGACTTGCCGCAATGGCTAGCGACTTGCTCCAAATCGTTTTTATTCTTGTATTTATGTTTTGGATCGATTGGCGATTGTCCCTGATTAGCTTGTCAACCATCCCGCTGATGATCCTTGCCACTTACATTTTTAAGGAAAAAATAAAAGTAGCTTTCAATGATGTGCGCAATGCGGTGGCCAATTTGAATGCATTTGTGCAAGAGCATATTTCTGGAATGAACATCGTACAGATGTTTGGCAGCGAGAAGAAAGAGTTTGACAAATTCAAAGCAATCAATCGCGAACATCGTCATGCACATTTGAAATCAGTGCTCTACTATTCTGTTTATTTTCCGGTAGCGGAAATCATTGCTGCAATGGGCACAGGAATTTTGGTTTGGTATGGAGCGAAAGGTGTTATCAATTTTGAAGAGACGGGCATCACACTTGGTACCTTAATTTCATTCATCATGTTCATTCAACTTTTCTTTCGCCCGATTCGAATGATTGCAGATCGATATAACACGCTTCAGATGGGAATAGTAAGTTCATCGCGCATCATGAATTTGCTGGACAATCAAGAGTTTGTAGTTCACAATGGAAGCTATATACCCGAAAGCTTGAAAGGCAAAGTAAAATTTGATCACGTCTGGTTTGCTTACCTCGATGAAAATTTTGTGTTGAAGAATTTCAACCTCGAAATAAAGGAAGGCGAAACAGTTGCCTTGGTTGGCGCAACGGGAGCAGGCAAATCATCAGTGATCAACTTGCTCAACCGTTTTTATGAAATCAATAAAGGCTCGATTCAAATTGATGATATCCCCTTGCAACAATACGAACTGGGTGAACTGAGAAAAAATATCGGTGTGGTATTGCAGGATGTGTTTCTCTTTTCGGATACCATTCGAAATAATATTTCTTTCGGAAATCAGGAAGTGACCGATGAGATGATCATGCACGCGGCTGATTCCGTAGGAGCAAGAAAATTTATCGAGCGGCTACCGGGTGGATTGGATTACAATGTAATGGAGCGCGGAGCCACGCTCTCTGTTGGTCAGCGCCAGTTGCTGTCCTTCATTCGTGCGATGGTGTATGATCCTAAAATTCTTGTGCTAGATGAAGCAACTTCTTCGGTTGATAGTGAAACCGAAGAGATGATCCAGGAAGCTATTAATAAAATGATGAACGGAAGGACATCCATCGTAATCGCCCATCGGCTGTCAACTATTCAAAATGCGAACAAAATTATTGTTCTTGACAAAGGAGAGATAAAAGAAGCTGGTCGCCATGAAGAGTTGCTCACCTTAGGAGGTTATTACGCTCAACTGCATAAAATGCAATACAAAGTCGCTGTTTGACGCTTAGGCGAAAAACAGAGTTGGATGAATCCGATGATTTCAAAAAAGTTATCTTTGCTTTAATGCAAGTAAAGAGTTTTTTGTCGGTCGGGTTAATTTTGTTTACTCTTGTTTCTTTTGGTCAAGGACAGGTGCGCAAGAGCGTACGAAGTTCCACTTACAACGTTCCGAAAGTAAACGCATCAAAAGCAAAAATTGTCTGCCCGATTTTTCACGACAGTCAATATCCGTATCAGGGAATTGGATTTAAAATGGGCGACCCATTTGCCTTGACTTACAAATTTTATCCTAACAAACATTTATCTTTTGCTTTGGATGCCGGCAAGGCAGCTAGCGGACTTTACAATTCTTACTATCGCGGATTGTTTAATAACTATGCAAAGTTTGATACGCTGACCACCGATCCCAACACGCAAACTAAATCAGAGATTAATTATAATTCGCACAAGGTTACCAGTGATTGGTTTTTGGAAGCAAAGGCGCTCTACCAATGGCCCGCAGAAAAAATTTCAAAGGGCCTTCAACTCTATGGAGGTTTGGGTTGGCAATGGCGCGACACTCATATTCAATATGATTATTTTTACAATGGATACGGAGACACCAAGTTCGGAACAATAACCCGAGAACGATTCACCTACGGGCTCACCACTGTTATTGGTTTTGAATACTCTTATTTCTCATTGCCTATTTCCGCGTTCATCGAAATGGAATCTTATTTTGATTTGAAAATTGATCCGGGTTATCAACGCTATCAAGGTGGGGTGGGTATGCGCTATGTGTTTTGATTAATCTTCTACCGTATCAAGCTGCGTTTGTTTTTCATAAAGCTCCTTATAAACCCCATTGAGTTCCAACAAACTCTCATGTGTTCCTTGCTCAATGATGGTTCCATCATCGATCACAATTATTTTATTGGCAAGCTTGGCGGAGGACACGCGATGGGAAATAATAATCGATGAGCGGCCTTGCATTATTTTCTTCAGACTGTTCAGAATATTGTTTTCTGTTTTTGTGTCCACGGCTGAAAGTGCATCATCCAAAATGAGAACCTTTGGCTCACGGGCAATGGCACGGGCAATGGATACGCGTTGCTTTTGCCCACCCGAAAGAGTAATGCCACGCTCGCCAATTTTAGTTTCAAATTGCTGAGGGAAGGCCATGATGTTATCATACACATCCGCATCTTTGGCTGCCTGCAAGGCTTTTGCTTCGTTCGCGATGTCCAGGCCAAAACAAATATTATTCATCACGGTGTCGCTGAAAAGAAAAACATCTTGCGGCACCACACCCATTTGCTTTCGCAGACATTGCAAATCAAATTGTTGAATCGGAATGTCATCGATCAGCACTACTCCCTGTGTGGCATCGTACAATCGCGACACGAGATGACCGACTGTTGTTTTGCCTGAACCAGTTGTGCCAATAATTCCTAGCGATTCACCCGGTTCGATCACGAACGAAATACTTTTCAGTGCTTTGATTCCCGTGTCAGGATAAGTAAACGACACGCCTTTGAATTCCACCTTGCCTTGAATTTCCTTTATAAGACTTTTCTCAGAAACAATATCTGTTTTTACTTTCAAGAATTCATTGATTCGTTTTTGACTTGCTTCTGCGCGCTTCACCTGGCTGCTCGTCCAGCCGAGCAATGTCACCGGCCAAGTGAGGATGTTTACATAAATGATAAACTCGGCAATGTTTCCGAATGTGAGCGAGCCATTGATTACCTCCACACTTCCTTCATACACGGTGAGGATCACACTTAAGCCGATCAAGGCAAGAACAACCGGATAAAAAAGCGCCTCCACTTTAGTGAGCTTCACCGATTGCCTTTTGTATTCTTCACTTTCCTGGGAAAATTTTTCAACCGATTCATGTTCGCGATTAAATGATTTCAAAACACGAATGCCGGAAAAAGCTTCCTGCACAAACGTGCTCAACCGAGATTGGCTTTTTTGAATTTCTTCACTGCGATGCTCAATGATATTGTTCACGTAAAAAATACTGACCGACAACAACGGCAGCGGAATCAACACGAACCAGGTTAATCGTGGGCTGATCAGAAACATCATCGGGATGAGCATCAGGAATAATGTGATTGTCGTGAGGCCGTACATAATAGATGGCCCGACATACATGCGCACACGCCCCACATCCTCGCTGATGCGATTCATCAAGTCGCCCGTGCTGTTCCTTCTGTAAAAACTTAACGGCAATGATTGGTAGTGTTCAAAGATTTCATTCTTCAGGTCAAATTCTACGAGCCGGCTCATCACAATCAAGGTCTGTCTTACAAAGTACAAGAACACTCCGCGAAGCAGTGCCATCAACAAAATGAGAATGGCGTAAAACAAAATTCCTTTTCCGAAAAAACCAAAAAACGTAGCCTGCGAGGCGCTACCTTCAAAACTTTTATAGAGGCGGATGTTGTCCACCACCAGGTCGATGGAATAGCGAACCATCTGTGCCGGCAATATTTGAAACAAGTTGGAGACGAGAATGAAAATCAACCCCCAGATGACATGCCACTTGTACTTGAGAAGATATTTATTGAGATACGCGAGTTCTTTCATGAATCGAAAACCTTATCCTAAACGGGTATTAAAAAGTAAAGTTCCTCGTCAAGTCGGGTCTTTTTTAAAGTCATTGAATGGAATTTGTATCATACCGCTTGCAAAAAGAAGCTGATCACTTCGCCACATAGCGAATGATGTCATCCTTAACTTCAACCTCATAGCGGGGGTTTTTAGTTTTAATGCGCGTTGTCAATTCCTCAATTGTGGGATAGTCCCCAACGCCAACAAATAATCTGGCGTCATCGACTAAAATGATATGATTGAGATTTTTGGCCTTAAAAATACTGTCCAGTTCTTCAAGTATTGGACATTCTTTATCTCCTTTAGCAGTTATACCGTCAGAATAATGGCCATCCAACCAAAATATTGCTGGCTCCTTTAAATCCTTCACAACTTCCGGAAGCATCTTGCCGCTATCTCCCTGCACGATCGTTACATTTTTGTCTCCTTTGAATCTTCGCTTCGCCTTATTGAATAGTTTAACTCCCAACTCAATGGATATAATTTTCTGAAATTTTGACTTTTGGGCTTCAACCATGTCACCCTTGTAGGTCCCCGTTTCAATCAAAGTATTGTAGCCATACGTTTCCTGATAGCTGCTGATGGCAAGTTGTTTGATCACGTCAGGAGGTGGCACCGGGCAACCATTTTTTCTCCACTCCCTTATCACAATTTCATTCTGCTCCTCTTTTCTTTTCTTCAATACATCCTTGGGGGTAAAAAGTTCGGAAACTTTCCTGGTAAATGAATTCATGAGGCGTTTGGTTTTAAGAAATTCTGTCGATAATCAAATTATATTTTTAGATATGTTGGTCGGCAATTAGTGCGGTTGTGTCTGAACTGTCAACACCATTTCTCAGGAGCAAAGGTATTTCTTTGCCTGTACTTTACGCTACCAATTATTGTTTATTTATGCTTTCCGTCCTCAGTTTGATATAGTCTTTTGGAAATACCTAAACTAAATTCTTTTTTCCTTTGACCGCTTAAATGTAATTTGCAACTTCATTTCGTTCTTATGCTCAACAGACGCACTCTCCGCATCAAAATCATGCAAAGCCTCTTTGCTTATGGGCAATGCAAGGATGCCGACTTCGAACTGGCTCAGGATCTTATTGAAGAAAGGTTTCTGCCCGACCTGAACTCCATGGAACCCCAAGACAAAACATTGCTCAACAAGCAAAAGAAAATGGCGCTTCCGCTATTGTCAAAAAAAATTGACGGCAAAGAAATTAAAAGTGATGATGAGAAAGTACTGAAGGCGGTGGAAGATGCCAACACACTCTTCCAAAATCTCATTCGAAAAGACCAGGTTCATCTCGCTAAAAATATTGTGAGTGAAATCGAAAAGCTGTCGGCCACTTACCACAGTGTCATGTCATTGATGCTTGCCTTTGCTGATTTGGCATCAACGGAAAAAAAAGTAAATCATTCTCATTTTGTGAACCATCCTTGGATCACGGCCTTCCGCAATCATGCTGAATTGAAAAAAGCAATCTTGTTGGAAAATGCAGGATGGGAAAACAGGATGGACAAAGTGCGCAGTTGGTTTCGTGAGATCATTAAAGATGACAATACCTATCAGGAGTTCATTGCATCAAAAAAACCTGATGAAGAATCGCAGAAGAATTTGATCAAACACATTTCGCGAAAACTGATTTTGGGTTCCGGTACTATCCATGATTATTTTGAAGAACAGAATATCCGCTGGGCTGAAGATAAAGACATCATCAAAAGCCTGATGGACAAAACCATCAAGTCGTATGCAGATGGAAAAATCACGCTTCAAAAAATTTCACTCGATTGGGAGGATGATAAAGATTTTATTAACAAACTTTTTAACAACACGATCAACCTTGATCAGCAATACAAGGATCTGATTGCGAAAAATACTCGCAACTGGGAAGTAGATCGACTACCACTCACCGATCGTGTGATTCTTGAGATGGCAATTACCGAAATGATTCACTTTCCAAACATTCCTGTAAAAGTGACGATCAACGAATACATCGAACTTTCAAAAACTTACAGCACACCGAAGAGCCGACAATTCATCAATGGAATTCTGGATGTGATTTCAAAAGCAATGAAGGAATCGGGCGCAGTGAAGAAGAGCGGAAGAGGATTGATTGACAATAAATAGATATTTTTTATCGTAATGCCAGACATAAGAGTGGTTCCATCAAACTGAAAAATATTTATCTTTGTAATCCTTAAAATTCAAATTCATGGGAAAAAAAGGAACCAACGCATTGATGGCATTTCTGGCCGGGGCGGCAGCCGGAGCCATACTTGGTATTTTGTATGCACCCGACAAAGGCACCAACACACGCGAGAAGTTGTCATTTCAATTGGACAAGTATAAAAAACTTCTTCAAAATTACCTGGATGACCTGGTAACCGGGAAAGACACACCGCTGACTAGCGAAGCCAAATCGCAAGGCCAGAAAGTGGTGAGCGAAACCAAGGGAAAAGCTGAACAATTGCTGAGCGATGTAGATGAACTTTTGGAACAACTTCGTGGCAGAAACAGTTAAAGTTTTGTTAATCAAGCAAGTAGTTTTGAGCCATCCATATTGTTGAAATAGTTTTGTATTTGGAATCTTTGAATTGATATGAAAACTGGAATTAAATATTTGATCATTTTTGCCATCGCGGGCTCTCTGTCAGCCTGCACAAGCAGCGCCACTGAAAAGAAACTTGCCGAATTGGAAAGCAGACTGAACGATCTGGAGGCAAAGAATGGAAATAATCCGGCTTCTGCTCAAACTGCAACTACTCCAAACGCAACTACACCAGTAGTTGAAGACAAGAAGCCAGACGGGCCACTCCCCGTGATGGAATTCGATAACCTCGAACATGACTTTGGAACTGTATCTGAAGGTGATAAAGCGGTTCACATTTATAAAGTAAAAAATACAGGCAGTGCTCCATTGATTATTCAAAATGCACAACCTTCCTGCGGCTGCACAGTTCCCGATTGGACCAAAACACCTATTCCTGCAGGCGGTTCTGGTTTCGTGAAAGCAGAGTTTGACACAAAGGGAAAACAAGGCGTGAACAACAAAGTAGTTACAGTTACAGCTAACACCTGGCCCAAAACAGTTCAGTTAAAATTTAAAGCGATGGTAACGCCTAAATCGGATGGTGCAAACGGACCGGTGAAGTAGGGTTATCTTAAAAGTTAAGTTCAGAAAGCGATACCAACTGTAGATATTTATTGAATTTGAATGCAAATAGTCATTTTCAGAATTCACTACCTTGGATTATTTCAAGGTGGTTTGTTGAAAAACTATTTTCCCTTCTCAAATACCTTAATACTATCTCGATTTTGAGTGGCGATGTATAAGGGTTGCTTTTTAGAAGTCAATACTTTAATTATCGAGCGGGCATCTCCGCTCACCAGAAACCCGCTGTCAGCAGATGGCATGACTGTAAACCCACCTTTGCCATTTCCCTTGGCAATGATGCCAAATCCTGCGTCATAAAGTCCTCCAAGGGGCTCGAACGAGTTGTCATTTTGAATAAGCATAAGGTCTTTGTTTCTATCTTCATCAATATTGTCAATCCAAAGATCATTTATAGGAGAAAATTGAAATTGGATTGGCAACGCAATGAGTGAAAAATTTCCGTTCCCCAGATTTTCAATATAAGAAGAAGCCAAATGGTCACAGCGATATGTCTTGGCAGTTAGCAATTGTCTTTCCGTCAGAAAGTCACTGATGCTCGATTTCCCATATTTTGAATAGGATGTTAAGATTTTTCTTAATCCGACCATTTGCTCCGTAATCGTCTCACGTGGGTGTACTGGATACTCTTTCCCTTGAATAAATCGACAAACGACAGGGTCAATTGATCCATTTCCATCAAAGTCAGCCGCATACATTGTTATAGGTTCAGTAGTAGAGGCCTTATAAACGGAATTCAATCCGAAATTTCCAGCTATAAAATCCATGTCACCATCATTATCAAAATCAGCAGACTTAATGCAGCGCCACCAACCAATTTCTTTAGGGAGTTTGTGATCACGTCCCAGTTTTATCAGAGAGCCTCTGTTGTTTTTGAAAAAAGTAACAGGCATCCACTCGCCAACGACCACCAGGTCCACCCATTGATCATTATCAAAATCAACCCAGCAAGCGCCTGTAACCATACCCAATGAGTCGATGGCCGATCCTTTTGTCTGAACAAATTTTCGTTTTGATTTTGTTGATTCATTGAGTAACAAAAAACTTCTAGGTGTTTTTGGAAATTGATTGGGAGTAACTCTCCCTCCAACAAATAAATCTATGTCATTGTCTTTATCAAAGTCGCATGGAATCACGCAACTACCGCTAGCGAAAATATCTTTAGAAAATACTAAGGTGTCCAATTCAAAATTACCCTTGCCATCATTAATATAAAGGCGATGTCTGTAATTTTTCTCTTTCAAAAACTCTGAACTCCCGCTCACAGAAAAAAGGTCCAGATCTTTGTCTCCATCTGCATCAAATAGCAAAATGCCAGCGTCCTCCTCGTCTTTTGCAGCCAGTTTTTTCGGGGAGAATTTCCCGTCCCTATTCTGCATAAAAATGACAGGGCTTTTGCCTGCTGATCCGCCAACAATAAAATCTTCCAGACCGTCCCCGTTAACATCTCCGGCCGTTGCGCACGGCCCCGATTGAGAGAACTTATGTAATAACAAAGGCTGGTTTTGTTTGTAATCAACAAAGTCATCTTCTTCATGTTTAAAAGAAATCCCATATTTCTTAGATGCGTCTTTGAGTACCGCCAATTTTACATTTCCAAATGGTGTACTCACCCGAAATGTCGCATCGGTCTCATAGGCAATGAAATTCTGATCGATGGGAGGGTCTTCTATTTTTTGCCATTTGCCGGTTGGCCATTTAATTATCAGTGAATCGATTTTCTTATTTTCACCTAAGCCGAAATGAATTTTATTATCAACACTTGATTTGTAGCCGCGCTGCAAAGTGTGTTCCCAATATTGAGCCTTCCCGTCATTAAAGATTGAAATTTTCGCTCCAAGTCCCATTCTGTTTTTCTTGTTCCCCTCCAGTCGTAAATCAAAAAAATGGGACTGACCTGGTTGATTTTCCCTGCTTGTATTTCTATAAACAAAAGCAGGTTCATTTATATTGTTAATTATCAAATCAACATCACCATCATTGTCAAGGTCAGCATAAGCAGCACCGTTAGAATATGACTCTTGGGAAAGGCCCCATTTATCGCTGCTGTCAACAAATGTAAGGTCGGTCTTATTTTGAAAAACGAAATTGGATTTCCTAACTCCTTTAAGGTCTTTCAAGGTTTGTATTACCTTTTTTTTGCGATCATCGGGGTTAAGAAAAGAACCCGTATTTGAATTATAGCTTACAAAGTCAAGATCTGTAATGTCTTTTACATAGCCATTTGTAATAAATATGTCCTTCCATCCATCATTATCCAGATCAGTCAGCAAGGCACTCCAACTCCAATCAGTTGCGTATATCCCGCTTAAACAACCAATTTCGGAAAACGTGTTGTTTCCATTGTTTAGCTGAAGTGTATTCCTAACATATTGGGGTTGGTAGCCTTGTTTAAGATTCAACTGGTATTTTGAATACCCGATATTAGAAAACATCGTCTTTTGACGAAGATTATCATCAGGCATCATATCCAATGCAAGTATATCGTTTAACCCATCATTGTTGATGTCAGCAATGTCCACCCCCATCCCATTGTATTCGGTGTGTTTAAAATAATCCCGAATTCGATTTGTGAACGTTCCATTTTGGTTGTTGATATACAGATGGTCATTGGACAAGAAATCATTTGTGACATAAATATCAGGATAGCCATCCAGGTTGATATCTGTTATAACAATTCCTAATCCCCATCCTTCTGTAAGAATTCCTGCCTGCGCAGAAACATCTGTGAATCGGATAACACTAGTATCACTGTCGTTTCGAAAAAGCTTGTCCTGGCTTTTACCAAGCCCATCTGAATTCTGTCCAACCGGATTATTCTTAGGGTAATCTTCCAAAGAATTATTGACCAGGTACATATCCAAATCTCCGTCTAAATCATAGTCTAAGAAAGAAGCCTGAGTTGAATATGCGTTTGCAGCCAAGCCCGATTGTTCAGCTACTTCGGAGAACCTAGGGATCCCATTCTTGTCTAATCCATTATTTATGAAGAGTAAATTAGGGCTTGTCTTTTTGGGATCTGGATTAACCGTACTAGCGTAGATGTCCATCCAACCATCTTGATTAAAATCGTTAATAGCAACGCCCGTACACCAGGAAGTTGTAATTACATTTGATCGCTCCGTGACATCCGAAAAATGGAAATCACCTTTATTAAGGTATAATCTTGATGAGACCATGTTTCCCGAAAAAAAAATGTCGGGCAGCCCATCGTTATTAAAATCACCAATCCCCACACCGCCACCATTATAAATGTATTCAAAGGTCAGTGCATTTAAGGAATCACTCTCTGTTATGGTGTTGGAAAAAGAAATACCCGAATGAGAGGAGTCAACCAGGCCGAACAAAGATTTGCTCCGCTTCGATGAGCATCCCCAAAACGAGAGGGTTGATATTAAAAGTATGCAAAAAAACAATTGGCACTTCATGATAGGTTAAATCAAAATTTCAATGAATCAAATCTCGTCAATATGTTTAAAAAAAAAGCACTGGTTTATTAGACCAATGCTTTTAAAAAACACCCTAAACAAATCTAATACCCAGGATTTTGGTCACTTGGGGTCAAAGCTGCATTGTATGTAAATTCCTGCTGCGGAATTGGCATTAACTCAAATTTGTTGGCCTGGAAATAAGAAATCGGCTCTGATGCCAACTTGCCATTTTTGCGCCAACGTAAGATATCGCGATTGCGAATTTGCTCACCGGCAAATTCAACTCGCCTCTCATGTTGAATTGCTGTGCGTATCTCCGCCTGCGTTGAACAAGGGAACTGGGCGGTGGGATAAGCCGGCATATTGACACTTGGACGAGCACGTAACATGTTTATGTAATTGAGGGCTGGGCCAGAATTACCCAATTCGTTTTCACACTCAGCCAGGTTTGCAATTATCTCAGCAAATCGGATTATCCGCATATTCATTGGCCCCGTATAAAATGTGGAGCTTGGATCTAACTTGTAGAGGGAGGTGTATTTATTCCAACTAATTTTAACTTGATTTCCTTTATACGTGGAAGTATTTCCCTGTACCATCGCATCGGTCAAAACAGATTGACCATTGTTAAACGTGTCTCCAATTTTTATAAAATTAAAACCAAAGCGGGGATCGCTATCCTCAAACTCGGCAATTACACCGTCAGATGGTATAAGATTTCTCCATCCAATCGCACTATACTCCTGAGTTCTTGCGTTTCCTTCCGTTCCAAAACCATCACCAACACCGTTCCAATTAAAATTGGTATTATTAAACCCAACCTCAAATATGGACTCGTTGTTAAATCCAGTTTCTTCTTTGAAGTTGTCAAAATAATTATCCATTAACTGGTAGGTTGTTGAGTTGTACACCTGAAGCAGGGTCGTCTTTGCATTGGTGTAATCTCCTGTTGCCATATACACACGACCAAGCACGGCAAGTGCTGCACCTTTAGTTGCGCGACCCACATCTCCGCCTGAATAAGATGCTGGGAGATCATTTGAAATAGCGGTAAGTTCACTGACAATAAAGGCATTCACCTCATCGACAGAGGATCTTGGTAACGATGCAGATGCGAGAGAAGAGGCTGGATGTTGAGGCATCGGAACACCTCCCCAAAGTAAAACCAAATCTGAGAAAGCCCACGCTCTTAAGAACCTTGCTTCCCCTACTAGTCTTTTCAAGAGCGCATCATCAATATTTTTGGTATTTGCTGATCCATCTATAACTGCATTGGCGCGAAGAATAACCGTGTAGTAGCCTGTCCACAGAGCCGTCATAACGGGATTCCCAGAATTATACGATCCATTCAGGATTTGAAATCTTGGCGTCTCCAACTGACCGCCACCTGTTGCTACATCATCCGATCTCAAGTCATGTGTAAAAAAGAACTCCCTTCCTGCTATATCATAACTTTGCAATACAGCATAGATTGCGTTTACACCTTGTGTTAATTGTGTTTCGTTCGCATAATATGTGGTGCTAACATCACCGTTTGGGTTGTTTTTATCCAACAAAGACTCACTGCAAGCCATCAATAAAATAACAGTGGCTACACTGATTTTTGAAAATAAATTCCTTTTCATATTCTTCATAGTTTAATAATTAAAACCCGATTTGAACACCGAACATAAAAGTACGAGCTTGAGGAAACTGACCATAGTCGATGCCAGCGGTAAGCTGAGTACTATTCCTGAATCCAACTTCCGGATCATATCCAGTGTACTTTGTGATCGTGAACAAGTTTTGAGCAGAGAAATAAACACGCAGCTTGGTAAGAGAATTATTGGCAATGGACTTAAGAATGGCATCGGACAAACTATATCCAATAGTAAAATTCTTCATCCTTAAATATGATCCATCTTCGATAAATCGATCAGAGGTTCTTGAGTTGTTATTAGGATCACCGTTAACGGCACGAGGCACATCAGTGTTTGTATTGGCTGGTGTCCATGCTCTTAGCACATCGGTACTCGCATTAAATAAGCGCAACATTCCTTGCTCAATGACTTTCGTACCATTATAAATTTTATTACCCTGAACACCTTGTAAAAAGGCTGAAAAATCCCACCCTTTATAATTTGCAGTTAGGTTTAATCCGTAACTAAAATTAGGAAGCACATTTCCCAGGTAAACACGATCATTGGCATCGATGGTCCCGTCTTTATTAGTGTCTGCAAAACGAATATCGCCAGGTCGTGTGTATTGTCCTATTTTAGTTGGGTCATTATACAGACCCATATTGACTGTGCCGTCAGGATTCAAAGGCAAGTTTTGAACTCCGCCTACCGGCTTGTTATCGCTCCCTATGATTTCGGATGTATTTTGAAAAATACCATTCGTCTTCCAGCCAAAAAACGATTGAACAGGATGACCTACCTGCGTATTTGTGATATTAAATCCACCATAGTCAGCGTTTGATCCTGCTTCATAGGAAGCTTTGGGAGTTTCAAGCGCTGTGACCTGATTTGAAACAAAACCAATATTTCCATTTACGCTCCATTTTAATTCTTTGGCACTTTCCCTGTAACCCAACTGGATATCAACTCCTGTGTTGGTCATGCTCGCGATATTTGTATTAACCGGATTGGAAAAACCAGCAGATACAGCTGGATTAACACCAAGGATCAAATTGGTAGTATTTCTATAGTAATATTCTGCCGAAAACGTCACTTTGTTACCTAAAAGACCAAGGTCAACTCCGATATTGGTCATATCCGTCTTTTCCCAAGTAAAATTGGCATTGCTGAGCTGATTGTAAAATGACCCTGTTGCAGTTCCACCAGCAAATACTGCAGCTGTTCCTGGCGTCACAGGTGCTTGATAAGGATAAGACGTAAGCCCAACTATATTACCAAGGGAACCATAGCTACCTCGCAATTTAAGCTCTGAAATAGAAGATATACCTTTCATGAAAGGTTCTTCATTTATCCTCCACCCTAAGCCTATGGAAGGAAAATTTCCAAATTTATGCCCTGGCGCGAATGCTGAAGCACCATCTCTTCGAATGGAAGCACTTAACAGGTATTTTCCCGCATATTCATAATTTAATCTACCTACATAAGATAAGATTGCGCCTTCATTTCTTCCAGTGTTGTTTGCATTGATCGTTGCGTTCGTCAATCCTATTAGCTCCCTCACTGTAGTAGATGTTGTATTTCCTTGGGCATAAAGGCTACTGCTTGTAAATGTCTGATATTCCATAACACCGGTAGCAGTTATAGAATGCTTGCCATAAGATTTTTCAAAAGTAAGTTGGTTTGTGTAAACGGGAGCAAAGTAGTTGGTACGGTTGTCAGCGATTGTTGCTGGGCTTCTCCCATTAAAACCTTCAGAATAAATAGGCTGATAAATGTATTCTCTTGAGTTATTATAATCCACACCAAAATTAAAGCGATAGGTCAGCCATTTCATGATGTTAACATTAACATATAAAGTTCCCAGCAATCTGACATTGGTGATTTGATCAAGATCCTGGAGTGCAGCACGTACAGGGTTTTGAGGATCGGATGCATCTGCACCTGTGGGGCCATCGTAGCCTCCGATATTATTTGGGTTATAAACCGGAATGTAGGGAGTCATCCGAATCATATTTTGAATCTGGGTTCGTCCGCCTGCTTGTTGCTCTTTCTTTTGGAAACCATATGCGGCTAAAAACGTTTGGCCAATGGTTATTCGACTGCCTACTTTGTGTTCAGAATTAAAGCGGGCATTGTACCGTTCGAAGCCGGTGCCCAACATAATTCCATCTTGCTTAAAGTACCCCACAGAAGAATAAAATTTTGATTTTTCATTACCTCCGGTGATTGAGAGTTGATGCTGTTGTATCGAAGCAGACTGAAACATCTGCTTTTGCCAATCTGTGTTTGTTTGTGCAAAAGTCTGTGAAGAGCCCGGATAAACAGGGCTGTTTAAGTTAGAGAATGCAGGAGGAAGAGCACTACCAGCATTTGTCAGAAGGGCCGTACCATATTGAACGTATTGATTGGTATTTAACAGATCCAATTGCTTCCATGCATTCTGGACACCTACATATGAATCAAGATTCACGTGAATTTTTCCATCATTCGAGCCTTTTTTGGTAGTGATTAGAATAACACCAGCGGAAGCCCTTGACCCATAAATAGCAGCAGAGGCTGCGTCTTTAAGTACTTCGGCAGATTCTATGTCCTTACTATCAAAAATAGTAAAATTGCCTACCTGTGGAATTCCATCTACTACATAGAGTGGGTTTGATGCATAGTTGATGGAGCTAATACCCCTAACCCGAACCAAGGGCGCTTCACCGGGAGAACCGTTGTTTGTTACAATCACACCGGGTACCCTTCCTTGAATGGCCATTTCAATACTGGGTGTTGCTGAGGTGACAATTTCTTTTGAATTCACACTCGCTACAGAGCCGATTAAAGATGTTTTCTTTTGGGTTCCGTAACCCACAACCACTACTTCTTCCAAGGAGGTTATGTCCGTTTCAAGTGTGGCATTAACTACGGTTTGACCATTAACTGGAATCTCCTTTGAGACAAATCCAATAAATGAAAAAACAATAACGGAATTAGCATCACTAACTTCCAACTTGTAGGCGCCATCCGCATCGGTCACTGTTCCGTTGGTAGTTCCTTTTTCTAACACGTTTACACCTGGAATTGGAGTTCCTGTATCATCCGTTACTCTACCTGAGATTTGAAGTGAAGCATTTTTTTCATCAATTCCGGTTAGAGTTTTCGCGTGGCTGTATCCAACAAACGCAAAAATCAAAAGCTGCGAGAAGAGAATCTTTAGAAGTATTTTTTTTCTCATACAAATTTTTTTAGGGTTTACATTACTGAACAGAGCCTATCCCTTTAATCTTTAAAGGGATCATTATGGCTGAAATTGGTGAAGTTGTTTAAGTGTGATTTTTATTTTTCATAGGCGAGGAGGGTTAGGTTTTTGAAGTAATCGATCTCTTTTTTTTAATAATAAATATCAGTTTGTTTCCTATTTAGCTTGAATATGGAGCTATAAATATTATAAATATTCTGTAATCGATTACATTTTATTTAATAAATATTCTTTACCTCGCCCAAAAGCCCTAATTTTGTTTTGAAAACAAAGATTTAACCCCACCAAAAATTGGTGTCCACCTCATTCTTGGATCAGGTTCAAATGAAGGTCAGGCTAAATAACTTTAATGAAATGAAACCGAAGAAAGAGGCCACCATTTACGATATCGCCAAAAAACTGAACTTATCAACAGCTACCGTTAGCCGGGCTTTGCAGAATAGTCCGGCAACAAAAAAATTGACAAGAAAAAGAGTCCAGGAGGCAGCAAAAGAACTTGGTTATCGACACAACAAATTTGCAAGTAGCTTACGCAATCAAAAATCCAACACAATTGGTGTAATTCTGCACGAACTGAATAGCAACTTTATAACCAGCGTACTGGCAGGCATAGAGAATATTACATCAACTGCAGGATTTGATCTTCTTATCGCCAATTCATTTGAAAGCTATGAAAAGGAAGTGGCCAACGCGGAAAATCTCTTTCACAAACGGGTGGACGGGCTCATTGCATCACTTGCATTTAACACCAAAAATCTTGAGCATTATAAACCATACGAACAAAAAGGGATACCCGTCTTTTTCTTTGATCGGGTGGAAGAGAGCAGCCCTTATACTAAGGTTATAATTGACAACTATCAATGTGGTTACAAGGCAACACAACATTTGATTGAACAAGGCTGCAAAAATATTGTGATCATTACTTCTACCCTGCTAAGAAATGTTTATAAGCAACGTCACAGGGGTTACAAAGATGCTTTGATGGACAAGAACCTCCCTTATAAAGAAAGCAACGTCTTAATTAAAGACCTAAGTGAGGCGAGTGGTCTTGAAGCTGCCCAGGAAATTCTAAAAATGAAACCTTTGCCAGACGGCATATTTTGTACCAACGATTTTTCAGCCGCAGTAACCATGCACGCCCTCAAAGAACGAGGAATTAAAATTCCAGATGACATTGCTATTGTGGGATTTAACAATGACGCAATATGTAAAATTGTTGATCCTCAACTGACAACAATTAATTACCCTGGCATTGATATTGGAAAGATTGCCGCTCGCAATCTCATCAACTTGTTAAATGGAGTTACCGACTCAGTCAATACAAATACAATTGTGGTGCATTCTGAGCTAATTATCAGAAAGTCATCTATTCGATCAAACTAATCGGAAAAGCTTGCCCATTATTACCTAAGAATCTCCCCGAGTATCGTCCAGTTTCAAGACAAGGTGAAAGCCTACGTTCAATGACTCATCCACTTTCACCATACCCATCATTTTCTTAGGAGGTTCTAAACTAAAATCAGAAAATTTGAAATTCTTTTCGCCTATCAAATGAATCAAGCCAGATGATTTTGCTTCAATTGCACAATCCATTTCAAACAATCGGGTCACTCCACTCAGGGAAATTTTAACAATGCCTTTAAATCGTTCATCACCATTGTAGTGTGGTGTGCGCTCAAAAGAAATAAAATCAATAACAATAAATGGATACGATTTCGAACCGATCGTTTTCCGGAAGTCGGAAGTCATCATGGCCATGCCACAGTCAAAGCTGGTAGCATCCAACTGCACTGATCCTCTCACAAAAACAGGACGAACATTGGCTCCTCCTTCATGCAAAACAAGCGTATCTCTTCCTTTGTATTGGCTGATCGCACACTTGAATGAGTTAACATTGGTTTTGCCATCAATGGTAAGACGGCTATCCGGTAATACCACCAACCTGTGAACCAACAGAGAACTCTCCCACCGGAAAGCGGTCATAATTATCATAATTCCGAATAAAATGACCGAACGTTTCATATTCAAATTTACTCAAATTGAAGAAGAGAAAAAAGTCCGGATATCACGCGATAACCGGACTTTGCTCATGTTTTTGCCTATTAGAAGGCGATTGTTCCTTGAATAACCAAGCCGTTGAACTTACCACCGCTAAGAATATTTTCTGTAGGGAAGCCAGTGTATGTTTGATTTACATATTCAGCTTTGAACATCACATTTCTTGTAATGTACCAGCCACCACCTACACAGATTCTATCAATAGAGATGTCTTTGCGATCGCCAGGATAGATGCCATTGGCTGTGGAAATCGAGGTTTTTTGATTGTACACATAGGTACCTGAAACTGTGTTGTATTTCACACCTACGAAGTAGCTTTCATTCTTTCCAAATCTGTAGATTAAATCTGCTGCAATTTGTGTGAATGAACGTTTTGGCATTACATAAGGAGCAGCCACTCCTGCTTGTGTTGGATCAAGATTAGGATAAGTTAAAGTGGAATTGCTGTACTTTAATTCGCCATTTTCAACGGCACTGTTTCCAGTTGATGTTTCAATCGTTCCAAAGAATTCAAGTCCTCCAAATTTCACAAATGGGTTGATCATGAAGGATGTTACGTTGTCAGAAAATCCAGGGTTGAAACGTCCTGCAAATGCATTTCCTGTTAAAGTTGCGGTGTATGGTTGCATTACATATTGATAGTTGGAACCGGTACGGTCACCACCATAAAGTGTGTTGCTTATAGAAGAAGAGGTGGTATAGAATGAACCAGTCAAACGGAAGCGGTTTCTGTCGCCAAATTTTTTGTCCACTCCCAACTTTCCATAGATTGAAGGGCTTCTGTCACCAGGTTTTGAAACACTGCCTTGAATTTCTCCGTCCGTTACACCAACCATAGCAAGGATACCATTTTTCTGCCAGTATAATTCACCACCAATTTCAGTTGTGAAAGCATCCATGATATTGTTATCCATGAATGGATTGTAGAATGCATTACCACCATCGCTCCTTCTGAAGTGAGCATCACCGTAGTTAATTTCCATGTGACCAACTTTCAAAGTCAGGTTTTTCCAAAGTTTGTTCAGAAATTCACTGCCCATAAAACCAACTTTGTCAATTTGAAAATACCCGCCTTTTACCCAAGTTTCGTTGTGGTGGTGAGATGACATATAGGTGATTAAACTTACACGCACGCCATCTGTCAATTGCACATCAATATTAAAGTTTGCCATTGCCAAAGGGAAGCCTCCGGCCATTTGATAAAGTGCATTTGAATTCGTGTATGAGGCAAATGGACCATTGTTGGTTACATAACCACCAAATGAATTTGGGTCGGGAACGATGTTGTTATATGACGTTCCGCTTCCATCAAATTTGGAATTATAAATCCCGGTACCTACGCCTGTTTCGTAAAGAGTAGTACCTCCGCCTGATAGAATACCTCGTGCTGCATTGCTGTGACTTAAGTTCTGATAGCCTTGCGTAAAGTTTGCACCAAAGCGAATCTTCAAACCATCGAACGGAATTGTATCCACTTTGGAGGTTTCAAACATATTCACACCTCTTTTATCATAAGGGCGAAAAAACTGGATCGGAGGTTGCACCTGCGCACGGACCCCGATGAAGCCGAAGAGCAGCAGAGCAACGATAATTGATCTTACATTAATTGTTTTCATAGTATTTAAAATTTAAAAATTGGGGACTTACTTGTTTTGAATTTGTTTGTTACGCTTTGATTTGAGTTAGTTGTAAATTGAATGTGATGGTAGTATCATTTCCGGTTTTCACAGAGCCAAACATGAAAGTGGGTGGCTCTACCTGGTAATCGCTCATCTTCACTGGCACACTACCGGTTACATGAACGGTTCCATCTGCCTTGATTTCATAGGTAGAGGTGAATTGAATCGTCTTAGTGACCCCTGAAATAGTAAGTGAGCCAGTGCATTGAATATTTTTATCTTGAACGGTAGCCGATGTCATTTTGAAAGCGATGCTTTTGAACTTGTCTGCTTTCAATGAGCTGTAAGCGTTTTTGTCCATGGCTGCATGTGCGCTCTTCAAGCTCTTACACTCAATACTTACATTAAGTGATTTTACCTGGGTGAGAGCTCCGTTTGCTACTTCAAATGCTACTTGCACCTGAGGTTCATGGGTTGTCATTGTCCAATCATGGAGTGTTGATGTTCCTGCCACTGTGATGTAAGAGTCAGTGGCTTGCTTGTAGTTATTTTGACTCAAGGCTACAGGCAAAATGCCGAGCATGATCAAAACCATCATAAGAATTTTTGGGGTGTTATTGTTAGTTTTCATAATGGGCCTTTTTTTGATTCAAAGTTGAATTCGCAACGCTTCTCAAATTATGACCTTCATCACGTTTATGGCTGAATCGCGTCATCTGAAAATATGGTGTTGCATCAAGTGAATAGTGCTGCAATCGTTGCAACCGCGCGTAAATCAAGCATTGAGTGGAGGGCAAAACTTTAGACGCAGCTTGGATTGTTTACCTGATTTGGGATAACTTGCGCCAAAATCTTAGAAAAATGTTTTCAATATTATTACAAGCGCAAACAGGAAGCAGTCTGCCCAGCATTCTTATGATGGTGGCCATCATTGGTATCTTTTATTTCTTCATGATCAGGCCGCAACAAAAGAAGTCCAAAGAACAAAAGAAATTTACTGAAGAAATAAAGAAGGGCGATAATGTAGTGACCATTGGTGGGGCGCACGGCCGGGTGGCAGAGATGGAGGGTGACACTTTCATACTTGAAGTGGAACGCGGTGCGCGCATTAAATTCAACAAATCTGCTATTTCTATGGACTCAACCAGGGCAGCCTACAAGAAGGAAGCTGAAAAATAAAGAATCGTTGATAGTTAGAAGTTAATAGTGAGTGTCAATTGTAGTAGTTCACGCAATAACTATTCACAATTAACTTTTAACTGTTAACTTAACTCTCAGCATGAAGGTCATTCGTTTTATTCTGAGTCTTTTTAGGGTTGACAGTTCCAACTGGAAAGCTGTAAGCCTGTGCATTATAACGGCAAGTGTGTTTTGGCTTTTCAATTCATTTAATAAAAATCATTCTACAACATTGCAATTTCCGCTTGTGTTTGAATACAATCATGAGCGATTTGCGCCTGTCAAAGAACTTCCTCAAAAGATTAGTATCAACGTGACCGGCAACGGGTGGGATTTGGTCTCCAAGTATTTCGGTTTCAAAGTGCCCCATTTACAAATTCCGGTTGATCACCCAACGGAAACAAAAAAAATCGCAACCACCACGTTGATTCCAAAATTGGCGGGCCAATTGGGGAAACTGCACATCAATCACATTCTTACTGATACGCTGCATGTTCAACTTGATTTGCACGACAAACACGCCTATAAGTTAAAGGCTGATCTTTCGAAAGTAACTTTTGAAAACGGCTATGGCTGTGTGAGCCCAATAGTCATTTTGCCTGACTCTGTAACGATGGAAGGCCCACAGGTTTTATTGCACGAATTGTCAGATCCGATCACCCTCGAGGTGAAGGCAAATGAGATCAATTCAAATTTCAAATCGGAAGTAGAAATAGAAGTAAGGGAAAAAGAATTTGTAAAGAGAAACCCGCCTACGGTGAAAGTGATTTTTGAAGTAGGGCGTGTTACGGACGTTCAGAAAAGAATCGTTTTGTTAAATAAGAAATCAAAAAGGACGGACTCAGTAAATGTCTGGTTCCAGATTCCACTGGATAAAGTTTCAATCTTTGAAACAGATGGCGCTGAGATAACGGCCACGGCAAGAAAATCACACGTACAATTGGCTCATTTACCTCCCTATGCAATTGTTTTGAAAACGGATTCAATCAAGTGATGGATCGTCCTCTTCTTATTGGATTGACAGGTGGCATTGGTAGCGGCAAAAGTCTAATTGCAAAAATTTTTTCGTGTCTGGGCACTCCTGTTTACGATGCCGATAGTCGCGCAAAAAAGCTGATGAACTCAGATTCAATTCTGATCGATGCCATCAAAAAAGAATTCGGCAACTCAGCTTATCAAAACAGTGGAGTCCTCAATCGCGACTTTATGGCTGCCATGGTTTTTAATGATGAGAAAAAATTGAATAAGCTGAATTCTCTTGTTCACCCCAGGGTGAAGGAAGACAACGAGCAGTGGATAAGAGAGAATTCAGAAAAAAAATACTTGGTAAAGGAAGCCGCCCTGCTTTTTGAATCCGGCTCGTACAAGTCACTCGATAAAGTGATTGTTGCAAGTGCCCCGGAAAATGTTCGCATCGAGCGCGTACTTCAGCGCGACCCCCATCGAAGCAGATCTGAACTCATTAAAATAATTGCCAACCAAATGAGCGAAGCAGAGAAATTAAAACGTGCTGATTACGTAATAATGAACGATGAGTCGCAATTGGTAATTCCTCAAGTTTTAAAATTACACGAGCGGTTCATTCAAGGCTTAAACTAGTAAACCTGCCCACCGATAATTTCGTTATTTTGTACTTTCAATTAAAAGTCCGTTAGAGGATTCGTTAACAATCTGTTAAGAAGTTTTCAACCATTACCATGTATCGATTTACCATTACATTTTCTCTCATCTGTTTTCTGGTTTCTTGTAAAGGAAAAAAAGAAGAACTCGCTATGCAACGAAGAGGCGGTCCGCTTTCAGTAGATGGATTCGTTGTGACACCTCGCTCGGTGAGTGAGGCCGTAGAGGTGCCAGGCTCTCTCCTGCCTCTGGAGGAGACTCAAATCAAGGCGGAGGTGAGTGGACGCATTGTACAATTGAATATCAACGAAGGAGCCGTAGTGAAGAAAGGAGATTTATTGGTCAAGCTTTTTGACGCTGACCTTCAGGCCGCTTTGAAAAAGCTGCAGGTTCAACTGGAGATCAATCAAAAAACGGTTGACCGCCAACGCGATTTGCTTGCTATCAATGGAATCAGTCAACAAGATTTTGATCTCTCTGCGCTTGCCGTAGATAATTTGAAAGCGGATATCGAAACAACCAAAATCGCGATTTCAAAAACAGAGATACGTGCTCCTTACGATGGCAAACTTGGCTTGCGTAACGTAAGCTTCGGAGCTTATGTTTCCTCCAGTGATATCATCACCAGCATTCGTCAGACCAATCAACTCAAACTTGAATTTGCCATTCCTGAGAAGTACACCAAAAATATGTCTATTGGTTATCAGGTGAAGTTCAGAACAGATGGGGGTACAAAAGATCATATTGCAACTGTAATTGCTACGGAGGGAAGTGTCGATCAAGCCACCAGAACGTTACGCGTGCGTGCGCTCGTTAAGCAAGTTGACAGCGAGTTGGTGCCCGGTGTTTTCGCAAAAGTGAATTTACAGTTAGGATATAATGCCTCCGCACTGATGGTACCCACGCAAGCGATCATACCTGGAGCCCGCAATAAGCAAGTTGTTTTGTTAAGAAAGGACAGTGCGCAGTTTTCTATAGTTGAAACGGGAGTGCGTGATTCGACATACGTTCAAATTTTACGTGGGGTGAAGGCCGGTGACACCGTAATCACTACGGGTCTGATGTCAATCCGGCCGAAAGCCAAGCTAAGAATTCAAAATTTGTTGAAGAACTGATCAGGAAATAAAAACCAAAAAGGGTATGAATATTTCAGAGCTAAGTTTGAAGCGGCCCGTTTTATCTTTTGTGATGAGCATTATTCTTGTGCTCTTTGGGCTGATTGGTTTTAGGTTTTTGGGAGTACGCGATTATCCAGCTATTGATCCACCCAATGTAAATGTGAGCACGGCTTATTCAGGTGCTAATGCGGATATCATTGAATCGCAGATTACGGAAGTGCTGGAGAAATCAATTAACGGCATTGCCGGTATTCGCAATATTTCTTCTACATCAAGTTTGGGACGCAGCAACATCAATATCGAATTTGACCTTGGTGTTGACCTGGATGCTGCCGCTGCCGATGTGCGCGACAAAGTATCGCAAGCTCAGCGATCTTTACCATTGGATCTTACGCAGCCTCCTGTAGTTTCAAAAGCAGATGCCAACTCTGATTTCATTATCAGTATGACAGTTCAGAGCACAACTAAAAATCCTTTGCAACTAACGGAGTACGCCACAAACAATCTGGTGGAGAGATTGCAAACTATAAAAGGCATAAGCAGTGTACAAATTTGGGGTGAGAAAAAATTTGCTATGCGGATTTGGCTTGACCCTGCCAAACTCAGCGCCTATAGTTTAACTCCGCTGGAAGTGCAGGCAGCACTCAACAGGGAAAACGTAGAATTGCCTTCAGGAAAAATTTCTGGCAACGCTACAGAGTTGACTGTTCGCACTTTCGGACGCCTCTACACAGAAGATGATTTCAATAATGTAATCGTGAAAGCTTCCCCTACGGGGGATATCCGATTAAAAGATGTTGGCCAGGCAGTGCTGGGCCCAGAAAATGAAGAATCTATTTTAAAAGATAGACAAATTCCAATGGTAGGCCTCGCGATGATTCCTCTGCCAGGTGCCAACTATGTTTCTATCGCTGATGAATTTTATAAGAGATTAGAGCAACTCAAGAAAGAAGTTCCACCGGATATTACTTTAAACATTGCGCTTGATCAAACTGTGTTTATCAAACGGGCGATTTCAGAAGTACAAGAAACACTTTTGATTTCATTCTTGCTGGTGGTGCTTATCATCTACCTGTTCTTCCGCGATTTCTTGATTGCTATTCGCCCACTCATTGATATTCCAGTGTCTTTGATCGCAACATTTTTCATCATGTACTTGCTCGGCTTTTCGATCAACGTGCTCACGATGTTGGGAATTGTATTGGCGACCGGCCTTGTGGTGGACGATGGAATTGTGGTGACAGAAAATATTTATAAAAAACTGGAAGGCGGCATGAACAAATACCGTGCGGCCAAAGAAGGTTCAAAAGAAATTTTCTTCGCGGTAATTGCGACTTCGATAACACTTGCTGTGGTGTTTATTCCCGTTGTGTTTATGCAAGGATTTGTCGGGCGATTGTTCCGCGAATTTGGAATTGTAGTAGCAGGTGCCGTGTTGGTTTCCGCTTTTGTATCTCTCACACTCACTCCCGTTTTGAGTGTAAAACTCACTCGTGAGAAGCACGAACATTCTTGGTTCTACAAAGTGACGGAGCCATTCTTTTCAGGAATGGAAAACGGATACCAAAATTTTCTACGCAAGTTCATGAATGTTCGATGGATGGCGTTTGTCATCATCTTCGCCTGCGTTGGCACGATCGTATGGTTGTTTTTGTTGACCCCTTCTGAGCTCGCTCCCATGGAGGATCGTAATCAATTCCGATTAGCACTGTCGGCACCTGAAGGAACATCTTACGACTACATGGATAAGTACAATGACCGTGTTGTGAAGTTCATGGAAGATTCGATACCGGAAGCGCAAATCCTTTTGTCAGTCACTGCCCCTTCTTTTGGCGGATCAGGTTCGGTTAATTCGGCATTCGTCCGTGCTACATTGGTTGATCCGAAAAATAGACATAGATCTCAGCAACAAATTGTAGATATGGTAAATCGGAACCTTCCACGTTTTCCGGAAGGCCGTGCCTTCGCCATCCAGGAACAGACAATTCAGGTGAACAGGCGTGGTGGATTACCCGTACAGTTTGTCATTCAAAATAACAATTTTGAAAAAATACAGTCAGCCCTTCCAAAAATTCTGGAAGCGGCCAACCAGAATCCAACCTTCCAAGGTGTAGATGTTGATTTGAAATTCAACAAACCTGAATTGAAGATCCGGATCAACCGACTGAAGGCAACCCAACTCGGAGTGAGTGTACAAGATATTTCTCAAACCATGCAATTGGCCTATAGCAATCTGCGCTTCGGTTATTTTACCCGTGATGGAAAACAATATCAGGTGATCGGCCAGGTGACCCGGGTAGATCGCGATGATCCGGACGATTTGAAAAAATTATATGTTCGTACAAACTCCGGACAACTTGTATCCATCGACAACTTGGTGACCATTGAGGAATCAACAACTCCTCCATCCCTTTATCACTTTAATCGCTACAAGTCTGCCACGATTTCGGCTGGACTTGCTCCCGGAAAAACAATTGGTGATGGAATTAAAGCCATGGAAGAGTTGAGTAAACCATTCCTCGATGAAACATTTACTACATCGTTGTCAGGCACATCTCGCGACTTTGCAGAAAGTTCAGGCAACACAATGTTTGCTCTCGTGCTGGCTATCGTGCTGATCTACCTGGTGCTGGCCGCACAGTTTGAAAGTTTTATAGATCCAATGATTATCATTGTAACCGTGCCTCTTGCCTTTGCCGGTGCGTTTATATCATTGTGGTTATTCGGTCAAACTTTCAACATTTTTTCACAAATAGGCATGATCATGCTGATTGGTCTTGTGACGAAGAATGGTATCTTGATCGTGGAGTTTGCCAACCAAAAACGTGAAGAGGGAATGGATAAGTTTGAAGCTGTGATTGAAGCAGCTCGTTTGAGGTTGCGTCCAATTTTGATGACAAGCCTTGCAATGGCGTTAGGCTCCTTGCCAATCGCATTGTCGTTGGGAGATGCGAGTACCAGTCGTATTCCGCTCGGTATTGTAATTGTGGGCGGTGTCCTGTTCTCATTGATACTTACGCTCTTTGTAATTCCTGCGATCTATTCCTATTGGTCTAGGAAAAGAAAACATTATGATGCTGCTATGGATGACACTGCAAGCACAATACAACCATCTAAGGAATTAGTCTATGAGCAATGATTTTTTGAATCACTTGATTTGTGAGTTTCAATCCGATAACCAACAACATAAAACTTTTTAGGAGCTGCAAACGTGGGAAATTATTCTTCCTGCAAGCCTCCGCTTCTGTCACGATTTTCATAATATGATGAACATTAAAAGAACTATGAGTAAACTGATCCCTTTAGCAGTTCTACTATTATTCATAACAACTTCCGCTAAGAGCCAGGAAGTAATGACCCTGGAAGATGTTATTAAATTGATCATTGAGAGCAACTTTGATGTTCAGATAGCGAAGAACAACATTCAGGTTGCAAAAAATAATAATAACATCGGCTTGGTGGGTGGTGGTCAATCCACAGGAGGTACAGTATCGGGTGGTACCACAGGTATGCTGCCTCAAATTTCCATAGGAGCTGGTAGCCCTCAAAACCCCGTTGGGATTGGTAAAACTACTAGCACTCTAAAATACTCCAATCCCGCTTCCGATATAACTAACCAAACACTGAACTCAGTGAGTTATGCGCCTTCCATCGTGGCTACCTGGTATTTTTTTGATGGGATGAAAATGTTTGCTACCAAAAAGAAATTAAACCGAGCCGAAGAATTGAGCAATCTTCAATATCGTCAAACGGTTGAAAATACACTGCTGACTGCGCTTACCACTTATTACCAGATGATCAGCATCAAGCAGTTTATCAAATCACTGGAAACTTCTCTGCTTCTGGGAGAAGATCAAAAGAGATTGGCTGAGGAAAAATTAAAGGCAGGCGTAGGTTCTGCCGTTGATGTTTTGCAAACACAAATCGATTACAATAATATACTGGTGCAAATTACGCAGCAGCAAAACTTGCTGAATGAACAACTTGTTAATTTGAATATGGCTCTAAAAAGAGCGCAAGACACACAGTTCAATGTTCCTGATACAATTGTCATTCAGACTAAACCAGAATATTCCAGCGCACTCACAAATGCTGACAAAAATAACAGCACCATTTTAATTGGCAGGAAGACGCTTGAAATTGACGGACTTGCATTGAAAGAATTTAAAGCAAATGCCTATCCAAAAATTGGTCTCACTGGAAATTACTCCTATCAGAAATCTTCCAACGATGTTGGATTTCAGCGGCTCAATCAAAGTTATGGGTACAATGCCGGGTTTATTTTTTCCTGGACGATACTTAACAACCTCACCACTCGCACTGCCATTAAAAATCAAACATTGCAGATCTCTTCCGATAATTTGCGCTTACAGGCATCAGAACTCCAAGAAAAATCAAATCTGTACAAAGCTTATCTGAGTTTTCAAAATAATCTGAAGATCATAGATCTCGCCAAGCAAAATGTAGATCTTGCCAATCGAAGTCTTTACATTGCCGCTCAACGATTTAAGCAAGGGCTTTCTAATTATATTGAATACAGAACTGTGAAACTTGCTTACGAAACGGCAGAGTACCAGCTATCGCAAGCCGCGTATAATACGAAACTCAGCGAACTTAATTTCTTGAAAGCGCAAGGGCTGTTGGTGCATTAAGTTTTGAGTAATCAAAGGATTATTCGGTTTCATTGACTGCGGCTTCACTGTTTACTTTCTCCTCGGGCATCGTCACCCAAAAGTTATTGAAGCCTTCACCCACCTGGATGTTCAGGAAACCGTATGCAAGCATTTCCAGGATGGCAAGGAAATTAAAAATCAGTGCAATACGTGTAGGCGCTTTTTCAAAAAGCTCTACAAAAGCAACGCGCGACTTATTTGAAACTTCGTTGAGGATAAATGCTTTTTGTCCTTCAATGGTATAGGGATATTGTATTACCTGGTGAACAGGTTTATTCTTATCTTCTTCGTGACGCTTCAGTACTTTTTCGAAAACAACAAGCAATTTGAAAAGATCAACGTCTTGCAATTCTGCTTCCACATTTGAGCTCTCTGCCAATTGGCGCAATTCTTTCATAATGTTGCCTCGCTTCTCTTTCATCAGCTCGGTTTCCTCCATCTTGTTGAATTGCTCAACTACCGACTTGTATTTTTTATATTCAAGCAAGTGTTTGATCAACTCTTCGCGAGGATCAATTTCGTTGCCTTGCTCATCCAACTGAGGACGTGGCAATAACATTTTGGATTTGATGCGCATCAATGTTGCCGCAACAAGAATGAATTCGCTGGCCACTTCAATGTTAAGTGTTTCCAGGTTGTGGAGATAATCCAAAAAATCGTTCGTGATTTTCGAAATCGGAATATCGTTGATGTCCAGTTCATCGCGTTCGATGAAAAACAAAAGCAGGTCAAACGGACCTTCAAACAACGGGAGTTTTACTTCAAAATTCTCTTGCGCCATAAATTCTCAAAGTGGGTTGCAAAAATAAGCAAAAGCCTAACAAAACCTTGGGCAATTTAAAGGCCCTAATCTTGGATCAAATTCAGTAAATTTGCAGATTCATGCTAATTGGATAATTTTAAACTATTCAAGCCTAAATCTGTTTTAAATTGAAATGCTGATCACCCCGGGAAAATTACTGGCCAATATCAACTCTCCTGCCGATTTGAAAAAGCTCGATCAGGCAGAATTGGTACAACTCTGCGGTGAACTCAGACAGTTTATCATCGATAACGTCTCCGTTTATGGCGGCCATTTTGGCGCCAGCCTTGGTGTAGTTGAACTTACTGTTGCTTTGCATTATGTTTTCAATGCTCCCTATGATGAACTTGTATGGGATGTAGGCCACCAGGCATATGGACATAAAATTCTTACCGGGCGAAGAGACGTTTTTAATACCAACCGTTTTTACAAAGGCATTTCCGGTTTCCCTAAAAGGAAAGAAAGCGAGTACGATTCGTTTGGCGTTGGCCACTCATCCACTTCTGTTTCTGCAGCTTTGGGGATGGCTGTTGCATCAAAATACAATCACCTTGAAGACAAGCAGCACGTAGCTATTATTGGGGATGGAGCATTGACCGGAGGAATGGCGTTTGAAGCATTGAACCATGCAGGAGTTTCCGATACAAATATCCTGATCATTCTGAATGACAATTGCATGTCGATTGATCCGAATGTTGGAGCGCTGAAAGATTATCTTACTGACATCACCACATCACAAACTTACAATCGACTGAAGGATGATGTATGGAATTTATTGGGCAAGCTTTCACACTTTGGCAAGAATGCACAAGAGATTGTTTCAAAAATTGAAAACGGCATCAAGTCAACGTTGCTCAGTCAAAGTAATTTATTCGAGTCATTAAATCTCCGCTACTTCGGTCCGGTTGATGGCCATGATGTTGATCACATGGTAGCGGTTCTTTCCGATCTCAAGCAAATCAAGGGGCCCAAAATTCTGCATTGCGTTACCACCAAAGGAAAGGGATACGGTCCCGCAGAAAAAGGAAACGCAACAACCTGGCACGCGCCCGGCACGTTCGATAAGATCACAGGAGAAATTCACAAGAAAGTTCACGAGACCCCACAGCCACCAAAATATCAGGACGTATTTGGCCATACCCTGGTAGAGCTGGCAAGAGAAAACAAAAAAATTGTGGGTATCACTCCGGCTATGCCTTCCGGCTCTTCAATGAACATCATGATGAAGGAAATGCCGGACCGAGCTTTTGATGTGGGTATTGCCGAGCAACATGCCGTTACTTTTTCTGCAGGCCTTGCCACACAAGGATTAATTCCTTTTTGCAACATCTACAGTTCGTTTATGCAGCGCGCTTATGACCAGGTGATCCACGATGTGTGCATTCAAAATCTACCCGTAAACTTCTGCCTTGACCGAGCAGGATTTGCTGGTGCCGATGGCCCAACCCATCACGGAGCGTATGATATTGCGTACTTCCGATGCTTGCCAAATATGATTGTCGCTTCACCCATGAACGAATCAGAGCTGCGTAATTTGATGTTCACAGCTCAACTGCCCCGTGAAGAAAAAGCGATCTCGATCCGCTACCCGCGCGGCCAAGGCATGATGCCAAACTGGAAAACTCCTTTTGAAAAAATTGAAATTGGTAAAGGAAGGAAAATAAAAGATGGCGAAGAGTTGGCGATTCTCACCATTGGTCATATCGGAAATTACGTAGTAGAAGTTTGTGAGCGACTTGCTAAAAACAACATTCAAATCGCCCACTATGATATGCGGTTCGTAAAGCCATTGGATGAAAGTATGCTGCATGAAGTCTTCGGCAAATTCAAAAAGGTAATCACAGTCGAAGACGGGTGCATTCAAGGCGGTTTTGGAAGCGCCATCCTGGAATTCATGGCTGATAATAATTATTCATCTGAAATCAAAAGACTCGGTATTCCTGATGCAGTGATTGAGCATGGCGAACAGATTGAACTGCACAAAGAATGCGGCTTCGATACGGATGGAATTGAGCACGCGACTCTCGCAATGTTAAAGGCCGTCACGGCTTAGAAATGAGTAAAATCTTTTTTCGCGAAGAAGGCGAAGGCCATCCTATCGTTTTAATTCACGGCTTCTGCGAAACATCTGAAATTTGGAATGGATTTTCAGCTCGACTTGCCGATTCGAATAAAGTTTACTCAATAGATCTTCCGGGTTTCGGAAAAAGCGAACTACCCGCCAGTCCATTTTCAATTGATGATATTGCGAGATTGGTGATTGACTGGATCGAAGATAACAAAATTGAAAACCTAACCTTAATTGGCCACTCATTGGGTGGGTATGTGGCTCTTTCCATGTGCGAACAAGCCCCTGAAATAATAGAGAAGCTTGTTCTGTTTCACTCTACGGCTTATCCCGATTCAGACGAAAGAAAGGCGAACAGAAATAAAGTGGTCGATTTCGTGAACAGTTATGGAGTTGATCCCTTTATCGACACCTTTGTTCCGAGTCTTTTCAAAGACAAAAATCATCCTGCCATTCCTGCTGTTGATAAAATTGCCCGTAAAACAAAATTAAAGACCCTTGTTAGGTATGCCCAGGCCATGCGCGACCGTTCTTCGCGAATTGAGCTATTAAAATCACTCAATAAGCCCTACCTGGTTTTAGGCGGAAGGTGGGACCAAACCATTCCACCTACTATCTCAGAAGAGCTGAGTAGCCTTGGCAAAAAGTCGCGGCTGATTATGCTTTCAGACACAGCGCACATGGGTATGGTCGAGCAGCCTGATGAAGCCATAATGGCAATAAGGGACTTCGTCTCCCGGCCTTAAGTTGGCCTGGCTCTAACCCTTCACTGTTGATCAGTATTGATTAATGAATATATTTGGCGGGTTTTTATACTTCAAATAAACTTTCTTTAGTTATATTTGTTCTGAATAACCAACCTAAACTCCTAAAAGCAACCCGAAAACCGACTTAATATGAATAAAGTATTTATTAAAAGAGCTGCAATGTTGGTACTGATGTTTCTTCCGGTCCTTGCATTTTCTCAACAACAATTGGATGAGGAAGGGAACGTGATTGAAAACTATGACGCTTGGAATAATCTGGCTATGAATTTGGCCTATGTATGCTGGGTGGCAGGTATCTTGATTGCAATAGGCTATTTTATCAAGCTTTCCACCACCAAGGGAAGCAAGGAAAAGTACGATTTTATTAACAAGTATGAGATCAACACTTTATGGGTTGCCGTGATTGCAATCATTTTAGGCTGCTGCTTTTTTGCAAACTCCAGTATCGAACACCTTAATCCTGTCCTTATTTTCGTTCGGATATTTGTAACGGCAGCCATGGGCTTAATCGTTGCGTTGATCGTACAAAATCTTCTCAAATTCTATTATCCCTTCTTTATTGAGAAACGCCTTAAGGCTCTTCGTTATATGCCGAGGATTTCTCCGAAAACAGGCAAGCCAATGAAGCTTTTGAGCGAAGAAGAAGAGGATGCTTACCTGGACGAAGGTATGCAAGCTGAAGAGAATGTATTCTCTGTTGACTACGATGTGTGGAAAGATGAAGAGACTGGGTTTATTCAAATTGAAAAATATGCCGGTCACTTGCATGCTCTTCAGTGTCCTGAGTGTAATTACCAAACCTTCAAGATTGTTAAAGAAGAAATCACCAAGCAGCCAACCGATACGGAAGAGGGCGAAATTATCAAGCACTATCAGTGCGGCTATTGTGGTTATAAGGCTAAGAAAGCCGTAGTCTTAAAACAGCAAAACAAAGTAGCTCAAGCTGCTACTGCATAAGATATCAAATACCAAAAAAGAAAAGCCCCAGTTTCCTGGGGCTTTTTCATTATAGGCTCATCATGTCCCTGAACTTGGAAGCTTGTCTCCGGCTGACCTCCACTTTTTCCCCTCCTTTTAATTTTACCATCAGTCCGCCATTGAACCATGTTTCGATTCCTTCCACCCAACTGAGGTTAATAATATGTTTTCTACTTGCACGGAAAAAAGCGCGCTCATCTAATTTTTCGTCTAATGCATTTAACGATTTATGGATCATCGGGCGATTGTTATCAAAGAACACTTTGATGTAATTACCATCTGATTCAAATAGTCTAACATTCGCCAGGCTCACAAACCAGCAACGCTCACCATCCTTTACAAAAACCTGATCGTTTAATCCAAGCTTTCCATCCTGGCCACGACCAGCTTTTGCTTTTTCCTTTTCCAAAACCTTGTGTACCGCTTCTGCCAGGCGCTCTGGTTGAATTGGTTTTAGCAGATAATCAAGAGCACTCACTTCAAATGCTTTCAAGGCAAACTCATCATAGGCAGTGGTGAACACAACTAATGGAACCGAGTCCAGCGATTCCAACAATTGAAATCCATTTCTTCCAGGCATTTGAATGTCCAGAAAAAGCAGGTCAGGATTATGTTCTTCTATGAGTTTATCAGCTTCATCTGCATTCATGGCTTCGCCAACCACTTGAATCGAAGGATGTTCCTCCAGCAATTTTATTAATTCTTTCCGCGCTAATCTTTCATCATCAATAACTAATGCTTTCATATTCAAAAATTTATAAGTTGTATAAATGGGGAATTTTAACTTCCGTTAAAACAAAATTATTATTTTCATTACCAATCCGTAGATGAGCGGCATCACCATAGAGCAATTTCAAGCGCTGGATGGTGTTGGTGAGCCCAAGCCCGGTCCTGCCATTTTTCAGATATTGTCCGCTGTTCCTGATTTGAATCTGGAGTTCGTCATTCACAATTTTTGTTTTGACTGACACTACTCCTCCCTGCGTGAGGTTTGAAATTCCGTGCTTCACGCAATTCTCCACCAAGGTTTGAATCATAAAAGGTGGCACCCAAAAATCACTTGAGCCGGAAGCAATGTCAAATTCCGTTTTCAAACGCTCTTCAAAACGAATACTTTCCAATGCGAGATAATCTTTCACGATTTTCAATTCATCTTCAAATTTGGTCAAGCCTTTCTTATCTGTGGCGAGCGAGTTTCGCAGTATGTTTGACAATTGAGTAATCGCTTCTTTTGACTTTGGCGGATTCTCGTCAACCAAAGCACGAATGCTGTTCATTGCATTAAAAATAAAATGCGGATTCAACTGTGCTTTCAAATTGTTCAGCTCAATTTCCTTTACGGTCGCTTCTAGCTTCAGCGACTTGTTATAGCGCTCAAAATAATTGTAGATAAAATAAAGTGTTGACCACACGAAAAAGATAATCGCATAAAAAAGGGAGCCGGTTAAAATTTGAATCCCGTCAAACGCGCGGGCATTGTTGTATAACCCAAGAGTGATCAGAACAGGAATTCTCAAAAAGTACATCAACACACCAAGAACGAAAACGGTAATCAATACAAGGGGTAGAAGGCGCGCCATACCGAGGCTGAACCACCTCCATCGGTTGATAAAATACCGATAGCCATGTGAAACCAAGAAACACAAAAGAGCTTCATAAAAATAAAAGATAACCCACGTAGGTGTGTGCAGGCTATTTACTGAGGCGATCACCCTGAACACTACCTGAACAACGCCATAAAAAGCCCAGCCCGTAATTTGGAGGGTCCAGTATAGCCGCAGCTTGTTGTTGATCATGGCTGCAATTTAGCGAATGAAAAGAGGCTGAAAAGCATGGCTTACGCCAGCGGCAACCAATGAAAGTCAAGGTTTTATTTTTCGCAAAAAAATGGCAGGCAAACCCCGATTATTTTTTGCATAAAAAGAATAACGGTTTACCTTTGCAATCCTTTTAAACAGGAAGGGAGCTTAGCTCAGCTGGTTCAGAGCATCTGCCTTACAAGCAGAGGGTCGGGGGTTCGAACCCCTCAGCTCCCACTTCAAAACCTCAGATTATCTCTGGGGTTTTTATTTTTCTATGACTCAGCTTTAATGCCAAAGCAAATCACAGATCCAATCAGTAATTGAATTGCTATAATCATTACTGGTAATTCGTAATTTCCCGTCCAAGTGATCAAATAACCAATGCCTAATGATGCGACTGTACCTCCCAATAATCCGGCCGTGTTCATTGCACCTGTCACCGCTCCGGCACTTTCTTTTCCGAGTCCCGTGGCGATGGCCCAGGCTACGGGCGCAGTGAAGTCCATGAAAGCAAGACCGAGCGCTACCAGAATTACGGCTGAATGATTGTTCTGTGAAATGGAAGCCAGCAACATCACTGCGCCTGAAAGAAATAATCCTGTCATCGGCACAACTCGTCTTCCCCAGATCAATCCTATTCTCTTTACAAGAATGTCACTCAATGTTCCGCCAAAGAGACAACCAAATGCGCCCAACAAAAATGGTAATGATGCAAGGAACGTCAACTCACTTTCGGGAATGCCTCTGCCTTGGTGCAAATATTTTGGAAGCCATGAAATGAAAAAGAATACTCCGCTTGCATAGCAGTAATACATGATCATGAGTAACCAGAAGTTTTTTGTCTTGATTACAGCAGACAACGATCCTGAATGATGATCTATTTTTTCAGTTGTGGCTGATGATTCGGGAGATTTATAAAACAACATCCACACGATTACCCAAGCCAGCCCAATGATTCCAAGCACACCAAAAGTAATTCGCCATCCAAAATTCATTTGTAGGGGAACTACCAACAACGGGGTGATCGCTCCACCAATGCGGCTCGACATCCACACCACTGCCTGCGCACGGCCTCGCTCCAAAGGCTCATACCATTTCCGCACGGCAATAGATGCATTCGGGTAAGCACCTGCTTCACCTATGCCGAACAAAAACCGAATGAGGAACAAAGAATAGAATCCGAAAGCCAAACCTGTGAGTGAAGTGAATAAAGACCAACCCAATACAATTTTTGTGAGCACTCCTTTCTCACCGAGTCGGTCGCCCCAAATACCCATGGGGATTTCGAAGATTCCGTACGAGAAAGAAAACGCAGCGAGTATCCAGCCGAACTGACTCTCTGTGAGAGATAATTCTTTCGTAATGTGAATGCCTGAGATGGACAATGCATTGCGATCCAAAAAAGTAATGATGGACAGCAACGACAACAAAAAAAGAATCCAGTGCTTCTGCTTCATCTTTTAAAGATAAAGAAGCGCTGGATTTGTACTAAACGGAAATGCTTTTATTTCTGGCTTACGCTGACTTCAACGCTTCGGCACCAGCTACGATCTCGAGGATTTCCTTCGTGATCGCTGCCTGGCGTGTGCGGTTGTAAGTGAGGCGAAGGTCTTTCAAAAGTTCTCCTGCATTTTCAGTTGCTTTGTCCATCGCAGTCATGCGGGCTCCGTTTTCAGAAGCATTGCTGTCTAGAACTGCTTTATACAATTGAACTTTCAATGACTTGGGAACAAGACCTGTGATAATTTCTTCCTGGTCGGGTTGATAGATATAATCAACTTGTTGAGTAGTTGAAGCTGACTTGCTCTTGGCAACTTCTTTAACGGGCAAGAATTGCTCAGTGCGAAGAATTTGCGTGGCTACGTTTTTGAATTCGTTATACACCACTTCAATCTTGTCGTACTTGCCTTCGCGATAAGCATCGATCAAATACTGACCAACATCGGCAACGCCATCAAACGAAAGATTGTGAAAAACATTCCAATAATCGTTGACAGTTGGCATGCTGCGCTTTCCAAAAAATTCAAATGCTTTCTTTCCTAAAGGAAGAACTGTCACATTGCCTTGACGATTTTGAGTATCGTATTTATCAGCAATCAATTTCAATGTTGCTTTGAAAACAGTGCTGTTGAAAGAGCCACACAATCCACGATCTGAGCTTACAGCAACAATCAACACCTTCTTCTCTTCACGCCTTGAACTATACCAAGCCTGCCCATCATTGCCGGCATCTGAAAGATTTTGTAAAAGAGAATTCAACTTCTGAGCAAACGGTCTCATCTGCATAATCCTGTCTTGCGACTTGCGCAGTTTAGCAGCCGCCACCATTTTCATGGCTTTGGTGATCTGCTGGGTTGAGATCACCGATGAAATCCGACTCTTTACTTCTTTTAAACTTGGCATCTCAATTAGTTGATTTGAGAATTTGAAAATTTGAAAATGAACTCATTCTCAAATTTTCAAATCATCGCATTTTCAAATTAATATTTAGAAGCTAATTCCGTTGCTGCTTTTTTCACAACCTCCACATCGCCATCTTCAAATTTGCCAACGCGGAAATTATCCAACACTTGCTTACTCTGTGCTTTCAACAAGCCGATGAATTCTTTTTCAAATTCTTTCACTTTGTTCACAGGCACCCGGTCGATGTAACCACGAGTAGATGCAAGGATCATAGCAACCTGTTCCTCTACAGGAACCGGAGCATATTGAGGCTGCTTCAATACTTCTGTATTTCTACGACCACGCTCGATTGTCAACTTAGTAGCAGCATCAAGGTCAGAACCGAATTTCGCGAAAGCTTCCAATTCGCGGAACTGAGCTTGATCCAACTTCAACGTTCCCGCTACTTTCTTCATTGACTTGATCTGAGCAGAACCACCCACGCGAGATACCGAAATACCTACGTTGATCGCAGGACGGATACCTGAGTTGAACAAGTTGGTTTCAAGGAATATCTGGCCATCTGTGATCGAGATCACATTCGTAGGAATGTAAGCTGACACGTCATTGGCTTGTGTTTCAATAATTGGAAGAGCTGTGAGTGAACCTCCACCTTTTACCAAGTGCTTGATGCTGGCAGGAAGGTCGTTCATCTTGCTTGCGATCTCATCATTGTTGATCACCTTCGCGGCACGTTCAAGCAAACGAGAGTGAAGATAGAACACATCACCAGGATAAGCTTCACGGCCAGGAGGTCTGCGCAACAACAATGACACTTCGCGGTAAGCAACAGCTTGCTTTGACAAGTCATCATAAATTACCAATGCAGGTCTTCCGGTATCGCGGAAAAATTCTCCAATGGATGCACCTGTAAATGGTGCGAAGAATTGCATTGGAGCTGGATCAGAAGCAGACGCAGAAACGATTACTGTGTAAGGCATCGCACCGGCTTTCTCCAACGTAGAAGCAACACTTGCTACGGTTGAAGCTTTCTGGCCAATAGCTACATAGATACAGAACACAGGCTTACCTGCTTCGTAAAATTCTTTTTGGTTGATGATCGTGTCGATCGCAACCGCTGTCTTTCCAGTCTGACGGTCACCAATGATCAATTCGCGCTGACCACGGCCAATCGGAATCATCGCATCGATCGCTTTGATACCAGTTTGCAATGGTTCATTCACCGGCTGACGGAAGATTACACCAGGAGCTTTGCGCTCGAGTGGCATTTCGAACAGCTCACCTTTGATTGGACCTTTACCGTCAATAGGCTCTGCAAGTGTGTTTACAACACGGCCAAGTAAGCCTTCACCTACTTTTACGGAACCAATCTGACGAGTACGTTTTACCGTATCGCCTTCCTTGATGTCTTTTGATTCACCCAACAACACGGCACCTACGTTGTCCTCTTCTAAGTTTAACACAAGAGCTCTTACACCGTTTTCAAATTGAATCAACTCACCGGCCTGTGCCTGTGTAAGTCCGTAAATGCGCGCCACACCGTCACCAACGGTGAGCACTGTACCTACTTCCTCCAACTCGGCATCCGTGCGCGATTGTGAAAGTTGTTCACGAAGGATGGATGAAATTTCTTCGGGTCTGATTTCTGCCATAATATCGTTATCGTTAATAGTTAATCGTTCTTTTAAAATTCTTTTACGTAAGGATTCTCAGCGAATTTCACTTTAAGTGATTTCAACTTATTCTTCACCGAAGCATCGATCTGACGATCGCCAACATTCAACACGAATCCGCCAATCAAATCTTTGTCCACCTTTTCTACCAACTCAACCTGGTTTTTATTGCTGAGTTTTTTCACAATGGATTCAATTTCTGATTTCAGTTTTGAATCCATGGCAATTGTAGTTGTCACCGTTGCCCTTTCAATTCCTTTGTACTCATTGTAAGCCACACCAAACTCCGATGCAATTGAAGGCAACAATGGTTCGCGGTTTTTCCTCGTGAGGATATCGATAATTGCCATGGTGAGGGCGTTCACTTTACTGGCAAATAACTTCTCCAACACAGCCTTTTTCTTATCATGTTTAATGATCGGGCTACGGAGCATATTTGTAAAAGCATGGCTCGATTGGCATACTGACGTAAACAACTTCATGTCATTGTTTACCGCTTCCAATGCACCTTGCTCCACCGCCAGGCCAAGCAGCGACTTTACATATCGGGATGCTACTCTGCTATCGGCCATGATTAGTTAAGCTTAAGATCTTTGATGAGAGAATCGACCAGGTCCTTCTGCGACTTGTCGTCAGACAGATTTTTCTTGATGAGTTTCTCTGCAATGTCTAATGAAAAAGACGCAACCTGTGTACGCACGTCACGCAATGCTGCTTGCTTTTCGGTTTGGATTACTGCCTTGGCGTCTTCGATTATTTTGTCTGCAGTCTTCTTTGCTGAAGCTTGTGCTTCTTCGTGAATCTTATTGCCAGCCGTACGCGCGTCACGCAAAATCTTATCGCGTTCTTCACGAGCTTCTTTCAACAATTTTTCGTTGTCAGATTTCAAAGCGGCCATTTCCTGTTTTGCTTTTTCAGCTTGATCCAATGCTTGCTGAATAGAGTCTTCACGCTCCTTCAGTGAACTTAGAATAGGCTTCCATGCAAACTTTGCCAATAAAATAACAAGAGCGAGGAAGATTACTACTTGCCAAAAGAGGAGGCCTGTGCCGGGGGTTAGAAATTCCATTCGTTTATTTTTTTATTTCTATTGCTGCTCAAAATTTTACTTCAATCTCTCTGAGAAAAGAGAAAGGTCGCCAGGCCCAATGCCCAAGCAAACCTTTCTGTTTTTTTTAAAGCTTGTTGGAAATGAGGAAGCAAATAACCAACGCAAAAAGCGCTGCTACCTCCACCAACGCTGCAATGATCAACATAGCACCTTGCAATTTGCCTGACTGCTCTGGCTGACGCGCCATCGCTTCCATAGCAGAACCACCGATGCGACCAATGCCGATGCCCGCGCCAATTGCTGCGAGACCTGCACCGATACCTGCGCCCATTACTGCGTAGCTTACTTCGAGGATTAAGGATAACATAAACTATAATTTAAAAGTGAAACAAAAAATTCTTAATGGTGATCATCATGATGATCATCTGCCGTAGCCATTCCTATGTATAGCGAAGTGAACAAGGCAAATACATAGGCCTGAATTCCGGCAACTAAAATCTCAATCAGATTAATAAACAATACGGCTAGCGATGCCCCAATACCCACCATCCAACTGTGAAAAATAAATGTCATGCATATCAGGCTCAGCAATACGATGTGCCCAGCGGTGATCGCAACAAACAAACGAATCGTTAAGGCAAATGGCTTGGTGAAAATTCCGATGCTCTCTACAATTATCATCAATGGCCTTAACCAGAGTGGTACGCCCGGGGTCCAGAAAATGTGTTTCCAATAAGCACCGTTGCCGCTCACATTTGTAATGATAAAGGTGAGGACTGCCAGCGAAAGTGTGACTGCAATGTTTCCGGTAAGGTTAGCTGCCCCAGGCAATAACCCCAACAAATTTCCAAACAGAATAAAAAAGAACAGGGTTAAAATGTACGGCAAGTACTTTTGATAGTGATCGCCAAGGTTTGGCTTTACAATTTCATCGCGCACAAAAATCACGATCGGTTCAATAAAAGATTGTAATCCCTTTGGAGCCTTGCCAGTGTTTGTTTTATACGCCTTTGCTACCGAGATTAATATCAGGAATAACAAGCCAGCATTGATAAACAACATGGCCACGTTTTTGGTAATGGAAAGATCGAGCACTTTATTCCCGTTAAGATAGATATCACGATGTTCCAGCTTGTAGCCATTGTATTCAACAGCATTGTGATGTTCATCGAAGAAATTCGAAGAGGAAAAAACTTCCAATCCTCTTTCACCAGAGTAAACGATAACTGGCAACGGCAATACCAAATGCTCGGCAAAATGCCACTGATGATCGTCCAGAACGTGCTCAATGATTACCTCGTTAGCACTAAATTTTTCAGGCTCCGCCTCTCCCTCCTCTCCAGATGCAAAAACGGGGCTTACCAAGCAACCGGAAAAAATCAACAAAAGGCTAAGAATCAGTGATTTTGCGGGGGTAAAAGACGGTCTCATTCCAATAGTTTATGTATGCCTTTCAATCGGACTGCAAAACTATTAATTATCCTTACTCAAAAAAATGAGGAGTAAAAAAAATTGGGATTTTAATTTTCTTGTTGATTTCGCTGCCTTTCAGGCTTTATTGTGGGTGTTGAACAAGAAACCAACCTCAAGCCCTGTGAGGATAAGATAGCCAGTCATAAAGAGGATGGCGTTTGAGTTTGCAAAGGCTTTATCCACAAAAATGATGATTGCAATAAAAACTCCTCCTGCCAGTAGTTTCAGAACTATACTGAGAAGGTAATTCTTAATGAAGGTTTCCGGATTGGCCTTGCGGTTCATAAAAACAAATACAAGCCAGGTTGAAACGAAAAGGAAAATCAGAATCGGAATCAGGAAAGAAGCTTCCAGCCAGGAAATAGCGCCCCATGCCACTATGACTGTAAATAGCGTAAGAAGAATGGTGAAGACTAAAAGGTTTCTATTCATTTAGAGACCGGTACAATTTATACATCATTCCCGCAAAGGAGATGAAAACGAATATCAAAACGAAAACTGGGAATTTTAATCGAAGCCACTGGTCAATCTTATACCCGACCCAAGCAGCTATGCCAATGGTGAGGAACAGTTGGAGCCCGAGGCTCGAATATTTTAGAAATTGATTTGGCTTGTTTTGGGGTTCCAAAACTTAGTTCAAGCTTGCTTCCTGACGAACATTATTATCCTGGTTCCACTTCAAATCTTTTACCGCGCCACCCATTTTGCAACTCCCGTTGAATACTGCACCTGGCTCGACAACCAATTTTCCTGTTACAATATCTCCATTGATTACTGCTGTAGCCTTGAGAATGAGCAATTCGCTGATATCAATTTTACCTTTCACCTCACCTTCGATGTCGGCATTTTGTGCAGAAATATTTCCTTCCACGCGGCTTCCATTGCCAAGCGCAATTTTCGATTTCGATTTCACATTTCCATTTACACGTCCTTCAATGCGGATGTTGCCAAAGGTTTCAATGTTACCTTCCAGCACTGTGCCTTTACCGATTACGTTGCTGCTGTTGCTGATTTCATCGGCTACGCGCTTTTGTTCTTTCGTTGTTAACATGTCCGTGTTTTTTTTTAAAAGGTTACAAATTCTTCCGGGTTGAGTGAGCTGCCGTTGTACCACAATTCAAAATGAAGATGCGGCCCGTCTGTCATCTCACCACTGTTGCCAACTATGGAAATGATGTCGCCTGCTGTAACAAAGCTACCAACTTTTTTCAACAATCCGGCATTGTGCTTATACACGCTCACCAGGTTGCCGCGGTGTTGCACGGCAATTACGTAGCCTGCATCCTGCGTCCAGCTTGCCAGCACAACAGTTCCATCAGCAACACATTTCACCGGCTCGTTTGTCTTTGCCACCACATCAATTCCATAGTGTCCTTTTTTTGCATCGTATTTGAGACTAATGAAACCAGTGATCGGTGAAAAGAAAAAAGTTTCCTGTAGTTCCCTGTTTCTGCCGTTTGTCAAAGACACAAGCGAGAATTCAGAGCGTTCAAAGTCTTTTCTGAATTGTGAATCGGAAGGAGCAAGTTTCATATTGCCTACGGCTTTTACCACTCCACCTTCTGATTGCAAAACTTTGGTAGGATCGCTGAATCCATCACTCGTATCGCCTCGCAAAATCCGCTGAAAGTTTGAAATGAATTTGTCTTTCCTTTCTACTTCCAACGATAAAGAATCCAATCGCTGCGCCAGATCGATCAATTGCTTTTTGTTGACCGCTTGCTCATACTTTGGATCAAACCATTTTGCCAACAACGTCTTGGACAAAAAGAGACTCGAAACAAACAGCAATAAAAAGAGGGCTGTTGAAATCACCAGAAGCTTGGCGTAGGTAAAACCTATGGTGTTTTTTTCTTCCAGGTTCTCCTCCTTGCGGATCACCAAAAGATAACGCGCTGTCAATCGCTCAGATATGGTCTTTTTCGGTTTCAATCAAAAATTTTTCAAAATTAGGTATAAACAAGGACAAAGTGATTTCAATGTGAGGTTTTACGCAAAAACGAAAACACAATACAGAACGGCACACTTACGTTCAAAATAATTAACGGATATTTGAAGTTAAATCCTTTGCTATCAGAACACGCAAACTCCATACAGCTTCGTATTTTTTTAACCTATTGGTAAAAGGTTTGTTGATTCTATTACCCATGTCTTTGCTTCAAAATTGTTCCATTGAACAAAATACGATAACGAGCAATTTCTTTCATAACCTAACGGCTCACTACAACGGATATTATTACGCCAACTTTCATGCTACTGAAGTTCAAAAGCAAATTCAGAAGAGCTTGGATGACGATCACAACCAGATTCTTAGACTTTATCCAAAATTAGACACGGTTCTTGCTAAATCGTACAAAAAAGATACGGATGAAATTGTCAAGATGGCATCCATTTCTATTCAGCGGCATCCAAATAGCAAATGGGTGGACAATAATTATGTGATGGTTGGGCTGGCGCGATTGTACGCCTGTGATTTTCAAAATGCGATTCTCACTTTCAAATATGTGAATACAAAGAGCCGCGATTTGAATCTGCGGCATCAAGCACTGTTACACCTGGTTCGCACATTCACCGAGATGGGTGATTATGATCGCGCGGAAGAAGCGTTTCATTTTTTAGAGAAAGAAAAATTAGCAAAAGTGAATGCCAAAAACCTTTTCATGGAAAAGGCATACTACTATCAGGTACGCGGTGATTACAACAACATGGTGAACAACCTTTCGAAAGCGGACACTTTGCTTTCGCGCAAGGACAGGAAGGGAAGAATCTATTTCATCATTGGCCAGGTGTATCAGAAGCTTGGGTTCAACGCAGAAGCATATAATTTCTATCGCAAATGTTTAAACACTAGCCCCGATTATGAAATTGATTTTTATGCCCGACTGAACATGGCGCAGGTTGCCCAGCTTGAAAACAAACGCGATATCCGCCTGGTGCGAAAACAGTTTGACAAACTTTTGAAAGACACAAAGAATGCGGAGTTCAAAGACAAAATTTATTTTGAATTGGGTGAGTTTGAAAAGAAGCAGAATAATCTGAAAGAAGCGATCGATCAATACAAACTTTCTGCGCATGCCGGAAAAAACAAGCGCATTCAAGGAATGGCCTTCCTGAGAATCGGGCAAATCAATTTTGATTCATTAAAAAAATATAAGCCAGCTAAATCTTACTACGATAGCGCGGTTGGTTCTCTGCCAAAAGATTTTGAAAATCTCGATAACATAAAAAAGCGACAAGAACTTCTGGTTGAATTTGTGAAACACACTGAAACAATTTCACTCAATGACAGTTTGCTCACACTCGCAGCAATGGACACGGCACGAATAAGGCACATGATCGATTCCATTCAATCAGTGAAAGACAAAAAGCTGGCTGCCGGAAAAAAGAAAAAGAAGAAAGTCTCGCGGCAAGATGATTCAGGCCCGACCTCCACATCAGTTGCATTCAATGGAAATCCAAATGATGACAACAGCACAGGTGATTGGTATTTTGGAAATAGAGACTTAGTCGCGACAGGGCAAACCGAGTTCTCACGAATTTGGGGAAGCATTAATTTAGAAGACAACTGGAGAAGATCAAGCCGAGGTGCCTCGGTCAATGACGCAACTACTCCGATTGCTCAAAACAATGCAACAACAGGTGTGCCTGAAAAGAAGGGAGACACGAAAGGCGAAGAAAAAAAGGAAGCCAAAGTGGATGCAGCTAAACAATTGATCGCACAACTTCCCAACACGGAAGAAAAGAAGAAAGCTGCGCTGGCAAAAATTGAAAACGCCTACTTCAAGCTAGGCGATTTATATTATTTCAATTTAAATGAAAAAGATAACGCGGCTGAATCGTATGAGAAATTAGTCAGTCGCTTCCCGGATTCTGAATTAATGCCCGAAGTTCTCTACAAGCTCTATCTCATTCACCACGAGAAAAATGACGGACTTGCTGATGCGTACGCGAAACGCCTTCAAAATGAATTTCCGAATTCCACGTTTGCAAAAATCCTTGTTAACCCGGATTACCTGAAAGAGATCAGCGAGCTGGCCGAAAAGCAGAAACTGCAATACAAGGAAGCGTATGCTTATTATCAAAAAAATAATTTGCGCCCTGCACTTGAAATTGTAAACGAAGCGCTCGCTTCAGGTGAGACACAGTTCTCTCCTCAACTTGAGCTTCTGAAAATTTTACTAACTGGAAAAACAGAAGACATTACACGTTATCAATATGAGTTGGGTGAGTTCGTAAAAAAATATCCAAAACATCCTCTCAAGGGTTACGCGGAGCAACTGATTGCATCATCTAAAACCTTATTGGAGAGAATTGAAAAAGCAAAAGGAATTGTTTTTCTCACCAACTTCAACAGTCCACATTTGTTCGTCACTATTTATAACGAGTCGGAGCGAATTACCAATCCGGTGGTGGATGCATTGGAAAAATTCAACAAACAGGAATGGAAGGATTTTAAACTCACGACCAGCAACCTCGGTTATGCAGAAGGAAAAGTGCTGACCATGTGCGTGGAGCTTCCTGACAAGGCAACAGCCATGAAATACTACGACAAATTTCTCGCCCAATTGCAAGTGGCAAAACCGTTTTCGAATTACAAATTCTATAACTTTGTAATATCGAAAGATAATTTCCAGATTTTTTACCGAACCAAATCACTGGATGAGTACCTCACCTTCTTTGATAAAAACTATCAAAAGTAAAATCAAGTCTATTTTGGAACAGCGCTACACGTGGGTGCCCAAAGCGCGCAAGTGGACGTGGATTGTGTTTCTGGTTTTGATTTTAGGGTTACCACTGTACGTGTTCACGGTGAGTATCGATTTGTTCGGGCTCTTTGGCGGAATGCCCAGCATCCACGAAATTGAAAACCCGGAAAATGATTTATCTTCAGAAATCCTATCGGCAGATGGCGAATCGCTCGGAAGATATTTTCGCTTCAACCGGAGCCAGGTTCATTACAATCAACTCTCACCGGATCTTGTCAACACATTACTGATCTCAGAAGATCATCGCTTCTATCATCACTCCGGTCTCGATTTGCCAGCATATCTGCGGGTAATTAAAGGTGTATTGACATTGAACCTATCAGGTGGAGGAAGCACGATCACGCAGCAGTTGGCAAAAAATCTTTTCACACAAAACAAAGATCGGAACCTGGATGGGCCGCTCGCGAAACTTGGCAAATGGCCGAAGCGCATCATTCAAAAAACAAAAGAATGGATCATTGCCGTGAACCTTGAAGAGAACTTTACGAAGGAAGAGATCATTGCCATGTATTTGAACACATCCGATTTCAGCAGCAATGCTTTCGGAATTAAAGTTGCCTCAGAGACATATTTTAATAAAGGACCGGATAGTTTAAACCTACAGGAATCAGCCGTGCTTGTTGGGATGTTGCAAGCGCCTTCATTCTACAACCCAAAACGGAATCCAAATAATGCTACACGAAAACGAAACGAAGTGCTGGCAAAAGTTTATAATCATGGGTACAAAATCAAAACAAAGGAGCAATTTGATTCTATTAAGGCATTGCCTATCGAATTAGATTATTTGGTTCAAAATCAAAATGAAGGTTTAGCCACATACTTCCGCACTGTGCTTGGAAATTATTTGCTAAACTATTGCAACAGCAAGGGTATCGATCTCTACAACTCAGGTTTGAGAATTTATACTACCATCGACAGTCGATTACAGAAGTATGCGGAAGAAGCAGTGAGCGAGCACATGAAAAATTTGCAAGGCCAGTTTTTCAGCGAATGGAATTCACGAAAAAGAAATCCGTGGTTAGATGAAGACGGAAAAGAAATTCAGGACTTCCTCGCCAAGCGTATCCGCAAGACAGAAGCATACCGGGTTTATTCAGAACGGTATGGGGAAAATTCCGACTCACTGAAAATCATGCTTCGCAAAAAGAAACCCATGACTGTATTCTCATGGAAAGGCGAGCGCGACACGCTGTTCAGCAGTTTCGATTCACTCAATTATTATGAACGTTTTTTACAAACCGGCTTCATGTCAATGGATCCAATGAGTGGGCATATCAAAGCATGGGTTGGAGGAATCGACCACAAGTATTTTAAGTTTGATCACGTCCGCCAAGGAAAACGTCAACCGGGTTCTACCTTCAAGCCATTTGTGTATGGGCTCGCCATGGAGAATGACTACTCGCCTTGCTACACACTGAGGGATATCTCCCCTCAGTTTCGGGAAGCGAATGGCAGAACATGGTATCCTCCAAATTCAGAACCTCCGCTAAAAGGAAGTGGCAAGCCATTGACACTGCGTCAGGCGATGGCTCGATCAGTGAACTCGATCACTGCACAGATGATGCAGGCACTAACGCCTGAAAATGTAGTTGAGTTTGCGCATCGCGTTGGAGTTGAAAGTAAACTTGACCCCGTTCCATCTCTCTGCCTCGGCACGAGCGATGTTTCACTCTACGAGATGGTAGGAGCATACTGCACATTTGTAAATGGCGGCATCAGGACAGAACCCATTTTCATTACCCGCATCGAAGACAAGAATGGAAACGTGATTGAAAACTTCGTTCCAAAAACAAAAGAAGCCATCAGCGAACAGACTGCTTATAAAATGATTTACATGTTGCGTGGTGGGTTGGAAGAAAGTCATGGAACATCGCAAGGCGTACCAATTGAGTTGCGCGTTGACAATGAGATTGGCGGAAAAACAGGAACAACAAACGATGCATCCGATGGTTGGTACATGGGCGTGACGCATGATCTGGTTACTGGAATCTGGGTGGGTGGCGATGAGCGTGCGATCCGTTTCCCTACCTGGAGTTTCGGTCAAGGAGCTAAAAGTGCAATGCCTATTTGGGTAAAGTACATGCAGAAAGCTTATGCTGACCCAAAAACAAAAATTGTGAAAGGTCAATTCAAACGCCCGACCTCAGGAGTTGACACATCTTTAGATTGCAAAAGCCGCCCTGATGTGCCTGACTCGGTAAGAGTGGTTGACGAACAGCCCATGCGCTTTGATAACTAACTTATTGAAAGTTGGAAATATTGGTGAAGTATTCGCCCGGCATGGTGCGAAGCAATTCCATCCACTCTTCACCGCTTGCTACCGGAACATAAAGTGTTGAAGGCACCGGTTTGCCTTTTTCGATGGCTGGAAAAAATAATGACTCATACCCTTTCAAAAGTTTTAGTGCATTGTCATCAGTTTGATTAAAGAGACTGCGAGCCAGGCCTAACTTTGTTTGCTTTCCATGTTCATCAATTTTCAATTTGGCGATTAAAAGATTTTGATGAGGCACTGACAACTCTTCCGTTAATATGATGATCAAGCGTTTGATTCCCATCGGGAAAGTTGCCTGCCTGCTGAAGGATGTAGGATACAACACATATTTTTCAAAATAATCATTTGCTGTGGCAAATACGGTTTTATCAAAGGCAAGGCCCTGCGTGTTGATACTATTCAGGGAAAGCAAAATGTTTTTTCCATAGTTCACACTCACCGAATCGGTTTGCCTATAAAAAAAGTGCTTCATTAATTTTCCATCTTCATAGTGTTCCGTATCCGTTTTCTTTCCACCTGTGTCAGTATAAATCCAAAGCCCAACGCGTTTCCCATTTAAAAATTCTCCATGCAGTATTCCTTGCTTGATGCGCATATCAAAAAAATAGAAGCAGGGAAGGGAAAATTTTCCGGTGCCCTTGGCCACTTCAAACTTTTTATCAGGGGTCATTTTTTGCCAAAGAATGAAACCTTTGTCCGTGTACTCAATGGTCGTTTTGATTGTTTGGTCTTCAAAATATTCGGTTTGCATCCCGCTCCTCTCTCCTCGCTGGTAGTATCCATCACCAATCAACTTATCATCTTTGCTAAGATCTTTGTAAACGCCATCGAAGAGCATGTCCTTCAAATCGAAGTATGCTTCGCGTTTATAAATTGAATTTTCGGGAGTTGTCAACTCCCATTTCGTGTTATAATAAAAAATGGTTTTAATTGGCTCCGTGTTATTTTCTTGAGCAAGCACTTTTACATATGTGAGAGCCAAAAGAAAAATAGAATAAATGAACAGTACTCTTTTCATTTACCAAAAATGAATTGAATTTTTCATAAAAGAAAAAACACGATACTAATTATCTTTGGTCAAGTTTAATAATTCCAAAATTGAGCCAGTCCGAAAAACTAAAACCTGTAATTGCCAACCTGCCTGACTCGCCTGGAGTTTATCGCTATTTTAACGAAGAAGGAATACTGATTTATGTGGGGAAAGCAAAGAGCTTGAAGAAGCGCGTAAGCAGTTACTTCAACAAGCAATCGCAGTATAATCGAAAAACAGAAAAGCTCGTTTCTGAAATTGATAAAATTGAATTCACGTTGGCAAATAGTGAGTTTGATGCGTTGTTGCTCGAAAATAACCTCATCAAACAAAACCAGCCCAAGTACAATATTCTTCTCAAAGACGATAAAACGTTTCCATATCTCTGCATTCTGAAAGAACCCTTTCCCCGAATTATTTCTACTCGAAAATATATACCAAAGCAAGGCGAATATTTTGGGCCCTACTCCAGTGTAGTCTCAATGAAAAGTGTGCTGGACTTAGTGAGGCAACTGTATTCCATCCGCACATGCAATTTGTTACTTTCTGAAGAAAATATTGAGCAAAAGAAATTTAAGGTTTGTCTTGAATTCCACATTGGCAACTGCAAAGGTCCGTGCGAAGGACTACAGGACGAAAAGAGTTATCTCGAAGATATTGCGCAGGCGCGAAATGTGCTGAAAGGAAATCTGAGTGTTGTAGAAACAACTTTTTCAGAACGAATGAAAATGGCTGCGGAAAAAATGGAATTTGAAAAAGCAGCACTCTACAAACGCAAACTAGATTTGCTGGAGAAGTTCCAGGTGAAATCGCTGGTGGTGAATCGCAAACTTACCGACATTGATGTAATAACAATTACGAGTTCGGAGACGGATGCCTTTTTAAATTACCTGCAAATCAAAGAAGGCGCAATCATCTTTTCAAAAAACATTGAAATCAAAAAGAAGCTGGACGAAAGTGATCAGGAAATCCTTGACATGACTGTAGCTGAATTGCGGGAAAGCTATCGGAGTTCAAATCCGGAAGTTTACACTAATCTGGAATTGTCGCTTAAGTCGGATGATTTTGAAAATGTGGTCCCTCAGATTGGTGATAAGAAAAAATTGATCGATCTCTCGCTGAAGAATGCATTGTACTTGCGCAAAGAAAAAGAAATCGAAAAAGAATCGCGTAAGTCAAAGAAAAATGAAGTACTCACTATTCTCCAGGAAAATCTTCGTCTTCTCCAGTTTCCAAAAATCATCGAGTGCTTTGACAATTCAAATTTTCAAGGCACTTCGCCTGTGGCCAGTATGGTACGGTTTGTAGATGGCAAGCCCGACAAGAAAGGTTATCGTCACTTCAATATCAAAACAGTTGAAGGCCCAAACGACTTTGCTTCTATGAAAGAAATCGTAACTCGCAGGTACAAACGCATCATGGAAGAGCAAGGTGAATTTCCGAGCTTGATCATTGTGGATGGCGGCAAGGGGCAATTGAGCAGCGCCTGCGAAGCCTTAAAAGAATTGGGACTTTACGGAAACATACCCATCGTTGGCATTGCGAAAAGGCTGGAAGAAATTTATTATCCGGAAGATCCATTGCCATTGTTGATCAGCAAAAAATCTCCAGGGCTCCTGCTTATCCAAAGAATCCGGGATGAAGCGCACCGTTTTGCTATTACATTTCATCGTCTGAAAAGAAGTAAGAACACCTTCGTAACCGAACTCGAAAATATTCCCGGTATCGGAAAGAAAACTGCAGACAAACTGTTAGCACATTTCAAATCGGTAAGAAAAATTAAGGCTGCAACTTTAGAGGAGCTGATCGAAATAGTTGGAGAAAAGGCGGCTGAAAAAATAAAAAACACAGCGTAATAACAGTGCAAATTATTTTTTCGCCTCTACATCTAACCCAAGACTTTTCTTGATCTGTTCAATTTCTGCTTTTAATTGTTGATACGATGTTTTCTCAGCCTGCAAAGTCTTCATTGACTCCTCCAGTTTTGAAATCTTTTCGTCACGATTTTCAATTAATTTTTGTTGCTCTTGAATGGCTTTTATTAAAACAGGTATCAGTTCTGTATAACTCATCCCATAATATTTCTCTTTAGAGTTCTTGTCCTGGTTAACAACCTCTGGCACCAACTTCAGCGCTTCCTGCGCAATCAAGCCGAGTCTAACTTCTTCTTCTTTGTCATCATTAAGCACGTAGCTTACAGGCCGTAGTTGCAACACTTCACTTAGCCCATACTTCAAAGGCTTCACATCCCTCTTTAGTCTGATGTCCGAAACGTTAACTGTATTGTTTGTGTAGAGTGTTCTCCAGCGATAGGCTGATGTCCCAAGGTCATAGATATTGCTATTGTTAGGTATCCAATGATTCGTCACCCCAAAGTAAGAAGATAGCGCAAAAATATATTGACTTGCCCCAGCACCCGAAAAGTATAAAAATCCGGAAGTATTAATACCACCTGCTACATCCAGAGGGTACGCGGGTGTGGTTGTTCCTATCCCCACGTTACCACCCATAAGAGCCAGGCCAGTTCCCGTACCCACCAAATTTCCTGTTCCATTTCCCGGAAAATAATTGTTATAACCCCATGCATGAACAATCGAACCAGCATAATCGGTAAGTTCTAACCAATTGTCCCCATATGAAGTCTGCAATTGCACTCCCCATGCCGCTGGAGAAGATGGAGTACCACCCGGTGCACCTGATATCTCCATCCGAATACCGGCTTTAGCTGAAGTTGCCACATTGGTATTTAGAAGCCTAATGTGCGCATCCGAGGGAGTCGATAACGTTTTATTTATATCAATAGGAAACGCTGGTGATGTATTATTAATCCCAACATTGCCAGCAACATCAATTCTTAATCGCTCCGCACCAGCCGTGGAAAGCAAAAGTGGTTGGCTATCGGTGGTTCCTAAAAAGTTGGTTGCTGGAGTAGTACCTGCATTTCCCAACAAACTCCATGAGGTGGAACTTGGTGACGCCCAACTCAAATTCCCTGCACCATCATTCGCTAATACGGTTCCAGCAGTTTGAACATTTGGCCAGGCATACGCTAATGAGTTGAACTTAGTTTGTCCTGTGGTTGCTATTACCTGGGAGCCAAAGTCAGGACTAATTTTTGTACCGGCAATAGCGGCAGTTGTACTTACATCCACGTCTGTAATTGTGCCATCCGTGATTTCTGTTGTAGTTACTGCACTAAGAGTGGCAAGCGATCCCAAACCTAAATTTGTTCGTGCCGCAGTTGCAGTGGTTGCACCCGTTCCTCCTTTCGCAATAGTGACCGTTGGAAGATCTGTAGCCACTAATGTTCTGAATGAGGGCGTACCTGCTGATCCGTTGGGCGCAGCAAAAATGGTGTTGGCGGTTTGTGAAGCAAGAGTTGCAGTTAAAGTTCCTGATGTTGTAACTGGCGATCCTGATATCGTGAACAATGTCGGTAAAGACAATCCGACACTTGATACGGTGCCTGTTGTTCCCCAAGTGAGTGTTCCGGTACCGTCATTCGTTAAGATACCTGCTGCATTTGCGGGCCAGATGGAACCATTCACCTTCGATACAATTGGTAAAGTGGAAGTCCCACTTAAATCGCCTCCAAGTGAAACCTTGCCGTTGAATGTATTCCAATCAGTGCTTTTCAAATAACCATTCGTAGATGTAGTTGCTGCACTGATGTTAATGACAGGTGTTGTTGTAGGATTAGTGACAGACAAGGGAGTCCCTCCAGTCACTGACACGTTTGTTACCGTGCCTGTTCCACTCGTTGCTGCCCATGAAAGATTTCCAGAAACATCGCTTGTTAAAACACCCGCGGCAAATGCCGGTATTGACTTGCCATTGATTTTTGAAACGGTTGGTGAGGAAACACTTCCGCTTAAGTCGCCACCTAAACTTACTTTTCCGTTGAATGTATTAAAGTCTGCACTCTTAAGATATCCGTCTGTCGAAGAACTTGCCGCTGTGATATTGATAACGGGAGCCGTGGTTGGACTGGTTACCGATAGCGGAGTTCCGCCTGCTGCCGAAACATTGGTAACTGTTCCTGTTCCACTTGTAGCTGCCCAAGAAAGATTTCCAGCGTTATCACTTGTTAAAACTCCGGAGGCAAAAGCCGGAAGTGTTTTTCCATTTAGTTTAGTGACTGTGAATGTTCCTGTCGTTCCGGAAACTGCCAATGTCAAATCACCACCCACATTAATACCAACGTTACTACCATTATTTGAAAGCAATTGATTAGCCGAAAGTGATGGAAGCGTAATGGAAGTAGCGGCCCAAGTCAAAGTACCACTTCCGTTATTTGTCAAAACACCTAAAGCATTTGCCGGCCAACCGGTGTGCTTTGTTAAATCAAATACATCTGCGGCTTTGTTGGTTGGATCATACGTTGCCTTTAGCATGTCTCCACTTCCAGCAGGCGTTTGAAATACCCATTTTGAATTCGTTACATCATAAGATAAATATTGAACCCCTGATGAAGGAAGCGTGACTGCTTTACCCTGGATCCCGGTAACTTTTGTAATGCCGAGCGAAGTGCCAGTGACATCCCCTGCAATAGGAACATTTATTGGAACACTTGTCGTGCCATCCGATAATACCAATTGATTAGCTGAGTTTACCGAAAGCGTGTATGTTTTTCCTCCACCACTTCCACCAACTGCATTCCAAATCGTGCCGTCATAATAATAAACCAGATTGGTATCGAAGATCAGCATCCCTTGCGCAGGTGTGGCCACTTTTGTCCTATCACCAACTGGAATAATAAAACCTTGATTTTTTGCATCAGATTGAAGCCACAAAACGGCACTCGAATTAGTACTTGTTGTCCCTATCGAAACAGAATTGTTCTGTGCTTCAGAAGAAATTGAAAATGAGATTAAAGCAGTAACTATTAAAATACAATAAAATAGCCTCATGGTTGTGTTGTGTGTTTAGCTTCAAAGATAAGACCTTATACGGAAAAGTTGCTCTTGGTAACTCGCTGAAATTAAGGGAGATTAATCAAAATCTTAATTCTGCTCTAATCGAGCTTTTTGAGTGTGATGAGTTAATAAAAAGCGTCTTCAATATGGACTATTTCTTTTCTTCCGTAGATATCTCGGATCGAAACAATATCATAGCGCACATTGCCTTGCCAGTTTTGCTGATAGGTATATTCTTCGGCACCATAAATAATGTTTTTTACTTTTTTGTAATCGACAAAATCTTCCGGGTAGCCAAAGGCATCGGAGCTGCGCATTTTTACTTCCACAAAAATCAACCAGTCGTTTTTCTTCACAATCAAATCAATCTCTGAATGCTTGTGGCGATAATTTCTGGCAACGATTTCAAATCCTTTGTTCACCAGAAAATCGGCCGCGAGGTCTTCGCCTTCTTTGCCTTTTTTGATTTTATCGCTCACCTGTTTTGTTTTACCTTTGATGACTAAGTTACGAATTTTGGAAATGAAGAAACTCATCGAGGGATTTACACAACAATTAGCGCGTGCATTAAAGATTGGCCAGGCTGTAGATTTGGTACGCCCCGGCAGCGACATCAGGAATATTGTTATTACAGGCATGGGCGGATCAGGTATTGGTGCAAATCTTGTTGAGTCGCTTACATTCGGTCGCGTGCCTATTCCCATTACAGTTTGCAAAGGTTATAACATCCCGCAGTTTGTAAGTCCCCACACTTTATTCATCGCATGTTCGTATGGCGGAGACACAGAAGAAACATTGGCAACGGTTCACAAAGGAATGTTGAAGCGTGCTCACATTATTTGCATTACGTCTGGTGGCAAGCTGTTTGAAATGGCGAAAGAGTATAATCTTTTTTATATCCAGATTCCGAGCACAGGTTCAAATAGTCCGCGCGTACACTTGGGTTACACTTTGATTTCATTATTGTCAGCATTGTATCATACTAATTTGATTGGCGCAGCCTTCATCAAGGAAACTGAAAATGCAATTGAGTATTTGGATCGTGGAGAAAAAGCAATTCAATCCGAAGCGGAGCTGATCGCTAAAAAATTGCGGGGCAAACTCCCGGTGATTTATTGTGATGAACGTTTGAAAGCAATGGCGATCCGTTTTCAAAATCAGATTAATGAGAATGCGAAACAGTTGGCGCATGTGAATACTTTCCCCGAAATGAACTACAATGAAATTGAAGGCTGGCGGTTCCCGGAAAACATTTTGCCGCAACTTCAGGTAGTCTACTTGTATTCCGACCATGATCATGAGCGTGTAGAAAAGCGCATGGAAATCTGCCGCGATATTTTTGAAAAAAAATCGAATCCGATTATTGATATCGTTGCAGAAGGCGCATCGCTGCTGGAGCAATATTATTATCTCATCCACCTCACGGATTGGATTTCCTATTATCTCGCCAAAGAAAATGGCATTGATCCGGACTCGGAGGATGCTGTCGAATTCGTTAAAAGCGAGTTAGCTAAACTTAAGTGAAACTTATTTCCTATGAACTAAGTTTGAGAAATTGAGAATTATGAATTCAAATCTCAATAGACAAACAAAATTCATCGACCTCAGTTTGGTCTATTACCAGCAAGCCTGGGATTATCAAACTGATTTGTTCAACAAAACACTTGCTGTAAAAACCTCCAACAGAAGTCTTTCGCACAACGAACAACAAGCAACCAATAATCATCTTCTCTTCTGCGAACATCCGCACGTTTTCACACTCGGCAAGAGCGGAGACGAAAATAACCTTGTTATAAAAAAAGAAAGTCTCTCTTCCATTCAGGCAAGCTACTTTCACATCAATCGCGGTGGAGACATTACGTATCACGGCCCCGGTCAGCTGGTTGCTTATCCGATTCTCGATCTCGAAAATTTTTTCACCGATATTCATAAGTATATGCGTTTGCTTGAAGAAGCTGTGATTCAAACTATTGCAGAATTTGGAATTGAAGCTGGCCGGATTCAAGGACTGACAGGAGTTTGGATCAATGCCGAAGATCCCATGAACGCACGCAAGATTTGCGCGATGGGTGTGAAAACAAGCCGCTGGGTGACCATGCATGGGCTCGCCTTGAATGTAAACACTGATTTGAATTACTTCCATTACATTGTGCCTTGTGGCATCACGGACAAAGCAGTGACCTCGATGGAAAAAGAATTGGGACACAAAGTAGAGATGCTGCGGGTGAAAGAAATTTTAAAAAATAAATTGGCAATATTGTTTGAAATGGAGTTGATCTGATATGAAGAAAGATATTGAAATACCGGAAGTGAAAAATGTGACCGTGTGCGTGGTGCGTCAAAAAAATATTCTCAACCAGGATGAATGGAAAGTGTATCTGATCAATAGCAACGATTTTGCGATTGAAAACACTTTGGTGGCAAGTAGCGGTTACGGAGGAAAGGAAGGAGAAACACAACGCACATCCACTCTTCGGCACTTTCTGGAAACAGTTCCAGCCAAAGGTTTTGCAATTGTGGAATCAATCGATCCAAAGGTTTTCCATCTCAACAATGAATACTGGGTGAGCTACTATGTAGGTTCACAAATTTATGATCGCAGGTTTGTGTTTGTGCCTGAATCGATTTGTGAAGCCAACCTGATTCATATCAAAGAGCTTGACATGGAAGGCGTGTTGCATTCCTAAAACAAATAAATTTTTCAACTGCACGTCATTCAAATAAAATTACTGTCATGCAAACAATTCTTGGAGCCAATGGCGTAATCGCACGCGAGCTTTCAAAGAACCTCGTGAATTACACAAAAGATATACGCCAGGTAAGTCGCAATCCAAAAAGAGTTAATGAAACCGACCAACTTTTCTCTGCCGATCTCCTTGACTTTTCACAAGTAGAAAAAGCTGTTGCCGGGAGCGATGTAACCTATCTGTTGGCAGGATTAGTTTACAACATCAAAACATGGCAAGACCAATGGCCTCGCGTGATGCGCAACGTGCTGGATGCATGTAAAAAGCATGAAAGCAAATTGGTATTTTTTGATAATGTCTATGCCTATGGGTACGTGAATGGGGTCATGACCGAAGAAACACCCTTCAATCCGTCCAGTAAAAAAGGAGAAGTGCGTGCAAAAATTGCTACGCTATTACTCGATGAATCGAAGGCAAAAAATCTGGACGCCATGATTGTGCGTGCCGCAGATTTCTACGGCCCTGGCGCTGCCTATGGAATTGGAAATGTGATGATCACCGACAAGGTGAAGGCCAAACAAAGTCCGCAGTGGTTCGGCAATACCAGGAAAATTCATTCGCTTACTTACACGCCAGATGCTGGCAAGACGGTCGCGATCTTAGGGAACACACCCTCGGCATACAATCAGACATGGCATGCCCTAACAAGCAAAGAAAAAATTACCGCAGAACATTTTGCACGGATTGCATGTGAACTGGAGAACCGACCTCATAAAATTCAGGCGCTACCGAAGTTTGGAGTACGACTATTGGGTCTTTTTATTCCGGTCTTGCGGGAGTTTACCGAAATGATGTATCAATACGAGCACGATTACGTTTTCGATAGCTCGAAATTTGAAAAGTCGTTTAATCAAACAGCTACTTCTTACAAAGAAGGTATTTCAGAAACGTTGAAATAAAAAAGTGCCACTGCCGGCAAGCAGTGGCACACACACTTAAACCCCTTCCACCAAACTACTCCTAAGATAAACTCTTTTATAAAAGGTTTAACAGCCGATTAACATTTTTTTCTAACCTCCAGAAGCCTGAAATCGTACTTTTACTGAGGCTGTTAATTTTGTTTTAATTTATTCAAAGTATAAAACGAAAATCATGAAGTATTTATTGCCCTTAACTTTTTTATTTATCTGTTTTGCTTCCACTGCGCAGGAAAAACCGCTTGAAATGAAGATGGATTTTGAAGAATACGATCCGCCTTCATCGCTTAAAGTAGAAGAACACATTTTACGAAAAGCAAAATTTCCCTTCATTGACATCCACAATCATCAAGGTGTAATGGGTGCTGCAGAGTTGAAGGAGCTGGTTGCAAAAATGGATCAGCTCAACATGGCGGTAATGAATAATTTGAGTGGCAAAGGCTTTCCGTTCAGCAACGAAAGGTTAACAAGTTCCTTAAAAAGTATTGCCGAAAACTATCCGAAGCGTTTCACTCTTTTCACCAATGTGGATTTTACCAACATTGACGACCCGAATTGGTCTGCAAACGCAGCGAAGCAATTGGAAGAAGACGTAAAGGCGGGTGCGATGGGTTTAAAAATTTATAAGAGCCTTGGCTTACAATACAAAGACAAAAACGGAAACCGTATTGCGGTTGACGATCCGCGCATCGATCCGGTGTGGGCGAAGTGTGGTGAACTTGGAATACCTGTGTTGATTCATGCGGCCGATCCAAAACAATTCTGGCAACCCATTGACAAAAACAATGAGCGGTGGTTGGAATTAAAACTTCATCCAAGAAGAAGATATGATGATACGTTTGCGCCATGGGAAAAAATTATTGCCGAGCAGCATAACATTTTCAAAAAACATCCCAAGACAAAATTTATCAACGCACACCTGGGCTGGTTTGGAAATGATTTGAAAAAATTGGGTGAACTGATGGATCAATATCCAAACATGTACACTGAAATTGGCGCTGTTATTGCCGAGCTTGGCCGTCAGCCACGTGCTGCAAAAGCATTTTTAACAAAATACCAGGACAGAGTTCTATTTGGGAAGGACAGCTGGGTGCCGGAAGAATATGTGACATACTTCCGCGTACTTGAAAGTGAAGACGAGTATTTTCAGTATCACAAACGCTATCACGCTTTCTGGAGAATGTACGGCATTGGCTTGCCGGATGAGGTGCTGAAAAAGATTTATTATAAAAACGCGCTCACGCTTTTACCCAAAATTGATAAGAACCTCTTTCCAAAATAGCCATGCGCTTTCTGCGTAGTTTGAAATATGCCTTTCAGGGAATTGGCCTGGCGCTGAAAGGAGTTAATTTCAAAATTCAAGTTGCTTGTGCCTTGCTAGTTGTGATTGTGGGAAGGTATTTTCAAATCTCTTTAAACGAGTGGCTGGCAATTGTAATCTGCATTGGCGCAGTTCTTTCGGCAGAAACAGTTAATACGGCAATTGAGAAACTCGCAGACTTCATTCATCCACAGAAGAATGAAAAGATCAGACAAATAAAAGACCTTGCTGCGGGTGCTGTTTTAATTCTCGCGATCATTTCATTGATTGTTGCCGGCATTATTTTCATTCCAAAATTCTTTTTAGAATGAAATTGATTCTTGTTATGATGATTGGTTTCGGCTTCTCTGCCTTTTCGCAAAAGGTTGAGACAGCTTTCGTCATTCCTGAAAAAGATTTGATACCGGAAGGAATTGCATACGATTCTAATTCAAAATCTTTTTTCATCAGCAGTATTTACAAAAAGAAAATTGTCCGCATTGATCCAAAAGGAAAAGCGAGTGACTTTATTTCTTCATCACAAGACGGGATCGGTCAGGTGTTGGGCTTGAAAGTAGCCGATGGAAAACTTTGGGCATGTAGCAACAACTCTTCTGAATCTGAAGGAACTTCCATGGTTCATCAATACGATCTTGCTTCAGGAAAATTAATTCGAAAATGGATTTTGCCTTTCGCTGGTGAACGACACCTGTTCAATGACATGGCCATCGTGAATAATGAAGCTTACATTTCAGATTCCGAAGATGGCTCTGTTTTCCGCGTAACTAAGCAAAGTGAGAAGCCCGAGCTTTTCGTAAAAGACAAAGCACTGCGCGATATAAATGGTATTGCAGTTTTGAAGGAAGGTCAGATTATTGTCAATGCTTCCATTGGGTTTTTCGCTATTACGCTCTCCACAAAGGAAATTAAGCCATTGCCTTTTGAAGGTTATTTCCCATTGGGAATCGATGGATTGTGTAAATACAAGCAGTCACTGGTGGGAATTCAAAATGTGGGATTCCCGTTTATGGTCAATCGCTACTATTTAAATTCAAATCTTGACAAGATAGAAAATGCAAAAATGCTAGCCGCTGATCATCCAAAATTTAAAATCCCCACCACAGGTGTGATCGTTGAAAATATTTTCTACTTCATTGCTAATAGTCAGTTGTCAAACCTCAATGACCACAAAATCATCAATCCAGCTTCTCTTGAATCGGTGGTGATCATGAAGATAAAATTGGATTGATATCAGCCTTTGTGTGTATCTTGCGCCCCGCAAAATTGATTTTGAAATTTTAAACGATAACTATGAGAGTCCTTGTTTGTATCGCGATGATTTTTGTTGCCGCTTCCGCTTATTCCCAATCCAAGAAAGATTTGGAAGCGCAGGTGAAAAAGTTGCAAGCCGAAATTGTTGAATTGAAAAGACCAAAAGAAGTTGTGTTGACCTCCGCGACCCAAAAAGCTGGCTACGCGATGGGTGTACTGTTTGCCAGCCAGGTTAAAAGCCAGGGTGGCGATTCATTGGATATAGAAACGATGGTAGCTGCCGTACGCGATGTGTTTGGAAAAAAGAATTTGCAAATCGAGCAGCAAGCATGTATGCCGATTGTTCAAGGCTACATGCAGCAAGCCTTTGAAAAAAAGAATGCTCGTGTGAAAGAAGAAGGCAAAGCATTTCTGGAAGCGAACAAAACAAAAGAAGGAGTTCAAGTCACAGCGAGCGGATTGCAATACAAAGTACTCGCCAGTGGCAGCGGCACAGGCAAATCGCCAAGTGCAACGAGTAGCGTTACAGTTCATTACACAGGTAAGCTGATTGACGGATCCGTTTTCGACAGCTCCGTTCAGCGCGGACAACCAGCTACATTTTCTCTCAACCAGGTAATTGCTGCATGGACGGAAGGATTGCAGTTAATGAAAGAAGGCGACAAATGGATGTTTTACGTTCCTTCCAACATTGGATATGGCGAGCGCGGAAACGGCCCACAAATTCCTCCTCACTCAACTTTGATTTTTGAAGTGGAGTTGATCAAGGTGAATTGAATTTTGTTTCAATCTCATGCGTGTTACAATAAAAAAAGACTGTATTCAAGCAGTCTTTTTTTTATTTTGAAGTTCAATAATTATATCGAAAGACTCAACGCTCCTTGCTCTTTCGCTTCTAGCGCAGTTTGTCCCATCAGGTATTGATCTACGGCACGGGCGGCTTCGCGGCCTTCGCTGATCGCCCACACCACCAGGCTTTGTCCTCTGCGCATGTCGCCAGCAGCAAACACGCCTTCTACTGAAGTTTGATATTTGCTGCACTTCACATTGCCGCGATCATCGTAATCAACAGCTAATTGATCAAGCAAGCCTTCGTGCTGTGGATGTAGAAAGCCCATCGCGAGCAATGCAAGCTCACAAGGAATTTCGCGTTCAGTGCCTATCACTTCCGTGAATTTATTTCCCTGCCATTCTACTTCTACGATCTTCAGCGCTTTCAAATTTCCTTTGTCATCACCTACAAATTCTTTTGTCACAATGCTCCAGCTTCGGTCACAACCTTCTTCATGTGAAGTGGAAGTACGCAAGATCATCGGCCAGTTCGGCCACGGCATTTGCGGGGTTCTGTCTTTCGGTGGCTTAGAGAGAATCTCAATTTGTGATACTGACTTTGCATTATGACGATTGCTGGTGCCCACACAGTCGGAGCCTGTATCACCACCGCCAATCACCACTACACTTTTTCCAGTCGCCCAGATTTCTTCTTTCGTAATTTTCTTGCCTGACACGCGTGCATTCTGCTGCGTTAGGAAATCCATCGCAAAATGAACGCCTTTCAAATTCCTTCCGGGAATCGGCAGATCGCGCGGAACAGTCGAACCGCCTGTTAACACAATCGCATCAAACTCATCGCGAAGTTGTTGCGCGGAAATTGTCACACCAACATTTGTGTTTGTTTGAAACTTCACGCCTTCTTCGATCATCAGATTAATTCTGCGATCAAGAATTTGCTTGTCCAATTTGAAATCAGGAATTCCATAACGAAGCAAGCCACCAATCTCATCGGCTCTTTCAAAAACTGTAACCTCATGACCTGCATAATTCAATTGCGCAGCAGCAGCAAGACCTGCAGGTCCCGATCCAACGACCGCAACTTTCTTATTCGTGCGCGTAGTAGGAATGTGCGGCTTCGCATAACCTTCGGCAAATGCTTTTTCAATAATCGACTTCTCAATGTATTCAATCGCCACCGCAGGTTTGTTGATACCCAACACACACGATGCTTCGCAGGGAGCGGGACAAATGCGGCCAGTGAACTCTGGGAAATTATTTGTGCTAATTAAAATCTCGTACGCCAATTTCCAATTGCCCTGATAAACGGCATCATTGAACTCAGGAATAATATTTCCGAGCGGACAACCATTGTGACAAAATGGAATACCGCAATCCATGCAGCGCCCAGCTTGCTTGTGAGAAATGGATTCGTTCACATTTCCATCTACTTCCTTGTAATCTTTCACACGTTCGCTCACTTCTCTCTTCTTCGGGAGCTCGCGTTCAAATTCTAAAAAGCCTGTTGGTTTTCCCATAGTTAATTTTCAATTGTCAATTAGCCGATTAGCCAATGTGAAAGTTTGTTCAATAATTATTTAGCAACTGTGACTCCTGCTGATTTCTCCACTTTGCGTTTTTCCAACGCAGCCTTATAATCTACCGGCATTACTTTGATGAATTGTGGGAAGGCTGTCTTCCAATAACTCAACACATGCGCAGCGAGATCGCTTCCAGTTTCTGATTGATGTGCAGTGATCATATTCTTCAGCAATGCCTCATCTTCGCTGTCGAGTGTATCGAGGAGCACCATTTCCATGTTGCAGTTCTTTACGAATGTTTTGTTCACATCCCACACGTACGCCACGCCTCCGCTCATACCAGCCGCGAAGTTTCTACCTGTATCACCAAGCACAACCACGGTTCCACCTGTCATATATTCGCAGCCGTGATCGCCTACTCCTTCCACTACTACTTTCACCCCACTGTTGCGCACAGCGAAGCGCTCGCCCGCCATTCCGCGAATGAATGCTTCACCGGATGTAGCTCCGAAGAACGCTACGTTTCCAACAATAATATTTTTTGAAGGATTGTAGGTGATCGCTTTGTTCGGATGCAAAATCAATCGCCCACCCGAAAGTCCTTTGCCGAAATAATCGTTCGCATCGCCTTCCAATTCAAACGTTACACCGGGAGCAACAAAAGCTCCGAAGCTTTGACCAGCTGTTCCGTTGAACTTGAAATGAATTGTATCCTTCGGCAAACCCTGACCGAAATAATTTTTTGAAATTTCGTTGGAGAGCATTGTTCCAACAGCACGATCCTGATTACTTATAGTAAGTTCTCCTTTCACCGCTTCTGCATTTTCAAGTGCAGGCTTCGCCAACTCGATCAACTTTTTGTCCATCACGGTAGCGATGCCATGATCTTGTTCTTCTTGCTTGAACAACGCAGTATCAAGACTCATCGGCTCTTTGAAGAGAATCGGTGAAAGATCGATGTTTTTGATCTTCCAATTATCTTCATCTTCTCTTACTTCAAGTCGATCAACTTGTCCCACCATTTCATTCACGGTGCGGAAGCCAAGTTCCGCCATGATCTCGCGAAGTTCTTCTGCAAGGAATGTGAAGAGGTTCACCACATATTCAGGTTTGCCTGTGAAGAGTGCGCGCAATTCTTTGTTTTGGGTTGCCACACCGACAGGACATGTATTCAAATGACACTTGCGCATCATGATGCACCCAGCAGTAACAAGTGCAGCAGTAGCCACGCCCCATTCTTCTGCGCCAAGCAATGCAGCAATCGCCAAATCGCGACCTGTGCGAATCTGACCATCTGTTTGAAGCACAACACGACCGCGTAATTTATTTCTTACTAACGTCTGATGCGCTTCCGCGAGACCCAGTTCCCAAGGCAAACCTGCATGACGAATTGAACTCAGCGGTGACGCACCAGTTCCTCCATCATGACCTGCAATAAGAATTACATCTGCGTGCGCCTTTGCCACACCGGAAGCAATTGTACCAACACCTGCCTCGCTCACCAGCTTCACGCTGATGCGTGCATCGCGGTTTGCATTTTTCAAATCGAAAATTAATTGAGCAAGATCTTCGATCGAATAAATATCGTGATGAGGCGGAGGAGAAATCAAACCGACTCCCGGAGTTGAGTGACGTACGCGACCAATCCAATCGTCCACTTTATGCCCAGGCAACTGACCGCCTTCTCCAGGCTTCGCGCCTTGCGCCATTTTGATCTGAAGTTCTTTTGCATTGGTGAGATAATAACTCGTCACGCCAAAACGACCGGACGCCACTTGCTTGATTGCTGAGTTTTCCCAGTCGCCATTTTCTTTGCGCTTGAAACGCATCTCATCTTCCCCGCCTTCGCCACAATTGCTCTTGCCACCAATGCGATTCATCGCGACAGCAAGAGTGCTGTGTGCCTCGTAGCTGATCGATCCAAACGACATAGCGCCAGTAGCAAAGCGTTTGAAAATATTTTCATTCGGTTCTACTTCACTTAGAGGAATGGATTTTCCTTTTCTGAATTTGAACAAGCTGCGCAGCGTGATTGCTTTCTCGCTTTGTTCGTTGATCAGTGACGAATATTTTTTGAATAAAGAATAATCGTTTGTCTTTGTTGACTGTTGAAGCAAATGAATCGTCTGTGGATTGAACAAGTGCGCTTCTCCACGTTGTTTCCATTGATACACTCCACCAACTTCCAACCGAGGAGTTGAATTTGCAGTTGTAGGGAACGCTTGTGAATGGCGCGCCAAGGCCTCTTCAGCGATTGCATCCAATGTCAAACCACCAATTCGAGAAACAGTTCCTGTGAAGTAGTGATCGATTACCTCCTTGTGAATACCAAGCGCTTCAAAAATCTGTGCACCGTGATATGATTGCAGCGTACTGATACCCATTTTACTCATGGTCTTCAACAACTCTCCGCCCACTGCTTTCTTGTAATTATAGATTGCCTTCTCTTCTGTCAATTCTTCCGTGAAGAGATTGCGCTTCTTCATGTCATGAATAGTTTGATACACGAGGTAAGGGTTCACGCCCGATGCACCATAACCGATCAACGTAGCATAGTGATGCGTTTCCCAAACGTCACCAGCCTCTACCAACAAACCAACTTTGCCACGAAGACCTTTGCGGATCAAATCGTGATGCACTGCTGCCGTTACCAACAAAGAAGGAATCTGAGCATGACCGCTATCAAAACTTCTGTCGGAAAGAATAATAATCGTGAAGCCATCTTCAACCGCATCAGTCACATACTGACATACGCGATTCAAACCTTTCTCCAGAGAGCCAGGTTCGCCATCTGCTTTGAAGTAGGTGTAAATGGTCTTTGTTTGAAGATGACGGTGATCGATGTAACGGATTTTCTCTAACTCGTTGTTTGATAAAATCGGAGTTGGCAACTCAAGTGTGATACAGTGAGCAGGAGACTCCTCCAACAAATTCAAAGATCCGCCAACATGCGAAGCTAAACTCATCACCAATCTCTCACGAATCGGATCGATCGGAGGATTTGTTACCTGGGCAAAAAGTTGCTTGAAGTAACTTGATAAATGTTGCGCTTGTTTTGAAAGTACTGCCAGCGGAATATCCGAACCCATTGAGCCAAGAGCTTCTTTTCCGGTCTCGCACATTTGTGCAAGGATTACGCGCAAATCTTCCGAAGTGTATCCGAAAGAAATCTGTCGCTTCAGGAAAGTAACAGGATCATATTTATGGAAACTACCACCTGGTTCAGGAAGATCGCTGAGGCGAACTTTATTTTCGCGTAACCATTTTCCGTATGGCTTGCGCGTGCAAATATCTTTCTTCAATTCATCATCGCTGATGATGCGGCCTTGTTCCAAATCTACCACGAACATTTTTCCCGGTTGCAGGCGGCCTTTCAAAATTACTTTTGATTGATCCAGATCCAGCACACCCACTTCACTCGCCATGATTACGGTGTCATCTTCTGTCACGATGTATCGCGAAGGTCTCAATCCATTTCTATCAAGCGTAGCACCAACAATTTTTCCATCGGTGAACGTGATCGAAGCAGGTCCATCCCACGGCTCCATCAGGTTCGCGTGGTATTCGTAAAAATCTTTTTTCTCCTGGCTCATGCCTTCGTTGCCATCCCAAGCTTCCGGGATCAACATCATCATCACATGCGGAAGTGAGCGGCCCGCGTGAACAAGAAGCTCAATCGCATTATCTAAGTTGGATGAGTCAGATTGTAACGGATTACAAATCGGAAGAATCATATCCAACTCCTCGCGAGTAAAATAAGGCGAAGAAAAAAATGCTTCTTTTGATTTCAGCCAGTTGATATTTCCTTGCACCGTATTGATCTCGCCATTGTGTGCGATATAGCGGAACGGCTGCGCCAATCGCCATGATGGAAATGTATTCGTAGAGAAACGTGAGTGAATAACTGCGAGCGCAGAAACCACTTCTTCGTTTTCAAGATCAGGGAAGTATGGCTTCAATTGCAAAGAAGTCAACATTCCTTTGTAAGCAATTGTCTTATAAGAAAGTGAAGAGAAGTAAAATTGATTGTCAACTCCCTTCACTGACTCAGTAATAATATGAGTTGAATATTTTCTGAGGATGAAAAGTTTGCGTTCAAACTCTTCAGGGTCTTTCATCGTCTCGGGGCGCTTGATGAAAATCTGTTCCATCACCGGCTCCGCCTTCTGAGCACTTTCTCCTAAGTCATTGTTAACTGTTGGCAGCGGACGATAACCCAGCAACGTGAGTTTCATCTTTTTTATCTGACGATACAAAACCGTGCGGCACTCCTCTCGCACTTTTGCATCTTTAGGAAAGAAAACAAGTCCAACTCCATAGTGAGAATAGCTCGGAAGTTTTATTCCAAGCTTTCTGCATTCGTTGGTAAAAAACTCGTGTGGAATTTGAATGAGGATACCCGCACCATCGCCAGTATTGGGTTCGCACCCACACGCACCACGGTGGTTCATGCGTTCCAGCATCGTGATGGCATCGCTTACAATTTGATGAGATTTTCTTCCTTTAATGTTCGCGACAAAGCCAACGCCACACGAGTCTTTTTCGAAGGAGGGATGGTACAATCCCTGGTCTTGTTGATCTTCCAATTTCACTAGATTTTAGTTGCCGATTTTTTTCCGAGCTTATAAAAATACGGCTGAGAAAAACAGTTTTTTAAAATCGGGCGGAGAATCTGTGAAAAAATTTTCAAAACCAACTAACAGTTAGTAGTGAAATCGGTTGAAGAAGAGACTTTGGAAAAAAGCTTCATTCCAAAAATCAGCAGTATCTTTATCTGATGATCCGCCAATTAAAATTTGGGCTTGCTTTTTTTGCTTTGCTTGTTTGTCATTTTGCAATGGCAACTCACATTCGCTCTGGTGAGATCAACGCCACCCGGTTAAGTTGCAATTCTCTGAACTACCGAATCACACTTACTGTGTACACAAATACAGCAAGTCCAAGTCATCCAGGCGGATGGATTGGTGGCGGATTGCTTTCGTGGGGAGAAGGCTCGATGAACTTGCCAGACATTACCAATGTCACAATTATCAATGCTGCACTCAACATCGGAAAAGTCGTTTTTACAAAGGATGTTACTTTTTCGCACGAAGGAGATTTCATCATCAGTTATGATGAAGCTCATCGCAACTCCACCATTCTCAACATTCCCAATCAAAATGATAATCTCGACTTTTACGTTCAGGATCTCATTCGCGTGAGCAAAACGTTTTGTGATTCTTCGCCATCTTTTTTAGTACAGCCGATTGATCAAGGCTGCAAAGGACAAGCATTTTTGCACAACCCGGGCGCTTCGGATCCGGACGGTGACAGCCTGTCGTTCAGTTTAGTAATTCCAAAAAGTCAAGGCGGGATCGATATTGGTGGTTATGCTGACCCCAACAATTCAAAATTTTACACATCGATTAACCTCGACTATCAAACTTCCAATTCACAACACAATGGGCCGCCTACGTTTTCCATAAATGCTACAAGTGGGCAACTCTCGTGGGATGCACCGGGAATGATTGGCTCATATAATATTGCGATCAAAGTGCAGCAGTGGAAAAAAAATCCTGCCGATAGCACTTGGATTGAATTCGGCTACGTGGTGCGCGACATGCAAATTGAAATTCTGGATTGCGGAAATCGCCCACCTACATTAACTTCAGTCGCTGACATTTGTGTGCTGGAAGGGGATTTGTTAAGTGTGAATGTAAAAGGAAGTGATCCTGATTTTGATAAAGTCGTGATCGAAGTTTTTTCGGACATTACTTCTTTTGCCGAGTCACCGGCCCAAGTTCAGTTCTCAGGAAATATTCAGACACCCGATACCGCTCACGTCAAAATATCATGGCGACCAGATTGTATGCGCGTTCGCGATCAACCGTATCAAGTCGTGATAAAAATTACAGACCAACCTTTTTCTGGTCCTCAGCTCACGAGTTTTAAATCTTTTAATATAAAAGTGATGGCTCGTCCGCCCGCTATCACAGACATCCAAGCGAATCCAGTCGTGAAGAAAGTGACACTTACATGGAATTCTTATGCTTGCAGCAGCGCGGAAGCAATTCAAATCTGGAGGCGTGTATCAAATAGAAGTTACGCACAGGCGAAGTGCGAAGTAGGAATGCCAAAATCATTGCAATTTCGTTTGATCGCGGAAGTTTTACCCAACCTGACAACCTATGAAGATCATGATCTCGCGATCGGTGCGCAATATTGTTATCGCATCGTGGCGAAATTCAAGGATGTCGGCAGCAAAATTTCTCTAGACACATGCATCATTCCTCAACCAGCGAAAGCTCCGGTGATCACCAACGTGACGGTGAACAAAACAAATTCTGAAAAAGGTGAAATTCAAATTTCGTGGCGGTCGCCCTTTGACCTTGTAAAGAGCCAATATCCACCGCCTTATCAATATCAAGTGCAGCGCGGAAATAGTTTTACCGGAGGCGATTGGAGTATTGTGAATCAAAGTTTGATAAATGACACAACTTTCATTGACAACTCCATACCAACTGTTGACACGGCTTATCACTATCGCGTGCTGCTTTATGTGCCAGCAATTACTTCCTCGTCCGTTGATACCTCATCTGTTGCGTCTTCGGTTCGATTAAAAGGCAAAGCATTATCGAACACTATTCAACTTTCGTGGGATGCAAAAGTGCCCTGGTCAATTTTTTTAGAAACAAACCCATATCATTATATCTATCGCGGGGAGAATGGAGTGGACGGTACATTTGAATTGATTGATAGTGTTGATGTTAATCAAACTGATCTTGTTTATGTTGATTTGGGGAAATTCAACAGTCAACCACTGAATGATCACAAAATTTATTCATACAAAGTTAAAACGCTTGGCGGCTACGGAAATCCGAACATCAAAGATTCACTTGTCAATTTTTCACAAGCAATTACCATCCATCTTCGTGATACGATTCCACCCTGCCCGCCCATTGTGAAAGTGATCAAACCCGATTGTGATAATCTGCCTTGTGCCCTCACATACACCAACACGATCAAATGGTACAATGATCCAAATTCGAAATGCCAGAACGATGTGGTGTCGTATGAGATTTATTTCTCAAATGCTGTTGATGGAACATATACCAAATGGAGCGATCCCACTGACAGCCTCATTGTTCAACCTAACTTACAAGACATGTCTGTTTGTTATAAGGTAATTGCTGTGGATTGGGTTGGGAATAAAAGTGCATTCAGCTCAATGGCCTGCGGAGAAAATTGTCCTGCTTTCAATATGCCCAATGTTTTCACCCCTGATGTGACTCGTGACTTTAATGACTTTTTCAAAACATTTAGTGCGACCGGAGACTTGAACAGAAATGAATGTACCCGGTTTATTGATTTTCTTTCACTCACGGTAATCAATCGCTGGGGCAAAGAAATTTATTCGGCTTCCTCTACGGATGTTGAAAGAGTTTTTTGGGATGGAAAAGATTCAGGAGGAAGTGAATTGCCAACAGGCGTTTACTATTATGTAGCCGAGGCCCGACTAAATTATTCCGCATCAAAATCCGAAACAAAAAAAATAAAAGGCTGGGTAAGCCTCGTTCGGTAGATCAAGCCATTGCCTTCAAGGCAGAGACGAACGTGTCAAGTTCCTTTATTGTGGTGAAAATATTTGGCGTGATGCGGCAACCCTGAACGTTAGCACCATCAATTGCCACTGTGTAAACTTTGAATTTCTTCAACAGCATCTCAGCCATGTCACCTGGCTTCATGTTCTTTACTCCTACATTGGCAATAGCACAAGAGCGCCTTGTGTCTTCCGGTGTATTCAAAATGATGTGTTGCAAATTTCTCACTTGCTTCGTCCAGTAATTCTGAAGATACCGAAGTCGCGCTTCTTTTCGCTCAGCTCCTATCTTCTGATAAAAGTCAATTGCATTGTTGATTGCAAGATCGGTGTGAACCGGATGCGTGCCAGTATGATTGAGACGAGCGATGTCATCCATATTTGGATTACCATCGCCAATCAGAGGCCATATTTTTGAGATATGCTTATTCTTCACACATAAAACTCCTGCACCTAACGGAACGCTCAACCACTTATGCAAGCTGGTGGCATAATAATCCCAATCAAAATCAGTAAGAGAATATTTAAAATGAGCGAATGCGTGTGCACCATCCACCATTACTTCCACACCCTTGCTGTGCGCCATATCACAGATTTTTTTGAGCGGGAGAATTTGCCCGGTGATATTTACCATGTGACAGACCATCAGTAATTTTGTTTTCGATGTGATCGCATTTGCATATAAATTCACAATCTCTTCATCGGAAGCCGGATGATTTGGAAGTGAGACCATCTTGTTCACAATGCCAAAACGTTTTGCAGATTGTTTAAACATGTCAAGCATGGCTCCATAATCTTGTTCTGCCATCACAGCTTCATCACCTTCCTTCCACGGGAAGCCACCGATAATCATATCGAGAGACTCTGTCGTGTTTCGTGTAATGATCAATTCATCAGCCGGGCAGCCAAGTAAAGAAGCAAGTCGAGCGGCTGTCGTTTTTTTGTTTTCATATTGAACAGTGCGCATGTAGTACGCACCTTGATAATTCACTTCGCGAACATGTTTGATAAAATTCTCGAGTGTTTCCTCAGGTTGAATACAGTAATATCCATTTTCAAGATTGATATAATCCAGCTTTAGCTGATAACCTTTGCGCACTTCCTCCCAAAAAGATTCATCCTGTGCCAATGATTCGGGACTTACATTATCTACTGATTCAAAAAGTTTGTTAACGGAAGCATAACTCGAAGTCGTGCTCAAGGAAAGCAGTCCGAGGCTTTTTAAGAACGTGCGCTTGTCCATGTGGAAAAATCATTTTGTCAGAAAGTTAGGGATTTGAATTTTTCTGTACAATGAGAAACACGTTGTCCTTCACATTCACGATTTTAAGATTTAACTTTCGCAAATAATTTTTAATCGCATGATCCATCAATACATTCAATCCAATCAAGACCGATTTCTTTCTGAGCTTTTTGAATTGTTGCGCATTCCTTCTGTGAGTGCCGATAGCAAACACAAAGGCGATGTGCGCAAGGCCGCAGAGTATGTAGTTCAAAAATTGAAAGAAGCCGGGGCCGATAATGTACAATTGAAAGAGACAAAAGGTCACCCGATTGTGTATGGGGAAAAATTGATTGACGCATCGAAGCCAACGGTTTTGGTTTACGGCCATTACGATGTGCAGCCGCCCGATCCGCTGAACTTGTGGACTTCGCCTCCTTTCGAACCAACTGTGCGCGATGGAAAAATTTACGCTCGTGGTTCTGCCGATGACAAAGGGCAATTCTACATGCACGTCAAGGCGTTTGAAATCATGATGAAGCACAATCTACTTTCGTGCAACATTAAGTTCATGATTGAAGGCGAGGAAGAAGTGGGCTCTGATAACCTAGGCACGTTCGTGAAAGAGAATAAAAATCTCTTGAAGGCAGATGTGATTTTGATTTCCGACACCTCGCTGATTTCGTTGGATCAACCTTCAATCACGGCTGGCTTGCGCGGATTGAGCTACATGGAAGTAGAAGTTACGGGGCCGAACCGCGATTTACATTCAGGGGTTTATGGTGGAGCCGTTGCTAATCCGGCAAATATTTTAGCAAAGATGATTGCATCACTCCATGACGAAAATGGAAGAGTGACTATTCCTGGTTTCTATGATAAAGTTGCTGAACTTTCTTCAACAGAACGCGAAGCTTTGAACAAAGCACCTTTTAATTTGAATGAGTACAAAAAAGATTTGGGTATCGATGAAATTCAAGGCGAGAAAGGTTACACAACGCTTGAGCGCACCGGCATTCGACCAACGTTGGACGTGAATGGAATCTGGGGAGGCTACACGGGCGAAGGAGCAAAAACAGTTTTACCTTCAAAAGCTTCTGCAAAAATTTCGATGCGGTTAGTTCCCAATCAGCATCCTGACGAAATCACCGAGCTGTTTACCAAACATATTATTTCCATCGCTCCGAAATCGGTGAAAGTAAAAGTAACTGCCCACCACGGTGGCGAAGCGGCTGTGACTCCAACCGATTCAAAAGCATTCAAAGCCGCGGCAAAAGCCTTTGAAGAAGTGTGGGGCAAATCTCCAATACCCACGCGCGATGGCGGCAGCATTCCGATTGTAGCTTTATTCAAAAAAGAACTAGGACTTGATACCGTACTCATGGGCTTCGGCCTCGACAGCGATGCGCTGCACTCACCGAACGAACACTACGGCATTAAAAACTTTTTGATTGGAATTGAGACCATTGTTGCTTTTTACAAGCACTTCTCTAAGTAGTTTGAAGGAGTCATAAATGAACAATAGCCCAAATAGAAAAATAATTTTCATCACAATCATTGGAATTGCTACTGCATATCTAATGATCTATCGAAAAAGCATTTTACATGAATTCAGGTTTGCTTATCGTGAATGGAAGTGGAGAAAAGAAGAACCACAAGGCAAATCAATCAATGGACTTAAAAATGGAGAATGGAGAACTTATTTTAAGAATGGAAAATTAGCTGACATCTCTGATTACTTAAATGATACTCTTCACGGACCTTCTATCTCCTACACTCCAGAAGGCTTGAATAATGGAAGATGTAGCTACTATCATGGAATTCTTTCTGATTCCATTTTTCTTTACCATAGTAACGGCAGAATTAACTACGTGAACTATAGAGATAAGAATGGAGTTAGTCAAGGTATTTTCAAAGTCTTCTATGAGAACGGACAATTAAGTCAAATTGGGAAAAATGTTGACGGCAAATTTGACGGAGAATTCAGGACTTTTTTTGAGTCGGGAGAACTAAAAACTATTGAGTTCTACAAAATGGGCGAGAGAATTGGAACGTGGATTTCACTTTCTAAAACTGGAGATACAACAAAGGTTGAGAAATATTGAAGTCCTTTCCATCAAGAAATCATCGCGAGAATCTCTTCGACATATTCCCGTGAATTGCTGAGGCGCGGCACTTTGTTTTGACCACCGAGCTTGCCGCGCTTTTTCATCCAGTTGTAAAAGGTTCCTTCTTGCACGCTGTGAATTTTGGGCGCCATCAGTGCAATATCAAATGCACGCTTGGCATCGTAGTCACTATTGATCTTGCGAAGGTTTTGATCAAGCAGGTCGGTAAATTGTTTGAGATCATTCGGAAGTTTTTTGAATTCGATGATCCACTCATGGCCACCACGCTTCGATTTCTCCAGGAAGATCGGAGCCGCAGTGAAGTTGTCGATCACGGCACCGGTTTGTTCGCACGCATAAGTAATGGCCGCTTCGGCATTCTCAATGATCACTTCTTCACCAAATGCGTTCATAAAGTGACGGGTGCGACCTGTAATTTTAATCCGGTAAGGTGAAATACTTGTGAACTTCACGGTGTCGCCAATGTTGTACCGCCACAATCCTGCATTGGTGCTGATCACCATCGCATAATTCTTTCCAATTTCCACTTCACTCAAGCCAATGGCTTTCGGATATTCTTTGTCCCATTCTTCCGGGGGAATGAATTCATAGTAAACTCCGTAGTCGAGCATCAACAAAAGATCTTCTGAATCTTTGGCGTCCTGTATTCCAAAAAATCCCTCGCTGGCGTTGAAGGTTTCCCAGTAGCGCATTTGATCTGAAGGGATCAGCGCCTTGAATAAGTTTTTATAAGGCTTGAATGAAACTGCTCCATGAAAAAAGACTTCCAGCTCAGGCCAGATTTCCAAAACAGAATTTTTTCTCTGCGTCTCCAAAATGTGCTGAAGCAAAAGTACCGTCCACGTTGGCACACCGGCAATGTAAGTTACATTGACTCCTATTGTTTCCTGGGCAAGCTTTTCAATTTTCTCTTCCCAATTATTCATCAGCGCAACTTCCAGACTTGGCGTACGGATAAACTCCGCCCACGGTGGAAGATTTTGCATGATTACCGCAGACACATCTCCGTAAGTTGACGAGTGTGTAGGATCATATTCATTACTCTGCAAACTTCCACCCACAGCCAATCCTTTACCCGAAAACATGTGCGTATCCGGATAATTGTTCACGTAAATGGAAAGCAAATCTTTCCCTCCTTTGAAATGGCAATCGTCTAGCGCCTCCTGAGTTACAGGGATAAACTTGCTCCTTGCATTGGTTGTGCCTGAAGATTTAGCAAACCATTTTACTTCGCCTGGCCACAAGATATTCTGCTCACCATGCAACAACCGATCTATGTATGGAAAAAGTTGTTCATAGGAATGCACCGGCACCTGTCGCTTGAAGTCTTCATAATTTACAATGTCGTCAAATGAATAGCGCTTGCCAAACTCGGTGAACTGTGCAGTGGAGATGAGTTTGCGAAAAACTTCTTCCTGCACATCGTGAGGATATTTCATGAAAAGCTCGATCTGGTGGATCCGCTTTTTCATTACCCAGGTTAGGATAGAGTTTAGGATTTGCATAAGACAATTAGAGCCAAAATCAAAAGTAGCAGGCTACGGCTACATTCCCCAATTGAAAAATTGCAAATTCCAAGAAAAAGTTACGTCAATCCAGACTTTCGACTCTTGCCCTGCGGAGCTGAAAGTTTTGGCCGAGATATACTTTGCGAACCAGCGGGTCATCAGCAAGCTGTTGAGCCGTTCCTTCGCGAAAAAGTTTCCCCTCCACCATCAGATAAGCTCTATCGGTGATGGCCAGGGTTTCATCCACATTGTGATCGCTGATGATAATGCCAATATTCTTTCTTTTAAGTTTTGCTACAATGCCTTGAATTTCTTCAACAGCGATCGGATCGACTCCCGCGAAAGGTTCATCGAGCAAAACGAAACTGGGATCCACAGCCAACGCGCGAGCTATCTCCGTTCGTCTTCTCTCTCCGCCCGACAATACCATCCCGAGATTTTTTCGCACATGCGTTAAGCTGAATTCTTCTAACAAAGACTCCACTTTCTCTTTGCGGTCTTTCTTGTTGATGTTTCGCATCTCAAGAGGTGCGAGAATATTTTCTTCCACTGTCAGTTTTCGAAAGACAGAAGCTTCCTGTGCGAGATAACCGATTCCTCTTTTCGCACGCTGATACATGGGAAGTTTTGTGATGTTTTCATTATCCAAAAAAATATTTCCTTCATTGGGTTTGATCAAGCCCACAATCATGTAGAAGCTGGTCGTTTTTCCTGCACCATTCGGACCAAGCAAACCTACAATCTCGCCTTGCTGCACTTGAACCGACACGTTGTTTACCACCGTGCGGCTTTTATATTTTTTCAGAAGATGCTCCGCCCGTAAAATCATGCGCTCTCAAATTTTATATCCTTTGCCCGAAGTTGAATCGATGTCATCCCATTGTACGTATTTTCTTCGATCGTATAGGCCATTCGGAATGAGTCACCACGAGCCAGCCGGTCATAGCAATCAGACAAATCAAAACCTACTACCTGGAAAATATTTTCTGTTCCCTCCTGACCAACCAAAAAGCGGATGTGCCGTTCTTTGAAATTGGAAAGGGAATTCACTACAAACAAATTCCTTGCCTCAAATACGGGCCTTTGATTTTCCGGACCAAAAGGCGCCATTTGCTTTAGAATCGAATAGAATTTTCCAGTGATTGCCTTTAGTGGAACTTCAAGGTCGATCTCAATCACAGGAATTTTCATCTCTTCGGTAATAGTTGCCGATACTATCTCTTCAAATTTATTTTTGAAAGCTTCGAGGTTGTGCAATTCAAGCGTAAGTCCAGCAGCATATTTGTGACCACCAAATTTGTCGAGCAAATCAGAGCAAGAACTAATGGCGCTGTAAAGATCGAAGCCGCGCACGCTCCGCGCAGATCCTGTAATTTTATTATTTGATTCAGTGAGTATGACAGTCGGTCGATAGAATTTCTCAATACACCGCGAAGCCACAATTCCAATCACTCCTTTATGCCATGAATCTTTATAAAGTACGGTTGATTTGGCATTTCGGAGTTTTTCATCTTGCTCGATCATCGAAATCGCTTCTTCAGTGATTGATAAATCAAACTCTCTGCGCAAATCATTTTTCAGGTTCACTTTTTCTGCGAGCGCGTTCGCTTCATCTTCTGTTTCAGCTATCAGTAATTCAACGGCACCTCGCGCATGAGCCACACGCCCGGCAGCGTTGATGCGTGGGCCAAGAGTAAAAACAATTCCTGACACATCAAGGTCGCCTTTCGTTCCGGCAATGTCCTTCAAGGCTTTCAAACCGGGCCGCGGATTTTGATTTAACTTTTGTAGTCCAAAATAGGTGAGCACACGATTTTCTCCATTGATTGGAACGATGTCGGCAGCATTGCTTACAGCAACAAGATCTAAGTACTCATAAATTCTTTCTTCATGCCCTTGCATTCGCGCAAACGCCTGAAGAAGTTTGAATCCCAACCCGCATCCGCTCAATTCTTTGTACGGATAATTGCAATCTTCTCTTTTCGGGTCAAGCACTGCCACTGCATTCGGCATGTCCTTTCCAGGAAGGTGATGATCACAAATAATAAAATCGATTCCTTTGTGGCCTGCAAGGTGCACCATGTCTGAAGCCTTGATGCCGAGGTCAAGTGCGATAATAAGCGTGAAATTATTTTCCTCTGCCCAAATCACACCCGATTCTGAAACTCCATAACCTTCGGTATAACGATCGGGAATATAAAAATCACAATTTGGATGAAAACTCTTGAGGTAACTGTAAACGAGCGCCACCGCAGTGGTGCCGTCCACATCATAATCGCCATACACCAAAATTTTTTCACCATTGTCAATAGCCCGTTGCAACCTTGCAACTGCCTTGTCCATGTCTTTGATGAGAAAAGGATCATGCAGATGCTCCAATGAAGGGCGAAAAAAATTCTTTGCCTCTTCGAAAGAATTTTTTCCCCGTTGTAGAAGAATGGTTGAGAGATATGAATTGATGTTAAGGCTCTTGCTCAACTCCTCCACTTCTCTTTGTGGAGGCAACGGATTATATATCCATCTGCGCTGCATTAATCTGCAAATGTGAAAACGCCACCTCTCTTTCCTTGCTTTCCTTGTCCTCCGCTTTTTCCTTTCTTGCCATTGAGTCCATCGCTCATTGGGCCAAGCCCTGCTCTTCCACCAGCCCCGGCATTGCCCGGCTGGCCTCCAAAGCCGCCAAAATTCCTTACCATTATTTTCTCACCCATTTGTAAATGTAGTTCCGGGCATTTTTTGCAATGCAAGTTTAATGTTCCACCATTGCCACCATTGCCGCCACTGCCACCATTGCCGCCATTGCCACCATTGCCGGCAGGACAAACGCGTGTCCCAGATCCGCCACCACCACCTGTTCCTCCATTGGCACCATCACCCCCGTCACCTCCATTTAAATCGATGATAATCGAGCCATCCATAACCAATTTCGTAAAATAAAGTGATAGGTTTAATCCTGCCTTACCTCCTGTGCCTGCAGAAGCATTAAATCCTGTAGCTCCGTCTTTGCAAGGTGCGGGTTGATTTGCTCCATCTATACCCTGCTTACCCGATTCACCTTTTTTTCCTTCACCATCAATTACACAATTCTTTTCAACGACTACATACTTGGCGTGGATAAAGTTTTCCTCCTTTTCACCATTCAATAAAATCCTCGATCCCTCGCGCATAATTAATGTATCCACCACCAGGATGTCTGTGCCTCGTATGGGATATACTTCTTTTGGTTGTAAAACCAGTTTGGAAAGTCGGATTTGTGCCCAGCCCTGCGTGGATAGAAGTGTTAAGATTAAAACGATGCTATAGTTTCTCACGTTGTAAAAATAAACATGACAATGAATGCTGCAAATCTAAATAAAATTAAAAAGGCAGCCGATAATTGCTGCCTTTGATAAGATTTTGATTTCTAAGTTGCTTTACTTTGAAGCGGGCTTTTCTGCCACCACACCTTCCAATACATCTTTAATTTCGACACGTTGACCGTCTTTAAAAGGAACAATCCATGCATCTTTCACGCCCATCTCGCGCATGTATTTTTTGAATTTGTCCGCTTCCCAATAATCGCGGAAGACACCAATCGTGAAGCGCTGTTCACCTTTTTCAACTGCCTCACCACCAAAGTTTGGATTGTTATCAAAGTACTTTGAAAGGTCTTTGTTTTTAAATGCTCCAATCTGAACTTTAAACACAACTCCTTTTGAAAAATCCATAGGGCTTGGTGCCGGAGGAGTTTCTTTTAGTTGCGCTAGTTCTGCCTTGGTCGATGTCAACTCGCCACGCATTTTTGAAAGTTGATCTTCCAGCTCAGCGATTTTAGCATTCTTATCACTCACCTGATTGTTGAGCGTGCTCACCTGACCCTTCAAAGCTGAGTTGTCGGTCTCAACTACTTGCTTGGTTTCAATGAGTTCTTTCAGGGAACCAGGATTTTTGGCGTATTCTTTGGCTTTCTTTTTCCATTCCTTCTTCTCCTTTTTGGAGAGCTGAGCGAAAACTTGCATGCCGCAAAAAATTAAAGCCAGGCAAAAAAATAGTGCTTTAGTTTTCATGTATTTGGTTATTTGAATTTAAAGTTAGGAAAAAAATCGATTCGCAAAGCAATCAGAGACTTCCAACCATCTTTTCCGGTCGAACCCACTCATCAAATTGCTCGGAGGTAAGAAGCCCAAGTTCAACGGCTGCTTCACGCAATGTCTTATTCTCTTTGTGTGCTTTCTTGGCAATCTTGGCTGCATTCTCGTAACCAATGTGTGTGTTCAACGATGTCACCAGCATCAACGAATTTTCCATATGACGCTTAATAATTGGAAGGTTCGGCTCAATACCAACTGCACATTTCTCATTGAAAGAAACACACGCATCACCGATCAATCGCGCTGATTGAAGAACATTCGCAGCGATCACCGGTTTAAACACATTCAATTCAAAATGCCCCATCGATCCTCCGACAGAAACCGCCACATCATTGCCGATCACCTGGGCACAAACCATCGTCAATGCTTCAGGTTGAGTAGGATTTACCTTACCGGGCATGATAGATGATCCCGGTTCATTATCGGGAATAATAATTTCACCAATTCCACTTCTCGGGCCTGAGCTAAGCATACGAATGTCATTCGCAATTTTCATGAAAGCAACTGCTGCTCTTTTCAATGCACCCGATAGTTCTACCATGGCATCATGTGCTGCCAATGCTTCAAATTTATTTGGCGCTGTCACGAAAGGATAACCTGTCAGCTCAGCTATTTTTTTCGCGACAAGAACATCATAACCTTTTGGTGTATTCAATCCCGTACCCACGGCAGTTCCACCAAGCGCAAGTTCACGAACCGCTTCAAGTGCATTTTTGATTGCCCTGATGCTGTTATCAATTTGCTGAACATATCCCGAAAATTCCTGACCCAATGTGAGCGGGGTAGCATCCATAAAATGAGTGCGTCCCGTTTTTACAATGGACATGAACTCCTTTGCTTTCGCAGAAAGAGTGTCGCGGAGTTTTTGCATTCCAGGCAAAGTGATCTCTACGGTTTGTTTATAAGCAGCGATGTGCATCGCAGTCGGGAAAGTATCATTGCTCGACTGTGATTTGTTGACATCATCATTTGGATGAAGAATTTTTTTTTCGTCATCCAACTTGCCGCCACTCAACACATGAGCACGATAAGCAATTACTTCATTCGCATTCATGTTGCTCTGTGTACCAGAACCTGTTTGCCAGATCACGAGCGGGAATTCGCCATCCAACTTGCCGGCTATAATTTCATCACAAACTTTGGCGATCAAATCTTTTTTATCAGCTGATAAAACACCCAGGTCATGATTGGCCTGAGCTGCTGCTTTTTTCAAATAGCCGAAAGCGTAAATGATTTCCTTCGGCATGCTGGCCTCGGGGCCAATCTTGAAATTGTTGCGTGAGCGTTCCGTTTGTGCGCCCCAGTATTTGTCGGCTGGCACCTGCACCTCGCCCATGGTGTCTTTTTCAATGCGGTAGTTCATAATGCTAAAAGGTTAGAGAAACAAAATTAATTATTAATGACTGATTCAGTATTTCAAAGTGTCCTGTCTATGATAAAATTGTAAGCAACTTTCTTATTAGTCCCATACAAATGCAAAGTATCACTTCCTGCATGTTTAACAATCCTACAGCCTACAGTCAAAACTTTAGAAAACATTATCGTATCTGAGACATCATAGTTAGCTTGAATCGTCCTATGTGCTTCGTTCGCAAACTTAACCGAGATTAAAAGACCCGGGCATCTGGTCCTGGGTGGACAATAAATATCAGCAACTTCAGAATCAATTTCTTCCTCTGTACTTACATAAGGATAATCTTGTATGAGTTTTGGGAATGGAACCATATCCCCCTCAATTGTGACAAGTCTTATTATTCCGACTATCCCCAGCACCAATGCTGCGAGCATAATGGCTATGTTTCTGTTGTTCAATATCATTTACTTTTCTTTAGAATTCAAATCCCATTTCACTAAGTAAGATTCAAATTACTACAAATACCCCAAGTCGCTCACTTGGTCGAGCAGCCATCCGGTTATGCTCATTCGTTCTCTTGTCGCAGGCAACACTTCGTGTTCTAACAAATCACTGCGAAAGCACACTAATCTTCCGGCAATGGGAAGCACATCGTTGAATCCATTTTCAAAATAAATCCGCAACTGACCGCCTTGCGCTTCAGACCAGTCTCTATTTAAGTAGCAAATAACAGAGAGTTTTCGATGGTCATCTTTTTTGAATTGATCCAAATGCCGTTTATAAAAACTGCCGATCGGGTAAACCGTCATGTGAATTTCAAAATCCTTCAGACTCAAAAACAAGGTTCTATTCACATGGGCAATGAGCCCTTTCATTTTCTCAACATAAACCTGAACAGGCACAGATGCATTTGCCGGATCAATCCATTTGATAAAATCTCCGCGAATACTTTCGTTGATTTGCCGCTCATCGTTTTTGCCGATGCCCGCCTTTTTGAATTGTAACAAAGCGTTCCTGAAATCGTCAAGACCTAAAATGGAGTTCACTTCCTGTTCACTCAAAAAATTATCAATAATGGCATATCCTTTGCCGGCAAGCCCGTCAACAAGTTGCTCCAAATCATTCGATAATTTTTCCATGTGCGTAAAATTAACAGCAACGTTTAACTTTGGGGCGACTGATAAAATTTATTTTTGAATTATGAAGTGTTCGTCTGCAGTTGTCCTTTCGCTAATCCTTCTTGCGGTAAGCTGCGCGCCAAAAGATCCCATTGTTTTTAAAGGCGTGAGAAACATAAAAGTAAATGCAGATGCCAAAGATGGTCCGCAATTGGATGCAGATGTTTTTTTCTACAATCCCAACAAAGTGAAATCGAAGTTGAAAGAAATCAGTGTTGACATTTTAGTGGACGGAAAAAAAGCAGGGCATGTGCGACAGGAATTAAAACTGCCAATCCCAGCTCAATCAGATTTTTCCGTTCCCGTAGAGGCGCATTTGTCTTTCAAGGAAATCGGCTTGCTTGATGCGGTGCTTGGATTTTTTGGCGGGAAAAAATACAAAGTGGTCTTTACAGGCTATTTAAAAATTTCAGTGCACGGAGTAACCGTAAAAGTGCCTGTGCAGCAAAAACAGGAACTCAAGCTAAACCGCTAACTCATTCAGATTTTTTCACCATTATTCTGAAACGCATCAGCGAGATATCTCCTGCAGGTGCAGATACAAAAAGTTGGAGATACTGAACTTTGCCATTCATCTACACGTTCATTAAACCTTTCGCGCAGAAAAGTATCTTAGCGTTTTATTTTTAACAGAGAAAAAGATTTTGAAAGCTGCATTCGTTTGTTTTTCCCTTTTCATTTTTATAGTTCATCGGAGTTTTGGTCAGAATGAAAATTCTACTGAACAATTCAAAGTAGCTGCACACGAGCGCGACCTGATTGATATTGCAGCAAAAGTTTTAAACAGTCCCTCCATTTTGAAACGAGATACGCTGCAAAAGAAATCAGGAAGGGTTTATTTCTCCGGCTCGCCTTCACCCGGTTATTCACTCTCCAGCGGCTGGGCGGCAATTATTGTTGCCAATGGAGCATTCTATACAAGTGAAGATACCGATGCAAAAATTTCCAATGTCTATACCGATGCGTTGTACACCCAAAAACAGCAGTTTGTATTTCACTTGCAAAGCAACATCTGGACACGCCACAACAAGTACAACATAGTGAACGACTGGCGTTATTATTCCTATCCACAGCGCACGTACGGTTTGGGTGGCAACAGTGATGTGAATGATTTTGTTGAACAGAAGTACGATTACATCCGGTTAAACCAGACTATTCTTCGAACTCTTTCAAATAATATTTTTGCCGGAATCGGTTATGGCTTCGATTATCATTACAACATCACGCAAACAGGAAACACGGGAAAAGCGTTGAACGATTTGAATGCGTATGGTGCCACATCAAGTTCAACATCGGCAGGGTTGAATTTTGCTTTTCTGTTTGATAATCGGGTAAATTCGATTAACCCCTGGGGTGGAGCTTATGTGAGTGTGGTGTATCGACCGAACCTTACTTTTTTGGGAAGCGACACCAATTGGCAATCACTGCTGATTGATGCAAGAAAATACATTCCCTTCCCTGCGAACAGCCAAAACATACTTGCTTTCTGGAGTTACAATTGGCTGACTCTAAGCGGCAATCCTCCCTATCTGGATTTACCTGCAACAGGTTGGGATTCTTACAGCAACATTGGTCGTGGTTATATTCAAGGAAGATTTAGAAGTAAGAACATGATCTATCTAGAAACCGAATACAGGTTTAAAGTTTCGCACAACGGATTGATTGGCGGAGTGGTGTTTGCCAATGCACAAACCGTATCCGACTGGCCATCCAACAGTTTTCAAACTGTTGCTCCTGCTGCGGGCTTTGGTCTTCGGTTAAAATTCAATAAATATTCACGCACCAACGTAGCAATCGATTATGGTTTTGGAAGCGGTGGCTCACAGGGAATTTTTGTAAACCTGGGGGAAGTGTTTTAATAATTTGAGATTTTGATGATGATCGTTTCAAATTCTCAAATCAGCTAGTTTTTAATTCATTTCATTCGAGCTGCCTCAGGTACATTTGAATCGTATTCTCCAAACCAAAATAAAGAGCATCGCAAATGAGCGCATGGCCAATTGAAACTTCATCAAGGTGAGGAATGGATTGATGCAGAAATTTCAGGTTGTGAAGATCGAGATCGTGACCTGCGTTGATTCCTAAATTTATTTTGTGAGCAACTGTGGCTGCTGAAATAAATGGTGTGACAGCTAGTTCTTTGTTTTTATGAAAGTGTGATGCGTAAGGTTCAGTATAAAGCTCTATTCTATCAGCCCCGCATTTTTTCGCACCCTCCACCATTTTATCATTTGCATCAACAAAAACAGAAACACGAATTCCACTCTTGTTTAGTTCATCAATCACACCACGAAGCAAAGATTCATGTTTAATCGTATCCCACCCTGCATTTGAAGTGATGGCATCTGGTTTATCAGGAACGAGCGTGGCTTGGGCTGGTTTTGTTTTTTGAACAAGATCCATATAACGCTGATCCGGGTAACCTTCGATGTTGAATTCCGTGGTCACGATTTTTTTCAACTCAATCACATCTGCATAACGAATATGTCTTTCATCCGGACGGGGATGCACCGTGATGCCTTGTGCGCCAAAGCGCTCGCAATCCTTCGCCACTTGAATTACGTCTGGATTATTTCCACCACGTGCATTACGCAGCGTGGCAATCTTGTTGATGTTTACAGAAAGACGTGTCATTTATTTGTTTGTCTTGTATTAATTTCGCCCAACAAATTTACAAACTCCTATGAGCCTGAAAGCAAAAATCGATGGTGATATCAAGGCAGCCATGCTTGCCAAGAATAAAGAAGAACTGGAAGCCCTTCGCAGCATTAAATCCATGATCTTATTGGAAGAAACCAAGGGCGGTAGCGGTGACGTTACTGCCGATGCTGAAAATAAATTGTTAATGAAGGCCGCAAAACAACGCAAAGAATCGGCAGAGATTTTTCAAAAAGAAAACCGCCATGACCTTGCCGAGCGCGAATTATTTCAGTTGGGGGTGATCAGCCGTTATTTGCCGAAGCAACTTTCAACTGAAGAAATCGAAGCATCGTTGAAAACAATCATTGCGACAGTAGGAGCCAAAGGTCCACAAGACATGGGCAAAGTGATGGGCGCAGCCACTAAACAACTTGCTGGCCAGGCCGATGGAAAAGTGATTTCTGAATTAGTGAAAAAACTTTTGGCATCTTGAGCAAAATCGACATTGCCCTTTCCATTTTGTTTTTGATAGGCGGGTATCTTGGCTACAGGCGCGGATTTTTAGCTGAACTTTTTTTTGTAGCTGCCCTCATTCTTGGCGTATTGATTGGATTCAAATTCACCGGATGGGGAGTTGAATTTCTTCACAAGGAATTTAATGCTGACACTGCTTTCTTGCCTTACCTGTCCTTTTTTATCATTTTCATTTTAGTGATGTTGGCAGTGATTTTTATCGGTAACCGAATTAAACATTTGATGGACGATTCGTTCCTTGGAAAAGTGGACGCAACCATGGGCGCGGTGCTCGGAGTGATGAAATATGCCTTCTGCGCAAGCGTTATTTTATGGTTAGCCAAAGAGATAAACTTCACATTTTCTGAAAGTTGGACACGTGGCTCATGGCTTTACCCGTGGACTGTAAACTTTGCCTCGCACGTTGCCAACTTTTTCGGTAACTTCATTCCATTCTTCAAAGAAATTTTCAGGCAGTTCTAAGGTTCGGTTTTTTTTGCTTACTTATCAAAAAATAGGATTGAAATGGCGCTCACAGTTAGGGAAAAGGACGGTTTTAAATACGTGGACGAAGGTCAGGGGCAAACTTTGATGCTGCTGCATGGTCTGTTTGGTGCGCTCAGCAATTGGGAAGGCGTTGTGAACTTCTATTCAAAAAGACTGAGAGTAGTCATCCCTATGCTTCCGATTTACGACATGCCTATTAAGGAAGCGGGTCTTGAAGGACTTAGAGAATACACCGAAAGGTTTGTGAATATGATGGGGCTGGATAATATGATTATCATGGGTAATTCATTGGGCGGGCACATTGGCTTGCTCTATACCTTAAATAATCCACAAAAAGTTTCAAAGCTTGTGCTCACAGGAAGTTTGGGCTTGTTTGAAAACACGATGGGTGGTTCTTATCCCCGCAGAGGAAGTTATGA
>CAZECP010000003.1:142067-147706 GCA_964510765.1 uncultured Ohtaekwangia sp. | reverse complement strand
AGCAGTTCGCCTGCGCCTTTCAGGTTGAGAATGCGGATCATGTTTTTGCGGTGCGTCTCCACGGTGGTCTTGCCGATGAAAAGCTGGTCGGCAATTTCCTGGTTTGTTTTTCCGAGGGCCACCAGCTTCAGAATTTCAATCTGCCTGCGCGTGAGGATGGTTTTTGATTTGGCGCTTGGTGAGATCTCCGGCAGGGTGATCGCGGGATCAAAATACGTTTCGCCCTGGTACACGGTGCGCACAGCCACGAGCAAATCTTTAAGTCGCGAGTTTTTCAGAATGTATCCCTTCGCGCCTGCGCGTAGCATCTGGCGTACGGCCTCGTCCTGGTCAAACATGGTGAAGGCAATCACTTTCATAGCGGGGTCGAATTTCAAAATGCACTCGGTGGCTTCGATGCCATCCATGATGGGCATGCGAATGTCGGTGATCACTACGTCCGGCCGCTTTCGCTTCACGAGGTCGCACAACTCTTTGCCGTTGTTGGCAAAGCCCAGCAGCCGCACGTCTGCTTCCTTTTCCAAAAAAGACTGGATGCCATCGATGAGGGCATTGTGATCTTCAGCTATCACCACGCGGATCATGACAAGGGGATATCGATGATGATGGTGGTGCCCTTCTGCGCAATGGAGTCGATGGTTACCGCCCCGCCCAGGTTTTCAATTCTCTTCTGGATGGAATAGAGCCCCATGGTGTCGCCCGCCTTGATGTTTGCCGTGGCAAAGCCGATGCCGTTGTCTTCCACCATCACGTTGATGGAATCTTCGTGCTGCGTGAGGTGAATGATGGCCTCGCTCGCCTGCGCATGTTTGATCACGTTGGTGATCAGTTCCTGTATCACGCGGAAGAGGGTGATCTCGAGCGAATTCTCCAGCCGGGTGTCCATGCCGTGCTCCTCTACCTGGATCGCCAAGCGGTTGGCCACCGAAACTTTGGAAGCAAAATTCCGGACGGCAGGCAAGAGTCCGTCCTGCGCATTGATGCCGGCATTGCGCGCGTGCGCCATCGACCGCACTTTCTGATACGCTTCGTTGAGCAGGGAGGTGGTCTCCTGCAATAAGATGTTTTGATCCTCCTGCAGGTGAAGTTGCTCGAGGGTCTCGAGTTTGATTTTCACGGCCGCCAGCTGGCCACCGAGGTCATCGTGCAGATCGTTGGCGATGCGCTGCCGCTCTTTCTCCTGCCCTTCTATCATCAGGTCGATGCCGAGTATCTCCTGCTCCTTCATTTGTTTCTCCAGCTTCATGGCCTGCACTTCTTTTTCCTGCAGTTGCATTTTTGTTTTCGCGCGCTGGTTGGCATAAGCGAAGTACCCGGCCGTCATCACCAGCACCGAAGCAGCCAGTGCGGTGATCAGCCAGGTTCGGTCTTGTTTTAGTTGGAGGTTGGCGTTTTCTTTCTCCTGGGTTTCGAGTTCTACGTTCAGCCGGTTTATTTCAAGCGAATTGGTTGTGAAACCAAGCTGAAAGGCCTCGCGATCAGCTTTCCATAGAAAGTGAAAGGCACTGTCATATTTATGTTGAGCTTTCATTAGCAAGGCCTCGTACAAGTCTAAACTATAATTTGAGCGAAGGCTATCCGATTTATCGATTTGATTTTTAGCATAACGCAAATAATTGCTTGCTAAAGCAAATTCGCTCTGATTGGTTTCTATTAGCATTAACCGCAATGCTCCATTAAAACGGTAGTAACGAAGGAATGGATAATCTCGAGCCTGATTGATAGCTTTATTATAATAAACCCTTGCTTCCGGCAATTTCTTTTCAAGCTCCAGCAGCAACGCCTTTTCGTAAAACAAATAGGTTAATAATGGACTGCCAGGAGGTAAAGAGTCTTCAAACTCATTAAGGGTCTCTAGTAATTTGAAATACTCGCTCTCAAGCCGGTCAAAAGACTGCGTAAAAAAAATCATTCTATAAATAGCTATCCAGAAGCGGTCTATCGAACTTTTCTGAAGATTTTCCAGCCGCTGTAAGTATTGTAAATGATAATGACTATTCTGACCCACTTCTGAGTTATAGTATCGTAGCAATGCTAGAAGACATGATTGAATCAAAATCGGATTCCCATAGTTTTTTGCCGTTTGGTATGAATCATAAAAGTGTCTGTATGCACTTCCCGTTGCACGATCATAATATAAACTGGTGTACCCTTTTTTTAAACCACAAATAACCGATAGTGGAGCAGTCTCATGTTCCAAAATGTGACACGTTTTGAACGAGTCCTTATTAATTTGGCCTTCGTACTTCAGAACGTCCGCTAACTGGAACATTTCAAATCGAAGGAGAGAATCCTTCTGCTGTGCCGCCACCCGTTTTGCATCATTGTATTCAAGTTTGGCCAGCAAAAAGAGGTATGCATCGACACTGCTTTGATCTGCACGAGCAATTACGGAAGAAAAGCAGCAGCAAATAAGGAACGGCCATTCTCGCATTCAGTAATTAGTAGTAGACAACATTCACGATACTTTGAACACAACGAAATGAAAAAACTTCAATACTCTTCTTCGCTTCCATACCATCGCGAACAATCTGATCGTAATGATCAATTCCATCACGATATTGAAATTCAGTGTCAAAATAGGGAGCAACGGGAATGGGAGATTTCCTAGGTTTCTTTAATTCACCTAAGTTGCTCTGGTTATTAAAATCCGGCTCAAAATCCTTAAGAGCTAAAAGATTCCGGTTAAATGTCAGTCTTACAAATTCGGATTTCGGCACTTCAAGGAGCTTGCTAAATTTTACTTCCATTTCATAATTTTGTACAGCAGCCTGAACATCAAAGTCAATAACATTTTTGGATGCGATTAAATCCACCTCAGTTGATTTTTTTGGAAAGCCGAGATTGAGAACCCCTTTATAATTAAGAAGCTTAAGATGAATTCCTCGCACTACATTAGGTACTTTTGCATCGTCCAGCAGAAACTTGCCATAAATTGCAAAAAGAGTTCCATACAATTGGGAGGCATAAATTCCGTGGTAGACAATTCTAGGCGGTTGCTTACCGTCTGGGTTCGGTGTACTTATGTGATTTAAGTTCACGCACGTTACGAAATCGAGATTTTCAACATTTAACATAACTCTATTTGTTTAAGGTTATAAATCAAAAGTAGTTTTAGTGAAACAACACCACCATCCCCATCCGTAGGTATATCCGTTCGCTCATAGTACGCCTCACGCTATCCAATTGTTGAAATAGCAAATTGTACCTGACAACATCGGGAGCAGCATGGGAGTAAGTCCTAATTTATTTTCAGGCGGGAGGAGACGGGAGACGTGAAACGGGAGATGTGAAAGGCATATATCAAGTATCAAGTATGAAGTATCCGGCATCAAGCCTCCACCCTCCACCCCACTCTACAAACCGCTGGCGGCCTTCTGCCAGATCGCGGCAATGCTTTGGCTCAGTGGCTCGGGCTTAAGCACTTTCACATCGGCACCATAGCCGAGGATGAGCTGAGTGAGTTCGGGGTTAGGTATCAGTTGCAGTGAAATCGTAAGTCCGTTTTCATCTTCACGCACGGTTTTTTGCGTGTGGTGCAAGTGCTGTGTTTTAATATACGGTGCCTGCGTTTTTGAAAACCACAATTCAATTTCTTCTACCGGCCCTTTGCCGAGCGTAACACCCAGCGTGTGCTGAAAATATTCTTTGGGCTTCAGGGTCTTGTTTTCTTTGAAGCTCACGTGAGCGTTCGTCACTCGCTGCATGCGGTCGAGGCCGAGGGTGATAATCGATTCGCGCGCTTCGCTGTAGCCGAGGGCATACCAGCGGCCGCGGTATTCTTTCAGAAAGTAAGGATGAAAAACATGGTCGTGGTTTTCGGTAGCATCAAACTTGCGGTAGGAGATGCTGAGCGCTTGCCGGCCGGTGATGGCTTGCAACAGTTCGTCAAAGAAGTCGTGGCCTTTGTAATAGGAAGCATGCTCAAAGGCAATGAGCTTATGGTTGGGCTGGCGCAGGTGCGATACCATTTTTGCGAGCCTGTCCACCATGCCTTCAAATTGCTGCACCATCTTCGCGCTCTTGTATTGGTGCAGGATGTTGGTGGCGAGTGATAGCGCCTGCAGGTCGTCATCACTCAGTGGAAGTTTTTCCAGGCTGAAATGCGCGGTGGTGTAGTAGTACCCTTTTTGTTTGCGGTCATAAGCAATGGGCGCTTTGTACGCCAGGCGCTCATCGTGGCGCATGCTTCCAAGATCGCGCTCAACACTTCGCTTGTCCACGGCCAGGTCGTGCGCCTGCAGCACAGCGATCAACTCTTCGAGCGTCCAGAATTTTTTCTGTGCATCGCGCAGGCACGAATGAATAATACGATAACGCAGGTATGGATTTTTTCCGGCTCCCATGCGATCAATATACTAAAATGTAACGAAGTGCATTTTATTATAGATGTACTCCCTCTCCACCGGAGAGGGCAGGGTGAGGCGGAGTACCTGACAAGCCAGCTAACATGGAGCTATCTTGGAGCTAACATGGAGGAAAGTGCAAGCCGATACTGACAACGAAGAAATCCATTTTTACTGCCAAATTTTCAGGAAAATTTTTTCTAAAAAAAATTTACCCCGACAACTGGTGTCGGTGTGCGCAGGTAGGTTTGCATTGTTCTTTCGAGATGCGCATGAGAGAGAACATAAAATAAATGTTTCACAATTTTAAAATTCAAAATGTATGGCAGATGTAAATTTAAATGCACTCATCGATGGAGTGAGTGGAAAAGTAGGAAAGAAGTTGGTGCTGCGCCAGCGCGGTGGCCGCACGTTGCTGGCCTCGCGGCCGCAGTTATCGGGAATCATTAGTGACAAGCAAATGGCGCAGCGCGAGCGCTTCCGAAAGGCAGCGCAGTTTGCACGCGCCACGTTGCTTAAGCCCGCCCTGAAAGCGGAGTATGAAGCGATGGTGAAAGGCGAGGAGTTCATGAACGCATTCACTGCGGCCATAGCCGATTATCTGAAAGCGCCTGAAATTGCCTCGATCAACATCGACAACTACAAAGGCCAGGTGGGCGACCCGCTGGTGATCACTTCGGCTTCCGATTACAAGTTGATCGGTGTGAAGGTGAGCCTTCTGAAAGCAGACGGTACTGTGCTTGAAAGTGGTGATGCTACCAGCGGTGGTACGCGCCTTGAATGGACGTATGCAGGCACTTCGGTAATTGCCGATCTTACCGGGGTGAAAGCGGTGATTGTTGCTACGGACCGCCCGGGCAACCAGACCACGGTGGAGAAACTGTTGAAGTAATTTTTCTCTTGAAGCGAGCCCGTAAGGTGGCTGCAAATTAGTGTTCAACTAAAACCAACAACGAATGAATGTACTAAAGCGCATGCAATCGCCCACGCCAAAGTTTTTTCGTGTGCTGCGAAAGATTGGTATTGGGCTGGTAGCAGCAGGCGGAGCCTTGCTCACCGCACCGGTAGCGATACCGGCCGTGGTGCTCACCATCGCAGAGTACATGACCGTGGCCGGCACCGTAATGACGGCCGTGAGTCAGACTGCGGTAGAGAGCGATGACAAGCCATCGCCCCAGTGATGCATGAACTGACATATTGAAATAATTTAATCATCAATTCAAAATTGAAATGAGTCACTTCGACTTGGCGTCAGGCCTCTCACGGTCTGACGCTTTTTCTTTCACCCATCTC
>CAZECP010000003.1:0-141967 GCA_964510765.1 uncultured Ohtaekwangia sp. | reverse complement strand
GCCCTCAACCCAACACCGTCATACCGGCCCGCACGTGCGGCTGGAAAAGCGAGTGCCGGTATCCCCTTGGTAGCAGAACCATCTCGTGTACTCAAACATAGTTAGTAAACATCCCTTCGCGCTACTCTGTCCGGCATGACAGTAAATGAGGAGAGTCTCCTTCGTGCAAACTCTCTTCGAAGCATGTCACGCTGAGCCAGTCGAAGCGCGACTATGAAATGCTTCGGGACGGAAAACATCGTAAGTCAGTCTCATGCGCAGCACGCTTCTACTCCGCCAAATCAAAAATCACAAATCAAAAATCACAAATCAATAATCAAAACCCTCCTCCTCAGCTTTACGATGGCTTCCGTGCACTACTCTCATTCCAACAATTTACCAAACACACGGAAACGCTTGTGCACATGGCCATCCAGGTTTTCACACTCAGCGCGCATTACATAATTTTCTTCAAGGATCAGGTGGCTGTCGATTTTTTGGAGGCCGCGCTTCCTGGCTGATGTTAGCAGTGCTGTGGCAAGAAGAGCAGTCAATCCTTTGCCCCGATAGCCCGGCTTCACCGCTCCCAGCAGCAAATCAAGTTGGGTAGTCTTTCGCATCGAAAGAAGAATGGGAATAAATCCAAATGGGAATAATTCTCCTTTCGCCTTGCGCAGCCCCACACTCATGTTCGGCATTGATACCACAAAGGCCACCACTTCATTTTGTTTGTTCACGATAATCTTGACAAAGTCGCAATCTAAGATCGGCACATATTGACTCGCAAACTTCACCATTTCCGTTTCGCTCATCGGCACGAATCCAAATATGTTTGAATACGCTTCATTCACCAATCGAAATACGGGAATGATGTAACTCTTCAGTATCGATTTATTCTTGATGTTCACAAGTGAAAGCTCACCGCGGGAAGTAACCCGGCTGCTTATTTTTTTGTAAACCTCCGGCATCTGGTCAGGAATGTCAAACAGGTACGAAACGCAATCGACTTCCTTCGCATAACCTTCCTTCATCAGCAACTCGGGTAAGTAAGGCGGATGACTCGGGGTGGCAATTAAAGCAAGGTGATCAAAACCCTGAACCTGGTAGCCTTGCGGATCTTTGTCGGAGAATCCATAAGGCCCGATGATTTTATTCAACCCATTTTCCTTCGCCCAGTTTTCAATGCGATTCAGCAGCGCATGAAAAACTTCCTGATCGTTGATGCAATCCAACTGATAAAACCGTGCTACCGGTTCATGGGCGGCATTGTACTTCTCATGAATGATACCCATGATGCGGCCTACCGCTTCTCCGTTTCTCAATGCGAGGAAGTGAATGGTCTTTGCATGTTTGTGGGCCTCATTTTTCTCAGGGTTGTGAAAGGTCCATTCGTCATCAAAAATCGGGGGCACCCAATTTTGGTAGTCGCGGTAAATCTTTTTGGGTAAACTGATAAATTGCTTTAGCTCAGCGCGCGATTTTACTTCAACCAACCGGATCATGGATTATTAAAGGGGTAATACTAAGCAAATTGATCCACAAATATGCTGTGATAATAATCATGTTTTGATTGATGTAATAAACTTACATTCGTGGAATGAAAAATTCTGCATTCCTCCTCTTTCTTGGTTTACTTGGCGTTCTGACTTCCTGCAGTATCTCCGTGAAAACCAACTACGATGCAAAAACAGATTTCAGCAAATACAAAACCTTCTGCTGGATGCAAGGCTGCGATTTCAAATTCTCAGGCCCCGAATACCTGAAAGACAGCCTTATCAGCGAACGGCTAAAAAAAGCCATCGTGGAAGAGTTGGCAAAAAAGGGAATCACACAAAACACAGACAACCCAGATCTGTTGGTGGCCTTCAATGTGACTATGAAAGACGGAGAAACAATTCTCTATCACCAATCCGAAGAGCGCCCTGATATCAGCCCCATCTCAGAGCATATCCATGCCATACCTTATCTGAAAGGAACCCTCGTGCTTGGCATGGCTGATAAATCGCAAAGCAAATTGGTGTGGGAGTCCGTAGCGGTTAGCTATATGGATGTAAATCCGGATCTGTCGGAAAAAAATATAAGAGCAGGAATCAAAGCGGTGCTGAAAAAGTTTCCACCCAGGAAATAGATATTGATGGAAAGCAAAAATGCCAGCATCTCTGCCGGCATTCTTAAGAATATCTTTTGTTAAACTTTATCTTTTGAAACCCAGGGCGCTTCCGCCACACTTTGCCGCAGACCCATCAAAAGTGTATTGGATGTAGTAAATACCCGTGGCGTTGCATGGATAAGCAATCGCTGCCAGCAATTGTCCGTTGATTTTACTGGTAGCCACTTTATTTCTTCCTGAATCAAAAAGCGACACCACAATTCCATCGGTGCTCCCGCCATTCGCACACACATTGATCATGTATTGCGTTCCCTTGGTGAATACATAGCTGTACTCTACCTTTTCTTTGGCTCCACCTTCGCCATCCACTTTGTAGCTCTTCAAAAAGTTAAAACCGGAAATAAGTTTTGGAATGCACTCATTGGCAAGATTGTCCGGATTGCACTGAGCCTGAACTTTACTTGCTCCCACCATTGCCAGCGAAAAGATCAAAGCAATAAAAGATATCCTTTTCATAATTCGACTTTATTTTTGGGTTAACCGGTTATTTTATTTCTGATTGTGTTTGTGAGCGTAGTGATCGCATCAATATCCTGATCGGTCACATCAATGGTAGTAGTGCTATTATCTTTAATAACGGCCACACCATTTACGATTTCCACTTTCGACTCTTTGTAGGTATAAGTGATTTTGATATTGTCGAAAGCTGCTTTCAATTGTTCCAGGTCTTTTGCCAGCGATGCCATGTTCTCATCATTGGTATAGAAGCTGTACAAAATCATGATCTGCTCAAGAATAATTTTTTGTTCACCTATCTTCTCTTTTAATTCTTTGTTCTTTTTATCTTTTGATGCCACCTGGCAGGTGATCTGCATCGCTTCCAGCCATCCGCCTGTCAGCAACAAAACGCTTAGGTTTGCCCTGTTTTGTGTTTGCAGGTAGTGGTTAATACTGTTAAAGTTCTGTGTGGTAATCAACAAAAGTGAATCAAGATTCTTGCTGTTGGTGGCGAGCTTGGCAATGGTTGCCAAATCAAAAAACTGACCGATGTTCAATCCGTCTGCAAGTCCTTTTATTTTGGAGAGGTATTTCAAGCCGTCACTGTTTTGTTCGTAGATATTGGTATAACCCAAATCCGTGCCATATACTCCCAGGTTCAGCGCTTTCTTGAAATTACTATTGTATTTCGATTCATTATCAGGCGAATTCAATAACCCGGAATTGTATTTTGTGCCCGATTCCTTCAACAAAACAGAAATCTCCAACGGGCTTGGAATATTCTGAAGGATGCTGGCAATTGCTTCGTCATCAATAGCAGGGGCTTGATTCTTGGCCGAGTCAAGGCTCTTTTCAAAGTCCTGATCGTCAGCTTTTTTTCCGCCTCCACAGCTTGCCAGAAAAATGACAGTGACCAAACCAATTATTACTTTTTTCATAGTGCGAGGTTACTCTTACAAATTTAAAAAATCATCTCTGGTAACAAAATTATTATTTTCTACGGAAAGGGATGTTCACTTTTTCAGGAATGCTTACGTTACCAAAGAATTCGACAATTTGTCGCAGCCATTGGAAATACAATGCCAGGTAACAAAGTAAGGTCATGAGCCAGACCACGATGATATCAAATCCGAAAGTGCCGAAGGTTTGCCCAAAAATCTTCTTTTCCGGCACGAAGAAGGCGGTTCGGTAATCAGCAACTCCGGTAGGCTTAGGATCCTGGAAGATGGGATTAATCTGTTGGAGCAGCTTGCCATCGTATTCCAGCATCCGGTCTTTGGTGGTTACATTTTTTACGAGGTCGGCAAGGCTCTCATTGAAATACATATCCTTCTCCTTGTTGATGTTCCTGCCCTTTTTCTTTTCAAAGAAAGACATCTTGTTTTCCCTCAGGTTAACATTGTCGTTGTAGATTTTCTGGTAGTGCTTGCGATAGTCTTCAAAATAATTGTCCATCATCGCACCGCGCAGCTTCGTGTATTTTCCTTTCGAAAAATCTTCATCCACATTAACTTTCTCAAAGCCGGGGCGATACGGTTCGTCACGCAGGTTATCGCGAAGGATGCCGAGATTCACCTCCACCAGTTTTTGAATCGAATCATTTTTGCTCTCGTAATTCGCCATCAAAAACTGATTCCGCTTTTTCAATTCATCCGCCAGGTAGGCCGATTTAAAATCCGCTTTCGCTTCTTCACGATCATATTCGTAGTAAGGCGACTCGTACTCATTGTTTTTAAATTGATAAACAGCCATTGCTTCATACGCCCAGCGCGATGCCATCAAGTCGGCCACAATAGGCACTTTGCCTTTCGTGCTGATGAGGTTGTTGAGTTTATCAAAGCTGAAAAGCAATCCACTCAAGATCATTTGAGGAATCAACAACAGCGGAATCATCACATAAACAGTAACTGCTGAGTTGAAGGCCGAAGAAATATTTAAACCCAACACATTGGCAAAACAAGATGCCGAAAACAAAGCCAACCACATCGCCAGCGTCATTCCGTGAATTTCCAAAATAAGATTACCGATGATAACGAACGTGATTGTCTGGATGGCTGAAAGCAGGAAGAGGATGTTGAGTTTCGAAAGCAAGTAACTGTTCCAGCTTAAATTCAAAAATGATTCGCGCTTCAATATCTTTCGGTCGCGAATGATTTCTTCCGCACTCACCGTCAATCCCATAAACAGTGCGACAATAATGGCCATGAGCAGGAAGGCCGGAAAGTTGTCGTTGAAACGGAATACATACTCCTTTCCCCCCGGTGCGCTCTTGTACTTGATAATGAAGGCAAGAATGATAGCGAGCAATGGAGCTTCCAATAAGTTGATCAACAGATATTGCTTGTTGCTAAGCTTTGCCAGAAAATCACGCGAAGTGAAAATCATCATCTGCTTCAATTTCGAAGGAATATTCAACGAACTTGGAGGCGTCTCCTTGATGTCTTCAACTTTATTGATCTTGAATTTTTCCTGGTACATCTCGTGCCACTGCGGAGGAGTCACCTTGCGTTTATTGGTAGGCTGACCGTACTCATCCACCACCTTGGCTTCGATGATATTGAATATTTGTTCAGGGTTCACATTACCGCACGTCTCACATTGACCGCGGTTGCTATCCACCTGGTGAGTTGCCTTTTTGAAATAGGTTACTGCTTCTACGGGGCTTCCGTAGTAAGAAGGATATCCACCGGTATCCATGATGATCATCTTGTCAAACATCTTATAGATATCAGACGAAGGTTGGTGGATCACCACGAAGATCAACTTTCCTTTCAGTGAAAGTTCTTTCAGCAAATCGATTACGTTTTCTGAATCACGTGATGAAAGTCCGGAAGTTGGTTCATCCAGGAAAAGAATGGCTGGTTCACGGATCAATTCGAGTGCAATATTCAAACGCTTCCGCTGCCCACCGGAAATCTTCTTATCAAGAACACTTCCCACTGTCAAGTCTTTTCGTTGATCGAGACCAAGTGCCTCCAACGTTTCCATCACACGCTTGTCCAACTGCTCCTCGTTAAAATCGGCAAAGCACAGTTTCGCGTTGTAATAAAGATTTTGGTAAACAGTGAGCTCTTCAATCAACAAATCATCCTGCGAAACAAAGCCAATCACACCTTCGATTTTTTGTTTCTCGGTGTGAATATCAAAACCGTTGATTTTAATCGATCCTTTTGAGGGCTTTTCCAATCCCGCAAGTGTCAGTAGCAATGTGGTTTTACCTGCACCGCTCGCCCCCATGATGCCAATCAACTTTCCTGGCCCTTCCGAAATCAAAACATCACGAAGGCCGATTGCCCCATTTGGAAATTGAAACTCTTCAATGTTCGCATTGAAAGAAAGCTTGGTGGTTTTTATCTCTTCGTTGAAGTGGGCCACCAAATCGCTGTAGTACAAGGCATCCCCTGCTTGCGTTTTTATCGTACTACCGTGTGAGAAAAGATACACGCGGTTGGGTTGCATGATAAAACTGTTGAGCAAATTCGACTGCTCACCCAGATATTTGGCAAAGTACATGTCCACACTCTTCACACGCATGAAGACCAACTGCCCTTCGATGTGCGCATGCGAATGTTTCTGATTTTCTGCCGGCTTTGATTCAGCCGCATCCACTACCAAGATATCTTTGAAGTTGATCTGGTCAACTACCTCCTGAATGATGAATGTTTCGGTCAGTTTATATTCTTCCTGATCAATGTTAAACACTGTAGAGACAGTGTTGATGATTTCGATTCGTTGAGGGGTGAAATTTTTGTCGGAGCCAATCAACTCCAGCAATTTGATCAACACGATTACCTTCTGCTTTTGCGTCAGGGTCTTGTTGATCTTCTTACAAATACCGAGTGTCTTTACGGAATCCTTAACGGAAGTGAGTTTATTCTTCTCCTCCTCTCCTGTTCCTTGTTTGCTGTAGCCGGAGAAATCATCATACAGCTTCAGATATTCCTTAACGGAATCCTGATCCAACTCCTGCTGGAAAAAATTGATAACAAACTGCCTCTCGTTTTCAGTAACACCACCATCCTGTTTGGTGATGATCGCAAAAAGTTGGGTTAGCGCTTTTAGTATTTCCTCACTCATGTATCACCGTTAATTGTTAACGCTAAAAGTTAATAGCAGAAGCTCAACTGTAAAGGAACTGCTAACAGTTAACTATTAACCATTAAATTACTAGTACGTCTTGAATTCAAATGGAATCTCCACCAGTTCTGAAAATTCCTGGCCTGCTTCTTCCATGTCCTCATCGTCATCGTGAAAATACCAGCTTACTTTCATGCCCTGTATATCTTCCAAGGCAGACAATACGTCCAAAATAAGTTTAGAAGATGCCGTGTTGAAATATTCCAATTTGAAAACAAACTCTGTAGATGGATTGGGCGCAGAAGAATAACCTTTGATCCACTCCAACACGGGACGATAGAATTCTGCTGAGTCTTCAGGGAGTGATCTTCCGCTGATTTCAAAAATCCCGTTCTTCTTATCGAGAAGGATGGTAGGGGTATCTTCAGTACCTTTTAAATTCAATATTTCCATGATTGTTCTTAGTTTAAATTTAAAAAAATGATTTTATTCTTTCTCCCTTGGTATGTTAACTTTCAGGCAAAAGAAATCGTAGTCGTTATCAATGTTGGCAAACAGGTACTCCAGTTTTTCACCGCTCTTGCGTGCCATGTCAACAAAGCCAAGACCTGCACCACCCTTCTCGGATATCTGAGTGTTCTTGATAATTTCTTTATACAATTCTTTCAAGCCATCTTTGTCCTTGCTGTTCAGATCGTCCAAATCTTTTTTCAAGCCAGCTACATTTTCTTTCAAGATCGGATTGCCCGTCATCACGCAATATTGCTTGTCGTCTTTGGAGATCATGAATATCGCAGCTTTGCTCACCAGCGAGCCGGCCTTCATGCCCTGCTCACTGCTGTGCTTCACAATGTTTTGCAAAGCTTCTACCATGACGTTGAACACTTTACGCTTCGTGCCAGAATCTTCACCTGATGAGTCCAGGTTTCGCTCGGCCATGGAGAGGATGGACTTGGTTGTTTCCTGGGTGAAGTCACCCTGGTACACCAGGATAAGTTTCTGCGCCATCATTGTTCGGTGCAGATCGTAGATGTAATTCATGTTGGTAATGTTTGAGGTTCCGAATTTATGCTTTAAAATTTAATTCCTATCAATAAAACGTCATCCGTTTGCTTGTGCTCGCCTTTCCATGCTTCCCACTCCTGATCAAACACCTCCAGCGCATTGCTCATCGATGAAGTGTGAATTCTCTCAATTATTTCCCGCGTTTTCTTAGGTCCGAATTTGCGTACTTCAGGACCTCCGAACTGGTCAGGGAAACCGTCTGAACTAAAATAGAACGAATCGCCTTTTTTCAATTCCAGGCGTGTGGTTGTAAAATTAGTCTGGTTCTTATAAATGCCGCCACCGATCGGGAATTTATTTCCTTTCACTTCGTCCATCACTCCGCCTTTCATATAATAAAGTGGCCTGTGAGCACCTGCATACTCAACGGTCTTCGTTTCAATATTGATGCGGCAGAGTGCGATGTCCATACCATCCTTGGTGGCCGAATCGTCCTGGTCCTGACGAAGTGTTTGTGTGACACCTTCATCCAACAAGTCGAGGATTTTTCCAGGCTCGGTAATCTTACGGCTTCGCACAATATCATTCAAAAGAAAATAGCCGATCAACGAAAGCAATGCACCCGGCACACCATGGCCTGTACAATCCACAGCGGCAATGAAAATATCATTCTTGATCTGCACAAACCACGGGAAGTCTCCGCTGACGACATCTCTTGGTTTGTAAAGTATGAATGAATCAGGAAGTACCTTGTTGATCAATCTCGTATTGGGCAAGATGGCATTTTGAATACGCTTTGCATAATTGATCGAATCGTTGATCTTCTTATTTTTATTTTGAATTTCCAATTCAATTTCCTTCCGCTCTGTTATATCGTGAGACACAACAAGAACTGATTCAATATTTTTCTGGTCATCATATTCAGGAATCGCATTGACTTGCATCACCCGCTTGCCAAGTCCTGAAGGGAAATCCATTTCTGTGGAAACGGTATTCTGATTTTTGTTTACTTCTTCAACTACTTCCAGCCACTTATCTAAAATCGCAGCATCCAATTCAGCCTCTTTTACATTCTTATTTAGGAAGAGCGCTGGTGATTTTCCGGTATAAGTTTCAATGGTCGGGTTGATATATGAGATCGCTTCGTTTTCCAAGCGCGTGATAAGGTCAGGCGAGTTTTCAGAAAGGGCTTGCATCTTGCTTCGCATCCGCTGTTCTTGCTCAGCTCTTCTGCGCTCCGTGATGTCGCGTGAGTTGAGAATATAGCCGCGGATCGCCTTGTTGGACATGAAGTTGGTTCCGGTCGCCTCCAACCAAATGTAGTTTCCGTCTTTGGTCTTGTATTCAAATTGCACGGTGACTTTTTCGTCCGGCTTCTTTTTCAAACTTTCAAACAGACCGGTGGCCACCTCACGGCTATCAGGATGAATGAGGGCAGCATCACTCTTGCCCTGCATTTCCTTTTGTCCATAACCAAGGATTGTTTCCACGGAAGGTGAGATGTAACGTATCGTTCCGTCTTCTTCGTAAATTGTAATCACCTCCGAAGCATTCTCCAACAAAAGTTGCATCCGCTTCTGGGTGCTGTTCACCTCTTCGATTTGCTCTTCAAGCATGGTGTTCGAGCGCTTCAACTCTTCCTGCGTTGCCTGCATCTCCTCGGCATTCTGACGAAGTACTTCCTGCTTTTCCTGCAATTCATTGCTCAACTCCTGTGATTCCGTGAGCAACCTGCGCGTGCGTTCATTTACTTTGATATTGAAAATCGTTCTCGCTAAAATCAAACTTAATTCCTGGACAAATTTTACCTGTGAATCTGTGAACCGCTTCATCGAAGCAAATTCCAAAAGGCCATAGACTTCTTCGTTGGTAATTAATGGCACAATCAAAATGCAATTCGGCTTTTGTTCTCCAAGCAATCCAGAAGTGATTGATAAATAGTCATCCGGGATTTCCGTGCGCATCACATAATCCTGTTCAGCAGCGGCCTGCCCCACCAAGCCTTCTGCAAAGCGGAATGTTTTCTTCAAATATTTCTTGCGGCCATACGCAAAACTGGATTTCAATTCAATCATTGGCTTCCCGCCTTCGCGATCGACATCATAGAACACCGCTTGAACGGCACCGATGCGATCCGCAATAAACTTGATTACCTCATCACCCAATGTTTGCACATTGTCAAAAGCACGAAGGATTTCTGCAATCTCGGCCATGCCCCTCACGATCCAGTTGCGTTCTTTTTCTTTGCGCTCGTTCTCGATCAAGTCTTCACGCATGTGAAGCAATGCCATTCCCAAATTATCATTGTCACTGGCAGGTGTAAAGGGAGCATCTAATTTTCCCTCTCCTACTTTTTTGGCAAACTCAGCACTATTTTTTAATGTCTGTACCAACGCATTTACCTGATTGGCCATTTCACCAAATTCGTCTTTTGAATTGGTATCGATGTTCTCCGGCAAAATTCCGTGTGCAACTTTGTCGAGTGTTTCGTTCATTTTGTTGAGCGGATCGGTAAGTGTTCGCGCAAGAAGCAGTGCCGCTCCCCAGGCAAGCAAAATCATACACGCTCCAATAAGAACATATTTCTTCAACAGGCTATCCGCCTGTGACTCCAATTCATCCTGATCAATTTTAACAACCAGCGCCCAACCTGATTGACTGATTTTTCTAAAAGATTCAATCACAACTTTGTCGCGATAATCTGTTCCAATGCTTGATGCATCCTTACCTTCCAACGCGAGGCGTTCTTCTTTTGTCGATTTATCCTTCTCGTCAAGAATTTTCAGGAATGAACCAGGGTCATTTCTCAACGGACTTACCACGATGATCTTTCCTGAAACGGGATCCACTTGCACCAAATACGATTCACCAGTTTCACCAATTGGGGTCAACTTTTTGTAAACGGGCATCAAATCAATTTGATAGACAATATTAAAACTGCCTATGGATGATGCCGCATAGATATAATAATCTGAATCTACTTTACGGACGCTGCTATAGCTCAATCCATTTGCTGCGCGTTCAAAAAAAGCGAGATCGAGATTCGCCAGATTTTTTCCCCTGGCAACAGTCGTATCCGTACCAGCCACCACACTTCCACGCTTGTCGGTGAGAAATACATTTTTGAATGCATAAATTTCCTGCACCGATTTCAAAGTTGACTTGATAGTATCAGGGCCCGATGCCAAGGCTGACTGCAAATGCGGAGAGGAAGCAAGAAACCTGGCTGTCGTAGAAAGATGATCAAAGAAATGATTTAGCATTTGCGCCTGTTGATCAGCCGTGGCCGAAACACTTGCGTTCAATTTATCGCGCAACGCTTCAACGTTCACCTGGTAAGTAAACCAACTGATGCTGATCACCGAAATGGTGGTCAACGAAATGATCAGCCAGGTAATTTTTGAACTAATTTTTATTCTCTTGAACATATTCTATCTCAACAGTTGTCCGCTAAAATTTTTGCTGCTTCCTGCGCGTTCTTGCGCACGTTTTCACTTAGCAGTTTGAAGGTCGCTACCTCGATTACTCCTTTTACACTGTTCTCTTTCAACAATGGAAGTAAAAAAAGGCTTTTCGGTTTTGCCATCCCCAATCCACTTTCAATCGTATTTACATAATCTTCCGGCAATTCATCCAGGTAAATACTCTTGCCCGTGGCGGCCTGGCCAACAAGACCTTCGCCTAATTTGTAAGGAGGGATTTCCAATTCAGGCGCAAAGGCAAATCCATGTGAGAATTTTGCATCACTTCCATCCCAACTATAAAAAGCACCTTGGCCGGCTTCCAGATATTTGCAAATCAAATTCAAACCTTGTTGTTGTTTCTCTTGCACAGAGCTAAGTTTTGAAATGGCGTCTTGAAAACTTTTGAAATCAAAATAGCCTTCGTCTGTGCTCTTGTTTTCATCAGATGATTTCTGTTCATCTTTCTTCTCCACGAGGACCACAATTTCTTTCTTTACCTTTTGATTTATATAGATGGCAGAAATTCCGATGATAAAGGTGATGCCGATGGCGATAAAAAAACCGAATAAGACTCCACCTTCCATATCAACACTAGTCATACCTCCTTTATAAATAAGGTCTGACTTGAGGGTGACCATTTTAACGATCGAATAGATGATAGATAGAAAGTACAGGATGATGAGGCCAAAGGCAAGCTTTACCGGATCTTTCGTCCATTCCTGAATTTTGCTGATCAATGCTTTTAAACTGTCCATTTATTTATACTGCTTGTCAAGTTCCTTCATAAAATTCACAATCTCGTCCACTTTTAAAACAAAGTCAATCTTTGTCAATGCCATTGCGGCCCGGGGCATCGTATCAATCATGCACTCGGAGGGCTCCTGCACAATCGTGAGTCCTCCTTTGTCCTTGATGTGCTTCATGCCCATGCCTCCATCGCGGTTAGCTCCTGAAAGCAAAATGCCAATCAGTTTCTCCCGATAAACATAAGCGCACGTGCCCAGGGTAATATCAATGGCAGGCCGTGAATTATTGATCATCTCTTCGGTGCTCATCGCGAAGTGGTTTCCTAGTTCCACCGACATGTGATAGTTCGATGGCGCCAGGTAAACTCCTTTCTTGATCGGCTCTTTGTCGTAAGGCTCCACCACGGGAACTACGCTTTTAATTGACAACGCTTCCACAAATCCATTTCGCACATGCTTCAACCTATGCAGACACATGATGATGGGCAGCGGAAATGAAGTGGGCAACTGTGACAATATCTTCACGATGCCTTGAAAACTTCCGGCAGACCCGCCAATCACTACGGCTTTATAGTTATTATTTAGATTGAACCTGCTCATAGGCCGCCTGCCTAATCTTTTATCTTTTTGTAAACCTTCTCTTCGTTGTTTACCACGAGGAAGCGGTTGGCTACATCACACCAGATTAATGATTCCTTCGACCCAATTGCCAGATAGCCATACTTAAACAAACTCTCGTGAAACTTTTTCAACACTTCGTTCTGAAGTGTTTGATTGAAATAAATCATCACGTTGCGGCACAATATCAAATCAAACTTGTTGAAAATCTCGCCCATCACCAGATCGTGCTTGCGGAAAGTGACATTGGCAAAAAGGTTTTTGTCAAACATTGCCTTGCCGTTTTCTTCCTTGTAATAATCGCGCAAGCTCCATTTTCCCTCGTAGCGAATGTAATTCTTCTCATTCAGCTCCATGTTTTTGATCGGGTAAATGGCCTGCTTCGCTTTTTCAAGAATGTTTACATCCAGATCCGTGGCATAAAGCTGCACATCGTTGTGAATGCCCATCTCTCTTAAAACAATGGCCATCGAGAGCACCTCTTCACCAGAAGAACATCCTGCATGCCATATCTTGAAATTTTTGTGATTGAGTAATATGCCGGGGATGATTTCATCGCGCATCACGCGCCAAAAGCCGGGATCGCGAAACATCTCCGTCACATTTACCGTCAGCTCATCAAGGAACTCATTAATAAAGGCAGGCGATTCGGTAAGTTTTTTAATCAAACCTTCAATGGAGAGATTCTTTAATTCCAAAATGCGGATGATGCGCCTCTTGAAAGAGGACATCGCATAATTTCTGAAGTCGTAGCCGTACTTGGTGTGGATCAGCTCAGTAATCCTTTTCAGGTCGGCAATGTCAATGTCCTGTATCACCATAAACTATAAACCATACTTCAAATAAAGCAAAATTAACCGTATCCAAATGCCTTGCATGCTATAAACTGGCAGAAATATTACATAAGTCAAATAGGTGTTAAAAGGCAAATGATTTTATTTTATCCCAATTTCCAACAACGATCAATTATTCCAATGAATGTCTCGTGAAGGCAGCCGGCAGCAACGCGGCTGCAGACGGATACTTCACCCATTTACCATCCTCACCCAGCATAATCACCTCAATGTCTTTTTTCTGCCGCTGCTCAAATTCGAGAATTACCTGCCGGCAGCCTCCACAGCAGGAAGCCGGACTCAATTCTTTATGATTTTTTTTATGGGCAACTACCGCCAGTTTCATGATCGGTTTTGGGTGCGCCTGTGATGCCCAATTGTAAAGCGCCACACGCTCAGCACAGCAACTGAGTGGATACGAAGCATTTTCCTGATTGGCTCCATGAATCACCGATCCGTCTTCGAGGATCAGCGCAGCGCCCACCAGAAACCTGGAATAGGGAGCGTACGATAAGGCAGTCGATTCCTTGGCTTTGTGTACTACATATTTCGATTCAGAATCCATATCTTCCAGTTGCGAAAAAATCTGAACCTCTTTCATAGTTTAACCAAATAAATTTGATGACGAAGTAAGTTAAACCGCCATGGCAGATTTAGCAAACCTTTATGTTTAAAAAAACAATTGAATCTCTTTAATGTCTCTCCAATGATTCATATCATCACCCTGGTTTATTCATTTACAACCTCAATTTTGTGCCACCACGGTATTCAAATAGGTGACAGACCCTCAATCATTTGAATCCCAGAAATCATTCATTCAACCACTGGCGGTAAGTTATTTTTTTGAGAAAAATCCTTATTCACACAATCCTAGTTTACTTTGCCAAATGAAAAATATTTTAATTCTCGGAGCCGGCAGATCATCTTCAGCTTTGATTTCTTACATCTTAAAGAATTCTGCCGCTCATCAATGGAATGTAACCGTTGGTGATTTCTCTATGGAAGCAGCCCGCGAGCGCATAGGAAATAATTCGGCAAATGCCATTTCATTTGATATCCAAAACAAAGAAGCAAGCCGTGCCACGATAGGCCAGGCAGATATTGTAGTGTCGTTGATACCTGCGCACTTCCACCATCTGGTGGCGCAAATCTGCGTGGAGAAAAAGAAACATCTGCTCACGGCAAGTTACGTTTCTGATGAAATGAAAAAGCTCGATGCCGATGCTACTGCAAATGGACTTCTCTTTTTGAATGAATCCGGTCTCGATCCGGGCATCGATCACATGAGCGCCATGCAAGTAATTGATAAAATAAAAAATGAAGGCGGAACAATCTCTTCCTTTGAATCATTCACCGGAGGTTTGATTGCACCTGAAACAGATCCTGAAAATCCGTGGCGATATAAATTTACATGGAACCCGCGCAATGTGGTGATGGCCGGACAAAGTACTGCCAAGTTTTTACAAGACGGCACCTACAAATACATTCCCTATCAACAACTATTTCAGCGCACCACTCCGATTTCCGTTCCCGGGTTTGGCGAGTTTGAAGGCTATGCAAATCGTGATTCATTGAAATATGTTGATGCTTATGGCTTGCAAAACTGCAAAACCATTTTACGCGGAACACTGCGCAACAGCGGCTACTGTAGCGCGTGGAATATCCTGGTGCAGCTTGGCTGCTGCGATGATACGTTTCAAATGGAGCACGTGGATCAGATGACGCATCAGAAATTTATTGCAGCGTTTTTGGATACTTCTCCTTCCCAGGTTGAGAAAAAAATCTCAGAAATATTTTCTTTGAACAACGACAGTGAAGAAATGAAGCGACTGAAATGGAGCAGCCTCTTCAGCGATGAACCTATTGGCTTGAAGACAGGAACTCCAGCTCAAATTCTGGAACACATCCTCAACAAAAAATGGAAACTCAGCGAAAACGATAAGGACTTTATTGTGATGTGGCATAGGTTCAAATATGAATTGAATGGAAAGCAGAAAGAAATTCAAGCTTACTTTGCGGCAACGGGTGAAAACTCAACAATGACTGCGATGGCAAAAACGGTTGGATTACCACTTGGCATAGCAACCAAATTATTGGCGGAAGGAAAAATAAAATCGAGAGGAGTTCAGATTCCGGTGGCAAGCGAGTTTTATGATCCAATCTTATCGGAACTAAAAACACTTGGAATTGGATTGGAGGAGAAGGAAACTTTGTGAAACAAATCATGCGCGAACACCAAATTTATAAACTGAAAAACGGCATCCGGGTTGCCCATAATCAAATCACTTCCACCAAGATTGTACACTGCGGCATCATGCTCGACATTGGCAGTCGTGATGAGACGGAAGCTAACCAGGGCATTGCTCACTTTTGGGAACACATGGCTTTCAAAGGAACAGCCAAACGAAATTCATTTCACATCCTTAACAGACTGGAAGCCGTTGGTGGTGAACTGAATGCATTTACCGATAAGGAAAAAATTCTTTTCTATGCGTCCTTGCGTGATGAGTATTTTGAGCGTGCCGCAGAACTACTTGCCGATATTACTTTCCACTCTGAGTTCCCAAAAAATCAAATCAATCGCGAGAGACAAGTGATACTAGAAGAGATGGCCATGTATCATGATGATCCCGAAGAATCGATGCATGACATTTTTGACTCCATAGTTTTTGCAGGCCATTCGCTGGGCATGAATACACTGGGCAGAAAAGAAACGGTGAGTTCCTTTGAGCAAAAGGATTTTAGAAAATTTGTTGCTGAGAATCTGGACACGAGCCGAATTGTGTTTTCCGTGGTGGGCAATGTACCTTTTGAGAAGGCAGTGGCCATCGCAGAAAAATACCTGGGCGCTGTGCCTAAGTCAACAGGAAAATCAACGCGTCAAAAATTTACTTCTTACAAACCTAAGGAAGTGGCGCTCAAGAAAAATATAAAGCAGTCGCGCTGCGCCATAGGACGACCTGCCTTTCACATTAAACATGAAAAACGTAGCGCCTTTTACATGCTTACCAATATTCTTGGAGGGACGGGGATGAATTCGCGCTTGAACCTTGCATTGCGTGAGAAGTATGGTTTTGTGTATAACATCGGTGCGCAGTATATTCCTTTTACTGACACCGGCCTGTTTGTTATTTCATTTGGCACAGAGCCCAGTCAATTGAGAAAAAGTATTGAACTGGTGAAGCTGGAGATGAAAAAACTGCGCGAAGAAAAAATGGGCGTAAAACAACTGGCCGCAGCCAAAGAGCAAATACTCGGGCAGATAGCGATGGCCGAGGAAAGCAACATCAGCTTTATGATGATGATGGGGCGCAACCTGCTGGATCATGGACGCGTGACTACCTTGGATGAGATTTTTGAACGCGTGAAAAAAACCTCCGCTACTGACCTGCAGGAACTGGCAAATGAAATGTATGAAGAAAAGAAAATGAGTTTGTTGATGGTGCAGCCTTGAAAGGATTCTTGATTTTGGATTTAAGATTTTTGATTGTGCAAGTGGCAAATTCAAATTTCACAAATCTAAAATCACAAATCTAAAATCATAAATTTACCTATGAATTTCATCCCCCACGACCTTGCAAAATATGCTGAAGCACACACAACAGAAGAATCAGCTCTTTTAAAAAGAATCAATCGCGATACACATGCGGAAGTGTTAAGGCCGCGCATGTTATCAGGACATTTGCAGGGTAGGCTTCTGTCAATGATAAGCAAAATGATTCAACCAAAATTCATTTTGGAAATCGGAACATATACCGGTTACTCTGCACTTTGCATGGCGGAAGGATTGAAACCAGATGGAAGACTGATTACCATCGATGTAAATGAAGAATTGAAAAGTCGTGTTCAAAAATATTTTGATGAGAGCGGTTTTGCTTCGAAGATTGATTTCCGGATTGGCGATGCCCGTAAAATCATTCCAACCTTGGATGTTGAATTCGATCTCGTCTTCATTGATGCTGATAAGGAAAACTACTCAACCTATTTTGACTTAGTGATTGATAAGGCAAAACCAGGCTGCTTTATTTTAGCAGATAATGTTTTGTGGAGCGGTAAAGTAGTAGAACCCAAACCCGATAAGGATACCAAAGCAATTCTTGATTTCAACGACAAGGTTCACAATGATTCAAGAGTTGAGAATATTCTGCTGCCAGTGAGGGATGGGATTATGATGATGCGTAAGTTGTAATTCACAAATCAAAAATCTCAAATCACTAATCAAAAATGAATTACCATCGCATGCCCATCGAGATCGAAGCACCGGAAGGCTTCGGTTATGATAAAATTGATTGTAATCTTTCTGAAAGTTCTGTTACTGATCAAAAGCTAAGTGATCTTGGAATTGACTTGAGTAACCTTACACTTTTTTATGGAGATCATTTTGGGCTTCCTCGCCTTCGTGAAATTATTTCGAAAGAAGCGGGTCTTTCTCCTGAACACGTGTTGACGACATCCGGGGCTGCTTCCGCATTATTTATCATTGCTACTTCGTTGCTGAACAAAGGTTCTCACGCTGTGATCATGAAGACAAATTACGCTACCAACATTGAAACACCACGAATGATTGGAGCAAACATTTCCTTTCTGAATCTGAGTTTCGAAAAGAAGTATAGTTTAGATTTCGATGAACTCGATCGCCTCATCACCAAAGACACCAAGCTGGTGAGCCTCACCTATCCACATAATCCCACTGGTGTGATGATTGATGAGAAAACGCTGAAACAAATCATTGAGATCATTGAGAAGAAAGGAACGTATCTTTTGATGGACGAGACCTATCGCGAGATGAGCTTTATTGAGAAACTTCCTGTGGCGGCTTCATTGTCAGACAGAGTGATCAGTGTTTCATCAATGTCAAAAGCGTATGGCTTGCCGGGCATTCGTATCGGGTGGTTGCTTTGTCGAAATAAAAAGTTAATGGAAACTTTTCTTGCCGCCAAGGAACAAATCTTCATCACCAACTCAGTGGTTGACGAAGAGATTGCTTTTCAATATTTAAATCAAAAAGAAAAGCACTTCGCTCCCATTCGCGTCAGCATTCAGAAAAATTTTTCAATCCTCAAAAACTTCATCAACAATCAAAACATCCTCGAATGGGTTGAACCCAAAGGTGGTTGTGTTTGCTTTCCACGCATCAAGCCGGAGATAAAAGTTGACCTGAAAAAATTTCATCACGATCTGCTTCATACCTACGGTACATATGTGGGGCGTGGCGGTTGGTTTGAAGAAGAAGACCGCTATTTCCGCCTTGGCTACAACTGGGACAAAACTGAAAAGCTGGAGAAGGGATTGAAGAACATTTTGAAGGCAGTGGAGGCGGGACGATAATAGCACCTACAAGAAAACTCAAAGAACAATAACTGGAATTTCTCTATAAAACTGTCCACCCATGTTCTAATAAGCCCCGACTGAGATGACACTGGGTCGAGACTGGGTGGAGACTGGGTCAAATGTCAGGTGGCTTAACGACCAATGGCAAAATGGCATAGACGAACTCAACCTGATCACACTATTAATGGAAAGCAGGTAGGGAAATTGAAGAATGTAGTAATGGCAGTTGAAGTGATCGGCTATATTTTGTAGCCTGGCTTTTAAGAAGCGAGTAAATCAGCGAAGAAATAGAGTATTTCAAAGGCACTCCAACTGTGAAAACCGGTTTTCTGACTCCAATGATCGCGCCTGTCTTCGTTTGGCTTTATTTATTAGGTTAATTTTAAAAATTCTATTTTTAACCTGTTCAAAAAAAGCGAGCTGCTTAACATGGATACTCTCACGATCATCACGGCACTTGTTACCATTAGCGCCTTAATTTCCTATCTCAACTATCGAATTTTGAGATTGCCAGGTACGATTGGTGTGATCGCCATTTCTGTTATCTTTTCTTTGCTGATCACCATTTTCGGAAAGTCGATGCCCGTGGCTTTTTCATTTATTACTGAATTAACCAACAGCATTGATTTTTCCAAAACCCTTCTTGATATCATGCTTGGGTTTTTACTTTTTGCCAGTGCCCTGCATTTCGATTTCGAAAAATTAAAACAGCAACGGTGGCCCGTGTTTATGTTAAGCACCATTGGCGTTGTTGGTTCTACATTGATTTTTGGCCTGTTGCTATATGGCACCACCTATTTTCTCGATATCGACTTTCCATTATTATACTGTTTGTTGTTTGGTGCGTTGATTTCACCCACTGATTCGGTGGCTGTAATGTCGGTTTTAAAAAGATCGAAAATTTCGCCCGCACTCGAAACCATTATTGGAGGCGAATCATTGTTCAATGACGGTGCCGGGATACTCATGTTTGTAATCCTTCGTGAACTGCTGGAGCAAACAACCACACTCACTTTTGATCACGCCTTCTCTCTTTTTATTCATGAAGTTTTTGGTGGACTTGTGTTAGGCGCCTTGTTTGGTTTTGTCGCCTATCGAACCACCCGGTACATAAAGGATTTTCAGACGGTAGTAATGAGTTCGGTAGCAGTTGTATTGTGCATCTCCGTCATTGGCAATCGGGTTCATGTATCCATTCCAATGGCTACCGTTGCTGCTGGATTAGTGCTTGGGAATACTACACTTGGTTCAAAAACATCAACTCAACTTCAGGATTACCTTCACCGCGTCTGGAAATTAATTGATGAACTGTTTAACACCATCCTGCTGGTGATGATCGGACTTCAGGTTGTTCAGATGCCATTTCTTAACAACTACTGGTTGGTGGGCGCGCTGGCGATTGGATTCTCACTGGTTTCGCGGGCGATCAGTATTACGCTGCCTACGTTTTTCATTTCATCGTTGAGAAAGAAGTACAAAAGTATTTTTGTTTTGGTGTGGGCCGGCTTGCGCGGTGGAATCTCCGTTGCCCTTGCTTTGTCGTTGCCGGAATCACCCTACAAAGAAGCGATTGTCTCGGCTACTTATTTTGTTGTGTTATTTTCGATTGTCATACAGGGGCTATCGTTAAATAAAGTGGTGCGTGTTTTCTCGAAGTAGTGTCGAGATATTTTGAAGGTGGTTGATGAAAATCGGTGTAGTTTCAATACGAGTATCTTTCACTCACGCTGAGTTCTCGAAGCCAGTAACTCAGCGAAGAAATAAAATTTTTTAAAGTGTAAAAACTAAAAACGCGTTTCAAACGCTTTGGCACGGGAGTAACTCCGCCAAGAAAATAGGGGGCTTTCACAATTGATTATTATTTTGAATTGTAAAGCTTAACCAAATCAGGAATGTTTTTATATTTTATTTTCCCTTTTACTTCTTCATATTTAGAGACATAACGTTGCGGAAAAAATTCAAACAAGACTTCTTTATCAGCACTTGGTAATGCCTTTAAGAACTTCGTTTCATTATCTTCCAAAATAAAATACTCTACCGAAGACATTGGGGCTCCAAAACCTCCGGATGTTGTTTCATAAAAGCTATACAGATTAATTTTTCCACTTGCCACTAGCTTGGCATCTACCGTCTTATAATACAGTCCTCTATTTTGAAATGGTTTGAAATCACGAAGCACTTTGAATGTATCCTTCTTAAGAGCATAGCCAATAACATGACTATTTAAAGTCTTGAATGGTTTTTTATCAGTTTTTGTTTTCCAAACTTCAACCCAACGTTGACCATCATCATGGGAAAGATAAAATCTAACAAATCCAAAAACCACTGAATCGTTATCTAATCTTATATAACCTTTTTGAGCACTTGAAGAAAGGGAGCTGATAACTAAAAAGAAACTAATTGCTACAGGTCGCATTTAAAAAAAAATTAAAGATATAATCGTCCAAAACTTTGTTCTACATCCACGCAGATTTATTTGCCTCATGAACTCTGCTAATTTATTTGCTAATCTACTTCGTTAATTCAACAACCTCAAACTTGTTCCTGCCATCTGAATGCCCATTGCACAACCCCCAATTTTCCTCTACCTTTGTTCACATGAGATTTTTTGCAGCCGCGCTATTTTTTTGCGGAGCCGCTGCCTCATACGCACAGGCTCCCGTGGTGCCCCACAAAATGCATTTCGCAGGCATGACCTTGTCCATCCGCGATGATGCCCGTAAGGAAATTCAAAAAGAAGTAGATGCCCTCTCACACCCCGGTCGCTATTACGATATGAAGGTGGAACGTGCGCGCGCGTATTTCCCCATCATCGAGAAAGTCTTTAAGGAAGAACGGTTGCCCGAAGATTTTAAATTCCTCGCGCTCCAAGAAAGTGCGCTGGTTCCCGATGCCGTTTCAACTTCCAATGCCGTTGGCTTCTGGCAATTCAAAGATCTCACGGCCATTCAAATGGGCATGCGCGTGGATTCGGAAATTGATGAACGCATGAATATTGTTTCGTCTTCGCGCGGAGCAGCCAAATATTTAAAGACAAACAATTTCAATTTTAATAACTGGATTCTCGCGCTTCAATCCTACCAGATGGGTGCAGGTGGCGTGATCAAAGCGCTGGGCGACCAGTTCAATGGCGACACGCACATGGAAATCACCCCTGACACGTATTGGTATGTAAAGCGGTTTCTCGCACACAAAATTGCTTTTGAAGATGCGGTGAAAGCAGCCCCTTCTTCAAAAATAGGATTGTATGAAACATCTGATGCACGGCTTGTGAATGATTATGCCAGCATACTGAATGTGGATGTGGAATTGCTGAAGGAATACAACAAGTGGATTCGCAAGGAACGCATACCGGGAGATCGCACCTATCACCTGCTGGTGCCAAACGGAAACACGGCCTTAACCGATTTTAATAACCTGACTTTAACTTCCGACAAAGCAGCAAAAGCAACACCGAAGAAAGCTGTAGTGGTAGCCAAAAACGAGCGCAAGGAAATTAACGGTGTGATGGCACTACTTGCACTGCAAGGTGAATCCCTAACGGCATTGGCCGATCGTGCACACGTGAGCCTTTCTTCATTTTTGAAATACAACGACATCTCTATCGATCACAAAGTGCAGGCAGGTGAATTTTACTTTACGGGTAAGAAAAAGAAGAGTGCTGATTTGCCATCCATCCGAACAAAAATGGGGGAAGAACTTTGGGCGATCAGTCAGCGCTATGGTGTGAGAATGAAAAATCTTCGGAGGCTAAACCCGGACCTTCCGGAAAATTTGCTGGCAAAAGGAACTTTCGTGCGACTAAACCCATCGGCACAAATGGAAACCCCTGCTGTAGCCCCCGTGGAAATAATTCCGGAGGGCGAGGCCACTGAAGTTGCTGAACTTAGTAATGACACTTTCAATTGGTCATTGAATCCAGGCCACTCGAAAAACACAAAAGCAACGGAGCAGAAACCAGAAAAGGCAGCCTCAACCAGTACTGTAACCGAGGTAAGAACAATCGTGAGCGACTCCAGGCAAATTCAAAATCCGGTGTCCGAAAACAAAAAAGACACCTTGGGTAATGCGGACGTTACCTCTCATCTGGAAGTTCAGAAGCAGCCATCGGAGATTTATTACGAAGTAAAAAGCTCAGATACATTGTACAGCGTGGCGAGGCAATTCGGCATCACTATCAAGGAGTTGATGGACTGGAACAACAAAACCAATTTCAATCTGGCGAAGGGAGAAAAATTGAAGATCAATAAAAAGTGAACGGGCAATGGTTACTTTTTCGGCAATTAACTTACCTTCATGATTAAACTTTCTGAATTCTTGCATCAATTGTAACAAAAAAAGATATTTTTGCGCATGAATAGTTACTTAATGATAGATAATCTTTGCTAAGATGGTGATGGAAAGTGCTACCAAGACATTGGACCTTGTGATGTTAGTGGATGATAATGACACAGATAATTTAATAAGCAAACGGATCATAGAAATAACCAAGTTCTCTAAAAGGGTTGAAATAAAAAGTTCGGGCAAAGGCGCCCTTGACTACCTCAAGGAGCACGAAAACGATGCTGAAAATATTCCCAGCATTATCTTTCTGGATATCAACATGCCCATCGTGGACGGCTTCGTATTCCTGTATGAATTCGAAAAATTCAACGAACTGGTGCGCACCAAGTGCAAAGTGATCATCCTTAGCAGCTCGGACAATAAGCGTGATATTGATAAGATCGTGAATAACAACCACGTGATCAAATTCATCACCAAGCCGCTCACCGAAGTGGCCCTTGACGAAATAAAAATCAGCGCCATCTAACAATTTCTTTCATAGGCATATCTTTGCTTTAATTATCTAAAGTGAAGACCTATGAAATCAATTTCTACGTGCAAGGCAGCGTTGCTGCTTACCCTAATTCTCAGCAGCTTATTTTCCTATAGCCAAATTGTTAAAGTCGATACATTAACAAAATGGAAAAAAGCTTTCAAAGCCGGACTCAATTTAAACCAGGCAAATTTTTCTTCAAACTGGAAAGCCGGTGGCGTTAACTCGATTGGCTTTACCGCCTTCATCAATTATAGGGCGAACTACAAAGGCGAGCACAATTCATGGGACAATGAAATTGATTTGCTCTTTGGCATGATCAACAACCAAGGGCAGGGCTATCGCAAAACGCTGGACCGTGTTTTCCTTGACACTAAATACGGGCATGCATTAAATAAGAATTGGGATCTCGCAGCATCAGCCAACTTGCTTACACAATTTTCACAAGGGTATAAGTATTTTAAAAGTATCAAGGGTGAGGATTCACTTCAGATTATTTCCGATTTATTTGCTCCAGCGTTCATAACGGTGGGTCTTGGTTTTGAATATCATCCTTCCAAATTTTTCAAACTTCGTATTTCCCCAGTCGCGCCACGCATTACAATCGTGAATGGTGTCGAAAGATTTGTCACTACTGACAACCCAACTCCGTATGGCATTTCTCCAGGGCACGCTATAAACACGCAATGGGCATCCGGTCAAATATTAGCTGAGTTTAACAAAGATATTTTCAAAAATGTGAATTTGAAATGGCGCTACTTGCTATCCATGAACTATGAAAATTTTTCGTTTGACAAATTTTATCAGCGAACTGACCTGAACCTGACAGCCAAGCTGGGCAAATTTGTGAACATGAGCTTTGGTTCGATTGTATTGTACGACTACAATCAGGATAACAGTGTGCAGCTCAGCCAGGCATTTTCGCTGGGTGTGCTTTACACCTTCCAGAATTTTGCCGACAAGAAGTAGTCATCACCCTCAGGTCCGGCTTTTATACAAGGCATTTTTAGTATTTTCGTTTCATGATACGCATTCGAAAAGCGAAACTGGAAGATGTTCCCGCAGTAAGGGAGTTAGCTATTGAAGTTTACAATGATACGTTTGCCGAGCACAACACAGAAGCAAACATGGTGGCTTTCTTTAACGAGAACTACAGTCTTGAAAAATTCACAACCGAATATCACGAACCTCATTCTGATATCTTTATTGCTTTGGATAATCTTAAGATTGTCGGGTTTCTGCGCCTTCGTAAAAGTGATGAAGTAACCGACAAATTGGGGAACAACACACTTGAGCTACAGCGGCTGTATGTACATAAAGATTACCATGGAACACCGGTAGCGAGAAAACTGATGGACAAATTTTTTGATGTAGCCACTACCCAAAAGGTGGAATGGGCATGGCTGGGTGTGTGGGAGAAAAATTTCAGAGCGCAAAAGTTTTATAGCAAACTTGGATTCGAACGATTTGGTGAGCACATCTTTCAAATGGGCGATGATCCACAAACTGATTGGCTGTTAAAAAAGAGAATGTAATAAGTATGTCAAAGGAAAAATTTATTGAAGTAATAAACAAAGCTTACTCACTGCAGGGTGCATCCATCTATTTGGGAGCAGGTGTATTGGAAGGCGAAATTCTATCCGATGCAAAAGTAAATCTTCCGCTGAAAATGATGAACCGCCACGGGCTGGTAACAGGCGCAACCGGTTCCGGAAAGACACGCACCCTTCAAATGGTAGCCGAGCAACTTTCGGCTGCGGGGGTTTCAGTATTCATGCCCGATATGAAAGGCGACCTCAGCGGCTTTGCGAAAGAAGGTGTAAAGAATTCAAACATTGAAGAGCGAGCGAAGGCACTCAGTATCAATTATACACCTTCCGGATTTCCGACAGAAATTTATTCACTGAGCGGAAAACTTGGATCGCAAATGAGAGCCACTGTGACTGAGTTTGGTCCGGTACTGTTGAGTAAAATTTTGGAACTGAACGAAGTACAGAGCGGTGTGCTGATGATCATATTCAAATATGCAGACGACAAGAAACTCCCCATCGTTGACATCAACGATCTGAAAAAAGTTTTGAATTATCTGTCGGAAGGCGAGGGCGCGAAAGAGATCAAAGACTCATACGGGAAAATTTCTCCGGCCACAGCCTCCACTATTTTGAGGAAGATTGTGGCGCTGGAGCAGCAAGGTGTAGGTCAGATTTTTGGAGAAACTTCTTTCGACATTGAAGACCTTTTTGAAAAAGTGGATGGAAGAGGCTTGATCAGTTTGCTCAACGTGTCGGACGTACAAAGTCAGCCTATGATCTTTTCTACGTTTATGCTTTCGCTGCTCGCTGAGATTTATCAGAAACTTCCTGAAGCCGGAGACCTTGACAAACCAAAGCTGGTTTTCTTTCTGGATGAAGCGCATTTGCTTTTCAAAGATGCCCCGAAGGCATTCATGGATCAGATCGAGCAAGTGATTCGTTTAATCCGGTCCAAAGGAGTTGGCATCTTCTTCTGCACGCAAATGACGCAAGATGTTCCTCAATCTGTATTGAGCCAGTTGGGAAATCGCGTTCATCATGTGATCCGGGCCTTCACCCCTAACGATGTGAAAGATTTGAAAGAGACGATCAAGACATTTCCTAAATCCGAATTCTACGATCTTGAAAAGCAATTTACTCAACTGGGCATTGGACAAGCATTCGTAACTGTTTTGAATGAGAAAGGAATTCCGACCGAAACAGTTGTTACTCATCTTTGTCCACCAGCCTCCTTCATGGGGCCATTGACCGAGTCAGAATACAAAGCACAACTTGATCAATCTGAGTTTTACAAAAAATATAAAGACACAGTCGATCCGACCAGCGCATTTGAAATGTTGAACGAGCGCATACAGGCAACCCAACAAGCCAAAGAAGAAGCAAAGACAACGGCTGCTACAAGTTCGGGTTCATCACGCACCAAACAAGAAAAGAGCGCGTTCGACCAGGTTTTGAATTCACCGATTACCAAACAGGTCGGAAAAGAAATTGTGCGCGGAGTATTTGGCATGTTGTTCGGTACTCAGCCGAGAAGAAGAACTACCAGAAGTAAACTTTGGTGATTTTCTTAGTTGGCAAATAGGTGATTGACTATAAATGGAGTCCTTGCCAACGGGCATTTTTCAAATGATTAACCTCTTCCCCAATGCTCTTCGCATCCTCCTGTGAGGCAGGATGATTTTTAATCCTTTTCAAATCTCCAACTAAGAATTGCTTTAGATTCCCAACGTATTCTTGCGTCAGAACCATAGCGAAATTTTCCTTTGTGGTTCGTAGGGTTTAGGTTGTGGAAGTGGGAAAGCGGGCCAGCTTCCCTGGGCTGGCCTTAGCTTCCATCTATCCACAATCCAATTGTTAATCAAATTCTGAACCAATGAAGGTCTTGATTGTTGAGGATGAGAAAGATTTGTTAAGTGCCATCAGCTCCTACCTTAAAACGGAAGGATACGTTTGTGAGGAGGCGCTAAATTATCAGGATGGAGTTGGTAAAATAAATCTTTACGAATACGATTGCGTTATTGCAGATATTGGTTTGCCAGGTGGCAGCGGGCTGAAACTTATCGAAGTTTTAAAACAGAGAATGTACAACATTGGTATCATCATCATATCGGCCAAAAATTCATTGGAAGATAAGATAAACGGACTGGATATTGGTGCTGACGACTACCTGACCAAGCCTTTCAATTTATCAGAGCTAAATGCGCGCATCCGTTCTGTACTTCGTAGAAGGAAATTTGAAGGCAAACGGGAAATAGAGTTTCATGAAATCCGCGCGAACCCCGAAACTCTCCAGGTGTTTGTGAACAATAAAAACGTCACGCTCACAAAAAAAGAATTCGACCTTTTAGTATATTTCATTGCCAATAAAAACAAGGTGCTAACCAAAGAAACAATTGTCGAACATTTATGGGGTGACTACATTGACTCGGCCGATTCATTCGACTTCCTTTATGCCCACATTAGCAACATGCGAAAGAAGATTGTGGCTGCCGGATCACGCGATTATTTATCAACCGTTTATGGTGTAGGATACAAGTTTTCCTCCCATGAAACTACTTAGGAAGACCAACCGTTATTTCATAGGCGTATCCTCCATGATTTTCTTCATGGGAGGAATTTTTTTTTATTTTTTATTCCAGGTAATCATCGATGACGACATCAATAACAAACTACACGAGAGAAGGGATTATTGCATTAAGCAACTAGAGCATTCCGATAGCCTTTTTTTCTTTCAGCATTATTCGGCCAATATGCTTGGCATCAAGCGGATCGAAAAGGTAACTACAAGTCAAGAAATATTCAGCGACACCAGCATTTTTGATATCATCGAAAAAAAACCGATCGATCACAGGCAACTTACTTTTCAGCGAAAAATAAAAGGTGTTGCGTATGAAATTCAAGTAAGAAGATCCATCGTAGCACACGAAGAACTAGTGGAAGGGGTGGTAATTCTTGAAGTTTTTCTTTTCGGTGCATTTGTGCTGGCGCTCACGGTAATGAACAATGAAATTTCAAAACAAATATGGCAACCCTTTTATTTTGCGCTTGACAAGATCACACACTACAAAGTGGATTTGGCGCAGAGTATGAAATTGCCCCGGACCTCGATCGATGAATTTGATGAACTCTCGACAGCTATTGAAAAGATGTCGCTTAAAATACATGATGAATTCAATATTTTAAAAGAATTCTCGGAGAATGCCTCACACGAAATTCAAACGCCACTTGCAATTGTGAGAAACAAGCTGGAATTATTAATGCAGTCAGACCTCAACAAAGAACAAATTGAACTAATTAATTCGGTGTCCGTAGCTGTTCTTCGTTTGTCTAAGTTAAACGAGGCTCTTATCATTTTGTCAAAAATAGAAAACAGACAATTTCACAACATAGCAACCGTAGATGTAATCGAAATAATCGATTCGATTACCAATGGTCTCGAAGAATTGATCATGCTAAAATCGATTTCTATAGAAAAACATTATAATGAGCCCCTGTCACTTCAAATGAACCCCTTCCTGTGTGAAATATTACTGGAAAATCTGATCGGGAATTCGATCAAACACAACTTACCTGGTGGCAAAATAATTATCACACTTAACAGTAAGTGGTTGAGTATCTCAAATACGGGTGAAATCCCTGAAGTGTCCACAAATAAATTATTTCAGCGCTTCATTAAATCGAATGCAAACTCACAATCGCTTGGTCTGGGACTATCGATTGTAAAAGGGATTTGTGAAACTTATTCGTTTGATATCCGCTATTCGGTGGAAGAAGGAATGCATAACATGACTATATTCTTCGAGTCAAAGGCAGACAACCATCAAGACACTCACTAGTTCCAACCACCGCCCAGCGCTTGATACATGTTCACCATTGCGTTCATACGTTGCTTACGCGTTTCGACCAACTCAAACTTTGAACCCAACGCATCGCGTTGTGTCAATAGCACTTCCATATAATCTGCCATAGCTGATTTGAAAAGCCCAATCGAAATATCGATTGAACGTGTGAGCGCTGCCACCTGCATTGTTTTCAGATCATAACTCTTTTGAAGATTGCCAATGTTTGAAAGCTGATTCGCTACTTCGATGTAGGCATTGAGCACTGTGCGTTCATAATTGTAAACGGCCTGAATCTGCTTTGCATTCGCGCTGTAATACATGGCTTTGATTGCATTCCGGTTGATTAAGGGAGCAATAAAACTTCCGCCCGCTGAATACATCATGGACTCAGATTTTCCAAGGAGGTAAGAAGGCTTGAATGCTTCGAGGCCAAGTGTAGCCGATATATTTAGAGTCGGATAAAAATTTGCTTTCGCTACTTTCACGTCAAGTTTGGCAGACATTAAGTCGAGTTCTGCCTGCCTGATGTCTGGGCGGTTTTCAAGTAGCTGTGAAGGAATGCCAGCGTAAACCGTGTCAGGTAACATCGTGGAGAACACCTGGGAATTGCGCGCAATGGGCTGAGGGAAACGTCCAACTAAAAAGTTGATATGGTTTTCTGTTTCAATAATTTTCTGCTGGATGTAATATTGATTGCTTTGGTTTTTGTTTACTTCTGCCTGAAATCTTCGCACAGCCAGCTCAGTTACCAAACCAGCCTTCTTTTGCAAGATCACAATTTGCAAGGCGTTCTGTTGTATTTCAATGTTCTTGCGCAAAATATCCAATTGATTATCGAGCGCCATCAGTTCATAGTACGAGTTGGCAATTTCCGCCACTAAGTGAGTGACCATGAAATTTTTTCCTTCCGTGGTGGACAAGAATCTGTACACCGAACTCTTGCGGGCATTCCTAAGTTGTTTCCAAATGTCCACCTGCCATGAAAGATTGGCTCCTGCCCAATAATCAGGCAAGGCATCCGGAATCTGTTTACCAGGTTCGATCTGATCAGTTGCATCCACAGCACCTTGTCGGGTGTAGCGACTTGATTTATCAACGCCTGCTCCTACCCCACCACTGACAAATGGAAGATATGCTCCTTTCCTCGCCCTGATTTCATTTTGAGCAATGTTGATTTCCTGGATCATGATATTCAGATCCTGGTTTCGAAGCAAAGCCGAATCGATTAATGCTTGCAGATTAGCATCTTTGAAAAACTCTCTCCATTTAACCTTCCCGGAGTTGATAGAATCCAGCCTGCCTGCAAAATTTTCAGGCAAGTTTCTGTTCTCACGGGTGCGCCCCATATAAGGCAAGCTGCAGGACGCAAGCAAAACAGAGACAAATGCAATTCCTAAATATTTGATTATTCTCTTCTTATACATTTTCTTCACTTTCATCAGGTTGTGGGAAACTATCCATTTTGTGAACCAAGTTTTCGGTCAATGGCTCATCTTCTTCATCACGAATCAGTTTTTTACCTTCGGCCAGTTTGGCGAAGATGTAATACAAGCCGGGCACGATGATTACACCGAAGATGGTTCCGAAGAGCATGCCACCCAATGCTGAAAATCCAATTGTGTGACTGCCTACTGCACCAGGGCCTGTTGAAACCGCAAGCGGAATCAATCCGGCAATGAAGGCAAATGATGTCATCAGGATCGGGCGGAAGCGCGTCTTGGCACCTTCAATGGCAGCCTCCAAAACGGTGACTCCCTCCTGCTGTCGCTGCAAGGCAAACTCCACAATCAAGACGGCATTCTTGCCAAGCAAACCCACCAACATTACCAATCCAACCTGGGCATAGATATCATTTGCTAAACCAGCCAGTTTGATAAAGAGGAAAGATCCGAACACGCCCGCAGGCAATGAGAAAATAACTGCGAGAGGAATGATGAAACTTTCATACTGCCCGGCCAACACAAAATACACAAACATCAACACCACCAGGAAAATGTATATAGCTTCATTGCCACGCCTCACTTCATCTTTCTGCAAACCGGCCCAGTCAATGTCAAATCCTTTAGGGAGCTTTTGCTTAGCCACGTCTTGTATTGCTTTGATGGCTTCACCACTACTGTACCCAGGAGCCGGATCGCATCGGATGGATGAAGTGGTGTACATGTTATAGCGATTGATTTCATATATTCCTTGTGTCTTTATCAATTTCATGAAAGATGAATATGGAACCATTTCACCTTTATCATTCTTAACATACAAGGCCAAAATATCGGTAGGCAATTTTCGATAAGCTGGATCTGCCTGAACGAATGCTTTGAAGAAGCGACCGAACTTTATGAAACCAAGATCGTAGGTACTACCGATCATAATCGATAGGTTATCCATAGCAGCTTTAATGGAAATTCCCTTTTGCATAGCTGCCTTATTATCAATCTCAATTTCATACTGTGGATAGGCAGTACTGTAGAAAGTGAACAGGGATGTCAGTTCCTTTCTTTTTTCCAGTTCGGCCATAAACTCAGTGGTAACATCACCAAGCCGCTTGTAGTCAATCTCGTTGTTCTTATCCAGTAGTTGGAGGGCAATACCACCAGCTGCTCCATAGCCTGGCACTGCAGGCGGATCGAAGAATTCAATAGCGGCACCTGGAATATCTTTCACTTTCTCTTCCAGTTCTTTGATAATTTCCTTTGCTGTATTCTTTCGTTCACTCCAGGGTTTCAAGTTGATGAGACAGGTTCCTGAATTGGATCCACGGCCTTGTGTAAGTACTTCGAAACCTGCCAGGGAAGAAACGGATTGCACCCCTTCAATTTCATTGGCCACTTTCTTTAGCTGAAGACTCACATCAAAAGTCCTTTCAAGCGTGGAGCCAGGTGGTGTTTGAAGCACCGCGTAAATCATTCCCTGATCTTCTGTTGGCACGAAGCCAGAGGGCAGATCAGCGGAAATCCATAAAATCCCTGTAGAAAAGATAGCCAGCAAGATGACAGTGACCGCCCTGCGATTGGCAATTAACTGAAGCAACCAAACGTATCGACCAGTGAGTTTTTCAAATCCTCGGTTGAAACTATCAATAAAACGATTAAAGAGCGTCTGCTTTCTAGGCTTGCCATGTGTGTCCTTGAGGATCATTGCGCAAAGCACAGGAGTCAGCGTAAGGGCAACTAGACCCGACAACACAATAGAGGATGCCATTGTGATAGAGAATTGTCGATAAAACACACCCGTAGGTCCTGACATGAAAGCAACAGGCACAAACACTGAAGTCATCAGCAATGTGATCGCAATAACAGCTCCGCTGATTTCACCCAGCACCTTTTTGACGGCTCGGTAAGGCGATAAATGTTCATGCTCCATTTTTGCGTGCACTGCTTCCACCACCACGATAGCATCATCCACCACTATACCAATAGCCAACACAAGCGCGAAGAGGGTAATCAGGTTTAGTGTCAGCCCAAAAGCCTGCATCACGAAGAAGGCGCCAATAAGCGACACCGGCACTGCCAAAGTTGGAATAAGCGTGGATCGCCAGTCACCAAGGAATATGAACACTACCAACGCCACCAAAATAAAGGCATCACGCAAAGTGTGTACAACTTCCTCAATCGATGTTTCCAAAAAGCTGGAAACGTCATAGCTGATTTCGTACTCCATACCGGGAGGAAAATTCTCTTTAAGCTCTTCCAGTTTTTCTTTCACGGCATCAATGGTCTCGATGGCATTACTACCATACGACTGGTTCAGCATAATTGCAGCGGAGGGGTATTCGTCTTTGGTCGAATAGATGTCGTAGTACTCACTTCCCAATTCCACGGTAGCCACATCACCAAGTCGCAAGACTTCACCATTCGGATTGGCGCGCAGGATAATGTTTCTGAATTGTTCGGGCTCGTTGTATCGTCCCGGGTAGGTCAAAACATATTCAATCGCTTCCGACTTTTTACTATCAGCACGACCCAAGCGGCCCGGAGAGCCAATGATACTTTGCTCATCAATGGCTTTCATGATATCATCTGAACCAATATCATAGGCACGCATGCGATCGGGGTTTAGCCATACACGCATAGCATATTGCCGGCTGCCAAGAATTTTCGCGAAACCAATACCGTTCACCCTCTGCAACTCAGGAAGCATGTTGATGTAAGCGTAGTTGAACACGTGTTTCATGTCTGCATCCGCAGTGTCCTTGCTATATAAATTGATATACATCAACATGGATGGCAGCAATCTCATCGTGACAATACCTTCCAACTGCACAATAGCAGGCAACCTCATCTTAATTTGTTCAATCCGGTTTTGCACATTCACAAGTGCCTGGTTGGGATCTTCACCTTGTTCAAACACAATTTGAATGTTGGCCTCACCAGAGCTGGCAGCTGTAGAAAACATGTACTTTTTTCCAGGAACAGTGTTGATGGCCTGTTCCAGTGGAATAAGCACAGCCTTCGTCAACACTGTTGAACTTGCACCCGGATAAGATGCATACACGATCACCATCGGTGGTGCAATCTCAGGAAACTGCGACTTAGGCAGAGTTTCGATAGCCAGCATACCCATGAACAGGATAACCAGCGAAAGCACGATCGCCAAGACCGGCCTTTTAATAAATTTGGTAAACATCTAAGTTCTCTTTTGAGTTATGCGCAGTTATTCAGCGTGGAGTTTCAAGTGAGAGATTACTTGCTTCGGGTCCTGAAGACTGAACTTGATTTTTTCACCATCTTTCACTTTACGAATTCCCTCCAACAGTATTTTGTCCTTTTCGCTCAATCCTTCTTTGATCACGTACAAATCCGGCAACTCTGTGTCGATAATGATCTTTCTTGTTTTCAATACACCGTTCTCATCCAACACATAAACATATTTGTGATCAAGCACTTCGAAAGTTGTCTTTTGAGGAATGATAAGTGCTTTTTTTAGTGGCACATTTACCACAATGTTTCCCGTTTCTCCGTGTCGCAACAGCCCATCAGGGTTAGGAAAAGTCGCACGAAAGGCAATGTTACCTGTTTGATTATTGAAGTCAGCCTCGATGGTTTTTACAAGTCCAACCTGGTCAAAAATATCCTGGTCTGCTGTGCGAAGCTTTACCGTTAGCAAGTCTCCTTTGTTCATTCCTTTTTTGAAGCGCAGATATTCTGCCTCAGGAACATTGAAGTACACCCACAGGGTACTGATATCTGAAAGTGTAGTTAGCAAATCACCGTCATCCAGCAGACTTCCGAGCCGCACACGGAAATGATCCATGAGTCCGTCAAAAGGCGCTTTGATTTCAGTGAAGCCTAAGTGAACTCTTGCCAACTCCAATTCTGCTTTCGCTTTTTCAAGCTTAGCCCTTGCCAGCGCCAGTTGAACTTGCGATATCACATTACTGTCGGCAAGCACCTTCGCATTCTGGTATTCAATCTCTACGTAGTTTGCCTCTGCCTGAGCCTTTTGAAATTCGGCTTTGTATTGAATGGGAAGAATCTGGAACATGAGTTGTCCCTTCTTCACCATCTTACCTTCGTCCACATAGATTCCTTCCAAATAGCCGCTTTCAAGAGCACGCAGTTCAATGTGCTGGATAGCCCTGATCTGGCATACATACTCGCGCGTAGTTGACGTATCCATGAGAATAGGATTCGTCACCAAATAAGAGTCTTGTTCTTCTTCCTTCTTGTCGGAATGACAACCCACGTTGCACAACAAGGCAACTGAACTTAAGAAAATGATAATTTTTTTCATGCTCATAGCTTCAATACTCAGGTTGGTATGGCGAAATAACTGAAGAAATATTTTGAAGCCGACTCGCACTTTGCTTCATTTCTGTACTGCCTTTACCGGAAAAAAGTTTGTTTTGAAAACGCAATCCATTCTCCGCAATCGATGTTTCTGAAGAACTCCAACATCCTTTCATGTGAATAATTATTTTTTTTGCGCCCCAAATGTGAGAGTCAATTCTTAAGAGATTCTTAAGACAATTATTCAACAAGTTTTTTTTTGCATGCCTGATCTTAAGAATCTCTTAAGAATCGAATTACACCTTTGAAGACAAGAACTAACTAATCAAGGCGCTTTAAGGTTGAATTAAAACTTTCTTAAATCTGGTTCACATGAAAGATTTTGAGTTCTATAAAAAACACAAAGCCAATTATCCTTCCCTTGAAAATCCGATGTTCACAAAAGGAAATTTTTGGATTACAGCGGCCGTTACCTTGCTAGCAATCTTACTTGAACCCTTGATACTTTATAAAAACTTCAGAAACGTTCCGTTCTCAGTTCATTACTATCTGCAGCAGATGGAGTATTTCTCTCTCTTTGCCGTACCCATGGCATCATTGATTTTTTGGGCCTATTGGCGCGAGGTATTAAAGCGCAATGGAGGTTATCATTGGGTAGGAAAATTCGAAGTTATCGATAAGCAACAATCTTTATTTAATAGCTGCTATTTAGCTATGGCACCAGGCAATAAGAACAAGGTAAAAGTAGAACGCAGCCTTTTTGAAAAAATCCGTGTTGGCGATCACGTCATTGTGCAACGAGATGTATTTGGAAATGTTGAAGAAGTAAAGAAGGCGAGTAATTTCACAACCCGTCTTACAAAGGTAAGAGACCGATTGGCCGGGCGCAGAATGAAAGAGTCATCACAATATACTTTTCAACAAGCAGAGCAATGAGCAGGATGCCTGGAGTTTTATGGTAAAGAAAATAAAGTTTTCAAGCGTCAACTGATACAATTACGCCAACACTTTTTACATCATTCCAAAATCCCGGATAACTTTTGTTCACCACTTCAGGGGCTTCAATTTCCAAATCCGTGAGTGTTGCCCAGGGCGCAAAACCCATCGCCATGCGGTGATCATGATAGGTTTGAATCTTGATGGGCGATGTTGAAATTTTCCCTGGTGTTACTTTCCAGTTTCCTTTAGTTGGTTCCGTCAGCTCGGCACCGATCTTCTTGATTTCATTTTGTAAGGCAGCGATGCGATCCGTTTCCTTGATCGGCAGACTTTCCAAACCTTTCAGGTCGCAAGTAATACCTTTGGCCACACAGAATGGAATAACCGTTTGCGCCAGGTCAGGACAATCTTTAAAATCGTAAACAAGATGTGATTTTGAAACTGACTTCGAAAGTTTCAGGGTGGATCCTTGAAATTCAGACTTCACACCCAACTGATCCATGATTTCGACAATAGCACGATCGCCCTGCAGAGATTCTTTAGTAACATTTGTTAAAGTGATCTCCGCTTTTTGCGCCAAACCCACAAACGAAAACCAATAGCTCGCTGCCGACCAATCCGCTTCCACAGTTACACTTGAAGGTCTATAGCCTCCACTCTTTACAATAATTTCATTTTTACCAAAATCCATGTACACCTCAGCTCCAAAATCCTTCATCAGCGCGGCAGTCATCTTTATATAAGGAATGCTCCCCACATCACCTGTCAGTTTTATTGATAAACCTTTTGGCAGTGTAGGCGCAATCATCATCAATGAAGAAATATACTGACTGCTCACATTTCCTGGAATCTCAATCTGATCGGTTTTCTGATTCACAAAGCCCAACGTTTCAATGGGCGGAAACCCTTCAATACCCTTATAAATAATCTCTGCTCCGATTTTTCGAAGTGCATTCACCAGCAACCCAATCGGTCGCTGCTTCATTCGATCTGTTCCCGTAATCAACTTCTTTTTTCCGGTAACGGAAAAGTAGGAAGCGAGGAAACGCATGGTAGTGCCTGCATCCATCACGTCAATGAGGTGATCATCACTGCTCACAAGTGCTTCCATCAGTCGGGTGTCACGCGCAGAAGAAAGATTGCTCAGCGATGTCGGGTTACCTGCCAATGCTTTGAGGATTAATGCCCGGTTGCTTATGCTTTTTGATGATGGCAACTGGTGAGGTGTACCAAAGAGAGATGTTGAGCGTTTAAGAGTGATGAGAGAGTTCAAAAGTGTAAATGATTTAGTCGCGAAAATTACCTCTCTCAAAGTTTTTTCAGAAGAGTTGAAACAATTTATTTTAAAATAAGGTTGAAGGATATATGAGCAGCACCACAAAGAAAATCGCGATCGGGTTGGGAGTAGCCGGAGGCGCGCTGTTGGCAGCCTGGTTGCTAACGGGTGATCGTAAAAAGAAAACCAAAGATTTTGTATCGAAGAGAGCCGATGACTTGAAAAAGGCTTTTGGATCATCAAAAGTAACGGACTCCGATCAGGACGTACACTACATCTGAATTTTTGCAAAAGCGGTGAAGGCGTTGTCAAGTTCGGCTCGAGATACCTTCACATCCCAGGTAGCATCACCAATTCCTTTCGGCAACGCCATTAATATCTCCCCTTCCCTGTTTTTCTTATCCTGAAGCATCAATTGAATGACTTCGCTCCTATCGAACGGCAACAGTACTTCAGGAAATATTTTCAAAATATAGGTCCTGATTTCCTCACTTTCTGATTGACTGATCAGCCCTTTTGAGACTGCAATCGTTGCTTCCATGATCATTCCCATCGCAATGGCCTCGCCATGAAAAATGCGATTGCCTTTTTTGAGAAAATGGGACTCCACAGCATGGCCGATGGTATGGCCAAAATTCAAAATCTTCCTCAACCCTTTTTCTACCGGATCCTTTTCCGTCACTGATTTTTTGAAACCAACCGAATGAACGACCAATGCTTTCCAGTCCTGTTCGTCCACGCTTTTCTGTCGGATCACGTTCCACATGGCCACATCCGAAATCAGGCAATGCTTGATGATTTCGGCAAAGCCGCTGCGAAGTTCTCGCTTCGGCAAGGTTGAGAGAAACGCAGTATCAATAATGGTTGCCTTTGGTTCGCAGAAAACCCCGATGTGATTTTTAAAATCTTCAAAGTCGATACCCAACTTGCCGCCCACACTTGCATCCACTTGTGAAAGCAAAGTTGTTGGCATCAGAATAAAATCTATTCCGCGTTTGTAAGTAGCTGCACAGAATCCACCCATATCGCCAAGTACACCTCCCCCTAACACAATCAACAAAGAATGACGGTCGAAGTTCAATTCCGTAAGTCGATGCCAGATGGCATTGCAAGTGAACAGGTTTTTGTACTCTTCGCCTGCCGCCACCTCAATAGTGTGGTGCTTTGGCAGCAATGAATTCACAATTGGCAAACAGGCGCGGCTTGTGTTTGCATCCGTGAGCACCGCAATGTTGGAATAACGTGACTGTTCCAACGCATCGGGCAATTTATCTTTTGAAAAAAATACAGAACCTTTCATAATATTTGGATTCCAAAGTAAGTCAAAAACAATATCGATTGAAATTGAACAGCTACTATATTTGCCGCAAATTTTGACTATGGAGGTTGACCCCATTCGTTTTGACAACACCGAGGTTGCTTTCTCTTACAAAAGCGACCGCGAACTCAGAAAAGCAAATTTCATTTTCTCTCTCGTAAACAATCCGATAGTTTCATCGGTAGCCACCAGACTTGCCAAATTTAGCCTTGCACTGCATTTGCCAATCAAGGGAATCATCCGGGCGACTGTGTTCGAACATTTCTGTGGAGGAGAGACGGTGGAAGACAGCGAGCACACCATTCAAACACTTTACAAATATAAAGTCGGAACCATCCTGGATTTTTCTGTTGAAGGAACTGAAACTGAAGAAGCTTTAGACCACACCTGCGAAGAGATACTCCATACCTTCGAAAAGGCAAAAGGTAATCCTGCTATTCCATTTTGTGTGTTCAAACCCACGGGCATCTCACCGTTTCATTTGCTTGAGAAAGTGCAGGCGAAAGAAGCATTGACAGAGGCAGAAAAAACCGCATGGAAACACGTACACGATCGCTTTAATAAGATTTGTAAGAAAGCATTTGACTACCAGGTGCCAATCTTGATTGATGCCGAAGACAGCTGGATTCAAAATCCGATTGATGACCTGGTTACCGAGATGATGCGAAAATACAATCAACAGCGCGCAATTGTTTTCAACACTTACCAAATGTATCGTGCTGATATGCTTGGTAATATTCGAAATGCATATCATGATGCCGCTATGCATAACTATTTTCTTGGTGTGAAGATGGTACGTGGTGCATACATGGAAAAAGAACGCGAACGTGCCGAGAAGATGGGATATCCAAGCCCAATTCATCCTGATAAAGAAGCAACAGATAATGCATTCAATCAAGCTTTGGCTTTCTGCCTCGATAATAAGCAACGCATTTCTTTGTTGTGCGGATCACACAACGAATACAGCAATCAATATCTTGCAATGTTGATGAAAAAGCACGGTTTGAAGAAAAACGATGACCGCATTTGGTTCGCTCAACTTTTAGGAATGAGTGATAACATTTCGTTCATGCTGGCGAAAGAAGGATACAATGTTGCCAAGTATGTTCCTTATGGGCCCGTGGAGGCAGTGATGCCTTATCTGTTAAGACGAGCCTCAGAGAATACCTCGGTGGCTGGACAAAGTAGCCGTGAATTGACTTTTATTCGAAAAGAGTTGAATAGAAGGAAAGAGAAAAAATAATATAGCCTCTTGGATTCCACTCATACCTTTTGTTTCTTTTTCAGTAGATGGTGTGAGAGTAAAGTAAGATGATCAGGACACCTTCTTGATTTTATCATTCAAATGTTGAATCAAGCCATCCAGTGAGCGATCTAAGATTTCAAACACTGCATCAAAGTCTTTGTCGGTTCCCCAATAAGGATCGGGAACCTGACCTTCGCCTTCAGGATCAAATTCGCGCATCAAGCGAATCTTATGGTGATGCCTTTCATCTGCTACTTGCTTGATGTTATTCATGTTTGAATGATCCATCGCAAGGATCAAATCAAAAAATTCAATATCAGTATGGTTAATTTGTCGTGCAATGTGATGCATGTGAACGCCTCTTTTATGCGCGCAGCGTATGCCACGCGGGTCAGGAGCATCGCCAAGATTATACGTGCTCGTACCGCAAGAATCAATTACAAACTCATTTTGCCAATCCAAATCTTTGATTTTATGCTTTAAAATGGCTTCCGCCAATGGGGAGCGACAAATATTTCCGAGGCAAACAAAAAGAATCTTCATGCATATTGGTTACAAGCCGCGAATTAAACTTATTAACAATTGCATAGCAAAAGTTTTGTCCGGATTTTGGTTAGGAGGCCTCTTCATTACGAAGGGGCCTTCTTTTTCTTAACGCTAATCGCTCGGAATAATTTTCTTCAATCGAAATCAATATTCCCATTCTTAAACATCATACTTCTGGTGATCATGATTTTCTTGCAGTGAATCCTTAACTTTGTTTTAAATTTTCATGCATGGAATTCATTAAAGTAACCGAACAGCGTGAGCCCGGAGTTGCGCTCATCGAACTCAACCGACCAAAAGAATTGAACGCACTCAATCGTCAACTGATGATTGAATTACTGGAGGCATTGCAAACGCTCGATAAAAATTCTGAAGCAAAAGCGATTGTACTTACAGGCAATGAACAAGCCTTTGCTGCAGGCGCAGATATTAAACAGATGGCAGACCAAACTGCGATAGATATGTTGATCATGGACCAATTCAGCACGTGGGATATGATCCGAAAAACCAAAAAACCAATCATCGCGGCTGTGAGTGGATTTGCATTAGGTGGAGGTTGCGAGTTAACGATGATGTGCGACATGATCATCGCCTCAGAGACGGCCAGGTTTGGCCAGCCTGAAATCAAGATCGGAACCATTCCGGGAGCGGGTGGCACACAACGATTAACAAAAGTAGTTGGCAAAGCCAAAGCAATGGAATTGATTTTGACCGGAAGATTTTTGTCTGCACAGGAAGCACACTTCTATGGTTTGGTAAATAAGGTTGTTCCGGTTGAAATGTATCTACAGGAGGCATTAACTCTTGCGAAAGAAATCGCACAAATGTCGCCAGTGGCCGTGCAATTGGCAAAGGAGGCAGTAAATGCGTCTTTCGAAACATCACTGAATGATGGGCTCGCCTTTGAACGCAAAAACTTCTATCTCACATTTGCTTCGCAAGATCAGAAAGAGGGAATGAAAGCTTTCATTGAAAAACGAAAACCGAATTACACTGGCAAATAACTAAAAAGGCGAACCTAAAAAGTTCGCCTTTTCTTTTGATTCAATTTCTGGTCTATCTCACATTGAAACCAAAGCCAGCCGTGAAGGCATTGTATTTCTGCAATGTATAATCTCCATGCAGGGTGAAGATCGCAAACTTCAACCTGAAGCCTGCCGTTACGCGAGGCCCTGACTGGCTGTTGCTGATATTTACTGGATCAACAAGGGGACCGTTGGAAGTATTGTATGTTCCCTTCACAGACAAGTCTGAACTTACAAAGTTGTATCCCAATCCTCCGTAAACTGTAAGCACCGAAAACTTTTTTGAAATCAAACCTTGAAAGGTAGTGGCCGTAGTGCTGAAGTCACCCTTTTGGTCGGGCGAATTTGAAGGATCGTAGTCAACGTGTACCTTCAGATTTGTAAATGCGAGCAGAACAGATAAGTCGAAAGGGAGTGATTTCACGCCAGGAATATATTGCTTCACATCATGCATCACACCTAAACCCAAAAGACTCACATTTCCGTTGTTGCCAATTTTAGTGCTTGGAAAGAATCTCACCTTCAAATCAGTTCCCTTAGGAAGACCAATTCCCAATTGAACCATCGGAATTGGAACGAACGAAATATCCTTAGTAATATTTGTGCCGCCTGCCGCAGTAATGGCACTTCCCTTTGGAGTTCCATCCGAATTGATCGGTTGATATTGTGGAGCAACATCTGATCCAAATACTGTCGGAGCATTAATAGACTGGGTTTGTCCTTGGGTATAAGGAGCAATCTGAATGGATTTCAATTGCGAATCATCAACTCTGTAAACTAAATCAGAAGATGGAATAAAAATCCCTGAAGCTGTTATTGTCAGATCAAACCCGAGAAGCTTATGCGACTTGGCTGTATTGTACCAACCTTGGTTCAGGCCATTGCCAAGAATATTAAAAGCTGGAGTGATATATCCCTTCACCAACAGATTTGCGTCATCCTTACTTCCCTGAATCAGCTTATCAATATCTCCTTGCGCCATCACAGAACTTGCGCATGCAATTATCGCAGTCAAAATTAAGAATCTCAGTTTCATTTTCATTTTGGTTTAAGTCAACTTAGATAAATGCCAATATAACACTTTTGGTAAACACGTCAGGTGCGAACAATAAAAATCAGTACCACTTTTTGGGTATTTTTGCGATCGAATGCAAAAAGTCATCTACGCTTTCTCGATTTACTTTCTCCGGATTGTATTCATTTTAGCAAGTCCGTTTACGTCCAAAGCCAAGCTATTTGTTACTGGACGAAAAAATATTCTGAGTCGTCTCCGAAAGTCGATCGTAAGAAACAAGAGTGAGAAACTGGTTTGGATTCATTGCGCCTCTCTCGGTGAATTTGAGCAAGGCAGACCGATTATCGAATCGCTGAAACAAAAACAACCTTCTATAAAAATCCTCCTCACGTTCTTCTCGCCTTCCGGATTTGAGATCAGAAAAAACTATGAGAAAGCTGACTATGTTTTCTATTTGCCGTGGGATACTCCTTCGCAGGCGCGAACTTTTGTAGATATAATTCAACCTTCGCTTGCCATTTTTGTGAAATATGAATTTTGGTATTTTTATTCTCTTTGCCTTAAAAAATCAGGAGCTAAAGTAATTTCAGCTTCCTGCATCTTACGTCCGGGGCAAATCTTTTTCAAATCACACGGCAGCCTCTTTCGTGCCATTCTAAAAAACTTCGATCATTTCTTCACACAAAATCTGGAAACGAAAGTGCTATTACAATCCATCGGCCTCAACAACAGCACGCTGGCAGGCGATACGCGATTTGATCGTGTGATGGAAATTATTAAGGCAGCCGAAGAAATTCCGATAGCTAAACAATTCAAAGCCAATGACAAACTGATGGTGATCGGTAGTTGCTGGCCGGAAGATATGAATGTGCTCGCTCCCTTCATCAACGAAAATGCAAGGGCATTAAAATTCATTATTGCCCCACATGAAATCAGTGAATCATTTTTACAAGAGATAGAGAGATCCCTTCAGGTGAAATCAATGCGTTATTCAAAAGCAAGTGAAACTTCCATGTCCGATTTTAATGTACTGATCATTGATAACATTGGCATGCTTTCACGACTTTATAAATATGGAGAGCTTGCCTTCGTAGGTGGAGCGTTTGGTAAAGGTTTGCACAATATTCTGGAGGCCGCCTGCTTTGGAATACCCATTTTTTTTGGCAACAAAAATTATGTCAAATACCAGGAAGCAATTGATTTGATCAAATTAGGAGGCGCATTTGAAGTGAGTGGATATGCTGACCTGAAAGAAAAGTATGAGCAAGTCGTTTCCATCCCTCAGAATTTCCTGCTGGCTTGCGAAGTCACCCGGTCTTATGTGGAAGAAAATTTAGGAGCTACAAAAAAAATAGTTGACTATTGCGACCAGGTTTTATCAAATAAAAAATGAAAGGCACCGTCACCAAATCGACAGGCTCATGGTACGAAGTGCTTGGTGAAGACAAGTCAATCTACTCCTGTCGCATACGCGGAAAGATAAGGCTCGAGGGCATCAAGGAAACTAATCCCGTAGCCGTAGGTGATCATGTTGAATTTGATGTGGAGGAAGGCTCGCATGCCATCACCGAAATCCATCCAAGAAGAAATCATTTGCTTCGCAAGTCAGTAAAAAAAACAGGACATTCCAACATACTGGCAGCCAATATCGATCTGGCCATTTTAATCGCCACCCTTGATCAACCGCGAACTTCCCATGGGTTTATCGATCGCTTTCTTGTTTCTGCAGAAGCCTACAGCATTCCTCAATGTATTGTATTTAATAAGACCGACTTGCTGGACGAAGAAGAAAGACAAAATCTCGTAAAGTTGGCCAAAGTATATTCAACGATTGGAGTGAATGTAATTCTAATGAGCGCGATCAAAGACGAAGGTTTGATTGAATTGATCTCATTGATTGAAGGAAAAACCTCCATCATTGCGGGTCACTCAGGTGTTGGCAAATCAACGATACTGAACAAACTATTACCAGGAATTCAGCAAGCCGTTTCAGAAATTTCAAGTTTCAGCAATAAGGGTACGCACACTACCACATTTGCAGAAATGTTTCAGAAAAATGAAAACACGTTTGTGATCGATACGCCAGGTGTGAAAGAGTGGGGACTGGTTGATATGAACGAACAAGAAATCTCAGACTACTTTCCTGAAATGAGAGACCTCCGGTTGAGCTGCAAATTCGGATCAAAGTGCCTGCACCTGCAGGAGCCCAGGTGTACAATTATAGAGGCGGTTGAAAAAGGACAGATCGAATTGAGTCGCTATCAAAGTTACCTGAGCATGGTGCGCGATGAAGACAATAGAAAGTAGTACCTGCTATAATTTACTTGTGCTCAATGTAATTTTTCTTCAGGCAATCACTACGCACACTTTTAATGGTCGATACCCCGCCTGCCATGTTTGCCACATTCTTAAAACCATTTTCTGTAAGTAACAAGGAAGCCTGAGGGCTGCGCACGCTGTGGCTGCAATACACCAACACTTCACGTTCTTTGAATTTGTTCAACTCGCTCAACCGATCCTTCAAATCAGTGATGTTGATATTGATCGCATTCTTAAAATGGCCATAGGTGGAGCGCAAACCCCTCCCCTTAAACTCTGACTCTGAGCGCACGTCTAAAATAACCGCATCCGGATTTGCATCAATACGATTACAAAACTCTTCCACGGTAAGATTCTTAAACTCAAAATCTTTCTTCTTTATAAGTTTCATGTGGCATGAAGGGCAGTTACCTGACTTCGTGTGCACCACCTTATCGCAATCATTGCCACAAGGAATACATACATATTCTTCGTTTTGAGCAAAGGAGGGTAAATCTGTCAAAGCAAGTGGTATCAGAATGAATAGAAGTTTCATGAGCCAATTAACGAAGCGGATTCAAAAGTGTTCCATTTGGTAAATGTTTAAAGTAGTTTTCAAAATCTCTACAATGTGATACTTGAAATACTTTTATTTTTGCACAAATGACTCATCCAAAATATTCCATCATCATCCCGCTTTACAATCGACCACAGGAATTGGATGAGCTACTGCAAAGCCTCACACAACAACAATTCAAAAACTTTGAAGTATTAATCATCGAAGATGGCTCGACTCTTACCAGCGAAAAAGTGTTCGAGAAGTATTCCAGCCAACTTTCCATCGTCTATTATTTCAAGCCCAATTCCGGGCCTGGCCCAAGTCGGAATTTTGGTTTTCAAAAAGCAAGAGGGGATTTTTTTATTGCATTCGATAGTGACTGCATTATTCCTCCGCATTATTTGAATGCAGTTGAAAAATTTATTCAACAAAATAAAACCGATGCATACGGTGGTCCCGATCGAGGTCATGAAAATTTTACACTATTGCAACAGGCGATGGCCTTCACCATGTCAGCGTTTCTGACTACGGGAGGAATTCGTGGAGGCAAAGCAACTAATTTTCAACCGCGTAGTTTTAATATGGGCATCAGTCGCGAAGTTTTTGAGAAGACCGGAGGCTTTGTGTTTGATCGCTTTGCAGAAGATATCGAACTAAGTCTTCGAATGAAGAAAATGAATTTCAAAGTTCATCTCATTCCTGATGCGTATGTGTTTCACAAACGGAGAACCACGCTTAATCAATTCTATAAACAAGTCGCCAACTTTGGAAAAGGTCGCGTGCTCGTTGGTCAAAATCATCCTGGCGCGATAAAAATAACACACTGGATTCCTGCCTTATTCACACTTGGGATGATGTCTATTTTGCCAATCGCTCTATTCTCCAGGTTCTTCAGCTTATTTCTATTGCTATTTTATTTTTCCTATTTCATGGCAATAGGTATTTCGGGAACAATTAAAACAAAATCAATTCAAGTCGGAATCCTGAGCATACCATCTGCATTTGTTCAAATGACAGGCTATGGAATCGGGTTTTTAAGAGAAAAATTAGGTTTTATTACATGATAGAAATACCTCCATATATTGAATATTTGCATCATTCGATGTTTTTTCAATAAATTTGGGATAAAACTAAGCATTTCTTACATGGCTAAAATCTACTCACCAGGCTTGGCGTGTATCTGTGCCTTGCTCTTGATTTCCAAAATTTCCGCGGCTCAACAAATCAACCTTCAAAAAGGTTATTATATCGTAGCGGCAGCTTATCATGAAAATCAAAAAGAATTTGCTGAACGCTATTCCAATGAATTGAATAAAAATGGACTCCAATCAAAATTCGGATTTGACGCAATCCGAAAATTTTACTACGTATATCTCGGTAACCATTCGTCTTTCAATGAATCAATACGTGAAATGCTAAAGGTGCGCAACGAAGGGAAGTTTGTAAAAGCATGGGTGCGGATTATAAAGGAAAATAGTTACGCAGAAATATTTGCGCAGGCAGTGGCAAAAAATGAAGTTTCGGAAGGGACGAGAAAGAGTGATCAAAAAACAGTATCCGAAAATAATACAGCTACCGATTTAATCCAGAAGCAAGAACCTATTGGTGAAGAAAAAAGTAAAACAGAATTAGAAAAAGTTGCCACCGAAGTGGTGAACAATCCTCCTGCTCTTCCGGTTTATGAACCTCAAACCTTACGAACGACACCAGTTTTTCTCAGTTTATATAATGCAACAACAAACGAAGTACTCGATGGCGAAGTGGATGTGGTGGATGCTTCAACTTCGAAGCTGATCAAACGTGTGAAAGGGAATGAATATCTCAACCTACCCAACCCACCGAATAAGACGGGAGATATTTTATTGGTTGGCGATGTATTTGGATTCCGCAAGGAAGAAAATCAAATCAATTTTAAAAATACCGAAGCAGATACCATCAAACCGAATGTCATTTTGGTGGGCAATTTTTACATGGTCAATTTTCCAATGATCAAAATTCACAAAGGTGACATCTCAACCCTTTACAACGTCTATTTCTTTAATGATGCGGCTGTCATGCTGCCTACCAGCCAATATCAATTGAACAGACTTTTACAATTATTGAAAGAGAATCCCTCTTACAAAATCATGCTTCATGGTCACACCAACGGTGGCGGTGGCGGCAAGATCATACACATGGGCAAAAGCAGAAATTATTTTGCTATCACAAAGGACGTAATTCAATCTTCCGGATCAGCCAAAGAACTATCAGAGGCACGCGCAAAAGTTATTAAAGAATGGTTGCTTGATCAAGGCATTGCCGACAACCGGGTGGATGTAAAAGGTTGGGGTGGAAGCCGTATGATTCACGATAAAAACGGTGTTCACGCCCGCAAAAACATTCGTGTTGATGTGGAAGTAACCGATGAATGATACGAGATTTGGTTAAGATTTACTTGAAGGACTTTAAGCTAATTTCATTGTTAACAGAAGATTACGTACTTTTAACCGTCTAAAAAAAGGGATTGATCCATGCGAAAATTCTACCTGTTTGTTATTCTGCTGGCATTTTTACCTGCTATTACGAAAAGCCAATCGTCCAATTCTACTTCTAATTTGCCCGATGGGTACTATTTGGTTGTAGCCTCTTTTTCTCCTCACCACGAGGATTATGCACAAAAGATGGTTGCAAAACTTGGCTCCATAGGGCGTCCTGCAAAATATGGTTTCGATCCGAACAGAAATTATTGGTATGTGTACATGTTCCAATCTTCTGACAAAGAAATTTGTCGTTCCGAAACTTTGAAACTACAAAAAGAGCAGGCATTTTCAGATTCATGGATTCATACCATTGGTCACAAGCCGGTGGATGCGAGAAGTGACGCCAAAATTGAAGTGAAGGAAGAACCTGCCGATCAGCATGGCGATTCGAATGAGGAAAAAAAGGACTCTGTTGCCATACCAAAAGATTTAAGAACAGCAAAGGTGGTTTTCAATTTGATTAATGCAACCACCAACGAAGCTGTTGATGGGGAAGTAGAAGTAGTGGAGCCTGAGAAATCCAAGCTCCTTGCCAAAGTAAAAGGGAACGAGGATGTCACCTTGCCTGACCCCAGAACCAAGGAAGGTCGGTTAACACTTATCAGCAACTCCTTCGGCTTTCGCAAAGAGGAATTAGAAATCAATTTTCTCAACAACGAAGCCAATAAGCTAAAACCTTATGTGCGGCTGGAGGGAGATAAACTTGAAGTGGACTTCACTCTGGTGCGGATTCACAAAGGTGACATATCTACACTCTACAATGTTTACTTCTTCAATGATGCCGCCATCATGCTACCAACCAGCCAATATCAACTGAACAGCTTGCTGAAAATGTTGAACGAAAAACCGACCATGAAGATAATACTGCACGGTCATACCAATGGTGGTGGCGGAGGTAAAATCATTTATATGGGGCCAAGTAAAAATTTCTTTGCGATTACTAAGGATGTAAGAAACGATACAGGCTCGGCCAAAGAACTTTCAAATGCACGAGCAGAAGTAATCAGGGAATGGCTGATTGCTCAAGGTATTGATCCCAAAAGAATTGAAGTGAAGGGCTGGGGCGGTGCTAAAATGATTTATGATAAAGACAGTCAATTGGCTCGTAAAAATATTCGTGTTGATGTGGAAGTTGCCGAAGACTAATGGTTTCATTTTCTTACTTCAAAATTTTTGAATCCAACCAATTCTTTTTCTTCTGAACTAACTTTTTGTACAATGGAGCGTGATGGCCCTTTGCAACACCATGCCAGAAGTCGTTTCAGTTGTTCTTCCTCCCCCTCTGCTTCTATGTAAACATTCCCGTTTGGTTCGTTTCTCACAAAACCATTTACGCCAAGTATTTCTGCCTGATCCTTGGTTGAAGCACGATAAAAGACTCCTTGCACATGCCCACTCACAATAATCACCAATCGCTTCATCAGAAAATGTAATCCGTGCTCAGGAATGATGAATCACGGTTGCGAATGATACTTCCTATTAATTCTTTATTCTCTCCCGAAGTCTTCCCAGCGACAATTGTACGGATGGAAAAAACGCGAAGCGCATCCGATACGGAAAGCGTTCCTTCGGCAGAGTCTTTTCTTCCATTGAATGGAAATGTATCGGGGCCTCGCTGGCATTGCGTATTCAGATTAATTCTTCCTACCTGATTCGAAAATAAATCGATCAGTCTTCCTATTTGTTTTGAATCCTTTCCGAAGATACTCAACTGCTGACCAAAATTCGAGTTCACTACGTAATCAACAGCCTCTTCTTCTTTTTCAAAAGGAACGATCGGCACTACTGGACCAAACTGTTCTTCCCAATAAACTTTCATCTTGTCATTGACCGGATAGAGAACAGCCGGGTAAAAAAACGTATTCAAAATTTCTCCTCCACCTTCGTTCATAACTTTTGCTCCGTTCGCTTCTGCATCTTCCACTAACCCTTTAAGATAATTTGTCTTGCCAGGCTCAGGCAACGGAGTAAGGCCAACACCTGCATCCCAGGGCATCCCGGGTTTCAATTTTGAAACCGCCTCACAGAATTTCTTTATGAATTGATCCACAATGGATTTGTGCACGAAAAGAATTTTTATTGCGGTGCACCGTTGACCATTGAATGAAAGTGACCCAAGAATACTTTCACTCACTGCATTATCAATATCCGCATCGGGCAAAACGAGGGCAAGATTCTTTGCATCAAGTCCGAGAATCGCCTTTAAACGATGCGGCTTCGGATGCAACCGTTTCAAATCATTCGCACCTTTGTTTGTACCTATAAAAGCAAATACATCAATCTTCCCTGTTTCCATTAACGCACCCACCGTTTCTCTTCCACGACCATAAATCACGTTGATCACACCCGGAGGGAAACTTGTTTTGAAAGCTTCAAGAAGTGGACGTATCAACAACACTCCATATTTCGCTGGCTTAAACACAACGGTGTTGCCCATGATCAGCGCAGGAAATAAAGTAGTGAATGTTTCATTGAGCGGATAGTTGTATGGCCCCATGCAAAGCGCCACTCCCAATGGCACGCGCCTGATCTGCCCAACAATGCCTTGCTCCTGAATAAACGCAGATGACTTTCGGTCAAGATCTTTCAGCGCATTGATCGTGTCCACGATATAATCGCAGGTGCGGTCAAATTCCTTTTCAGAATCTTTCTGTGATTTTCCTATTTCCCACATCAGCAGGTTCACCACCTCTTGGCGCTTCTCTTTCATCTTCACCAGAAATCCTTCCACATGACGAATGCGATCCACCACCGGCATCATCGGCCACACACCATGCCCCAGATCGTATGCTTTCACTGCCGCTTCCATCGCATGAAGCGCTTCTTTCGAGGTAAGCAAGGGTGTGCTTCCGATGATCTGTTGCTTGAATTGATTTCCCTCTTTCAGGCAAACCGGACTTGCCACGGGGCTTAACTCACCATTCCAAATCAGCATTTGTCCATCCACCAGATATTCACGCTGTTCAAGGCTAGGTGGAATCTGAACTTGTTTCGGGACCGAAGTTGCTTCGGGAAAAACTGCACTTAATTTTTGGTTCATGTTTGTTTATTGTACGTCAAAGATTTGAAAAATTCTATTGCCAATGAAGTACCTAACACTTGTAGCTGATCGAATTGAGCAATAAATTTTATTGCACTCGTTTGCCCACCAGCTCTTTATTTATGATTTACTTCTTTGTGCCCTTTGTCTAGCGCCTCTTGCTCCACAAATATAAAACCACGCGCATCCGACCCTTCATAGAAATCAACCGCTTTGCCGATCAAATACAGGATATGCTTTTTGTCCGCATAAATGGTAATGCCTTCCTGTTCATAAACAAGATCATTTGGTTTCTGCTTGTCAAACCCAATGATGAACGAAACACCACCACAGCCATGACCGCCCTTAACTCCCACACGCAGGCCATACCCGGAAGGAATATTTTTCGTTAACATAATTTTACGCGCCTCCTCGGCTGCTTGCGGAGTAAGGTGAACGGGCTTTAATTCGTCAAACATATTTTGACTAAACAATTGTGAAGGAAAATTAGTTAATTTTCGAACAAATATTTTCTATGGAAGCTCTTATTGAATTTGGAAAAATACTCATTCCCGCGTCAGTCGTTTTATATGCGGTGTACCTGATGGTTAGGTCGTTCATCAATCGGGAGATTGAACTTAAGAAACTGGAAGTGCGAGGGCGAAGCATTGAAACAATTTTACCCGCACGGCTTCAAGCGTATGAACGTATCATTCTTTTTCTTGAACGTTCCTCACCACAAAATCTATTAATCCGCCTGAATGTAGCCGGCCTCTCAGCCCGCGACTTTCAAAAGGTGTTACTTGACGAAATCCGAAATGAATACAATCACAATGTGTCGCAACAAGTATATATGAGCGAGGAAGTGTGGAACAAAGTAAAAAATGCAAAAGAAGATTTGATCATCATGATCAACGAAGCGGCAAGTCAAATGAATGCGGATGCCAGCAGCATCGATCTCTCAAAAAAGATTTTTGAAATCGTGATGTCAAAAACGGTTGACCCTATTGGTCATGCGCTAAGTGAAGTGAAGAAAGAAATTCAGCAGACATTCTGATCGTGGGCAAAATTGCTTTGCTTGCTGGAAGCACCGGGTTGATTGGTCGTCAACTGCTGGAATTATTATTGACAGATTCGAATTTCGAAAAAATAATTGCCATCAGTCGCAAGCCGCTGGAGGTTCAAGACAGCAAGTTCATTAATCTGGTATGCGAACTAAATCATCTGAAAGATCATGCAGATGAACTAAAAGCTGATGTTATTTTCTGCTGTCTGGGCACAACTATTAAGAAAGCAAAAACACAGAAAGAATTTCGCTCGGTGGATTATGATGCTCCACTCGAAATAGCAGAGCTTACAAAAGCAAATGGAGCGAGTCAGTACTTGCTCATTTCTGCATTGGGTGCGAACAAAAATTCCAATATTTTTTATAATCGGGTGAAGGGTGAAGTGGAAGAAGCCATTCGTAAAGTTGGATTCAGAAGTTTTCATATTTTCCGTCCGTCATTGCTGCTGGGTGACCGAAATGAACATCGCAGCGGCGAAGATGCCGCGAAGATCTTTTATAGAATTTTCGGTTGGATGATCCCATTGAAATACAAAGGAATCGAATCCACTAAAGTGGCAAAGGCAATGATTACAGTTGCCAACAAAAATCTGACTGGCGATTTTATTTACCAATCAGATCAGATTCAAAAATTATAGATACTCATGATAGCAGTCATTCAGCGCGTGCGCGAAGCCTCCGTTACCATCAACAATATTGTAAAATCCAAGATTGAAGCAGGCTTACTCATTCTTCTCGGAATTGAAGACGCAGACAACCAGGAAGACATCGATTGGCTTGCCACAAAAATTGCTAACCTCCGTATTTTTGATGATGAAGCTGGCGTGATGAACTTAAGTGTGAAAGATAAAGGTGGAGATGCCATCGTTGTGAGCCAATTCACGCTGCACGCTTCCACCAAAAAAGGAAATCGCCCCAGCTACATCAAAGCAGCAAAACCCGACATCGCCATTCCTCTCTATGAAAAATTTATTATCGCCTTTAGAAATCAATTGGAAAAACCCATTCAAACCGGTGAGTTCGGTGCAGATATGAAAGTGGCTTTAGTAAATGATGGCCCTGTTACCATTCTTATCGATACCAAAAATAAAGTATAATCGTAGCCACTTTCCGTTCAGATTGTTCCTTATTTTTTGGCCACTCAAAATTGAAGTTCAGAAATAATGATGATTACTTCTCCCACCAGTGAATCAACGATCCGGGTTTTATCGGTTTGAATGATTCTCCCAAAAATTATGAGCCACTGAAATAAATTATTTGCATAAAACAAAGTGTCAATAGTTACATTGCCGTAAATAAATCTCCTTATGAAATTCTTCTGCTTTTTACTTTTCTTATTTGTTTCATCAGTTTCTTTTTCCCAAACCCGCATTAATCCGTTGGTAAAAAACTACGGAGGCATTTTCGACATTCCGTATGCCGAAGAACGACCTGATCCAAACATGGATTATAACATTATCATCGAAATAGAACATGCTATTGATAGCGCTGACTCACTCAACTGGGCCCTTTACAACACGGCCAGGCTTTTGAATTTACATGTAATGGGTGGAGTGAAGCCTGAGAAGCTTCATGTTGTGCTCGTCATCCATGGCGGTGCCGCCTACACAGTTATGAATAGTGAAGCCTATCGTGCAAAATACAAAGTGGATAACCCAACCATTGGCTTGTTTGAAGAGCTGAATAAAGTCGGTGTGAAAATCTTTGTGTGTGGCCAATCGCTGATCGCACGAAAAATTGACCGGATGAAGCTAGTGCCCCAGGTGAAGATCGCAACATCGATGCTAACTACATTAACAACTTACCAATTAAAAGGCTATGCGCATTTAAAGTTTTAATTGGAAACTTCTATTGAAGTTGGTAGCACAACTCTACCATTCCACTCTTGTAAGCATTCACTTCTTTTAAATGCAATGGCAGTTCCACTCCCAGATGATCAAAAAATACTAAACCGTCACCAAGAATAATTGGAAGCATTGTTAATCTAATTTCATTTATCAGCTTTAAACGAATGAATTCCTTGGCGAGCAACGCCCCACCTACCATCCAGACATTTTTGTAGTTGGGTTTTAGTCGTTCGCTCACAAGTTTGTGAAGGTCACCCGAAAAGATTTCAATATTCTTTCTTTCAATTGGCAGCTTTCTTTTTGACAGCACAATAGTGGGTATATCTCCATAAGCCCAGCCATATAATTTTGAAAGTTCAAGCGCATGTTCATATGTGCGCGAACCCATTACATAGCAGTCAATAGCTTTGAGAAACTCCTTCGTATTGGGTAAATCGATTCCTTTTTCGTAGTGATCAGGAGTTTCAAACCAGGAAACGCTGTTGTCTTTTTTAGCAATGATTCCATCAAGGCTGCAGACCATGTGGAGAGTAATATTAAACTCCAGAGTCATAAGTTAAATCCTATTCGGCCATATTCTCTCAAAAACAAGTGCGAGAATCACCACAATCGCACATCCAATGATATTATAATAAAGGAACGCCAGCTCTTCATAGAAATAAAAATAACAAATAAGTACACAAGCCTCTGCTATCAGTGCCGCAAAAAACACCGCATTGCTCTTCACATGTTTCAGATAAAATGCCACCAGAAAAATTCCAAGGATCGTTCCATAAAAAAGCGAACCGACAATATTCACATATTGAATCAAGTTCTCTGAAAAATTAGCAAGCCACGCAAACACCATTGCGATAAGGGCCCATAAAATGGTAAGAGCACGCGAAGCGCGAAGGTAATGCTCCGGTGACGCATTTTTGTGGGCTATTCGCGCATAAACATCCACTGTAGAGGTGGCCGCCAACGCATTCAACTCACCCGCCATCGATGACATAGCGGCAGAAAACATGACGGCCAACAACAAACCGACAATACCATGCGGAAGATTGCTCAACACAAAATTTAAAAAGATATAATCTTTGTCTTGTGTTTTTGCTGATGGAATTGATTTTACAATCTCATTTTTTACTTCCTTACGAAGACTGTCTTCTGCTTTCTTTAATTGCGAATAGGTTAATTTTGATTTTAAAATCGTCTCTTCATCACCTGCTTTTATTCCTGACACCAATTGCTGAATTGATTCTTTTCTTTGGGCGAAGACCGAATCATACTTGTTTTCAATTAAGTGGATTTGATTTCCTGCTACCTGCTCCGCTTGATTTTTCAAGGCCAGATTATGAAACACAGGAGCTTGGTTGAATTGATAAAACACAAACACCAACACACCGATAAACAAAATCAAAAACTGCATCGGGATTTTCAAGAGACCATTGAAGATCAGCCCCATGCGGCTTTCGGTAAGATTTTTTCCACCAAGGTACCTCGCTACCTGCGATTGATCAGTACCGAAGTAAGACAAGAATAAAAATGTAGAAGCAAACAAACCCGACCAAATGTTGAACCGATCACTCCAACTGAAATTAGTGGTGATGATGTTCATCCTGCCCAACTCACCGGCTATATTCACTGCGTTTGAAAAAGTCACCTCTTTTGGCAGCATCGCAAAAGCCATCACTCCGGCCATAATCATTCCCCCGAGAATCACTGCCATCTGATAACGCTGCGTGAGGCTTACGGCCACGGATCCACCCGTTACCGTATACACGATCACAAAAATGCCGATCAGCAAAGTGGTGAAGAAAATATCCCAACCTAAAATTGTACTGAGTACAAGAGAAGGCGCAAACAAAGTGATGCCAACAGAAAGCCCGCGAAGAAGTAAAAATAAAATCGCAGCAAGCGTGCGTGTCTTCAAATCGAAGCGTGTCTCTAAATATTCATAGGCAGTGTAAACTTTAAGTTTATAATAAATGGGTAACATAGTGACGGAGATAATCACCATGGCTAATGGCAAACCAAAATAAAATTGAATGAAGCGCATGCCATCTTCTACCGCCTGGCCCGGTGTACTTATAAATGTAACTGCACTTGCCTGCGTGGCCATGATGGAAATTCCCACCATCCACCACTTTAGTTGATTGCCACCTTTCAAAAAAGTCTCTGCAGTGTTTGCTTTTCGCGTCTTCCACGTGCCATATCCTACAATGAGGAGAATAGTACCAAAAAGTACCAGCCAGTCGAGCGAGGTCATGCAAAAGATTTACTTATCCAGAAATAAATAATCGCCTGCACCAACATGAAACCCAGCACCAGCCAGTACCATGCTTTCCATGTTTGAAACACCGGGGGTTTCTCGTCCATCACTTTGATTTTGTTTTTACTTTCACTTCAACAGGCTTGCTGGCTTTGCCCATTGAAACCATGTTGGCAAAAAGTTTATAGGCGCCCGGCACACCCTCGGGCAACTCGCGGAAGAAGGAAAGGCCGGTATAGATGTAGTGACCATTGCCATACTTAGATACTAATAAACTTCCATTCTTAGCAGGCTCACCTGTGTCGTTCATGCTGAGTAACGCATCATACTCAGGCGCCCAGGCAGATGGAAAATACAACCCTCGCTCTTGCACCCAGCCTTTGAAATCCTCTTCACTGATTTTGTTGGGTGAATTCAAAAGGGGATGATCCGGTTTCAAAATGCGTACCTCGCAGTCTTCTTCCGTCACACGATCCCGCGAAAGAGTGATCGGGAAAGGTGAAAATTTATCCGCCTCAATCTCAAGATCAAAATTTGTATTGTATTGCACCACCATAGTACCACCTTCTTTCACGTAGTTCAATAGCGATGGCATGAAGAAACGAATGCGCTCATTGGTATTGATCGCACGAATACCCAAAACAACGACATCTACTTTTTTCAAGTTTGCGGCTGTTACTTCCTCATCTTTCATTTCCCAGACTTCATAGCCCATATTGCGTAAGCTGCTTGGCACCTCATCGCCAGCGCCTTTTATATAGGCGACTACACTTCCTTCCTTCTTAATATTAAGCCTCAATGCTTCTGCGGTTGCTTTGGGCAACAGGATTTGCGGGGGAATGTGATCGTATTGAATTGTCTCAAGTGCATTGTCATACACCTTCCCATCAATCACAGCTCCTGCAGTAATCTCTGCATTCATTTCTTCTTTACCAGGAGTCACTTTGAATGTGAACGTTTGCTCTGCACCACGCTTGGTAAATTCAAATGGAACGGAAAGAGGTTCTGATTTCCATCCGGCAGGAAGTTTCAATGATAATGCTCCTGAAATTCTATCTTTCACTGATTTCAGCATCACACTTACTTCACGTGGCGATTGATCATTGAAAAGATAAACACGTTTGGCAAGATTAATAAATACAGGTGGCACAATTTCAAACGGACGTGTGAGTTCTCCTTTTACAGGATCAGTCCATTTATAAACGAGCGGAGTAGTCAACGAATATTTCTCACTACCAATAAGAAAATCAAAAGTAAATGAAACAGCCGGTTCATTCTCTGGCTTTCCAATCATGGCGGGATCATTCACTACAAACAAACCTTGTGTGTGTGGCTGACGAAGCCAGTATGGATCTGAGTAAGCCAGATTGCTATTTAATTTCTTATCTGACTTAAATGTAATGGGAGAATTTTTCTTAAGTGGAGTAGTGAATGCAGAGTCAAACGAAAGCGAGGCAGAGCGAATCCCAACCAACGTAACGTCTGCCCCTGAGCGATTGATGATTTCGAAATTGGCTTTAAACGCATCACCAGGCGAAGACCAGTAAGATGATGCGGTTGTTCCGGCATACAGTCCAAGACAATCCTGAATTAGTTCGTTCACCTCATTTTCTTTTCTGTCCTTCCAAACACCCAATCGTAATGCACGTATAGCTGCACGAATCTTTAACAACATCGGTATTGAAGCAGCGGGATCCTCGCCTTTGTATTCAGCAACCGCTTGATTAACCAGTACTGCAATTTTCTCTCCGCCTGCCACACGGCTCCATGTAGTATTGACACCATCAAAAATATCTTTTACTGGTTTTTCACCATTTACAAATTCAAAAAACTCAAGCGCGTCACCTCTGCCACCCGGTGAACCAAAACCCTGGCTCTTGTGCTGCGTGCGGCTCTCGGCAGCAATTTCAGAAAATGATTTTCCGAGCAAAGGATTGTAAGTGCCCACGTTTAAAGTGGTGACACCGGGAGAATTTTCATTGATGGTTTTATTCCACCATCTTCCCGTGTTGGTATAAATTCTTTTTGGTTGCCACACACCAAATTGTTTTACTTGTTCAGGCAGAAAATCACTTTTGGCACTGGCCTCAAACGCTTCCTGCGCCAGAACAGCCGAAGCCGTATGATGCCCATGCCCTGCACGCTCATCAGCAGGGAAACGCGTGAGAATTACATCTGGCTGAAACTGGCGATATACTTTTACAACATCCGAAAGAATCTCACCCTTGTTCCAAATCTTGAACGTCTCGTTTACATTTTTAGAAAACCCAAAATCGTTGGCCCTCGTGAAGAACTGTTTGCCGCCATCGATCTTGCGTGCCGCTAATAATTCCTGGGTGCGAATCAATCCAAGCTGATCGCGGATTTCTGAGCCAATCAAATTCTGCCCTCCATCACCGCGCGTCATGGAAAGGTATGCGGTAGCGGCTAAACGATCGCCAACGAGGTAAGCGATAGCCCGGGTATTTTCATCATCGGGATGAGCTGCTACATACAGCACAGAACCCAAAAAAATTAACTTCTTCAATTTTAACCGGATCTCTGATGCAGCAGGCTGCTTGCGTACTTGAGCCGATGCCAAAAAAGTTACCAACAAGATAAGAGAGACAAAAACAGATCGCATGCAATAATTTTCGTTTGCGCGAAATAACAGAAAAAGAATGTTATAGAGTTGTTAATTTACTTAGTAGGCACATTGGTCATATTCTGCATTTAGCTAATGTCTTAATCGCCACTGCTTAATTTTAGAATTGTCCTCGCTTTTCTCCGTTCACCAGAAAATCACCCTCCTTGGTTACCACTAATACAACTTTGCTGAGTACTTCCTTTTTTTCATTCATAAAAAAAATAGTAAGGTTGTTGGTGGCTACCTCTCCCCTTTTCAGATCTTCCACAAATCCCATTTCGAAACGATAGCTAGTACTCGGCAGAAGTTTTCTCGAACCAACGTTTTTTCCGTTTGCATCCAATGCTTTGAATCTTACCTCGCCTTTGGCTGATGAAATGTGTAGCAGGTTTACAGAAAAATAAGGAAGTAAGCCTGTTCTTTGTTCAAACTTGTTGCCGTTCGCATCGTAAGCGGGTTGATCTCCGGCTGGCCTGGTTTTGAATTGCATGTCCACGGCCGCTTCAAATTCGCTGGCAGGTTTGAAAGGAACATCTTGTATAAAGCTCAGTGAGACTACGACAGCAAAAATTCTGATCACTTCCATGCTATAATATTACTCAATTAAAACCCATAAACAATGCATAGGCAATTCAATCCTGATACATTATCATTGTAGATTATTAATAGTTCAAAGAACCTAACTTATTTTACGTGAGCGAATTTATCAGTCAATTGGCTTCCGCTGTATGGACGCCTATCTTGTTCCTTCTCATTCTTGGCGGGCTTTTCTTTTTTATTTACTCCCGCCTGATTCATTACAAATATTTTACTCACACCATCGCTATTCTTCGGGGTAAGTTTCATGACCCAAACGATCCCGGACAGATCAGTCCGTATGAAGCATTATCAACCGCACTGGCTTCTACCGTGGGCATGGGCAATATTGCCGGAGTAGCGGCCGCCATCAGCATTGGTGGCCCCGGTGCACTCTTCTGGATGTGGGTGACTGCCTTCGTGGGTATGTCAACCAATTTTTTCACCAGCACGCTTTCCGTAATGTACCGTGGAAAAGATTCAGAAGGAGTTATTCAAGGCGGACCAATGTATGTTGTACGGGAAGCATTAGGAAAAAAGTGGCGTCCACTAGCGGTTTTGTTTTGCGTTTGTGCCATGATCGGTTGCCTCCCGATTTTTCAGGCAAACCAACTAACGCAAGCGATCATTGATATTGGAATTGATTCATCTGAAGCGAAAGGATGGTCGTTCACTGTGCTCGGCCTTGAAATCAATACGCTTAAATTTATCGTAGGCGCTACGCTGATGGTTATTTCAGGAATTGTAATTATCGGAGGCATTCAACGTATTGGCAGTTGGGCTGGTAAAATGGTACCGCTTATGATCATCATCTATTTTGTTTCGGTGATTGCTATTTTGATTGCAAACATTTCAGAAGTCCCACATTATTTATGGCTGATAATTTCAGACGCATTTGCTGCCAACAATTACCACGGTGAGCCTGCCTTGGGCGGATTGGTTGGGGGATTGATTGTTGCCGGGGTTCGCAGAGCTTCCTTCTCCAACGAAGCTGGCATTGGCACAGCACCCATGGCATTGGGCGCATCCCAAAGTACGGAGCCTATTCGCGAAGGATTGGTATCTATGATCAGCCCCGCGATTGATACGTTGATAGTCTGTTCGTTAACTGCGCTAGCAATTCTCGTTACGGGTGTTTGGGAGAACAAAGGTGTAAGTGGCGTGACCATGACTGCCACTGCATTCCAGGTGTCACTCCCGGGCGTGGGGAAATATTTGTTATTGCTATGCGCTTTCTTCTTCGCGATCACCTCCTTATTTTCCTATAGCTATTACGGCAACAAGGCGCTTTCATTTTTGATCGGAGTAAAGTCAGCTAAATATTATGATTATTTTTATCTGCTTACCGTCATTTTCGGAGCGGTCGTATCCATGAACCTTGTGATTAACATCATTGACATTGCCTATGCGCTTATGGCTGTACCTACGATGGTGTCTGGATTTGTACTTGCACCAAAAGTAATGACAGAGGCAAAGTCGTATTTTAGACGGATGAAGGAGGAGAAGAAATTGTAGCAGGATTAGTGTATTCGATCTCCCCTCACTTCTAAATCTTTCATAATAATTGCTTCTGAATCGAGAAACTCACGCCAGCGTTTCATCACTTTGTCAGCATCTTCGTATTCTTTAGCTAGCTGAAGAAAATTTTTATAGTGGCTGGCTTCAGAAACCATTAGTTCGTAATAAAAATCGCTTAACTCTTTATCAGAGATTTCTTTCCACAGCAATCGAAAACGCTCGCAACTGCGCGCTTCGATGAGTGCATTCAAAAGCAATTTTTCCACCAACTGTTGTTCTCTGTTTCCTCCTTTCTTCACAATTTTATTGATGCGCTCCACGTATTCGTCTTTGCGCTGCAAACCCAACTGCAAATTTCTTTTCTTCAACTGCCCAATCACTTGCGCAAAATGATTCCACTCTTCTGCCACTACAGGGGTGAGCATATCAACCAATTTTTCTTTCTCAGGATATTGAATAATTAATGAAATACATGACGAGGCTGCTTTCTGTTCGCAATAAGCGTGATCGGTGAGTATCTCTCCAATATTTTTTTCCGCAATATCCACCCAGCGCGGATCAGTGGGAAGCTCAAGACCCAAAACGTGCTTTTCCATTCTAGTCAAACAATATCAGTTCAAACCCAAAATCAACAGCAGGGCGGGTGTTCACATAATAAGGCGTTGGCATGTAGCCTTGCTTGGTAAATGCCTGTACTAAGTTAATATACTTTACAAAAAAACGTCCGCGCTTTATTTTTCCATTCAGAAAAACATCGGTTGACCAATAATCAGGAGCCGCCACTTTATTTTGAAGATAGAATTGCTGCAATGCAGGCGCATAGCCAAGTGCATAATAACTTGATTTATAGTTCGCATCGATACCGATCTGCAATTGCAACGCGCCTTTGAAAATGATGTTGTCATAACTGATCTGTACGTTTGAAAACCACGTAGGCAAACTAATGGCGTTATCATCGTTGCTGGTGAGTTTGGAATAAATCGCCTGCGGACGAAAATTAAAATGCTTGAAGAAGCGGATTCCCATTCTCACCTCCGGGGCAATCAATTGTTGGCTTCCACTAGATTGATAGGGCAGCGCCATCTGCAGATCATTGGCTTTGAAGAAAATATAATTGGTGAGAGCCGTGTAGGTAACACCTGGAGAAAAAAACAAAGGCCCTGCATTCAATTTTATAAAACCACTAAGTTGATTGGAGAAGGTGTTATAGAAATCATACAGCCACGTGTTAAAAGCACCTCGATAAGCTTGTTGCATGAATCCTGGTTTGGCGAGTACACTTTTCAAGTCAGCATCGAGCCAGGGGGTACGCAAAGAGCCTTCTAATTTATAGTGACCATCCAGCAACAATTCCGCATGCCCGGATAGTTCGCTGAGTGAGTCAAATCGAAGCGCAACTTTTCCGCCAACATAATTTTCTATTCCACTGGAATTCGGGAACACACCCGTCAGGTTGTTCATTGTATTCGAGTACGATCGCATTTTATAATAAAATGCATAGAACAGGAAAGCCGCATTTCCTTTGAAGCCGAATTCATTCTGAAAAACTTTAAAGTTATTGGCATCGATAAATGACTTTGATGGATCTGTTGTCGAGGTTAAACCGTTGGTTATATAATTGAAGTAGGTGTCTGTGTTAGCATCCTTTATTCCATGAAAAATATTTGCCTGGCTTGACCAATCCATGATATGATAAAGCTGCGCAGGCTTAGCCAACTGATATTGATGAAAGAGATGAAATGAATTTCTAAAGTCTTCGGTGGTCACTCCATCTGATGCCGTAGAAGATGGAGAGGAAGGAAGATATGGAGTAGCACTATTTGCGTCAAAGTACGTGATGTAAGCTGAATCGATAGCAGTGCCCTTTAATAATTTTACTCCTCCATATTCTTTCACCTGATGTCGCATTCTGCGATAGTTCAAAATCATGAAGTACTTTTCGTTCTTTGATTTAAAGGAGGTGTAAATATCATAGTACTGACTTTGTACCAACCGGTCATTGTTTCCTTTTCCCTGCACTTGCTTTTCAATCAGTATCGGGCGGTAGTTGAATCCGAAATTCCAGCGTGGATTGATATTGCGTGTAAACTCCACGTGCGTCATCGCGCGGCCGCCACCTCCCCAAATAATTTTCATCCTCGAAAAAGGCGACTTCGTATCGTAATATCTCGGCTCAGCAGTTTCATAATATGGATCGTATGTTCTGTATCCGGGATTTGCTCCAATAGTGGTAGAGACCAAAGGAAAGATTGGATTCATCGCTGTGCCTTGTATGCCCAGATCCTGGTATGTGTTGTTGTACTTTTGAATCGTCATCCAGCGATGGTAGTTGTGGATTGTCGTGTCGAGTATGCGGTAGTTTTTCGTCTTGCTTTCAAAAAGATCACGTTCATAAATCCATTTTGTGGTGGTAGGTCCATACACATTCTTCACCGAATCATTAATGATCTTTGAACGGGTTCTCTTCTTGGCTGGCTCCGTAGCACCCGAAGACTGCTTAACCACTTTGCGTTTGAAGTTAGAATTTGGCTTATCATCGACTTGCGCGAAAGCAGCGAGCGAACAAATCAAAAGCAGCATCGTCAAAAAAATCTTCATCGCACCTGTGACTTCAAATGGGTTTCAATAGATTGGTTGAGGATCTCATCAAATTCCGAACCATTATTGATAAATTCAGTTTCGATCGGCACATAAAACCAACGTTTCTTATCCAAGATGGTCGAATTTGAATCGAGACGCACAAAATCTTTCTCGGTAGTTACAATGCAGTGGGTCGGTTCACTTTGAATGGCTTCAATCTCTTGGTCGTCAAAATCATGATGATCACCAAAAGCAAAATGTTTTTTAATCCTGGTTTTTGAATTCAAATATTCAGCAAAGGGCTGAGGATTGGCAATGCCAGTTACAAGAACAATTTCATTTTCAATCTCTTGACTACCATCAAAAGCAATAGGTCTTTTGTAATTGATTCGGGAAAAGAAGACCTCCTTATTGAAAGTTGTAAGTGACTTCAATACTTCCACCTTCAATGCATCTGAAAGCGAATTACTTTTCGTTACGACAATTGTATTTGCACGCCTCGCGCCATTTTTAGTTTCGCGCAGGCGGCCCGCTGGTAAAATAAAATCCTTGTAAAATGGATTGGCCAGTTCCGTCAGTAAAATTGAAAACAATGGCCTCACCCTTCGGTGCTGAAAGGCATCATCCAATAAGATTACATTCACAGATGATCTTGCCTTCAAAATATTCTGAATTCCCTCCACCCTATCCGTGCAAACCGCAACCAGGATTTTCTCGCGAAGCTTTTTATAAAATTGAAATGGCTCATCGCCAAGAGTCGCGGCATTGTCAGTATCATTCGCCAGGCGAAAGCCTGAGGTTTTTCTTTTATATCCACGGCTAAGGATCGCTACATCCCATCTTTCTGAAAGCAATTTTGCAAGGTACTCGATCATGGGCGATTTCCCGGTGCCCCCCACATTCAAATTCCCCACACAGATCACAGCTGGTTCAAAAGAATAGGATTTAAGAACTCCTGAATCGTAGAGAAAATTACGGATAGAAGTGATCCATCCATAAACCCACGCGAACGGGAGCAACAAAACACGGACTATCGTCACAATCTTTTCTAAATTTGGCTGCAAAAATAACCAATCGATGGCTACCGTTGCGATAAAAGATGTGACCAACTATTTGGAATCGTGGGCTCCTCGCGCTTATCAGGAAGATTACGACAACAGCGGCCTGCTCACAGGCAATCCCAACGATGCTGTGAGAGGGGTTCTGGTCACGCTTGATTGCATCGAATCCGTTGTGGATGAAGCTATATCTCTCGGCTGCAATTTAATAGTAGCGCACCATCCGATCATTTTTCGCGGATTGAAGAAAATAACAGGACAAAATTATGTAGAGCGCACAATCATAAAAGCCATTAAAAATGACATTTCGATTTATGCCATCCACACCAACCTAGATAATGTTCACACAGGAGTGAATAAAAAAATCGCGGAAAAAATTGGCCTGAAGAATACGCGCGTCCTTGTTCCAAAGAAAGAAACACTAGCTAAGCTTGTCACATTTGCACCGAAAGAAAATGCAGGGGATGTTTTAAATGCCCTGCACAAAGCGGGCGCAGGAAATATTGGCAACTATAAAAATTGCAGTTTCAAGGTGCTGGGTGAAGGATCATTTATGCCTAATGAAAAAGCAAATCCGCACATTGGTCAAGTAAACGAATTGGAGCGAGTGGAGGAAGAGCGCATTGAAGTCATTTTCCCTACTCACCTCACTAACGCAATCATGGCCGCGTTGAAAAAATCACATCCCTATGAAGAAGTTGCGTACTACCTCTCTTCGCTGGAAAATGAAAACCAGGAAGTTGGCGCTGGCATGGTGGGTGAATTAGAAAAGGAGATGGATGCATCTGAATTTCTTGTGCATCTTAAAAAAGTGATGAATACAAATTGCATTCGCTATACACCTTTGAACCAAAAGATCGGGCGTGTGGTTGTATGTGGCGGCTCGGGTAGTTTTTTACTTTCAGCAGCAAAAGCAGCAGGTGCTCAGGCGTTTGTCACAGCCGATTTCAAATATCATGAGTTCTTCGATGCCGAGGGAAAAATCATGATAGCAGACATTGGACATTATGAAAGTGAGCAATTTACAAAAGACCTGTTGGTAGAGGTTTTGAAGGAAAAATTCACTACTTTTGCGAGCAATTTTTCGAAAACGGTTACTAATCCTTTAAGATACTTCTAAATAATGGAAAATCAGACAGTTGCACAAAAGCTGGAAGCACTCGTGAAGCTTCAATCAATTGACTCAAAGATAGACGAACTCAAAAAATTACGCGGAGACCTCCCTGATGAGGTGCAGGACCTGGAGGACGAAATGGAGGGTTATCGTGTTCGCCTTAGCCGTTTTGAAAGCGAATCTAAAGAGTTTGATGAGGTTATCAAGAAAAATAAAGAAGGCATTAAGGAAGCGGAGAAGCTCGTAAAAAAATATACAGAGCAGCAAAAGAATGTGAAAAACAACCGCGAATTTGATGCGATTACCAAAGAGATAGAGCTTCAGGAACTGGAGGTTCAGATTTGCGAAAAGCGAATCAAAGAGGCAAAAGATAAAATCGAGGCTAAAAAAGTGGAGATCGGTGAAATTGAAAAACTGATCAAAGAAAGAACGGAAGACCTTGACACCAAGAAAAACGAATTGAAGGGTATTCTTGGGGAAAGTGAAGAAGAAGAAAAGAGGCTCTTGGCTGAACGTGAAAAGGCTGCCAAGAAAATCGAAGACAAATTACTGAAGCACTATGAAAGGCTTAGGAAGAGCCTGACTAATGGATTGGCCGTGGTGCGTGTGGTGCGCGGTGCCGCAGAAGGATGTAACATCATCATACCTCCACAAAAGATTGCTGAAATTCGGGAGAAGAAGAAAATCGTGATTGATGAACACTCCGGTCGCATTCTTGCGGATGTAGATTTAGGCTCAATGGAGGAAGAACCAAAACCTAAAAAAGCAGCGCCCGTTAAAAGAGCTAAAAAAGTTGCTTAATCACTTTACGATACGTTTTAAAAAAGCAGGCCTTACCGCCTGTTTTTTTTTAATTGCCATTTCCACCTCTTTTGGTGTCGATAAGATTTGGACGTTCAGCGAAGAACTGCACAAGGCCTATCTGATGGTGATGAACCTGCAACCTGATCAGGCTCTAATTCAATTAAACAAGGTCACGGCCAAGTCGGAAGAGCTTCACAAAATATACGTGCTTAGTCTGGCAGAAACGGTGGACGTTCTGATCACAGAAGATCAAAAAAAATTCGACCAACTTGAATCCAACTTCAGGCAACGGCTTGATCTTGTCGAGAATCTTCCAGACGGTCCTGAAAAACTTTTTCTTCAGGCTGAATTGAATTTGCAACGCGGATTCAACCTCCTGAACATGGGGCAGGAATTCAATGCCGTGTTTGCCATCAAGCGCGCTTACAACAACACGTCAGAGTGTTTGAAAAAATACCCTGATTTTGTTCCCATAAAAAAGACCAGTGGAGTGATCCAAGTGATGATTGGATCGGTGCCTGAAAAATACCACTGGTTCATGAGCTTACTGGGAATGAGAGGTTCTGTGGTGACCGGACAGAAGCAGTTGACCGAGCTAAGAAATTCAAAATCTTCATTGAATGTAGAAGCCACGATTCTATTTTTCACCATCAAAGGATTTATCAATCAACTTTTTCCGGAAGCAGCTAAAGGGTTAAGCGATCTCCTGAAAGAGCAACCTGACAACCGACTCGTGCTTTTTCTTGGTATCAACATGATGATCAAAGATTCGCAGAGTGAAAAGGTGCTGGAGTGGATCGATCAACTCGATAAGCATAACCAAGGTTTGCAAATGTATTATGTGGAATATTTGCGTGGAGAAGCGCTCACTCACAAAGGAGAATACGCGAAAGCCATAGTCGCATATCAAAAATTCCTAAAGGGTTACAAAAGCCAGAGTTTTAAGAAGGACGCCAACTTCAAAATCGCACTTTGTTATTATCTGCTCAACGACCTGACGCAGGCAAAAACATTTTTCGATAAAGCAAAAGTCACGGGTCGAGAGCAAGCTGATCCCGACAAATATGCTGCTCAGCAATTGGAAGAAAATAGATTTCCGAATGCCAAATTGCTGAAGCTCCGTTTTTATACTGATGGCGGTTATTTCAAAGAGGCACAAGCTGAAGTGCAATCCATTCATCCGTCCGAGTTGAAGCTGTTGAGAGACCAGGTGGAGTTCAATTATCGCAAGGCACGGCTGGCCCACAAAATGGGTGAACTGGCCGTTGCAAAATTGTTTTATCAACAGTGCATTGATCTCAATAAAGAAAACCCATGGTACTTTGCACCCAACTCCGCCCTTCAACTCGGCTACATTTATCGCGATCAAAAAGATTACGCGCAAGCGAAAAAATATTTTGAGCTCGCTCTCAACTACAGGCGCCACGAATACAAAAATTCAATTGACACGAAAGCTCGCTTCGCGCTTGATCAATTGAAGTCGGCAAAAGCTTAGAAAGGCTTAAAGAGAAACAATCTTTCCTGTCCTCACAGATTCATCACAAGCAAAGGCAATTCGCAAACTATTAACGGCATCCTCCATGTGGTTGGTCAGGTCAATATTTTCCTGGATGGCTTTCAAAAAGTAACGTTGCTCACGATCACACAATTCCTGGTGATCAGGTTCATCCGTCAGATCAATCCATTCATCGGATTTTATGAATTCATTTTTTCCATCGATGTCGGCATGGTGAAATCGAAGTGACTCTGTTTTTGTATGCGAATCAACGTTGTCTGATTTACCAGCGGCTCCGGCATTCTTCGCTACAATAGAAACACAACCTTTCGGACCAATTACATCTTTCACGAAGAAAGCAGTCTCACTAATCATAGGTCCCCAACCTGCTTCATACCACCCAACTGAACCATCGTCAAATTTTATTTGCAACTGACCGTAGTTGTAATTTTCTGAAGGAATGTCTTCAGTAAGTCGTGCGCCAATGGCACTTACTTGCGCTGGCTTGCTGCGCGTCATCTGGCACATCACATCGATGTAGTGAACACCACAATCCACAATCGGGCTTAGCGATTTCATTAAGCTACGGTGCACATCCCACATGTATCCATGACTTTGTTGATTCAAATTCATGCGCATCACGAGAGGTTTGCCCAATTGCTGCGAAAGCTCAATGAATTTTATCCATGAAGGATGATGGCGCAAAATATATCCCACCACCAATTTTTTTTTCGCCTTGTTCGAGGCTTCAACCACTCGTTCTGCTCCCGCCACCGTATCAGCTATTGGCTTCTCAATGAACACATGGCAACCTTTTTCAAAAGCCATTATTGCAAACTGTTCATGCGTATCAGGATAGGTAGAAATGCAAACAGCATCGGGCCTTGTTTTCTTCAGCGCCTCTTCGTAGTCGGAAAAAAGGGCATAATTACCTCCCAATTTTGAATTCAAAATTTCTTTACTATTGCCACTGGAAACAATTCCACAAATCTGAAAATCGGGATGATTGTGGTAAGCGATAGCATGGGAAGTCCCCATATTACCGCACCCCACAACAAGAACTCTAACTTGATTTGACATGTGATTAATTAATTCCGAAAAGTATCCATCAAGCACAAACGGTGCAAGAAGAATAGGTTGAGTGTAAATGGCAATTTTTTGAATGGTAATTTCTGAAAAACTCAGCACCCTTACAGTCTTGGTGTCGCAGGCTTGATCGGCTTCTCAAAATTGTTTGCACCCCTCACTTTTACTTTTCGCTTGTAAATTTTATCATGGCAGGAGATGTACAGGATGTTAAACTCCAGCCCACCAAAGCAGAGGTTTGAAACCTGGCCTTTTGTTTTAGGTACGGGGATGATGGCGTTCACACGGCCTAACTGATCCATCACCTGAATACCGCTCAGACTTGTCACATATATCCGGCCATCGCGATCGCACTTCAGTCCATCACTCCATGCATTGTCATCGCTGTCACGCACATGCAACCAACCGTATTTTTGTTTGTTTGCAAGCGTTCCATCCGCTTGTATTTGATACACCCATACCCAATGAGATGTAGATTCAGTTACGTACAATTGAGTTTGATCGGGCGAAAGGCACAAGCCATTGGCAAACTTCAATCCCTCATCCACCACTATTCGCTCGCCATTTGGTCTTATCTGATAGATTTTACTTGGCCGTTCGCGTCCATCAGGTGAGGTGATGTAAATATTTCCGTTTACAGTAACTGTAATGTCATTTCCCGGTGTTGCGTCTGCCACCACTTCAAAATCTTTTTCTGACTTGTATTTATGCACTTGCTTTGCTGGCGGATCAGACCAACCACCCGTAATGGTTAGCATCTCATTCTTTTCGTTGAAAGTGGTGCCGCTTGCTTTTTTTGAATCTGTGATGTACAAACTAAGTTTTCCATCGGTACTTATTTTATAGGTTTTCGCATTTGGAATGTCTTGAAAAAATACTTCGCCTTTTGTATTCACTGCTGTGCCTTCGGTAAATCCATAACCCTCTCCCACTAGTTCCCAACCTTCATCAGCAATCAGAATATCATTAAGAAACGGGTTCTTGGTTGCGCCCGCAACAATTGGATTTGGGTGATCTCGCCACAACCACCGCATTGCCTCCGGGAAGACAGCAGTGCCGTGCAAACCGTTGTGAGCTCCTTCTCCCCATACGTGCCTCACATCATAGCCGGCAAACACAAGTGCCCGCTCCATTGATTCGTTTGCCTTCCACCAGTCGCCTGCGTAGATATTCAAATCATTTGCACCGTCCTGCATGAATATGCGTATAGGTTTTGGCTCATGCTTACGAACAAGTATATCATACCGATCGGCACCCCGCAAACCTGTATATGTGCCAATGGCGCTAAATACTTTTGAAAATTCTTCCGGCCTTTCCCATGCCGCAGTGAAAGCACATACTGCTCCGCTACTGCTGCCTCCAATGGCGCGGTCGTTGCCATTCTTGGATAAAACAATCGCACGTCCATTGGCAGTCTTTTGCTGCTCCACAAAGGGAAATATTTCCTCCAGTAAGAAGCGCACGTAGTTGTCATTCACACCGTCATATTCGAAACTGCGATTGAAGCGGTCTTGTGCAGCATCCTTGTCTTTGGCAACCACTCTCCCTGGAGTAACAAAAACACCGATAGTGACGGGCATTTCTTTTTTGGCAATCAGGTTATCAAACACGGTGGGCGCTTTCCACTGAATACCGTCTTGATTTACATACACACATGCCGGCCTGTCACTTTGATATTGCTGCGGCACATAGATGCTGACTTCACGCGTGGTGCCTGGAAATATTTTTGACCCCTCGAATGTGAACTTCAGGATTTCACCTTTGGGCACACCGGGTTGCTCCTGCGATGCCGCATCCACCGCATAGCTTTCATTTGTATTCTGGCTGAAGAGTTTCCCGGCACATAATATCAATAGAGGGAACAGGAATTTTTTCATGGGATGTTTCATAAGTAGGCTAATTTAACGAAAGGTTTTTTCTTAAAGTAGCTCATACTTGTTTACCCACCTCACTCCCCTGAAACTGCGCTTTGTAAGCTTATCTTAATTTTGTTCTCAAGAAACAAAAGTTGCTGTTCAGTTTCTCTTTCTATAAGACCTTTACCAAGGCAATTTTTTTACTTCCTGCGGCAACGATGAGCTTTCCTTTCCTTGCCCTACGAATGACATGAAAATTTTTTTCATCTGAGAAAGGAACCCAGTTCGTTCCGTCATCGGTGGAAATTTCCATTCCATTTGGCCCCGTAGTGAGCAAAGTTGATTTGTCAATAAACTCCACACACTCGCGCCAGCCGCGCACTAAAGTTTTTGATTCACTCCATGTTTTTCCATAGTCAATAGAATAGAACGACTGGTTCGGTTGACTTATGTCATTCTCAAAATCACCGCCCACCACTACCGACTTATTCTTCGCAAATGCCATGGAAAAAATTCCACTGCCTTGAGTGCCTTGCACCATCTTTGAATCAACAGAAGCCCATGTCTCACCTTTATCATTTGAAGTCCATAACCTTGAAACACTTCCTCCTGTGGCAATTATGATCATGGATTTATTTAAGCAACGAATAGTTGTGCCGCTTGCCGCAAAAGATGCTTCTTTGTCTTTCAATGACGGAACAGTCGAAACTTCCTTCCATGTTTCACCTCCGTCAAAAGTTTTCATCATCAACATTTTTGAATGGATGGGGTCCCCGAAAATGATTCCTTCCTGCTTGTCCCAAAAATCAAGACCATCGAAAAACCAATCTTTGTTTTCATTTTTATAAACCACTTTCCAGTTTGCACCGCCATCTGTTGTTTTTAAAATGTGGGCTGGCTCACCGGCATTGGCAATGATGGCGTTGTTTGCATCAAATGCATAACATGAACGAAAGTCCAAGGACTCAAAGCCTTTCACTTGATTCACGGTCCAGGTCTTTCCCCCATCCACACTTTTACAAACATTACCTTTACTTCCGCTCACCCACACTACTTTATCGTCCACCACACTTACCGCACGAAAAGAAGCAGGTATCTCTAAAACAGTTTCCACTTTGCCTGTTTGAGCAAACGTGGAGACAACACTAAAGAAAAATAGAATTGAGAGTCGCATAACAGTCAAATTATGATCTGCTAAAAATAAAAAAGCCTTGAGTAGTTACCCAAGGCTTTGTGAAAGAATTTCTAATCTTACTGGTCTTTCTTTTCCTCCTCCTTCTTGACTGCTTTTTTATCTTTTTTCTTTTTCTTTTTTGCATTATCCTGCTGGGTAGAATCCTGTTGAGGTTTCTGCTGACCACCATTCAAACCCTGCCATTGCGATGGATTTTGTCCCTGCATCTGCTGACCATTCGGGCGCTGACCGTTTCCTTGTTGTCCTTGCGGTCGCTGACCTCCGCCCTGCTGTTGTCCGCCACCTTGTTGTTGACCGCCATCATTCTGATCGCCACCCTCTTTCATATCATCGTTATTGATAGACTTTCTGCTTCTTCGAGGAGGCTGGTTCATGCTCATCTTACCAATGCGATAGCTGAAATTCACTTTGAAGCTGAAGTTGTAAAGTGTGTTGTAACTATTCTGCAATAACAACGGAGACTGGCTATAATTTTGTATTCTTAGACTTGATTGCAAAAAGTTCTCAAAACCAGCTCCGATACTTCCTTTTTTGTTAGCAAAATCCTTTTTCAAACTCAGACTATACATTCTAAATCCGCCCTGGTAGCCTTGTAACTGAACTTGGGTGCCTCGGTAAAATCCAAAGAACTGGAGGCCCCAACCATTTTTGAAACTATAATTTCCAAACATTCTAAAATTAGAGACCCAGCCTGTATTGCTGGCAGAATAATTTAGATTGAGTGGATCAGTCGTTGAAAGGTTATTTTTAAGCACCGCATAATAAGTATCGGTTCCAGCGTTCAATGAGAAACGATTAGAAAGATTGATGTTCAAAAAAAGATTGAAACCGTACGCATCCTGTAATCCGATATTCTTATAAGTTGTCCTCACCGTATCCGTTCCATAAGGAGACTTCACACTTTGAATCGCATTATCTGTGTTGCGATAAAATGCCGCAATATTCATGGTAACACTCTTGATCAAAGCGCTATAGGCAACCTCATAATTGTTGGTGTATTCGGGGCTTAGCGTTGGATCACCTTGTGTGATATTCTTCGAATTACCCGCCTGAATATTTGGATTCAAAAACTGAATGGATGGCCGTTGGATTCTTCTATTGTAAGCAACTTTAACAGTGTTTCCATTTGCCAATCTTTTTGAAACATTCAGACTCGGCACGATCACGCCATAGGATGGAATTGTAAAATCCAATGAGGTCGTATGTGCAGAGATAGTTGTGTACTCATAACGTGCTCCGCCTTTAATGCTCACGGTCTTTGTTGGATTTAATGTATAAGCCAGATATCCTGCTGTTATGTTTTGACTATAATTCAACGAATTGGAAAACCGGGCATCACCGCTCAACTGATAGATTCCATCTGATGCTGCATTCCAATATTGGTAATCACTGTTAACTTTTCTTGAGATGTCTTTAACTCCCAGTTCAAGAATCTGATTTTGCCTTATTGGAGTTTGATAATCCAATTGAACGGTAGCTTCCTGGTTGAGGCTGTTGTTTATATTTTTCTGATAAGCTGAGTCTAGCCCGCTTTTGCCAAAAATTGAGGAGACAAAATTATTTGTTCCATCGTTTCGACTGTACAAAGTTAATACGCTGAACTCCTGACCTTGCTTCTTGAACAAGTGGGTGTAGTTCAAACTTGCATCAATTGTGCCGGCATTGTTCACCGCATCCACATTCTTAAGAATGCTGCTGTTAAAGAAAGGTGATTGTGTCTGAGACAAAAGGTTGTCTTGCCAGTTATGCCCATTCCGCACTCCATATTTTACTGAAGCCTGAATGGAATTGAATTTATCCATATCATAATCCCATCCTAGCGTATAATTTCCAAAAAGATTCTGATTGCGTGTATCTGCGGATTGAACCACATGGGTGGTTGAAAGGATTGCATTGTTGTTGTTTGGATCTCTCGTATATAAGTATTGGTCATTATAAAAATTCCCAGGAGTATTATAGTTTGTTCTTCCAAATCCACCCAGGTTGAATCCCATCTTTCCTCTGCGATAGCTTCCGTTCAAACCTAAGTTTGATCCCCGATAGCCACCACTTCCATCAATGTTCAATGTCGCACCTTCAAGTGTATTTTTCTTGGTGATGATATTGATGATACCTGCCGATCCTTCCGCATCATATTTTGCCGAAGGTGACGTGATTACTTCCACTGTTTTGATTTGATCAGATGGAATTTGTTTCAATGCATCCGCTACACTGTTGGCAGCAATTGTAGATGGCTTACCGTTGATCAGCACTTTCAAATTTGAACTTCCGCGCAGCGAAACGTTTCCATCCAGGTCAACGCTCAACATCGGCACACGTCTCAATACGTCCGTTGCATCACCGCCTTTTGCTGTTGCATCATTCTCGGCATTGTATATAGTGCGATCTACTTTTTCTTCCACTAATACTTTTTGACCTTGCACTTCAACTTCTTTCAGCATCTCTGCTGCAGGCGCAAATTGTATTAAGCCAAGGTCTATTGAACTTTTCTTATCCGTAATCTGTGTCTTGATTTTCTTTGTCTTGAAACCAATAAATGAAATGGCTACGGTGTAATTACCATTTGGAACATTTTTAATTGTAAACTTTCCTTTATCGTCACACACATCTCCGTTGATAGGTTTGCCTGCATTATCCATCAATGCCACGTTAGCAAATTCAACTACTTCATTCGTTGTTGAATCTTTTACGATTCCCGTTATCTTGCCATCGCCAGACTGCATTGCTCCGGGCACTTGGGCATGCGCACCTTGAATGATCAGCAAAAAGAAAACTACCTTCAAAATCGACTTCATCTCAAAAAAAATTTAGTTGTTATATCGTTCAGACAACAAAAGGGTTTCAATTATTCCGCAAAAGAACAAGAAAGTTTTCGCAAATGTTTTCGATGCAATGAAAGCACACTCTCATTTACAGGAACGGTTACATTGCCTGACCGGCTTGTTAATTTTTAGTTATTGAAGAAATTCATCGTGCGTTCGGCACCGATGGTGCAGAATGAATAAATCATCTCTGCTGCTCGGTCCATCAATGCCGGCAATGCATCCATTTCTGTTTGAGAAAAGTTGCTTAACACGAAATCCACTTGCTGGCCTTTTGAAAAATCATTCCCAATCCCAAATCGCAGTCGCGCATAATCTTGTCCACCTAACAATTGTTCAATATTCTTAAGTCCGTTGTGGCCTGCCGAACTTCCTTTTGTTCGCAGTCGTAAGTTGCCAAACGGAATAGCAATGTCATCTACAATCACCAAAAGATTTTCTTTGGTGATTTTCAGTTCTTGCAGCCAATAAGCAATTGCTTTACCGCTCAGGTTCATGTAGGTATTTGGCTTGATCAAATGAATTTGCCTGCCTTTGTATTTCATCTCTGCTTTATCTGCAAGGCGCGAAGTTTCAAAATCTATTTTATGCGTATCTGCAATCCGATCCAGCGTCAGAAATCCGATGTTATGCCGAGTGAGTTCATACTCGGGGCCAATGTTTCCAAGTCCGGCAATCAAATACTTCATTTACAATTTTTAAATTACGCTTTACGATTGCATTTATACTTAAGGAATAAAAAAATCCCGTCCTGATTTCTCCAAGACGGGATAATTCAAACTCTTACAAGAATTATTTCTTCTTCTCGTCTTTCTTAGGAGCTTCCGCTTTCTTAGCGTCTGCACCGGCAGCAGGAGCAGCGGCAGGAGCAGCGGCAGCACCTTCAGCAGGTGTGGCAGCAGCAGTTTCTTCAGCCAATTTAGCAGCCCGAGGCACTTCTACAGAAGCAATGGCCGCAGCCTTTGGATCCAGGAACTCAAGGCCCGCCATTTTCATATCACCAACTTTAATAGCATGGTGAAAATCCAAATGCGAGCAATCAATGTCGATGTGGTCCGGCATGTCTTTTGGGAAACCGTACACTTTCAATGAAGCGCGTTTTCTCATCAACAAACCACCCTTGGCAACACCAGGTGCCTGGCCCACCAAACGGGTAGGGATGTCCATCTTGATTTTTCTTTCTTCGCTGATACGCAGAAAATCTACATGAAGAATAATTTCACTTACGGGATGAAACTGAACTTCCTGCATGATCGCCTGGCACTCTTCACCTTCGATGTTGATGTGAACAAAGTGTGCTTCGTTGGTATAAACCAAGTCACGAAAAAGAATGACCGGTGAATAAAAATGAACTTGCTCATTTCCTCCATAAAGAACACACGGCACATAACCTTCTTCCCGGATTTTGCGGGATTCAGTCTTGCCGAGATTTGCTCTTCGATACCCTATAATCTCAACAGTTTTCATAATGGTTAAAAATTAATTGTTAATAGTTAATAGTAAAATCTTTGCTAGCTGTTCTTGTAGTTAATAAACAATGAGCTGATTGATTCATGATCATGTATTTTGCGAATAGCTTTCGCGAATAGATCAGAAACGGTAAGCACTCTTATTTTAGATATCTCCTGTTTGAGCGGAATCGTATCTGTTACAACCATCTCTTCCAGGGCTGACTCCTGAATGTTGTCATATGCTTTACCAGAAAGAACCGGATGCGTACAAACCGCGCGCACAGAACTCGCTCCTTTCTCTTTCAACAAAGCTGCGGCTTTGCAAATAGTTCCCGCAGTATCAACCAAGTCATCAACAAGAATCACGTCTTTTCCTTCTACCTCACCAATCAACCGCATGCTTTCAATCTTATTGGCTTCCCTTCTGTACTTGTCACACACGGCCAATTCCGTTTCAAAATATTTGGCAAAACTTCTTGCGCGTTTAATGCCGCCCACATCAGGCGAAGCGAACATCAAATTTTTCAATCCCAAGAATTTCAAATAAGGAAAGAAAACATAGTTACCATCCAGATGATCCATCGGAATATCGAAGAAGCCTTGGATCTGATCGGCATGCAAATCACATGTCATAATACGATCAGCTCCTGCGGCAGAAATCAAATTCGCGATCAGCTTTGCAGCGATGGCCACTCTTGGCTTGTCTTTTCTGTCCTGGCGCGCATATCCAAAATACGGAATGATCACATTGACATTGGCAGCGCTCGCTCTGCGGGCCGCATCAATCATCAACATGAGTTCCAATAAATTATCAGCTGGAGCGAAAGTGGACTGAACAATGAACACGTCCTGGCCACGTACATTCTCACCTATGAAAGGTGAAATTTCTCCGTCACTAAAGCGCTGGCAGTTTACTTTTCCCAATGGCTCACCATAGGCATCTGCAATTTTCTCTGCGAGATACGTGGTGGCGCTTCCGGAAAATATTTTTACAGCCATACTGCTATTGTAAAGTAAAAACCCGCGTTGATTTCGCGGGCTTCATTTCGTTGTCCCGCTAGGACTCGAACCTAGAAAAGCAGAATCAAAATCTGCTGTGTTGCCATTACACCACGGGACAATCAGTTCCTTGTCAAGCCGAAAGCCCCGGGAGGCGTGGCTTGGTTTTGTAGTCCGTACGGGAATCGAACCCGTGTTACCAGAATGAAAATCTGGTGTCCTAACCCCTAGACGAACGGACCGTTTTGGTTAAAAGAGCCGCAAAGATAGCCCTCCGAGTTTGATTTGCAAACGTGACCGCTAAAAAAGTTAAATTGTTGTGCACAATATGGTTGGTTTTGGTGTTCATGAAATATAATTTTGAACAACTAAAAAATTTAAAACCTTTATTACCATGACAAAAGTCGGAATTAATGGATTTGGCCGCATCGGAAGATTGGCTTTTCGTGCTGCAATAAAAAGAAGTGATATTGAAATCGTTGGCATCAATGATATTGTTGATCCTGAATACATGGCTTACATGTTGAAGTACGATTCAACGCACGGTAAGTTTGATGGCACCGTTGAAGTAAAAGACAAGAACCTGATTGTGAATGGAAAGAAAATCCGCGTGACAGCCGAGAAAGATCCTTCCAACTTAAAGTGGAATGAAGTAGGTGCAGAAATTGTCATTGAATCAACCGGTTTGTTCTTGACGCAAGTCGATGGCCAAAAGCACATCGCGGCTGGCGCAAAGAAAGTTGTGTTCTCGGCACCGGCAAAAGATGACACCCCTACTTTTGTAATGGGTGTTAATCACAAGAAATTATCAAAAGAACATACGATTGTATCCAACGCGTCTTGTACTACCAATTGCCTTGCTCCCATTGCAAAAGTTTTGAATGACAAATTCGGAATCGCAGAAGGTTTGATGAGCACAATTCACGCAGTCACGGCAACACAGAAGACCGTAGATAGCCCTTCAGCGAAAGATTGGAGAGGTGGCCGCGGTGCATATCAAAATATAATTCCTTCTTCGACAGGTGCTGCCAAGGCTGTTGCTTTGGTAATTCCGGAATTGAAGGGCAAACTTACCGGTATGTCATTCCGTGTTCCGGTTGCTGATGTTTCTGTTGTTGACCTGACCGCACGCCTGGCAAAGCCAGCAACTTATGAACAAATCAAAACTGCAATGAAGGAAGCTTCTGAAGGTGAATTGAAAGGTATCCTTGGTTATACGGAAGATGATGTGGTATCGCAGGATTTCCTGGGCGATGCGCGTACTTCGATCTTCGATGCGAAAGCTGGTATTGCTTTAAACGACAACTTCGTGAAAGTAGTAAGCTGGTATGACAACGAGTGGGGTTATTCCAATAAGTTGATTGACCTCGTGCAGGAGCTTGCCAAAATCTAACTTCAAAAGAAAGGCCGCCAAAAGCGGCCTTTTTAATTTCCTTCACCTTCTCAAAAGCATTTAATAAATTAATCGGCTATTCTCTTAAATGCATGCATAGATTTTTTTAATTTGTATAAAATTGGTTTTTTATGAATTCTCCCTCAGGCGATGTAAAAAGGAGTTATTTCCACCTACTTTCCTTCTTTCTTCAAGATCAAAAGGTTGATTCCCGCTATGTTACTTGCCTGATAAAGTGGTGCATTCAATTAGGTATTGATGTTACAAATACCAAGGACCTGGAGATGGCATCCACTTCTTACACTCCGCCTGTTGACAAAACGGAAAAAGTGGAAGCCCTTTACCATCTGGTGTACATGATCTACCTCGATAAAGTGATGGAAGATGTTGAACTTGAGCTGGCTTGTGTTTATGCCGAAAAACTTGGCTTTGAAAAAAACATGGTTGGCGATCTTTTCAAATCCATTGCCACCATTTCTTACGATCGTGTTACCCCTCAAGATGTGAGAAAAGAAGTAGAAGATTTCCTGAAAGTACAGGGGTACTAATATTGCTCTTCTGATTTTATTTCATCGATTCCTATTACCTTCCACGGCCAAGGCTGATGCTTTTATCTCACCAACGTAGGTTTTGGTTGGAATTCTACAGATTTTGGACTCCCCTATCCACCACCTTTGTGCAGGAAAAAAGGCAACTAAAGATGGAATCGATGAAGATGATCAGCAATGCCGGACTCAGGAGTCGGGTGAAACAAGTGGTAATATTGTTGGCAGTGATCCTGATTGGGATAATCATTTCGCATGCCCTGAGTGCACAAAATTTTCATCAGGCTAAGTCAAAGCATTTTAAGGCAAAGTATGGAGCTCAAATAAAGTGAGCATCTCATGCATATTCTACGATGGGGAAAAAAGGAACAAGAGAGAGGGAAAACCCATCGCTGCCTTTTTGAAAACTAAAACAAAATATCACCCGCAAGCTGAAGTGGATAATCCCACTTGGGCAAATCGCGCTAATTCATAAAAGATTAGAAGGGAAAACGAAGTTGCTGCACAGTAAGCAGCGTCACTCACTCTTCAGCGCATTGACCGGGCTAGTAATCGCGGCCTTCATCGAGAAGTAAGCAATAGTAAGCCAGGTAATAACAATCGACAACAAGGTTGCACCGGCAAATAGAAACCAGGGAATTGGATCAAAATACGCAAATCGTTCCTGCCACAGTTTCATGCCATACGCGGCCACTGGTAGCGCCACCACATTTGCAGCAACTATCAAAATCAAAAATTCTTTCGATATGTTCATGAAAATGCTTCCTGAAGAAGCGCCCAATGTTTTTCGAATGGCAAATTCTTTCGTTCGCTGTTCTGTAGTGAACATCACAACCCCTAACAATCCAAGACACGAAATAAAAATGGACAAGCCGGAAAAGATGCGAAAAAGATCGCCCGTGCGCTCCTCTGTTTTGTATAGTTTATCGATTTCCTGATCAACAAAATTAAATTCAAACGGCCGGTCAGGGCTAAATTTTTTGAACACTGCTGTCAACTCGGCAATTGTTCTTCTGGTGTCACCTTTCTTCAATCGCACGGAAATCTCCCCAAAATTTTCCGGATCAATGTAAATCACAACTGGTTCAATTTTCTTGTGAATAGTTTTGAAATTAAAATCTTTCACCACACCAATAATAGTTCCTGGCTTGCGATTCAATATCGTAAAAGTTTTCCCAACCGCACTAGCAAGATTCATTTGACGAACAGCTTCTTCGTTGACAATCACCGCACTTGAATCTGAAGCAAGATCTGCAGAAAAATCCCGGCCCGAAGAAAGCGTCATTGAAAAGGTTTTCAGAAAATCATGATCGACCATGAACTGATGGAACAACACATTTTTGCTTGGATCCTTTCCTTCCCATTTCATCAAGTCGGAGGATTGATCGCTAAAAGAAATGCTGCTATTTGCAATTGTAACTTGTGCCACGCCAAGCAATGACTTTAATTCGTTTTTAAAATCAGGATATTGGCTTCGCAATTTTCGTGTGATGTGAAATGTGATCAGATTTTCTTTGTCATAACCAAGATCGCGTGAGCGGATGTAATTTAATTGATGATGCACCACAAGCGTTCCAACCACCAGCGCTATGCCGAGGGTAAATTGAAAAATCACTAAAGACCTTCGGAAGAATACAGCCATTTTTCCAGCTTTCAACAATCCTTTAAACACAACCACGGGTTTAAGCGAGGAAAGAAAAACTGCCGGATAAATTCCTGCCATAACTGTACAAGCTGTAACGACAGCCAAAGCAATGAAAAGCAAATTCCCTGAAGAAAAATTCAGTTGAAGGTTTTTGCTGCTTAATTCATTGAAGTCGGGCAGCAGCAACCAACTGATCAAAAGTGCCAGGACAAAAGAAACTATTGAATAAAAGGCCGACTCAGAAAAAAATTGAAACATCAATTGCATCCTCGCTGCGCCCACCACCTTTCGCACGCCTGCTTCCTTTGCTCTTCTCACTGATCGGGCGGTGGCCAGATTGGTAAAATTGATACATGCCACTAACAAAATAAATATCGCCACCGAAGAAAAAATGTAAACATATTGAATGTCGCTGCGACCAGACATGTCATTGTTAAGTTTGGAGGAATGCAGATAAACTGAAGTCAACGGTTGCAATGCGAGTTCACTGCTTGGATCTGATTTGCTATTTACTTTCACCAGGTCTTTGATTGACTTGGAGAAGCTTTCTTTGTCTTGAAGGCTTTTGAGCTTTACATAGGTGTGAAAGTGATGCCAATCCCACTGATCCAATGCCTCCCAGCCCATGGCTTTCAAAACCTGAAGTGGAAATAAAAAATCAAATTGAAGATGCGAATTGGAAGGTGCATCCTTTGCCACACCAACGACTGAAAAATCCTGTCCCGCAATCTTTACCGTTTCACCGATAGGATCGCTCGCACCAAAAAATGTACTTGCTATTTTTCCGGATAAAACAATTTTGTCTGTCCCTTTAAAATCGGAAACATTGCCGTCTGTCAATGGAAAAGTAAACAGCGAAAAGAAAGTTGTATCCACCGCAAGTCCTTTTTGATAAAATGCCTTTTCTCCATGCCTGACTAATACTTCCACCGCAATCACACGGCAAGTGTTTTGTACTGACGGGAAATTGGACTGAATGTAATCGTAAAGCAATGCGGGTGTTACAGCTATCTGATATGGATTACTCTGCGCATCGAGTTGATTTTGATAGATGCGGAAGATGCGATCATGATCCTGATGAAACCGATCGAAACTAAGTTCGTCATCAACCCATTGGAAGATCAGAATGAATGTTGCCAGGCCAACGGTAAGCCCCGTGAGGTTTATCAGCGAATAAACGCTTCGCAAATTCCGAAGGGCAATTTTGAAATAGTTTGACAACATGAAATAAAGATACTTATGTTGTCTGAATTTAAAAGGTCAGTGCATTATTGACGTAAGATTTTATTCAATCTTTCCTTTGCCAGCATTTTTTGACCTGTTTTTCCTGTCGCAATTAATCGCTCTCCCACATAGGCGGTGATCGAGCAGATCAATTCATTTTCTTGCAACCTCTCAACGGTGGCCGTAAACACAATTTCGTCTCCAACAAAAGCGGGGTTGTGATGATCAATGTGCAACATCGTGCCCACACCCTCTTCGTGATCCTCTTTCATCTCCAAAAAGAAAAGGCGGCTGCTCCACTCAAAATCGCGAGCCAGGGCAAAGGTGGAAAAAACAGGATGTACCAACTCGCCATAAAAAATTGCCTGATCAGCGTCTTGAACAAGTCGCTTGAAGGATTTTTGATCACCGTGTTGAGGAACGTTTTTCATACTAATTGAAAATGTGATAAAACGAAAACAATTAAACTTGAAAATTTGACTTCTTACGACATCCCATATTTCCGGTTGTAGTCTGGATTAATCATGTTTGCAACTCAAATAATTTCATGTTGCTCACTCTTTTAAAATTTTTAATTTTAAAGTTTATAAACTATCCATCCTTTCAATCTCATTGTTAAATATTATTCTACTTAAAAATAGTAACATAGAGTATAACAAAGAAATAAAGCAAAACCTCCAACCAAATGTCATTTTAAAAAAATCCTCATTCTAAAATCTAAATTTATAAAATGATTTCACGCAGAAAATTCATCGCACAGGCAGCCACAGCATCGGCAGCCGTTACTATTCTTCCTCGCCACGTATTGGGCAAAGGATATATAGCGCCAAGTGACACACTCTACATTGCAGGCATTGGGGCCGGAGGTAAAGGCACAAGCGACATTGCCGAGATGGCGAAAAGTCCGAATGTAAAAATTGTAGCGCTTTGTGATGTGGACGATCGCCAGGCGGTAGAGTCGAGAAAGAATTTTCCGAACGCCAAATATTATAAGGACTTCCGTGTAATGCTGGACAAAGAAAACAAAGGCATCGATGCATGCACGATTTCTACTCCTGACCACATGCACGGAGTGGTTGCGATGGCTGCCATCACGCGAGGCAAGCATGTGTATGTGCAAAAGCCATTGACGCATGACATCTATGAGGCGCGCATGCTCACCGAAGCCGCACGCAAATACAAAGTAGTAACGCAAATGGGAAATCAAGGCGGCTCAGGCGATGACGTGCGCAAAGCAAAAGAATGGTACGATGCCGGATTGATTGGCGATGTAAACAAAGTAATCTGCTGGACGAACCGCCCCGTGTGGCCGCAAGGAGTGCCCACACCAAAAGGCAAGTTCGATGTTCCGAAAGAACTCGATTGGGATTTGTGGCTCGGCACGGCAAAGAAAATTGATTTCAATCCAGCTTACCTTCCGTTCAATTGGCGCGGCTGGTGGGCATTCGGTACTGGAGCACTTGGCGACATGGCGTGCCACATCATGGATCCTGTGTTCCGCATTTTGCCGATCGATTATCCCACGGAAGTAGAGTGTAGCACTAGCACCATATGGAATGGTGTTTTCTCGGAATCCCGCAATGACGATAGTTGCCCTGTATCTTCGATTGTTCACTTCAAGTATCCGGGAAAAAATGGTAAGCCCGATATTGAACTCACGTGGATGGATGGCGGCCTTCTTCCGAAGCGTCCGAATGAACTGCTACCCGATGAACCGATGGGCAACTGGGATGGAGGCGTCATCTTCGAAGGAACCAAAGGCAAGATGATGGCCGATTGCTACGGAGAAAATCCGCGACTGCTTCCAACCAAGTTGATGAAAGAAGTTTCCTTCCCGAAGGAAACATTAGCACGTGTGCCAGAAGGTCATTATGTGCAGTGGGTGAATGCATGTTTGAAGGGATACGGCAATGCAGTCACGAGTTCGAACTTTGATTATGCAGGACCATTCACCGAAAGTGTATTAATGGGTAACCTTGCGATCCGTAGCTACACTATTCGTCAGAACAATAATTATCCTGGAAGGAAAAAACTTTTGTGGGATGCGAAGAACATGAAGATCACCAACTTCGAAGAAGCCAATCAATTTGTAAAAAGAGAATATAGCGCTGGGTGGAAGTTGTAAGACGTACCTGATTTCAGCATAAAAGATTCCTGCCCAAGCATAATTTGTTTGGGCAGTTTTCATTTTAACTCCTTCTAATAAAAAATATGGAAGCACTATTCGCATCAAACACATCACACTTAGGAGGCATTATCTCGAACAGTGATCAAGACCATTACTTACAAAGTATTCATCCAATATCCCGAATTTATGACGGTGTACTTTTTTATCGGCCAGATAAAAATTACTCTCGGCTTTATGATCACAAGCAATATTTACACAACCATCATCAGGTATTTTGTTCACGAGCGTGTTTGGGACGGAATCAAATGGGGTAAACAGGTTTTTAAAAAAAGTTAATTAGTGAAAGGCAAGCAAGAACATTTGCTATAGGTTCGGTATATTTGAGTTTCCAGCATTACCATTTTGACATCAATGTATTTTTCGATCCGTCCAAATTGCTTGAAGTCTCTTTTACCGGCACTGCTATTGACATTCGTGGGCTTTTATATTGAAGCCCAAACATTCACAGACAGCAATCTCCCAATTATTATTATTAACACGGATGGTGGAATCACAATTCCTGATGAGCCGAAGATCGGGGCTACAATGAAAATCATTAATCATAGTGATGGTTCAAGAAATTATGTGTCCGACCAAAATGACATCACGAAGTTGAACTACAATGGGCGCGTAGGCATTGAAACAAGAGGCTCAAGCACACAGTCACTTGATAAAAAGCAATATGGATTTGAAACACGGTTGAGTGATGGTTCCAATAACAATGTGAGTTTATTAGGTATGCCAAAAGAAAATGATTGGATTTTAAACGGGCTCGGATTTGATCCTTCCTTAATTCGCGATTACATCTCCTACAACCTCTCAAGAGCTATCGGTCAATATGCAACGCGCACCCGTTATTGTGAAGTCATTGTCAATGGCGACTACCGAGGGCTTTATATTTTGCAGGAAAAAATAAAAGCGGATGACAATCGGGTTGACATCAAAAAACTAAAAAGTACAGACAATGATTTTCCTCAAGTTACCGGAGGGTATATTACCAAGTGCGATAAGGAAGCGGGGCAAGATCAGGCAGCCTGGCACTACACAACCTATATCAATACAAGTGTTGCATTCATTCATTCCGAACCCAAGCCAAGTGATATCACAACTCAGCAAGATCATTTTATTCATTCCGTATTTGACCACCTCAGTGCAACGGCAACCAATGATAATTTCAAAAATGGATACCCATCGATTATCGACTTGCCATCTTTTATCGACTTCATGCTGATCAATGAATTGTCGGCAAACGTGGATTCGTATCAGTTCAGCACTTACTTTCACAAAGACCGGATGGGCAAACTAAGAGCCGGACCCATTTGGGATTTCAATCTTACCTTTGGTAACGATCTTTTTCTTTGGAATTTGAATCGAAGCTTTACAGATACTTGGCAGTTTGACAATGGTGATAACATTGGAGCAAAATTTTGGAAAGATCTATTTAACAACCCAACTTTCAAATGTTATTTATCAAAGCGCTGGAATGAATTAATAGCAATCGAACAGCCCCTGAGCTCAGATCGAATCAATACCTTAATTGATACTACTTATACAAAAATATCTGAGGCAGCCGCGCGTGAAAAGGTTCGCTGGTCATACGAATGGTCAACCGAATGGTCTTCACCTATTGACTTTCCAACTGAAATTTCAAAGATCAAAAATTTCATTACAGCTCGCACAACCTGGATGACGCAGAAAATTGGTTCATTCTCTGCTTGCAGCAATGTGACCATGCCTCCTTTAGTCATCAATAAAATAAATTACAATCCACAAACCTCCACACAATTTCCTGCAAGCGATGACCAGGAATTTATAGAAATCACAAATAACGGGAGCAGCGAAGTGGATTTAACAGGAATATATTTTCAGGGAATGGGTCTCATTTATCAGTTTCCTTTGAACACAAAAGTTCCGGCTTATGGAGTACTCCAGTTGGCGAGCGACTGGGATACGTTTATCCAAAGATATGGGCATGCACCTTTCGGAGAATACAACCGACATCTTGCCAACTCTGGACAAAAGATAATTCTTTCAGATGCTTATGGAAATATTATTGATGAAGTTGATTACTCTTCAACTTCACCCTGGCCCGATGCGAATGGCAATGGAAAATACCTTTCACTGATCGATATCGGTCTGGACAACAATGTTGCCGCCAACTGGACTGTTTCGGACACCGATTTGTCAGTTGGTTATGTGACGGCCATAGAAAAAGCAAATTCACTGCAGGTTTTTCCAAACCCAACTTCAGGAAGTTTGCAAATAAATTCAGAGAATGAAATTCTGAGAGTTCAAATCCAGGATTTGCAAGGCAGATATTTAGAAGACATCAACACCAGCGGCAACTCCGTATCAACGGAAATGAATCAATACAACAGCGGAATATATTTATTCACGATTTATACCGAATCAGGAATCAATCATATCAAAGTATTAAAGAAGTAGATCAGGCAAATGGTTTGTCAATAGACTCGCTTGGCTGAGTAAACCACTTTACTCCTTGCCCGGTCATATAAGCGCAATCTTCGAGACGAATTCCAAACTCTCCGTATATAGAAATATTTGGCTCAATACTGAAACACATTCCAGGTTGAAAGGGCTGCTTATTTCCCAACACCATATTGCCCCACTCATGTCCATCCATTCCAATTCCATGACCGGTGCGATGCGGCAACCCCGGCACTTTGTAGCCCGGACCAAAACCCGCATCAGTAATTACTTTTCGTGCAGCAATGTCAACGTTCTCGCAAGGATCTCCGAGTTTTGCCGCAGCAAAGCCCGCAGCTTGCGCAGCTTTTTCCAAATCCCAAATCTCTCGTTGTCGTTTAGTTGGCTCCCCAAAAACGAAAGTTCGGGTGATGTCAGACGCATAACCATCTACACTGCAACCGCCATCAATCAAAACCACTTCACCTTTTTTTAATTTTTGTGGTGTCTTGCTTCCGTGTGGAAACGCAGTGTACTCACCAAATGAAACCATTGCTCCTCCCCGTGCACCTAATTTTGAATGAGCTTGCGAAATGATGCTGCCCACATCCTGTTGAGTCATTCCTTCTTCGAGCATAGAATGAGTTAACTTGAATGCCGCAAGTGTAATATCGTTCGCGGTTTGCATCAGCGCAAGTTCAGTGGCGCTCTTAAACATTCTACAAGGAATTGTCACCGCATCTGCGCTCACATAATCGAGGCTGGAAGCTTCTTTTCTGATTCCATCGAACAAGAAAAAACGCACACGCTCCTCCATCCCGACTTTTCCTGTTTTAATTCCTGCATCAGAAAAAATTCCTGCGACCACTTTATAAGGGCTCTCATGTTCTTCCCAAACCCTTACATCATTTCCGATAGTAATTAACTCGCGAAGGCGAGCTTCTTCAAAATGAGGAACCACATATTTTACATCACCTTTTGCAGGAATGATGGCACCCATCATGCGCTCACTGTTGCCCCACTCTACTCCAGTGAAATATTTCATTGAAGTACCACCATCCAAATAGATCGCTCCGATTTTATTTTCTACCATCAACTTTTGAGCTTTCTCAATCCGTGCTTTTCGCTCGTCCACAGAAATAGGAACAACTTTATCCGTCATTGATTTTAAATCATCGAATGGAGCCTTTGCTTTCTTTTCTGAGGTTGGCGAGGCACAGCTCACTAAGGTTGCTGTTGAAGCAATACTTACTGCTGAAGTTTTTAGAAAATTTCTTCGGTTGATACTCATAGTCTTAGAGATGAATTATTTCTCAAAATAGAAATAAAGATTGGAATATGAATCAACGAAAACAAATATTGGCAACATTTCTGTTTGAATGGTCAATTGAATTGCAGTTCAAAATAATTCACCCAGATTCACATACACATTGAATGAATCCTTCCCAAAGCCAAAATCCAAATCCAGGTTTGTGTTTGAAGATTTGTTGAACTTGATACGCGCACCAAAGCCGGCACCCGGATTCACGGCATCAAATCGCTCAGAGAAAGGTTCGGTCAATGATTGAAAGTTGGCGAACACAACTCCGCCAAGCAATCCGTTTTGTGAAATGGTGAAGCGATATTCGCCCTCCAAATACAACATCTGCTTGCCGCGAAATCGTCCATAGGAATATCCTCTTCCTGACCGTGCGTTGTACTCCATACTCGTTCCAGGCAAATTGAGATATGGAACTTTTCCAAACGCTCCCCAATAGAAAAACCAGGTCGCAATAATATTTCGTCTTGCTGTTGGCAATGAAAAATATCTCCGTGCGTCAAAATAAAATGATCCCCAGATTTCAGTGTTCGAAAGTGCTCCAGGGTTTAAGCGATAAACAATTGTAGAGTAAAAGCCTTTATCGGGATTAATCGAGTTGAATCGATTGTCGTACAGAAAATTAAAAGTAACACCGAGCGAAGCTGAAGACGAGCCAGTACCTACTCCGTAATCCGTAAAAACATTGGGCCTGAAGTCAACATTAGCTCCCACATTGAAATGCCTGTCATAATTCAAGCCGAGACCGGCATACAAATAATTTCTGATTTTCCTGTTCGCAGACCCATAGAAGCGAATATAATCATAGTCCACAATAAATCGTTGATTGTTGCTTGATCTGCTGCCCAGTCCAAAGCTGTACGGGCTCAACTTTTGAATCTTGAATTCACCGGGTGAGTTCCAAAGGTTTTTATCTGACCACAAGTTGAAAGTTGTCATAAAACCGTACTGCCGGCCCAGGTCTGTGTAAGGAACGAAATAAATACTGGAGATATAGGTTTTTTTTGGATCACCCACATAGAAGGCAGCATTGATGGCCGATACGATCATGGTCTTCGCACCAATATTAGAACTGGGCGATGGAACTACCGAGTAGTAAACACGTCCGCGTTTCGGGTTGTGTGCTTTCTCCTTGATCTTGATTTTGTTGGTAATCAAATCGATGATGTCCTTATCTTCCGGCCTGACAATCGTAGAATCCCTGCTTTGAGAAAGCACGTTGAAGTTGATAAGCAAGATTGAAATGAAAAAGAATATCCGCTTCATCCAAAATTTTTCCAAGAGCAAGTTAAATGTACTTTATGGATAAATACATAGTAAATAAATAAAGTGCAGAATTAGAAGTTAATCGTATCGATATAAACTTAAATTGCTGCTTTGTGAAAAACTATGAACATCCATTTCAACATAGATGCCCAAGCACAAAATACATTTGATGCAATTGTTATTGGCTCAGGAATTTCCGGAGGCTGGGCTGCCAAAGAATTGTGCGAACACGGCTTGAAAACACTGGTGCTGGAGCGCGGGCGAAATGTGGAACATAACAAGGATTACCCTACCGCTACCATGCACCCGTGGGAATTCAAACATCGCGGGAGAATGACGGAAGAATTCCTGAAAGAAAATCCACTCATCTCAAAAGCAGCAGGGTTTGGTGAAGACACGGCACACTTTTTCATTCAAGACAAAGATCATCCTTACGTTCAGGAAAAACCTTTTGATTGGATTCGTGGCTACCAGGTTGGAGGAAAATCACTGACATGGGGCCGCGCCTGCCAGCGCTGGAGCAAATATGAATTCAATTCTCCTGAGCGCCTTGGTTATGGAATGAATTGGCCTATCGGCTACGATGATGTGGCTCCGTGGTATTCGCATGTGGAACAATTCATTGGTGTGTGCGGCAACAAAGATGGTGTTGAATCGATGCCGGATGGTGAGTTTCTTCCGCCTTTTGATTTGAACTGCGTGGAAGCACACATGAAAAAATCTATCACTGAAAATTTTGGAAGGCACATGGTACAGGCGCGATGGGCGCACCTCACACAACCGACTGATGTTCATCTTCAGCAAGGAAGAGGAAAATGTCAGGCGCGAAATCTTTGCATGCGCGGTTGCCCTTTCGGGGGATACTTCAGTTCCGTTTCATCGACATTGCCCTGGGCCAATCGCACAGGCAACTTAACGATCCGACCTGACTCGGTTGTGCATAGTATAATTTATGACAGTAAAAAAGAGAAAGTGACGGGCGTTCGCGTAATTGATTCAAACACAAAAGAGGTGGTGGAATATTATGCCCGGATTATTTTTGTGAATGCCTCCGCATTGAACAGTGTACTTGTTCTGCTCAATTCTACTTCCTCAAGATTTCCAAATGGATTGGGAAACGACAGCGGGCTTCTCGGAAAATATGTAGCCTTTCATAACTATCGTGCGGGGCTTCATGCAACCATTGATGGTTTTGAAGACAAATACTATTTTGGAAGAAATCCAACAGAGCCGATCATTGCGAACTATCGCAACCTGAAAAAACAAGACAGTGACTATGTTGGCGGATTCACAACTTTTACCGGGGCTCATCGCGCTCGTGGAAAATCAGAACAAGTCGAAACACTTTGTGGCGCAGAGTTAAAAGAAGCAGTTCAAAATCCTGGCGAATGGCAACTCTACATGTATATGCAAGGAGAGACTATTCCAAAAGAAAAAAATCATGTTCGCTTAAGCACAACTGAAAAAGATCCGTGGGGAATTCCATTGCTTGTCACATCAGTTGGTTATGATGACAACGATGAAAAAATGATTAAAGATTTTTTACAACAAAGCGAAGAGATGATGAGCACAGCAGGATGCAAAAACATTGAAACATGGGATACTCACCAAGCGCCCGGCCTCGACATTCACGAAATGGGCGGCTGTCGCATGGGCAATGATCAGAAGACTTCTTTACTTAACAAATGGAATCAACTTCATCACTGCAAAAATGTTTTTGTCACAGATGGAGCCTGCATGACCAGCACAGGAAATCAAAGCCCATCAATCCTTTACATGACGTTAACTGCCAGGGCAGCCAACTATGCCGTGGAAGAAATGAAGAAAGGGAATCTATAAGATTTATTTCTTCACCAGATAACGAAGCCACAAAAAGTCATTATAGATTTTCTTGACTGACTTAAGTGTGAAATGGGAAGCTAATCTTTTTCCATAGCCGGTTTGCACTTCAAACATCGAAAGCCCACCCGTTGTGCCATCAGCGAGAGGCGCCAGCACGATACTCAATTCATCAATCAAACCAGCTTTCAAAAACGAACCATTGACATGACCTCCACCATCCACCCGAGCCACTCTTATATTGAAAAGTTTGATCAATTTCTCCATAGCAATCTTTAAGTTGATTTCCTTCTTGCCTCCAAAGATGTAAGACACATTTTTGGAACGAAGGTGTAATAAATACGAATCTGGAACTTGCTCTGTAAGAACTTCAATCACATGCTCTGTTGTTACCATATTGGTGTCCCAGAAACATTTTCCCGAAGGATCAATAGTAACAGCGTACGTTTTTGCATGGTGCGCTGCAACAAAATCGGTGCGTACCACAGAACCCTTAAACTTGCTTAAGTCATGTTTCTTTTTGCTACAAAATTCCTGCATGGTCACGCGGCCGACTATCCAGGCATCCGCTTTTATTTTTGAAGCAGGTTCTTCAAAATATTTAGCATGATCTTTCAAGCCCCAAATGGTTTGCTTGATTTTTCCATCAAGAGAACTGAAAGTGTGACAGATTATATAAGGTCGCATGAACTATTTTTTTCACAAATATAAATCAATCTGGTATGAGCAAATAAGCGGAATGTGTGTATTTGATTCTTTCTGTTTCTTATTAAGATTGCATTCAAATTGGTTTTATGTCAGAATTGAGTGGTGAAAAATTTCCCCGCATTGCTATCAACGGAATGGGCCGTATCGGTCGCACTTTATTTCGGTTGCTTTTGCAAGAGAATGAGTTACAACACCTGGTGGCTGTGAACGACATCATGTCAAAAGAGAATTTGATTTATTTGCTGAAGTACGACTCGATTCGAGGACCATTGCCTGTGGAAATCATTGAAACCGAAAATGGATTCAAAGTAAATGATCATGAAATCTATTTTAGCTGTGAATCAGAAATTGAAAAGATAAATTGGAAGGGCAAAGGTATTCAAACCATTGTTGAAGCGACCGGGTTATTTACTCTTCATCATGATGCATCCAAACATTTTGAGCACAATGCAAGTAAAGTGCTACTCACCACTTTCAGCAAAGATGTGCCCGCAACTGTTTGGGGTGTAAATCATCTTTTGAAAATAAATTTAAATGTTATTTCACCCGGAGACTGTACGATTAATTGCGTAGCACCAGTCATTAAAACGATTCAAAAGAATTTCAACATCCAATCGCTCCACATTAATGTTATTCAGGGATATACTACTCGGCAAGAATTAATCGATAGCCCGTATAAGGGTTTGCGCAGAGGCCGGGCAGCAGCCCATTCTATAATTCCATTTGAAGTGAATATCGGCCCTGTTCTTGAAAACATTTTCCCATCCCTAACTGACAAGATTCAATCTATGTCCACACGCGTGCCGGTAGCGTGCGGAGCTTTTGCAGAATTATCGATGGTTTTGAAAGAATCCACATCCGAGAAACAAATCAATTCCATCTTTGAATCAGCGTCAGGAAAAGATTTAAAGAACATCACCAACATTACATTTGATCCAATCGTATCTTCAGATGTTTTAAACAATTCACATTCGGGTGTAATTGATGGGCTGCTCACACGCGTCACCAACGGAAATCACATTCGATTGCTTGCCTGGTTTGATAATGAATGGGGTTATTGCAACCGGCTTCTCGACTGGCTTAAGAAAATATAAACAAAGTATGCTTGAGCAAACGAATTCGGGAAGCATTCTTTAAATAAACTCTTAACCTAACGCTTGCTACCTTTTTGAATGGTTATATTTTTGGCACAAACGCTAAAATTATACCCTTACCAATGAAAAAAACACATCTTTTCGCATTGAGTGCGTTCATTCTTATCCTCTTCTCGTCCCAAGACACTTTTGCTGAAGCCGCGACCATTGACTCCGGAGCCACTGCCTGGATGCTCACCTCTACTATGCTGGTGCTGCTGATGGTGCCCGGCCTGGCGATGTTTTATGGCGGGCTCGTACGAACTAAAAATGTTTTAGGAACAATGATGCACAGCTTCACCGCGATGGGCATCATGACAATCCTTTGGGTGGTGATCGGATATAGCATGGCCTTTGGCCCAAATGTTTTAGGCGGGTGGTTTGGCTGGAATCCTGCCAACTTTTTGTTGCGCGGAATAGATGAATCCGTCTCCAATGGAATTCCTGAATATGTGTTCTCCATGTTTCAGGCAAAGTTTGCGATCATCACTCCTGCCTTGATAGCTGGCGCGTTTGCTGAACGAGTCTCATTCAAAGGTTATTGCATCTTCATCATTGTGTGGGGAATATTAATTTATAATCCGCTGTGTCACTGGGTGTGGGCGTCTGACGGTTTTCTTTTTAAACTTGGTGCAAAAGGTGCCATTGACTTCGCGGGCGGCACAGTCGTTCACATTTCCGCTGGTGTTAGCGGATTAGTTGCTGCAATATATTTAGGTGGAAGAAAGTCTTTCAAGCATTTACAAATGCGTCCAAACAATTTGGTAATGACCTTAATTGGTGCGGGACTCTTGTGGGTGGGTTGGTTTGGTTTCAATGCGGGAAGCAGTTTAACAAGCGGGCTCACCAGCGCACAAGCATTAACAGTGACACAAGTGGCAGCCGCTGCAGGGGCAATTGCCTGGGTGATCATAGAAGCATTTCATCAGGGAAAAGCAACAGCACTTGGGTTTGTTTCAGGTGTGTTGGCAGGTCTCGTTGCTATTACACCGGCTGCAGGAGTAGTACAAGTGGGTGGAGCGATGGTGCTTGGCATGCTTGCTTCACTCCTGTGTTACTATGCAATCATTTTGAAAAATAAATTGGGTTATGATGATACACTAGATGCATTTGGCATTCACGGCATTGGTGGAATAGTGGGTGCTGTGTTTCTCACTTTCTTTATTCGCGATAGCTGGATGGCGGACGCAGCAAATGTTGCTGGCGGAAGTTGGACCATGTGGCAACAACTGGGAGTTCAACTCACCGCTGTTGGGATTGCCATTGCCTATGCTGCTATTGGAACGTTAGTGATTTTGTTTTTGCTGAACAAAGTAGTGAAACTTCGCTCAACGGAAGAAGCAGAAATGAAAGGGCTTGATAACTTCTATCACGGTGAGCGTGGTTACGGAATGATCAACCCGAATTAATTTTTAAAGTTGAACTTTGAATTCTAAATTGAATCAAATTACATGAAATGCTCATCAGCCAAACAAACTAACTGGATGACAACTAGCATGGGCATTCCATGTAACCATATAAAAGATATTAACACATGAAACTAATAATAGCAATTATCAGAGAAAATCAACTTGATCAGGTACGGCTAGCACTGATTGAGGCAGGTGTTTCCAGAATTACCGTCAACCATGTTTCAGGTCACGGAAGACAGTTGCAACAAGAGGAAATTTATCGCGGCCAACGCGTGGTGCCGAATCTTGTTCCTAACATACGAATTGAAATTGCTGTAAACGAAGATTTTGTGAAGCCAACCATTGATGCCATTTTAAAAGCATCCACACCAAATGAAAGCGGAATGATTGGCAGTGGAAAAATATTCGTATTGCCACTCGAAGATGTCATTCGACTTCGCACCGGAGAAACCGGATCGGACGCAATCTGATTTCAACCTATGGACGCACGGATAAAAGCAATCATCACGGGAGCCACCGGCATGGTGGGCGAAGGAGTGCTACATGTTTGCCTAAATCATCCAGACGTAGAGCAGGTTTTAGTAGTGGGTCGGAAACCGTGCGGGGTTACACATTCCAAACTGAGTGAGATTATTATTCCTGATTTCTTCAACCTCGCTCCTCTTCAAGACAAACTAAAAGATTACAATGCTTGCTTCTTTTGTCTCGGTGTATCGTCTGTTGGGATGAGTGAAGAACAATACACCAAACTGACTCACACACTAACCATTGGGTTCGCCCAGCAGTGCGCGAAACAAAACTCTGAAATGACATTCTGCTACGTTTCTGGTGCAGGTACAGATAGCACAGAAAATGGCAAAACAATGTGGGCACGAGTGAAAGGTAAAACCGAAAATGATCTGACAAAGATTTTCAAAAACGCATACAACTTCCGCCCGGGTGGAATGATTCCGATGGAAGGGATGAAAAACACGCTGAAGATTTACAAATTTCTTGGATGGCTGATTCCTTTGTTCAAGCTTCTCACGCCTAATTCAATCTGCAAGCTGGAAGATGTTGGCAATGCCATGATCAACGCTGCAAAAAAAGGATATAATAAAAAAACTCTTGAAGTGCCCGATATAGTCGCCTTATCGAAATAAAATAATCAGGAAAACTCCTTCACTTTCGATCTTAAACCTGAAATTAATTCTTCTGTTAGTGCGTTGAGACGATTCAACCTTTCTGGTGAAATCAATTCACCATTTCCTTTTCGGACTTCCTCAAGAAGTTCGTTCAACTCAAAATGGTTCAAATATTTCAAGGCTGTTCTCGACTTATGAATGGCAGGATGATACAACGAAGTATCGCCTGAATTCAATTTGTTTTTAAGCTCAGAAATATTGCCCATGATCAACTCCAGGAGCGTAGATTTAAATTCCGCATCTCCAGTCTGGAATAAATTATCAGAAAGTAATGGGGCAAGCAATTCGTTCTTTCCATTTTTCCGCAAATGAAAATTAATCATGCGATGAAGTTGATCCGCATCAAACGGTTTCCCAATTAAATCGGTAATTCCAGAATGCTGCAATTCAGTTCTTGCATCTCCCACCGTAGAGGCTGTCATCACTATAATCGGAACATTTTTAAAATAAGTTTCATCTGCCTGGCGCACCTTACTTACAACTTCATTTCCCAGCATACCGGGCATGTGAATGTCCATCAAAACCAAATCATATTTCACAGTCTTGATCATTTCTAGCGCCTCCAACCCGTTAGTTACCACTGACACATCAAATCCCCAATCCATTAAAAATTGCTTCGTAACCGCCTGGCTCACCATATCATCTTCTGCCAGCAATAATCGATACTTCCGACCTGTGTAAATGATTGATTCTTTTTCCTGTGCATCGGTCATTGTTAAATTATTGCCACGAGGCAAAGGAAGTTCAAACGAAAATATTGAACCTTCACCCAGTTTGCTTTCTACACTCATCTTCCCTCCCATCATTTCTGCCAACTGTCTTGAAATTGTAAGACCAAGTCCGCTTCCACCATACTTTCTGGTAGTCATTATCTCCGCTTGAGTGAAACTTTCGAAGATTGCGTTCAACCGATCTGAGGCAATGCCAATGCCTGTATCTTTCACAGAAAAAGAATAAACCCCATTTTCATTTCGCGAAGCAAAGACTTCAACGATCCCCTGCTCTGTGAATTTAATTGCATTCGTGATCAGATTTGTGAGTACCTGGCTAATCCGAACCGGATCACCTTTCACAAACGGCTCAAAATGATCATCTATTTTTAAAATGAGGGAGAGATTTTTGTCGCGTGCATTTTGCTCAAACATTTTCACTGTATGCGAAAGCAATTCGCCCAGGTTGAATGAGATTGTTTCGAGCGTAAGTTTGCCTGCCTCAATCTTATTGAAATCTAAAATGTCATTCAAAAGGCTTAGCAAATTATTGGCAGAGAATTGGAGCAAGTGCAATTTCTCTAATTGGTCAACACGCGGACTGCTGTTCATCAAAAGTTGTGACAAACCAATCACTCCATTCAATGGAGTTCGAATTTCATTACTCATTACAGATAAAAATTCAGATTTTGCTTTCGCTGCAGCCTCAGCATCTTCTTTTGCTTTGAGTAATTGCTCTTCGATTTTCTTTCTCAAAGAAATGTCGCGAGTGGACGTCTCAAAAGAAACCACTTTCCCGTACTTATCGAAGAATGGTTTTGTCCAGGCCTCCATCCAAATGTACCTGCCATCTTTATGCTTTATCCTGAATTCTACATTTTCGACTGCAGCTCCTCGAATTGTTTTTACATTGGCTTCCGTCTTTATCCGCGCTGCATCCTGAGGATGATGCAAAGCAAACGGGCTCGTGCCAATTAATTCTTCAGGCGTATAACCCAAAATAGTTTTCACTGATGGAGAAACATATCGATAGGTTGCAAGATCATTAGCTTCGTGAAGGCAAATGATGTCCGTAGAATTTTCAGAAAGAAGACGAAACAATTCTTCGCTTTGAGCAAGTTTGGATTCATTTTTTTTCCGATCTGTAATGTCGATGCTGATGCCGCAGACACCGACAATTTCACCCTTCTCATTCTTTAAAGGAACTTTTGAAACAAGAAACCATGTTTGCTTACCATTTTTCTTGATGTTCAAAGTTTCCTGCGACAACATTGGTTCTCCCTTCAGCACTTTCAAATCTTCCTCGCGCGAAATGGCCGCAGTCGCTTCAGGATAAAAATCAAAATCAGTTTTTCCGATCACCTCGTCTTCACTGTTCGCACCAAGATATTCGCACTCCGAACGGTTTGCCAAGACCCTTTCAAAGTTTTTATCCTTCACATAAATGTTCACCGGAATAATGTCAATGAAAGTGCGAAGGAGAATATGCTCGTTGATAAGGCTGGGTTGTAAAATGCTCGATTTGGGCTTGGTTTCTTTGCCGCGAACGCTTCTCTTCTTCACTATTTTTGTCGATTTAGCCATCCTTTTGTGAATTTAAACAATTAGCAATTGATTGCCAGCAAGATTTGGTTTTTCATTTTGAAAATTTGGTGAACAAAGCATCCTGCTCAATTTACCAAAGTTAGTATGGTATGAGAAAGATGATCTCATAGGTTCAGCCACAAACATGTTCACCATCCTGATATGCCCAAGGAACTGTTTGCTCTGTTTTGGAAAACGATCAAGCGAGGAGAATATTTAGGAGGATCGCTAAGAACAAGGCCAAAGACAGATCATCATATCGGGTCGATATCACTGCAAAGATCAAGACGTACGCATTATCACATACACAGAGTCCCGATATCATATTGAAGGCGAAGAACTTGCTGTAAAAATTTACAACAATCAAGCTGATAGATTCGGGTGGCCACGTAAGCAATCGAAACGAAGCAGTCTCTTTCAAGGCCAACAAAAGTAGAACACATCTATTTTCATTGAGTTCGTTGGGTCGTATTTAGTATCTTCATGGAAATTTTTTACCATGAAGAAGTTCATTCTGATCTCACTCATTTTTGTTGCAACGAGACTTTGCGCTCAGACACCTTTAGAACAATTTCTCAGTCACCCGATTGAATCCAACTTTGCCTCATCGGTAGATGGAAAAACAATTGCGTGGGTAATCAATGATCACGGCAAAAGAAACATTCTGATCAAAACTGGAAATGATTTACCAAAGCCTTTTACCGACTATCCACAGGATGATGGCCAGGAAATTTCTCAATTATCATTTTCACCGAATGGGACTAAACTGGTTTTTGTGCGTGGAGGTGGCGCCAACAGCAAAGGACAAAACCCAAACCCCGCGAGTTTACCAGAGCCTACTGAGCAAGCCATTTATGTGAAGGACATTGCTTCCAAAAACCCGGCAGCTAAAATCACACAAGGCAACAGTCCCGTTTTTTTCCCAGATGGATTGAAAATTCTGTATTCAAAAGGCGGCCAGATTTATGTTACCAATCTTGACATCAATGACCCGGGGAAGCCGTTGTTCACTGCTCGCGGCAACAACTATGATCCTCAATTCTCTCCTGGGGGAAACGAGGTGCTCTTCACGAGCGATCGTGGTGACCATAGTTTCATTGGTATATTTAATCTGACTTACAAAAAAATAAAATGGATTTCGCCAGATGTTACCAATGATGAGCTTCCTGTTTGGTCGCCTGACGGAAAGCAAGTTGCCTTCATCCGCGGCAATGGAACAAAAATCAATGAACTCATAAATTATCTCGCTGGAAGAAAGTTTTCGGTTTGTGTGGCCAATGTTGACGATTTGAAAGCAAAGCCAATATGGAAATCGCCAGGTGAAGATGGAGGTTTTGCACAAAGCTATCCAACCAAACCCATGGCCTGGACGGCATCGAATAAAATCCTTTTTCATTCTGAACATACCGGATGGAATCATGTCTTTTCCATGAATCCTGATGGCAGCGATGTGAAAGACATCACGCCAGGTGATGGGGAAGTAGAGAGCTATGTGATCGATGCCGCAGGTCAAAATATTTACTTCGATGGCAATAGAGAAGACATTGACCGCAGGCACATATGGAAAGCGAGTGTGAATGGTGGTGCTCCAACTGCTGTAACAACGGGAGAAGGAATTGAAATGTATCCTGCTCTTGGCGGCACGAACCTATATGCATTCCGGTCAACAATGAATACATCCAAACAATTGGTGCGTGTGGAGGAAACAAAAAAAGCAATAGCACCCGTTAACATTCAAAAACTTATTACGTTCACAAGCGCCTATTTTGTAAAACCTGAGCAAGTTATTTTCAAAGCTGCCGATGGTACAACACTTCACGGTCAGCTTTTCATTGATAGGAAAATTTCAGGCAAGCGCGCAGGTATTGTTTACATGCACGGTGGCCCCAGCCGACAGATGTTACTTGGCTTTCACTACAGCGACTATTATATCAACTGCTATGCATTTAATCAATACTTGGCGAGCATTGGCTTTGCAGTTGTTTCGGTGAATTACAGAAACGGAATTGGCTATGGAAAAGAATTCAGAACACAAAAGAATCAAGGGCCACGTGGAGCTGTTGAATACCAGGATGTAGTTGCGGCAGCGAAGTTTTTGCAATTGATGCCTGAAGTGGATGCGAATAAAATTGGGCTGTGGGGCGGATCATACGGAGGTTATCTTACTGCGATGGGCCTTTCACGCAATCCTGAAATTTTCAAAGCCGGTGTTGATTTGCACGGAGTTCATGATTGGTCATTCGATGCACATGACGCCACCGATAGTTGGGGAATTGGGAAGAATGAAAAAGATCTTGCACTGAAATCCTCACCGAATGCAGATCTCAGCAAATGGATAGCACCTGTATTGTTTGTTCATGGTGATGATGACCGCAACGTTCAGTTCCAACAAACAACTGACCTCGCAACAAAGCTTCGCGAGAAGAATGTTCCCGTGGAAGTTCTCATTCTGCCGGATGAAGTGCACGGCTTCCTTCGCTACGAGAGCTGGGACAAGATTTTTATGGCAGCGAAAGATTTTTTTGAACGAAAGCTGAAATAGTTTTAGAGTGCCATCGAAATGAAAAAATTAGTTGTCCTTAGTGGAGCAGGGATCAGTGCCGAGAGTGGGCTTGCCACCTTTCGGGATTCGGGTGGACTGTGGGAAGGATATCGCGTGGAAGACGTAGCTACACCTGAAGCATGGAAACGAAATCAGGAATTGGTTCTCGAATTTTACAATGAACGGAGAAAGAAAGCGCTCGAAGCAACGCCCAATCGCGGGCATGAAATTCTTGCGGAATTAGAAAATGATTTTGACGTCACCATCGTCACACAAAATGTGGATGACCTTCATGAACGCGCGGGCTCTTCAAAAGTAATTCATCTTCATGGAAGTTTATTTGAATCGCGCAGCACGCTTGATCCTTCATTGGTTTATAAAATAAGTGGGTGGCAACTCAATATTGGTGACAAGTGTGAAAAAGGTTCCCAATTAAGACCTAACATTGTTTGGTTCGGTGAGATGGTTCCAATGATGGAAACTGCCGCACGACTTGCCTCCCGCGCTGATATTTTCTTAGTGGTTGGAACTTCAATGGTGGTGTATCCGGCAGCAGGTTTGATTAATTATGTTTCAGATCATGTAACAAAATATGTTGTCGATCCGAAACAACCTGAAGTAAATCACGTACCTAATGTGGAGTTCATAACGGAGAAGGCTAGCATCGGCATGGAGAAAGTAAAAGAGAAATTAAAGCTAATTTTTTAAGTAGAATCATGAGATTATATATTTCTTATTTCCTCCTTATTTCTTCTCTTCCCGCTTTCTCGCAAACTTTTTCAGGAACTGTAAAGGATGCCTCATCAAAGAGCCCGCTGCCTTACGTACACATTGGTGTACTCAATCGAAACATGGGAGTTATCAGTCGCGAAGACGGTTCATTCTTAATCGATCTATCAAATGCGCAGCCTGAAGATCAGCTTCTGTTTTCAATGATCGGATATGAAACTCAAAAAATTGTCATCTCCAAATTAAAAGAGACAAATCTCACTATTTTACTTGTTCCCAAAACATATCAGTTAAAAGAGGTGACGGTGAAGGGCAAAAGGAAATTCAAAAAAGATTTTACAAAGCTTGGGCGTTCAAAACCAACAACTACCACAACAGGTCGGAGTCGTGAAGGAGAATTTGGGTACGGTGGTGAATGGGGACTTTCCGTTTCTACCAATGGCAAGAAGTATAAAATCATTGACGCACAATTTCACCTGCGTTTTAATACTGTTGACAGCGCCCTGTTCAGAATCCAAGTTTATTCTATCAAGGATGGGATGCCCAATGAAAGCCTGCTAAAGAAAGAAACTTTTGTTAAGAGCAAAAGCGGAGATCATTGGATCGTTTGCTATCTGGATGACCAGGATATCACGATCGATCAGGAGGTGATCATTACCTATGAAACCGTAAGAGTTTGGTTTAGAAAAAATGGCGTGAATGAATTGTTTTACACATTTGGTGCAGGTCATGAGTTCCCAACTTACTCAAGAAACTCCAGTCACGATGCATGGAAAATAAATGGTGATGTACCCAGAGTGGCGATGTTTCTTACAGTAGAAGAAGTTAAACCAGAAACACCAAAAAAATAGAAGCTGGATTTCACTTCCATCCTTTTTCACCAAGCAAAGGCACGAAAGCAAAATTGTCGTACTCTTCTTTATAAATCTTTCCGTTCCTTTTTGTGAGCTTCAGCATCATCTGCTTTTCCCGATCGCCAACCGGGAGAATGAGAATTCCATTTTCAGCGAGCTGGTCAATAAGAGCGTCAGGAATACCCGGGGCTCCGGCTGTCACAATAATTCCATCATATGGAGCGCGCGCTGGATAACCTTTCGAGCCATCGCCATAAATGAAATAAGGTTTGTAGCCGAGTGGGGGAAGAAACTCTTTCGTCTTTTCAAAAAGCTTCCGGTTATATTCAATAGTGTAAACCGTTGCACCAAGCTCAAGAAGAATTGCCGCCTGATATCCTGAACCCGTGCCGATCTCAAGAATTTTCTTTCCTGGTTTTACTTCCAGTTTTTCACTTTGAAAAGCAACCGTATAGGGCTGTGAGATAGTTTGACCTTCGCCAATGGGGAAAGCTTTATCTTCATAAGCATGGTTAAGCAAAGCACCCTCAAAAAACGCGTGGCGGGGCACTTTTCCAATAGCTGCCAAAACAGCCTCGTCTTTTATGCCTTTTTGACGCAGTTTTTTAACCAAATTGTTTCTGAGTCCGCGCTGTTTATAATTGTCCTCAATCATGAAAAGGCCTTTTTTAAGCTAAAAATGGCATTTATTTTTATAAAATAAAGTTTTTGGGTTTTCTTAGGAAAATTGAAATCCAACCTTCTACTTTGGAGTCCCTTAGCACAGTAAAAACCTATTTTGCCATAGCGTTACACTGTGATAAGACCTGACCCGACAGTAGGAGTGGAACACCACCCTCTACTGCTGGGCGGGTAAAAAATCAAAGGCCATCAGGCCTTTTTTCGTTTTAGCGCTTTCTGAACTGCTTCCACAATATTTTCTGCTCCCAGTCCATACTTTTTCATCAACTGAGTAGGTGTTCCACTTTCACCAAAACTATCCATCACTGCAACATATTCTTGCGGAATGGGAAAGTGGCGAGACAACACCTGAGCCACACTGTCTCCAAGACCTCCATTCGCCTGGTGCTCTTCACACGTAACCACGCATTTTGTTTTTTGGACCGATTCAAGAATTGCCGCTACATCCAGTGGCTTGATCGTATGCATGTTAATTACTTCAGCACTTATGCCGAGCGCAGATAACTTTTCTTCTGCTTCAATAGCATTCCACACCAAATGGCCGCAGGCTATAATGGTTACATCTTTGCCTTCGATCATCTTATCAGCTTTACCAATAGTGAAAGGGCGATCGGTAGTGAAGATGGGCCAGCTCGGTCTTCCGAATCTCAAATAAGCCGGGCCTTCGTGACTTCCTAACGCAACTGTCGCCTGACGGGTCTGATTGTAATCACAAGGAACAATCACGGTCATACCCGGAAGCATTTTCATCATGCCAATGTCTTCAAGGATTTGGTGAGTAGCGCCATCTTCACCTAATGTAAGGCCCGCATGTGAGGCACATATCTTTACATTCTTTCCTGAATAAGCAATTGATTGACGAATCTGATCATAGACGCGACCGGTAGAGAAATTTGCAAATGTTCCAGTGAAAGGAATCTTCCCTCCTATGGTCATGCCGGCAGCGAGCCCCATCATGTTTGCTTCCGCAATTCCTACCTGGAAAAATCTTTCTGGAAAATCTTTTTTGAAGGCATCCATTTTGAGCGAGCCGGTGAGGTCAGCACAAAGAGCTATCACATTTGAATTTTGTTTACCTAGCTCATGCAGACCAACACCAAAGCCTGAGCGTGTGTCTTTCTTTTCGGTGAACGTGAACTTCGTCATCTATTTATGGATTGTGTTAAAGCTTCGTTAATTCATCATTATACCCCAAACGGATTCAAACTTTGCCGATTATAGATCGTTGAAGTTGTAAAATCTTTTTTTGTGGAGACAGAACCAAGAACCATTGACCGCAAACTTCTTTTTTGGATAATCCTTTGTTCTTTGTTGGCCATCATTCCCTGGTTTATAGTCTGATCAATAGTCGCCAAGTGTTTCTTCCAACTGCGATAATGCTTTCTTCAGCTCTTCGTCATTAGGCGACACACCATGCCACTTATGCGATCCCATCATGTAGTCAACACCAAAGCCCATCGTTGTTTTCATCAGATTCATAACCGGCTTACCATTTCCAGTTTGTGATTTCGCTTTATCCAATGAAGCAACTACTTCTGTCATATCGTTGCCGTTGAATTCATTTACGATCCAACCAAAGGCTTCCCACTTTGCCTTCAGATCTAAAAGTGAAAGAATCTTATCAACGGGTCCATCAATCTGTTGGCCATTGTAGTCGATCGTTGCAATCAAATTATCCATCTTGTTGTGCGCTGCATACATCGCAGCTTCCCACACTTGACCTTCCTGCTGCTCGCCATCACCCATCAACGCATATACAAGGTTATTGTCTTTGTTCAATTTCTTTGTTTGAGCGGCCCCAATCGCCACTGACAATCCTTGTCCCAGAGAGCCGGAAGCAATGCGCACACCAGGAAGATGTTCATGTGTTGCCGGATGTCCTTGTAACCTTGTGTTCAACATACGGAATGTTGCCAGCTCCTTCACATCGAAATATCCACTTCGTGCCAGGGTTGAATACCAAACCGGAGAGATGTGTCCATTGGAAAGAAAGAACAAATCCTCACCTACTCCATCCATGTTAAACTTTGGATCATGCTTAAGGGCATGAAAATAAAGAGCTACAAAAAAATCAGTGCAGCCGAGTGAACCTCCGGGATGGCCGCTTTGACAGGCATGTACCATGCGAACGATGTCTCTGCGAATCTGGGAAGCTAGTCTCTTGAGTTGGTTCAGGTCAGGTTGAGTGGCCATGAGAAAATTTTGGGCGAATATCCAAGTTTTCTTACGAAAGAAAAATTCAATTGATAAAATTCACGAAGTAATTAATGGTCACCAAGGCCCACTACTTCAATCTCCGTTCTGCGATTGATCTCACGGCCGCCGGATTCATCATCATTGGAAACGATCGGTCGTTCAGCGCCAAAGCCTTTCGCAGACACACGCGATTTTTCGACTCCCTTCGCCACCAGAAACTCGACCACCGCATTAGCCCGCTTCAATGATAGTTCTTTGTTGGCGATGGCGCTTCCTGTATTATCGGTGTGACCGTTGATCTGAACTCTCAGCTCCGGATTGTCCACTAATAATTGTTGCAGTTTTATGGCTTCGGCTACCGACTGATCTTTCAGATTGAATTTGCCCACTTCAAAGAAAATATTTCGCAACACCACTTTTGAACCAACTTCGGTTTTCACCATGATAATATGCGTGTCGATCTCCTGGTATTCTGCGAACTTTGGTAAACTGAAGTTTATAGAGTTGAACAGGTAGCCCTGGCTTTCTGTAGTCACACCATAGTTTCCACCGTGAGGAATGATCAATTCGAAATCGCCATTTGAAGAATCAACAAATATCTTTTCCAGAACCTTTCGTGTCTCATTGTCAACTAAGCTGACAACCGCATTTAATGGTGTAGCTGTATTCTCATCAATTACCTTACCACGCAACACGGTGTACACTTTGCCTTCCTTCACTTTCATCAAAGACGGATCGATGAAGTTTTCCTGTGTTGCTGGCTTCTTTTTCTTCTCAGCCACTACTAAAGGGGGTGGTGGCGGAGGTTTCGGCTTATATTTCGGATCAAGAAACTTAATGGAATAAATATCGATACCTCCCAATCCTCCTTCTTTTACCGTGGAATAAAATCCCAACTTCTTATCGTGCGATAGCGAGAAGAAACCATCATATTCCCACAAGTTGATGGGATAACCAATGTTCTCCGGTTTCGACCATTTTCCTCCTTTCAATTCACTTACAAAAATGTCGCTGTTGCCCATGCCCGGATGTCCATCTGAAGAAAAATAAAGTGTGATACCATCGTAATGGATGAATGGAGAGTCTTCATTGCCTTCAGTGTTGATTTGAGGCCCAAGATTCACCGCCTTCCCCCACTGACCATTACGATCTAGTTCACTCACGTATATATCCAACTCTCCAAAGCCACCATCGCGGTTGCTGGCGAAGTACAATTTCTTCCCGTCAGGAGAAAGGCTCGCACAGGTTTCCCAAAACTGATCGGTGTTTATGTTTCTATTGAGAGGTTTCGGCTCGGTCCAATCATTGCCCTCAAACGTTGAGAAATAAATATCACCCGCACCCAACTCCGAATACAAAAATAAAGTCTTTCCATCCGGTGATAACGAAGCTGCTGCGTCATTGTATTTCGTATTAATGTTCTTGCTGATCTTCTTGGGAGACTGCCATTGATTATTCACTTTGTGAGTGATGTAAACATCTTCGAGTGCTTCAGGTCCATTGGGGTCTTCATTTCGATTGGATGTAAAGATTAACGTGTTGCCATCAGAAGAAATAATGGGTGAGTGTTCCGTAAATCGAGTGTTCACAATCGGCCCAAGATTCTCGATCACTACATTCAATTCATTCTGCGCAAGCGAATCCGCAGTAAAACATTGAGCGATTTTTTCATCTGCAATGGAAGCTACTTTCGGGTTACTCTTTTTAAACAATTCAAAATGCTCGATGGCCTTTTTAATCTCATTTGTATTTTGAAAGGCAATTCCCAAATAGTAATCAATTTTGGGATTCACCGATGGATTGAGTCGGTAAGCTTTGTCAAGAAAACGGGCTGCTTTCGATTTTGTATCTGAATAAAGATACGCCAGCCCTAATTTGAAATTGATTGCAGCGTCATCTGGGTTAAAAGACAATGCATCTGTAAAAGATTTGACAGCCGCGTTATAGTTTTTCCTGGAGTAAAATCGATCGCCAGTCGCCACAAGGTCTTTCACCGATTGGCCCAATAATAAAGTTATACTTGCCAAAAACAACGCCAGAGCTAATCCAAAGTTTCTCTTCATGTGCCTGCCTAGAATTTTAGGACAAGTTAATAAAGTTATGAATCAGGAGCGCATTAATATGAAGATGAATCTTACACTGAGTTTTGCATTCAACAGCCCCACATTATCAAACTCGTGCAAAGTCATCGAGGGGAACTAGGTGAAAGAGGTATCTCCAACTCTACTTCTTCCCTTTTCCTTTTTTTGATGCAGGCTTGGATGGCTTCTTTGGCGAAACCTTCTTTGCTGCTTTCTTGGGAGAAATTTTCTTAGCTGCTTTGGCTGGAGCTTTCTTCGGTTCTGTAATAGCGCCTCCTCCCAGGATTTGTTGTGCGTGATTCTTCGTGTCCACTTTTTCAATCACCTCCACAATCACTCCGCTTTCATTGATAATGTAAGTGATACGAGCAGTGCCCATGTACTTCCTTCCATACATCGATTTCTCCACCCACGTTCCATACTTTGCGTGCACGGATTTGTCGGTATCCGCCAATAAACGAAAGGGAAGTTTTTCCTTCTCAATGAATTTGCGGTGCATCTTTTCATCATCAGAGCTGATACCGAAAACTTCGTAACCTTGTTTTTGCAACGCCTTGTAATTGTCGCGGAGACTGCAAGCTTCGGCCGTGCAGCCGGGAGTCATATCCTTCGGATAAAAATAGAGAACTACTTTTTTTCCTTTCAAGGAAGAAAGGGTAACCATGTTGCCGTCCTGATCCTTCACTGAAAAATCAGGAGCTTTAGTTCCAGTCTGCAATGCCATAGGTTTGAATGTTAAAGTATTTTTTGTTGATAAATTCGTTCATTGCCTTCGCGGTCTTTTACTTTCAAAACAAAATCTCCCTTCAAAGGTTTTGTATTGTCCAGCTTTTCTGATTGCAAAATTCCCGTCTTATAGTCGTATTTCATCAGTAACCATTCTCCATCCACAGTTGCCTCAAAACCTCCGATGCCGGAAAGATTGTCACCAATTCGAAACCGGGCCGCTGAGCGATTGCAATAAATGCGATGAATCGAAGGAGGCAAACTGTCTTTTAACAAAATGAAATCGCCCAACTCAGGCGCATCAAATTTTATTTTCGAATCCTTCCAGGTGCCACCAAGATATTCATAAGCTCGTCCTTCAATGTGATAGACCGCCATCTTTCTTTTTTCAAGCATGGGATTCTCCGGCTTCAATGTAACTTGAATTGACTCATGCAATGGTATCTGTGGGTTTCCAATCGAATAAATTTCTTTTCCACCGAAGGACTTCTTTTCAGTTTGTAAAAACAAGGTATCATACAATGATTGGATAGGGAAATGAATATCCGCCCACTCGCTGTAATAGGTATATTCAATCCGCGAAGGCACGCGATCAGAGAAGTTCAATCGCATCATTCCGTTACAAGTTTGAATTGAATCAGGGAGAATTTTTTGCATATCGATCAAAAAATTCTGGCTTCCTATTTCTTCGTAGGAAGGTTGAATCACCTGCGACTCGTTTTTTTCAAAGACTGTGACTGGACTGTGGCAAGCTCTCACCTTCAAGTGAAGTAGGTTTTCTTCCAATTCCCATTCATAAGGCTTGGTCATCGAAGAAACTGCATTCACTTTATAAGGCCGTGGGCCGGGAACAATTTGAAAATAAATCTGACTCACATTTCCATACGCGTCTTTCAGATTCACCATCACCTTTACCGTTTTATCTTTCACTTCAATCGCACCTTCCCTCAAGGTCTCATCATAATACTCAAGTTCGTTACCATCCTCCACATGAAGTTTATTGAAACGAAGGCCGCGGCTTTTCAAAGTTTTAAAATTCATCAGGGTAAGAATCCTGCGAGTCTCATCTAGATCAATCTTATCTATGCGCTGAACAAAAACACGTGTGCTATCCACCCACATTTCAATTTCATTGATGCCACAGCGAAACTGAGAAAAATCCAACCGATCAAAGGCAAGCAATTCTATTCCAATCTTACCAATGGCATTCACAGGCAGCGGAAGGGTATAAACATTTCCTCTGCGTGATAGATAATATTCCTTACGACCGAACTGTCCGTTGATCCGCGCGTGTTCATCCAATGTTTTGAGTGCAATCTTCTGCGCAACGGGCGCAAGGTTATCCCTGATTTCTTCAAAACCAAAAGTGAGCGGATTTAAAGCATAGTTGGCTGAATCACGAACTTCAAAATGCAAATGCGGACCTTGCGAACCTCCTGTGTTTCCTGAAAGCGCAATCGTGTCGCCTTTATATATTGGAAACTGATCCTTTGAAAACTTTAGATCGAGATCAAAGGATTTTCTTTGATAATGCTGTTGCAAAACATGGTCGCCCAGCTTTCCAAGAAATTTATCAAGATGCCCGTACAGCGAAACATTACCGTCCGGATGGGTAATAAAAATTGCCTGACCATAACCATGTGTTCCTACAATCACCCGCGACACATATCCATGCTGCGTAGCGCGCACAGGCATGCCCGCTTGATTGTTGGTGCGGATATCGATGCCCGCATGAAAGTGGGTAGAGCGCAACTCTCCCATCGTTCCTGCCAGCCAATTAGGCTGCCCCGGATTAATCGGAAAAATATATTTCTCTGGATCTTCGGGTGGACGGATTACTTTCTCCACTCCATTAAACTGCGCCAAGGTTTGAGCGCAACAAAGAAAAAATAAAAATGCAAAAGTCCACTTAATCATCCGCCAACCAGCTTGTTCTCTCTTCACTTACTTAACTTCAAACTCAAGCAGTTTCTCGTCTTCAATGTAGCCAACCAGCTTATTTCCCACAGCCACAGGACCTACGCCTTTTGGAGTGCCCGTAAAAATCAAATCGCCTGTGCGCAGGGTGAAGAACCTGGATAAATAAGAAATGATGTAACTAAAGCTAAATAACATGAGACTTGTATTGCCTAGTTGTTTTAAAACGCCATCCACTTCAAGTTTGAAATTGATGTTAGAAAGGTCTTTGAATTCAGAAACCGGAATAAATTTATCGGAAATGGGTGCAGAACTGTTGAAGCCTTTCGCGATGTCCCACGGCAATCCTTTTTCTTTTGCTTTCTGCTGAAGGTCGCGAGCTGTGAAATCAACACCGAGCCCGATCGAGTCAAAATATTTATTCGCAAATTGTTCTTCAATGTTTTTTCCTTCTTTGGAAATCCTCAACACCAATTCGATCTCATGATGAATATCCTTGGAGAAAGACGGGTAATAAAACGGAGAACCATTTTTCAAAATAGCAGTATCCGGCTTGGTGAAGATCACGGGCTCCTCGGGCCGCTCGTTGTTCAATTCTTTAATGTGCTCGGCATAGTTCCGGCCAATGGCAAATATTCTCATTGTTTAACAAAATAAAGTACAAAGTTATCCGAGTTATTCAAATAATCGAATTCTTTGCATATTCTTATGCAAATGGCAGACATCTGCTTCACTTCAGCCTCCAAACTTTAACGACCTAGATATTCCAATTCGTCTGGTTGTCGTCTAAAGGTAGTTTAAGATCCAGAAAAGAAAGCGTTCGAAATCGCTCCTCCGTTGTTCATATCTGTTCAGGGTAATCGTCAAAATAAATCAAAAGCAGCATATTTTTATTTGGCAAAATATTTGTTCTACAAAAGTTGAAATAATAAGTATGTCGCGTATCTATCTTGGAGAACTGGAGGAACTCGTGTTACTGATGGTCCCTTTGTTACAAGATGAAGCTTATGGTGTTGCCATCGTGCAGGAACTTGAAAAGCAAGCAAGCCGCGAACTTAGCATCAGTGCGGTGCATGCCGTGCTTCATCGGCTTGAAGAGAAAGGTTATGTAAAATCCAAAATGGGCGGAGTCTCGGAAGAGCGTGGTGGGCGCAGAAAAAGGCTATTCAAAATCACCGCGTATGGTCGCAATGCGCTGGAAGAATTGCGCGACACAAGAAACAACATCTGGAGCCTGGTCGCTAAAACATCTCCCTTATGAGTGAACCTAAGAAAACCGTTACGCCTCCCGCCTGGATTGACGCACTTCTCAACAAACTTGCTCCACAAGAATTAGCGGAAGAGATCAAGGGCGACCTCACTGAATTATTTCATGAAGACCTCACGCAGAAGAGTATCAGGCGCTCGCGCATCAACTATATCATCAATGGTCTTGGCTTTCTGACAAAAAATTTTTTCTGGAGAAATCAAACATCCACCCAATCCCCACTCATTATGCTAAGCAGTTATTTTAAAATGGCACGCAGAAGCCTGCTGGCCTACAAAGGAAATACGCTCATCAATATTTTCGGATTGGTGACAGGCATCGCCTCAGCGCTCGTCATCTTCACAGTGATACGTTATGAATTAAGCTTTGACACTTTTCATAGCAAGGCAGATAAAATTTATCGCTTGATTCGCGTGACCGGCACCGGCTTTGAAGTCACTCAGGATTCAGAATGTAGAACCGGCATTTCATACCCGGTGCCGGATGCAATTGCGCATGAAACAACAGCGCTGGAGAAAATTACAACGATGCAATATTTTGGAGGAGCGTTAATCGAAATCCCTGGCAAGTCAGGAGAAATTGAAAAGCGCTTCAACGAACGAAATGGTTGTGCCTTGGTAGAGCCCTCTTTCTTCTCCGTGTTTGATTTCAAAGGCACCGATTTTAAATGGATAGCAGGTGATCCTGCGAAGTCATTGGAGAAACCTTTCAGTGTTGTGCTCACACGTTCTGCCAGCGAAAAATTCTTTCCGGAAGGAGGTGCATTGGGCAGTGCGTTAAAAATAGAAAAGCGCAATGATTGTGTCGTCACCGGAATCATCGAAGATTTCCCATCCAACAGCGATTTCCCTTTCACGATATTGGTTTCCTATTCCACGCTGAAAGAAGTAGCCAAAAATATGTTCACGGATTGGACCAGCGTGGACGACAGCAATTGCACTTTCGTGGTTCCCGCCAAAGGTCATGATGTGAACGATGTGCAACAGCAAATTGCAAAGGTGCACGCAAGTCACACCGATAAAAATATTCATGAGTCGCGTCATTATCTTTTGCAACCACTGAATGAGATGCACTTTGACCCGAGGTTTGGAAATTACAATGGCCGTACGATCACGAGCAATACGGTAGTTGCATTGGGAGTTATTGCATTATTCTTGTTACTCACGGGCTGCATCAATTATGTAAATCTTGCCACAGCTCAATCGACCACACGCTCAAAAGAGATTGGACTTCGTAAAGTGATGGGCAGCAATCGCAAGAACCTGGTGTCTCAGTTTTTAGTTGAAACCTTTTTGGTGGTGCTGATTGCAGGAATTTTTGCACTCGGCCTTTCCGAATTACTCCTGCTCAATCTGCAATCACTACTCAACATCAAAGCTGACGTATTTTACTTTGCCGACCCGATGGTGTTGGGTTCGCTGGCACTGATTATTCTTTCTGTAACTCTTTTCTCAGGTCTTTATCCTGCCTTGAGTATATCGAAATTCAACCCGGTAGCTTCATTAAAAAACAGATTCGCCACAGAAACCATTGGCGGCTTCAGTCTGCGCAAGGTATTGGTAGTGGCCCAGTTTGCTATCACACAGATGCTCGTGGTCGGAACATTTGTAGTGGTGATGCAAATGCGCTTCTTTCAAAATACTGACATTGGTTTTGTGCGCGAAGCTGTGGTGAATGTGCAAATTCCGGATCAGGACGCAGCTAAACGTGAGAGGTTAGAGCAACAGTTGCGCACGCAGTCATTTGTATCAGCTGTAAGCAGCAGCTACACGTTGCCAAGCGGAGTTGACCGTAACAGATCCTACCAGGACATTCGAAGATTTGATGCCACATCGCAAAAGGACGTTAAGATCTATGAATTTCAATCCATCGACACCGCCTTTCTGAATTTGTATAAAATCAAATTACTGGCCGGAAGAAATTTCGCTCAATCCGATTCCGCCAGTTACATCATCATCAACCGAAAACTGATGAACGAACTTGAACTGGGTGGGCTTGAAAAAGCAGTGGGCAGCAAGCTCAATATGAACAGGGATAATTTTACAGTGATTGGCGTGGTGGAAAATTTTTATTCCAACTCATTGAAAGAAGGTGTTGACAATATCGGGATGATAAAAAACCCGAGGGTCTATCGCAAACTCAGCATCAAGTTAGCAGGTCAGCAAGGCCAGGGTTCATTGCTTGCGGCTGTGGCTGAAGTAGAGAGGATGTGGAAAGCAGTCTATCCTGAATTTATTTTCGAATATCAATTTCTGGATGATAACATCCGTGCCTTCTACGAACAAGAACAGAAGTACACGCAACTCTTTGAATTATTTTCAATCACATTCCTCCTCATTGGTTGCCTCGGACTTTTTGGATTAATCACTTTTGTGGTAAACCGCAAAGGCAAAGAGATTGCTGTTCGTAAAGTATTGGGAGCTTCCGTATCCGGGTTGTTGCTCATGTTCTCTACAGAATACGTGAAGCTGATTGCTATTTCGTTTGTGCTTGCCGTGCCCGTAACTTACTACGTAGTGAATGAATGGCTAAGCAACTTCGCTCATCACATCGAATTGCATTGGTGGCTATTTGCAACACCAGGGGTCATTGTATTGCTTGTGGCTGTCATAGTAGTCTGTCTTAAATCGATGGGCGCTGCCAATCGCAACCCGGTGGAGATACTGAAGTATGATTAAGAGTATTGATCATTACTGGATCAGGTAAATCTTCTTACAGGAAGATCAATTGTATCTACCTTGAAAATGGTATAAAAAAACTACAATTCAGGACTCCTCTACTTTCCGTTGGTATTCAATTTATGATCTTCGGCATAAATCCAAATGGCATAAACGCCAATGGCTGTACCGATCGGAAATGAAAAAAGCTTGAAGCATCCTATAATAAGCGCAAAAAGAAGAGCCCAACGCTGCCGAGTGAGCAAGCCAATACCTGCAATGAGTGTGGGAATGGATATAAAAATAATAATCAGGTAAGGCAAAATTTGCATCAGCGATAAAATCATTTCAATCACTCTCCGGTCATCCGGATTTGCCTCGTCCAACACAAATGAGAAAACGATGGATAAGATCGCTCTTATCAAAATCATGCCCGTGATCGTAAGCACCGCGGATACAACGTACAAGATGCCAAGCACTTTTTTATGACCGTCCAATTTAACTGAGTCCATAGGAGATTATTTTTAGAAAGTTACAAAATAGACAGTACTTCTTGGTGACAGAAGTCATAGTGGTTTCAACATGATTACCAGCCTGTTTGTTGAAGTTTTGGTTTTTGTTAAGCAGTGTCCCTTTTGATCTGAGCACTGATTGTTAACCGTAGGTTTGCGCAGACCGAAAGAAACGACAAAAAAAAGAGGCTGCTCATCGCAGCCTCTCCTGGTTTTAAACTAAAATACCTTATGCATATTGGTTCAACATCACCGGCATCACCAGCATGAGAATGTCTTCTCCTTTGTCTTTTTCAGTCGGGATGATAACACCCGCTTTGTTGGGAGCCGACATATTCAATTTGATCTGATCGCAGTCCAGGTTGGTAAGCATCTCCACAAGGAACTTGGCATTGAAACCAATCTCGATGTCTTCGCCTTCGTGCTCGCAGGAAAGTCTTTCATTTGCTTCGTTGGAGAAATCCAAATCTTCGGCTGAAACCTGTAGTTCACTTCCGGTGATTTTCAATCTCACCTGGTGAGTGGTCTTGTTTGCATAAATCGAAATCCGCTTCAAAGAACTCAGCAAATCAGTTCTGCTGATCGTCATCTTGATCGGGTTCGAAGTAGGAATCACATTCTCATAATCAGGGAAACGCTCGTCAATCAATCGGCAGATCATGCGGATGTTTCCAAACTTGAAGAATGCATTGCTTGGATTGAAGTCAATGTTTACATCGGTATTCTCTGTAGGCAATGTTGCTTTCAATAAGTTCAATGCTTTGCGCGGAATAATGATGGAACTTCCGTTTTCCGATTTGATATCTGTTCTGCGATAGCGCACCAAACGGTGTCCATCTGTCGCAACGAACGTTGTGTTCTTCTCTCCAAGGTTTACATACACACCTGTCATCGCAGGTCTGAGTTCGTCACTGCTGGTGGCGAAAATGGTGTTGTTTACAGCGCGTGCCAATACTTCGGTAGAAATGGCTGCTGAGAAGTCATTTGAAACCGCAGGCACTTTCGGGAAGTCGGTTGCATTTTCTCCAGCCAATTTATATCGGCCATTATCTGAACTGATCTCAATACTGTAAGTGGACTCATCGACCGAGAAAGTCACAGGCTGATCAGGCAGGTTTTTCAACGTATCCAAAAGGATGCGCGCGGGCACCGCGATGCTTCCCTTCTCTTTCGACTCCACATTCAACTCAGTGATCATCGAAGTCTGCAGATCGGACGCAGTAACAGTAAGTTTACTTTTATCTATTTCGAAAAGAAAGTTTTCAAGAATGGGAACAACGGGATTGGTAGTAATTACTCCGTTGATGTTGGACAGTTGCCTGAGCAAATAACTTGAATTAACAATAAACTTCATGAAATCAGTGGTTTATGATTTTAACGGGCGGTAAAGTTATAAACAAAACCCAATCATGAAAACGAAATGAAAACATTAAAAGCCACATTTTAACCACAATCCATCAAGATTTCCTCAACCAATTCAATCCATTAACAGAAGCCTTTTCCCATGGCCGTCATGCAACCCTTCCGTTTTCTTCCGGTCTTTCGGTAGCTTTTGAAAAAACCACCTGTAACTATTTGAAAAATCGAGAGTTCTCACAAAAACTGATGCCATGATTAAGAATTACCTGAAAGTAGCCTTGCGCTCGCTCCTGAGAAGCAAACTCACCTCGTTTATTAATCTTGCCGGGCTCACCCTTTCAATGGGGGCAGCCATTTTGATTTACCTTTTTATAGCTGATGAGTTGAGTTACGATCGCTATCACAAGAATGCGGACAGAACATACCGGGTCACCCGCGAGTTTTTTGACGGCAATGGTGGATCTGTTTTGAATTTACCTGTAGTGGCACCTCCCATTGGCTCACTTATCAAAAATGATTTTGCAGAAGTGGAGACGATGGGGCGCACCCTTCAGTTTGGATTGGTAATGGCGGTGGAAGAGAACGGTGAGCGCACCAAAATGGCGACCGAGGAAAATACTTTCATGACGGAGCCCTCCGTTTTCAAAATTCTTGACATTGCTGTTGTCTCGGGTGATCCTGCAAAAGATTTGGAGAGACCGAGCACAGTAATGCTTTCAGAAAAAGCCGCACAAAAATATTTCGGAACAACAGAAGTAATCGGGAAACATTTAAAAGGCGGAAGAAGATTGGACCTGGAAGTGACGGGCGTATTCAAAAACTTCCCTACGCAAACGCATTGGCATCCGGAGTTCCTCGTGTCATTTGCTACATTGAACGATTCCATTCTCTACGGTCGCAAACAATTGGAAACCAATTGGGGCAACAATGCATTCTCTACTTACTTGCTTTTGGAAAAAGGAGCTGATCCTAAAAAAATAGAAGATCGGTTTCCTGCATTCCTCGATAAGCACTTCACGCCTGTCGCAAAAGCAAATGGCGCACCTGCCAATTTTGTCGCTTCACGCGGAACAAAACTTTCGCTTCAAAATATCCAGGACATACATTTGAAATCGCACCTCGATGATGAAATCGAAGTGGGCGGAAATATCAACAACGTTTACATGATGGCGGTGATCGGTTTGTTCATCGTGCTCATTGCGTGTTTCAATTTTGTGAACCTCTCAACTGCTCGGGCTACCAAGCGCGCGAAAGAAGTTGGGTTGAGAAAAGTGGTAGGAGCTTTCCGGAATCAATTGATCGGGCAATATCTCAGTGAGTCAATTTTAACGGCTGTGCTCTCGCTCCTTCTCGCCATTGGCATCGCTTACACAACAATTCATTGGTTAAATAATTTTACAGGTAAAAATCTTTCATTGCAATTCATTGAAAACTGGCCGCTCGCAATTGCTCTGGTTGCTTTCGCGTTGATTGTTGGCACACTTGCCGGAATTTATCCTGCGTTTGTGATATCCTCCTTTAAACCCGCCTTGGTTTTGAAAGGTCAGCAAGGCTCAGTGAAAGGCAAAGGTGGCGTGCGAAAAGTCTTGGTAGTTGCACAGTTTGCGATTTCAATCACATTGATCATTGCTACAGTGGTCACCACACAACAACTTAGTTTCCTTAACAACATCAATCTTGGTTTTGAAAAAGATAAACTCGTCACGCTGACGTACTATGGAGAGTTGAGTGACAACTACGATGCTTTTTATAACGAGCTTACAAAATCTTCCACTATTTCAAATGCAACGCGCAGTTCGCGTGTGCCAACGGGGCGATTGCTGGATGATGCCGGCCCTCCTCAAGTGATGACCGATACCGGCTTCGTTCGCACCAATGTGGATATCAAATATATCACCAGCGACTATGAGTTTTTCAAGACGCATGGAATTCCATTTATCGCAGGACGGGATTTTTCCCGAGAAATAAAAACAGATGATTCGCTCTCATTCGTGATCAATGAAGCGGCCGCAAAAGTTTTGGGCTGGAAGAATAATGAAGAGGGTTTGAACAAAGACTTTCAATATGGACGTGTGAAAGGCAAGCTAATTGGCGTAGTGCGCGATTTCCATTTTGAATCACTTCATCAACGAATTCTGCCCATGATCTTTTTACCGGTGAAGCAATCGTATTACAATTATCTCACGGTGAAAGTTTCAGGCGAACATTTCCAGGAAGGAATTGCTCACCTCGAAAAAATCTGGAAATCGTTCTTGCCAATTCGTCCTTTTGAATATCAATTCACCAAGGATCGGTATCAGAAACTTTACAATGCAGAGCGAAAGGAAAATCAGTTGTTTAGTATTTTTTCCGGTATCGCGATTTTCATTGCCGCACTTGGCTTGTTTGGCCTCGCCACCTTCAACACACTTCAGCGACTGAAGGAAATCGGAATCCGAAAAGTGTTGGGCGCCTCTGTGCCAAGTATTTTGCAATTGCTTTCAAAAGAAATTGTGATGCTGGTGCTGGCTGCCAATGTAATCTCATGGCCGATCGCCTGGTTTCTTTTGAACAAATGGCTCGACTCCTTTGCGTATCACATCGATATGAATGTGCTGGCCTATATGCTTGCTGCTTTTTCCGCGGTGTTGATTGCGTTGATTACGGTTAGCGCTCAAACAATAAAAGCCGCGATGACAAATCCATCACAAACGTTGAGGTATGAATGATGAGGTGAGCTGATTATTTCCCAACAAGATCCAATGTGCGACAAACTTTAATGGGAAGACCTGTCAAGATTCCCATGGTTTTGGCGGCTGTGAGGATGAAAAGATTGTCGCACACAATCCATATCACATCAATTTGATTTTTATAACCGCTCATGGCAGCCTGCCAATTTCTGCGTGCGTTGGTTTCAAAACCTTTCATCTTCTGGCAATTATAAACGATGGAAGTCTTTGTATTCAAATTCATGTGGCCTTTCCAATTTTCGAGTGCCTTCGCTGCAATCTCATCCGACAAATGGCCGATGAAATCGAATTGCAAATAATTTCTTGCGTGGAGGGTGACAGGTTGAATGGTTACTGAATTTTCCATACTCCTATTTGGGTTTGATACCTTTAATATAACTGTTATTTCGCAATTGAAAATAAGTCCAACTCTAACGATTGTTTGTTATTTTTGTAAAGCAATTCAAACATCATGTACGGAGGCGGAAATACTTTTGAAGGAATTAAAACCGATAGCATTGCGCAGGAGGATCCCATTCTGCTGGCAGCTTTTGAAGCCCGCATTGCACGAGGTGAAAAAATTGAACCCACTGATTGGATGCCGCAGTTGTATCGCAAACAATTGATTCGCATGATCGAGCAACATGCGCACAGCGAAATAATTGGTGCACTGCCGGAAGGAACGTGGATCACTCGCGCACCGGGTTTCAAACGCAAAATGTCGCTGATGGCCAAGGTGCAGGATGAAGTGGGCCACGCACAACTACTTTACAGCGCAGCGGAAACATTGGGCAAGCCGCGGGAGCAAATGATCGATGATCTTATAAGTGGTAAATCAAAATATTCCAACATCTTCAACTACCCTACTTTCACGTGGGCAGATTGTTGTTTCATCTCGTGGCTGGTAGATGCGGGTGCAATTGTAAATCAATTGGCAAATGCAAAAGGAAGTTATGGCCCGTATTGCCGGGCGCTCGATCGTATCTGTGCAGAAGAATCTTTTCATTTGAAATACGGACATCACTGCGTGATCTACCTGGCGAGTGGTACACAAAAGCAGCGCGACATGTTTCAGGAAGCGCTCAACCGCTGGTGGCCACCGATGATGCATTTCTTCGGGCCGAGTGATAAAATTTCTGCACACACAGAAATACTCATGCGCTGGAAAGTGAAGATGGGCACCAACGATGACATGCGCAATCAGTTCCTTGATATGTACGTTCCAAAAATCTGGGAACTTGGTTTTACCATTCCCGATCCGTTGCTCAAGAAAAATACGGAGACAGGAAAATGGGACTACACCGAGCCTGACTGGGAAGAATTCAAACGCGTGATCAATGGCGATGGTCCATGCAACAAAGAGCGGCTTGAAGTGAGACGCATTGCCGAAGAGCGCGGCCGCTGGGTGCGCGAAGCGTTGCAAACTCCCAATGCGAAGTATGTGATGCCGCTGGCGTAATTAAGGATATTTTTTTCGTCTCAATGCAATAAAAATCGTGAGAATAATTTTATCAATCATATTAACTCTCTCAGTATTTTCTACTTGCCTATCACAAACTAACGTCACCCAAAATTTTGGTAACAACTACGACTTCAGTGAATTCCTTGCAACGAATAAAGACTTTGGACTAGATGGTGTTTTCGATGAAACCTATCATCGTATTCAGTTTGCCTTTTTAAAAATTGAAAAATCAAAAGAGAACAACTTAGTATATAAAATCAAAGGAGCCGATCGATTAAAAGGAGTCGTCACAGACTTTGATGGGGAAATTAAGTTCACAAAAATCATTAAACATGAAGGGAACCGAATTTTCCCTGAAAAAATAAGTGATGATAAATGGATTGAGTTTGAGGCAACATACGAATTTAGGGAAGCCAAGGAATCAAAAGGTTCTGGAATTTTCAAAGGCAACCTTTCATTTGACTTGACTCATGACAAAAAGAGATTCCTTGACAACATGGAAGAGTATCAGGGAGACGGTTTCTCTAATTTTACTTATTACGGAACTTGGACAAGTTACTTAAATGGAAAAACAAAGAAATGTATTCTTGGTCAAGGTAGACTACCTGACACGGGGGATTTTGATCAAGGGGATGGGGTGGTAATCGTAAACAACAAGTACAAACAGAATGGCTGGGAGACTGACAAAAACTTCAGGCTCTTAGATAATCCAAAGCATTTGTGGGCGAAGTAAAAGCGACATTCCCAACTCTTGAGCCTCAACAATTAGAAAATCATCAATTTCATTTTTCTATAGTCCACAAAACACCTCCCCTATATTGCCTTCTTTTCAGGGACTGATTGCTATGTTGTTTGCCGATTCAAATTTTTAAAGAGAAGAAAACGAGAAGGCCCAAATACCTCCTCGATTTCCAAAGATTTTCATATCAACTTTTTATTGCTCGTGGAGTGTAACTAAAACACAAGCGAGTCCTTACATTACATCGCTTCACCAATAAAATCCAACAGCTCCTCTTTGTAGGCGATGAACTGTTTGTAGAGTGAATCAAGTTCGTCCATTAGCCCATCGTGTTCTTTAAAGTAGGCTACCTTGGTTTCGTCTTTTGTCTCAAGCATCTCTGCCAGTTTTTTTTCGTGAAGCCGCACTTTTGAACTTACGGTGCCAATCAACTCATCGCGATAGTAGATGATCAGACTTTGAAAGTGATCTACCTTTTTCTTGCTTTCCACGTTCGTAAAACGCGAAGCATTTTTGTCGAGCAGCGTCTGAAAGAATCTCACCTCCGTCTTCATGAGCATGAGTGTCGAGAGCCAGTCAAGAGTTTTTCTATGCCGCTCAATCAGAATCGGTTGAAGCTGGTAATTATTGGTAACTGAATTTACGTTGATCATGGCTATTTCTTTTTGTATTGAAGAAACATTGCTTTCCTTAAAAATGAAATGACACGGATTTCGGATTCTGCTGATTCATGTCATGGTTTGTGAATGTAAACCCTTATCTTGAACAAAAATTAAAAAATCAAATGGCAACAGAGATCGAACACTTCCGCAATCTTATTTCTCTTTCTGTGGCAGATGGCAAAATAGAAGAAACGGAACGGGTAGCACTTTCAAAAATAGCCTACGAGCGAGGCATCCCCCTTGATCGTATGAATGTAATGCTTACTAAAGCAAGCGAATACATTTATGTGATCCCGCAAAACCTGATTGAGCGCGAAAAGCAGTTGGAGGAAATGATTGAGTTCGCAAAAGTAGATGGCGTGTTCTGCAAAGCTGAGCGCGAGCTCATTCACCTGGTGGCAGAACGGCTTGGTTTTTCAAAAGTGGAAATCGATCACTTTATCAGAAAAGGAGAAGAGCAATAATTTATTAAAATAACGCTATCAAGAATTCTCTACGCTTGCTCGCTTGAGCCGATCGTTAATGGCGCGCCCAAGGCCAATCGATGGCACTTCTTCGGAGACGATTAATTCAGCATCACTTTGATCCAATTGCCGCAAAGCGCTGAATAGATTTTGCGCTGCCTCTTCCAGGTTTTTTGAAGGTGACAATGATATCTGCTTTACAATATTTTTTGAATTAAATCCATCTGAAAAGGAAAGTACGGCCACTCTCTTTTGCGAATGAGTCTTTAACAACTCCTGAATATCTCCCAGCAAGAGCGGCTTTCGTGGTGCATAGTGACTGATCAACTGGCCGGGTGATTGCGGGTGGGAGGAGCTAAGTTTTACTTCCGTCTTTCCGGTCACCGCTTCTATTTGTTCGATCGATAAACCACCCACTCTGTAAATCACCGGTTTCCCATTTTCAAAACCTACGATGGTTGATTCAATTCCTACCGCGCAGGCACCTCCATCTAAAATATAGTCCACTTCATCGCCCAACTGATCTTGCACATGCTGCGGTAAGGTTGGGCTTATATACCCGAAAGGATTTGCACTTGGTGCAGCCAAAGGAAAGGAAAGTGATTTGAGTAAATCCAATGCCATAGGATGATTCGGGCAACGGAGTCCAACCCGATCAAGCCCTGAAGTTACAAGGTCAGGAATGATTTCTTTTTTATCGAGCAACAAGGTGAGCGGCCCTGGCCAGAATTTTTGAATAAGTAGTTTTGCTTCTCGAGGAATATTCGTTGCATAGCGATCAATCTCACTTTCATCGCTCACATGCACGATCAATGGATCAAAATGCGGGCGTTTCTTTGCCGAGAAAATTCTGGCGACTGCCTTTGCGTTAAGTGCATTGGCAGCAAGTCCGTAAACAGTTTCGGTAGGAATCGCGACAAGCCTACCCCGCTCCAGCAGCGACTTTGCTTTCAAAATATCCTTCCCGATCTCCGCCATCTTTGCTTTTATTGGCCACTGCTAAAATTACTTCCTGACTTTTCTTTCATCCTGATCACCGACCGCTCTTTAGCAAAAGATTCCAACTCCCCCAGTTCGATCCACTTCACATCGTGCGATTCTTCGCTCACGATGATGGGCTCCGCTTCATTTGCGATAAATAAAAAACGGATGTCATAATGTTGGTGTTCAGGAAAATCTTTGCGCTCAGGGATCGTGTGAATGTCGATGTCAAAAATCTCTTCGGTGCCAATTAAGTTTTGAATACCCGTTTCCTCATTGCCTTCGCGCATGGCAACGGCAAAAATATTTTCGTCTCCATCGGCATGACCACCGGGCTGCATCCATCGGTTAAGTTTGCCATGATGCACCAATACAACTTTGGTTTTTGCTGCATTTAAAATCCAGGCTGAACCGGTGAGATGCCCCGGCAAATGGAAACGCTGAAAACAATCGGGATGCCGAAGCAGTTCAAGAAAGGAGGCAACAAAAACCTGCTCTTCCGGGAAGGGTGAACTATAACCCTGAAGCAAGTTCACCAATTGGCCTCGATCCATTATTGAATGACAACGGTAATCTTATTGAACTTGCCATCCTCCAGTTTACCCACGCGCTCACCTCCACCCGTGTTGTCCTTATCTCCTTTGCGACAGAGAATAAAATAAGCAAGTGGCTTCAGTTTTTTGAACTTGACGACACCCTTCTCATCGGTTGTGGCCTCTTCAACAGGGTTCACTTCTTTGGTGTAATCCTCTTCTTTTACAAAGAGTTTTACGGAAGTACCGGGAGCAAGATTTCCCAACTCATCGCGCACCGTCACAGTGAGAGAAGTGTTGAAAATTTGAACAGGGCTGTTTGTATAGAAAGCCAACACAAAAGCAAAAAGCAGTTTCATATAGGTTAATTATTTTCTTGAACTTATTTGTCGCACAAATATACGAATAACTTACCTGTGACTTTCGTCAAGGGATAAGGCTTATTTCTATTCAATGAGGATGAGAATTACGCTTCTTTGTTTTTATAAAACTGCTTGATCACCACTTTTTGCAAAACACGTTTGATAATCAACTCGGCTATTACATAATCACTGTTTTCGTCTTTTTGTTGATGCAAGTATCTCTTCAGTTGTGCCTCGCTGATGTCAATACGATAAAGGAGTTGCATCAGGTTAGCATCCGCTTTTTTCTGGCTGCGTTGCAGCTCCAGTGCAATTCTTTCTTTGATGTAATTGTAATCAGGTTTAAGCGTTGAAATAAAATCAATGGAAAAATTACTTTGCTCAAAGTCTTTGGCAAGTTGTGCCTTGAAAGCTTGAAACAACTCCTCGCTGGTCAGTTGATTCGTTATAACGGATAAATCCTGCAAGCTCATCGCGTCTGGTTTACTTTCACTACACCTGCTATCAGTGACAAAGCACTGATCACTTCGATATTATAAAATGATAAGATGAAGACAATGGAAATACTATAAAAAATGAAAATCCAGCCCCTAAAATAAAAAGCCGTTTAACAAAACGGCTTTTTATTGTGGGCCCTGTTGGGATCGAACCAACGACCACCTGATTATGAGTCAGGTGCTCTAACCGTCTGAGCTAAGGGCCCTGGAAAGGAGTGGCAAAAATAACAGATTGTTCTGAAAAACAAGGGGGAAATTTTTTTGAATCACTTCATAATTTGCACCAGCATCTTCATTTTGAAGAAAGAGTTTGGTGAAGAGTAGTTGATGTTGCACTACGCACCCAACGAAAGAGTTGCAATGGATTGTGTGAGGTGTTCACCTTTTTTATGAGGTACTTTTAAGTTCACAGTTTATGCAGAACTCTGTCTCAGGGCGAGACAATTTCTCACTCGCGCAGATTACCAAAAACAGTCACTCTGCGTGACCATAGTTTTATTTCAAAACCTGTACCCATCCTTTTCTATCCGGGCATCCGGGATAACTGACCAGAAAATAATAAGTCCCTTCCGGTATTTCTTGTTCTGGCCACGAGCCACCATACTCCTTATCACTAAAAATAACAGTACCCCATCGATTGAAAATTTTCACACCAAAGTAAACAGTAGGTATATCTACGATCCTGAACTTGGCATTAAGCGTGTCCCCATTGGCTGTTACTACGTTTGGTATAAATGCATCTTCCATTGAATAAATGTGAATAGTATCAGACGCTATGCCGCATTGGTTTTTCACTTCACACCAATAGATGCCTGGTATGATCGGAGAAAACACCGAATCCCTCGCACCGCTCGACCATAGGAATGTAGCATCCTGATTTCCGAATGCTTCCAATGGTTTGAAGTTGTTACACTCAAACCTGTCTGCACCAAAATTTACTTTGGGTAGGTTTATATATCTTACTGAAATACTGTCACTGCCTGCACAGCCAAAAACTGTCTTTACCTTCACCGAATATTTTCCAGCCTTTGTTATCGTATATGTTTCACTGGCTGTGTTGTCTTGCCATTTGTAACTGGCATAACCCTGCCCTGCATCTAACTGAAGTTGCTGCACCGGGCAAAGGGTGGTGTCTTTGCCAAGATTTATGTTTGGTAACGGGTTTACTTTTACAGTGATGGTGCCCTGATAGGTAATTCCACATCCGTAGGCAGTTCCGAGGTAGGTTGTTGTTACCGATGGGCTTACCTGGATAGTGTCTCTTTTGCTAATAATTTTTGTAGTATCCGGAAACATTCTCCAGGTGACACTATCATAATCACCAGATGCAATGAGTGATGTGTTCTGATCCATACAAATCGAATTTCTTCCACTGATCGGAAGGGGCATTTGAATCGAACTCACGTTCTCTACAGAAACATCATCAATAAAGTAATAGGCTGCATGAAAGCCGATAGTCCAAAAACCTCTAATATTAACGCTGTTAGTTTGGGATTCTTTAAAAAAATTTCCAATCGTTAAATATTGAGCTGGCGATGTTGCTTTAAAAACCCCGCATATCCTCACCCAATTCTTTCCGTCCTCGCAGTGTCACCCGTTTCGGGGACGCTGCGCTTCGTAGCATTAATCTACTTCGTCAAATCAACATTCCGTCCTCGCAGTGTCGCCCGCCTCGGGGACGCTGCGCCTTCGTAGCACGAATCTACTCTGTTAAATCAACATCCTCAAGCTCTGCGTAACTTGTTACCACATACTCCCCTTGCTCACCAGTTGCATAAAACTTCCGTCCTCGCAGTGTCACCCGCCTCGGGGACGCTGCGCTTCGTAGCATTAATCTACTTCGTTAAATCAACATCCTCAAGCACTGCGTAACTTGTTACCACATACTCCCCTTGCTCACCAGTTGCATAAAACTTTGCCGAGCTGTGCTTGTAATCACATTCATCCTCAACCAGATTCCACAATCCTCTACGTGGATTGGCGTGGATGTAATTCAACTTCTGTTCAATGAACTTGTTGCTCCTGCATTCCTTCCAATCAAACGATGGCTCATACACTTCGTGTCGTTTGCCTTTCTTGCTTTCGGTTGAGTTCACCTGATCAGTCAATTGTTTCAATACTTCATCCTCTCGTTTGTTATTCAGCCTCTTCACTATGCCGTACGACATAAACCTCTTCCCCTCGCCTATTATGGAATTGATTGACACGCCTTGCGTGTTCCTGAATCCGATCAGTGCATGGATGTGGTTGGGCATGATCACATAGCCGACAATGTAGTGGCCCTGACTTTTCAGATAATCAAACCATTTGTACACTTCATCATACGCATTAGCGATTTCAAAAAGGTGAAGCCACCTGCTGCATGTGATGGTGATGAAATAAATACCGCTGTACTCAGTGATCTCCCTGCGGACACTCATGCCTTTAATTTAGCATTTATGTTTCACTCTGGCGACTCGTGTTCAGTTAGCAGATTATCTTTCACTCACCGCAGCGTCCCCGAAACGGGTGACACTGCGGAGACAGGAAGATACTCTCCAGTCATGTTATTGAAAATGCGCAAAACAGTATTGTTGATTTCTTTAAACCATTTGCCAGGCAATTTCAATTGGCAGGAGATGAAGTCTGGGTGTGTATGGAGCACACAGGCATCTACAATTATCCGCTGCTGAGGTCATTGGCAAAACTAAAGTTTAAAATTTGTGTGGAGCCTGCAATCCAAATCAAACAGTCACAGGGCATGACGCGAGGAAAAACTGATGCAGTTGATGCCGTCCGTATTGCACAGTATGCTTACAAAAACAGAGAAAGTCTCAAGATATGGCAGCCCCAAAGGGCTAATTTACAACAGCTCAAAGCTCTTCTCTCACAGCGCGACCTGTTGACAAAAATCAAGCTGCAATTAGAAATCTCCACAAAAGAATCTGATGGTTTTTTGGATGCCTCCATTGTGAAAGTCTTAATGTCAAACACTAAAAAATCGTTGAGTGCAATCGTGAAAGATCTTAAGAAGGTTGAAGAAAAAATCTATGACATAGTTCAATCAGATGAGAAATTGAGCACACAGTTCAACAGAGCTGTTTCAGTTACAGGCATTGGCCCCATCACTGCGTTTCACTTCATCGTTGCCTCGGGTGGGTTTGAACAAATTAAATGCCCTAAAAAATTCGCTTGCCATGCGGGTGTGGCACCTTTTGAACATAGGTCGGGCACTTCCGTAAGAGGCCGTACACGCGTATCCAAAATGGCTAACTTATCATTGAAAAAGCTACTGCATTTAGCCGCCCTCTCCGCCATCAAATATAATGGCGAACTCAGGGATTATTACTTGCGAAAAGTTGAAGAAGAAAAAAACAAGATGAGCGTTATAAATGCTGTGCGCAACAAGTTGATAAAGCGTGTATACACGTGCATAAACCAGAACAGAGATTATTTAAAAAATTACTCTCAACCTGTTGTTTGATCCATAGAAATCGAAACGGGTGACACTGCGGAGACAGGAAAAATAAATACCACTGTATTCAGCTATCTCCCTGCGAACACTCATGCTGTTAATTTAGCATTTATGTTTCACTCTGGCGTTTCGTGTGCCGTTAACAGATTCTCTTTCACTCAAGGCGACTCAACAACAACGAGAAAGGAAATTAGACCAACTACAACTTAGGGGGCAGAATACTTAATTAGTCACCCCATGAATCCACATAAGAAACCAAATACCACTTCCGATTTTCAAGCTTAAACACATACTTCACGTAGTAGGACGTATCGTTTTTATAAGATATAATTTCGGTTACCTTGCCACGTTCAAAGGAAGTTTTCACCTCAAAAATTGATTTATCCAAATTAGGTATATCGAACTTAAAATATCCCCCGATCTCGCATTTTATCCTTAATTTTTGAAATGCTTTGTCCTGATTGAACTTTTGATAAAAATCCTTGAAGCTTTCATCTTTCTGAAAGCTTTCTCCCTTACTTATGAAGGCATAAAAAACCGTCAGACAAAGAACAACTATTTTTTTTCTATCGTTAGAAATCCTAAAATTCATTAATTCTTTCTATTTGCTTATGTTTTTCAGGCGTTCCCCAGTCCAATTTTTTCCCTCCTGTTAAAAAGGGAGCCATAAGTTTATTTTTTTGATCATTCGATGTCTCGGGTGTTGAAGCTGGCTCTTGGCCAGTAACCAACCAATAAATCATGCTCATCATCTTACTGCCCTTTATCCAGTCAGGAATATTTGGGTCAGAATTTGGCGAAATATCATCATCGGACACATAGTCAGGATGAATTTCTTTCTGTAAGTCAGGTATAGACGTTGGGTCAATTGGAACCCCATCTTTTTTCATAATTAAATGAAGGTGTGGTCCTGTAGCAGAGCCAGTCTGCCCGACTTGACCTATTTCTTGACCGTCCTTCACCTCCTCTCCTTCCTTAACTAGTGTGCCATTATTTCTGATGTGATCATATTGAGTGACATAACCATTTCCGTGATCGATTCGAACATAATTTCCATCCGAATTATTGTAACCAATATGAGCTGTACCCTGAGCAAGAGCACGAATTGGGGTACCTCCAGCAGCTCCCAAGTCAACCGCAGGGTGAGCCACCATTAAAGGAGTCCCATCTTCCTTTTTCTTAATTGGGTGAGGAACTGGTGTTAAGGAAAACCCTCTTTGCCTAACCGCAGCTCGTCTATTTTTTCCAAATATTTTTGGCCATGGTATGTTCCCATCAACGTCTTCAAATACAATCGGGTTATTGTATGCATAACTGTAAGGACTCCATCTTCTCATTTTTTCGGTGAGATTGTCAATTAAACCCCATCTTCCAATCTCCGGCATGTACATCCGTGCACCATAATCAAGCCACCCCAAACCCAGCTCGTCTTGAAGTTCTTTACTGTTATATTGATATTGATTCACTACTGAGTTTTCTCTAGAGTACGAGTTAAAGGTCAAACCGAACGGATAAAAATCCTCCTGCTGCACCACCGGAGATTTTGTCTGTGTAACTTTAAAGTCATCGAAGTAAACTTCCACCTGGCTTGCGCTTTCGTTGCTTAGGTAAATATATACATAACCGGGCTGAGTAATCGTGAAGTTGCCGGAGCTTAAATACTCATGAGCCACATCCGTGCCCGTTTCTTTGCAAATGGTGGTGATCTGTTTGAAACCTCCGGTGATGAATGTATAATTTCTATCAAACACTAACCAGTTCAAATAAGCTTTTGGTGCTCCGTCATCCGTCTTTGTCACTAAACTCGCAAAGGCCGCAGGAAAACTTGATGTGCTGCTTGAGTAGGAAGCCCCATCGTACACTACACCTGAAGTATTACTTGCTATCTGGCTCATCAGCGTTGCGAGTGAACTCGTCCAGTTTGAAGAATTAGTGTCCACATACTTTGCATATACTTCTGCATTGATCACATCGCCCGGCATCACGCTGATGGACCGGGCTATTCCATACTTTTCATTCGCAGACGCACTTAGCCGCTCACTATAACCATGTGTTGCGCTAATATTAGTGTGGTCAAAAATGAGTGCATTCACTGTTCGAGCATTGTCATAACGTACGAATTTTGCCCGTTCAGCCACTGCATTCTCGGGTTCGTAGGTACCGGTTTGTTGGTCAGTCGAAGTTACTGTTGTAAACGTCAGCCTCACATTTCCCAAATGATCCTTCAAATGGTATTGGTATTCAGGTAATGCCGTAGTGAGTTTGGTGATCTCCAGTTCGTTCAGGTATAACACCTCACTTGCGGATGGCGCTACACCCCACACCACTCCCACTTGCATGGTAGTAGTAGCTGCGGGTATGGTCACGATCTGCTCTATCCAGCTTTCATAGGTTGCGCCATTGCCCGGCAGGGCCGTGCCGGGAGACGATAGCACCGTTGCCCCGGCCGTCACTTGCAGGTAGGCAGCATGGGTAGTGCGGTAGCCCTTGAAGCGAATCCTATAACGGTCTCCGGGTTGAACATTAAATGTGCCCCCAATCGCTGAAACACCACTACCCGCTGCCGTACCTGTGGTGGGTGCTGTAGCTGTGACATACGTTTCACCACTTGTGGGAGTTGATGTTCCCAAGGTAGTACCCGAAGCAGTCAGGTCAGGAGTTACTGAAGCAAAACTGTTGGAATAGATCAACTGGTTTGCTGATACTACTACCCTGCCTTCTTCATGGTTGATAAACTGCAGTACATCGTTTTCATAGACATACGCGCCCACGTAGTCGGTCTGTTTTCTGGTGTTCACATTGGTTACTACCTGGGCAAGTTTTTGTCCTCCGGCAGTGTAAATGTACTGCACGTTGTTGCCGGCTTTGGTCACCACATCGGGCAAATTCAAAAAGTTGTAGGTGATCAGGTTGTTGGCATCGCTAATAGTGTTACCGATCCCTTTGTTGAGGTCGCGCGTCATGTTGCCGTTTGCATCGTAGGAGTAGTCTGTCGTAGTACCAGTATGTCCATCAATGAATCCTTTTGCTTTGTTGGCAGCAACAGGGGCATTGTCTTGTACATATTGAAGCTGATTGCCGAAAGTGCTGTAGTTGTATGTTAAACTATCAATCAGGTTTCCACTATCTCCGGTGCGCGACAACTTAAGGATATTGCCGTTAAGATCGTACGTTATGCTTCGCTCGCGATAAAATCCTGATTGCCACACATTGCTACTGTTCATTCGCGCATTGGCAGAAAGTAGTCGGTTAAGAGGATCGTACTTGAAGTTGTATCCTGTTTCTTTTATGGTTGCCTGACCCAGGTGGTTGCTCCACTTCATGCCGCTGATGTTGCCATTGTAGAGACCACTGCTGCCAAGGTTTGAATCATTTTGCTCATATAATAAATTCATTCCAAAGTAATCATTGGGGTCATCATTGGTCACGCTGCCATCGCTGGATAGTTGTGAATTGTTCATGGATGTCAACCATCCGCGTATGTTGTAGCGGTAGTCAACACTTTGTTTGAAGTCGGTAGCGTTGGCAGCGCTGCTGTGCAATTTTTTATCTACCAACTGACCAATCTCGTTGTATTCGTTGTACACGGTGCGGTAGGGAATTCCGGTGTCAATCTGGTGCCACTGTTCTTTTAGTCGCTGGGCGTGGTCATAAACAAAGGTGTGCGTGATTGCGCGCGCAGCCGAGTTGAAGTTCGTTCGCACGTTGACAAAACTTCCATTGGCAGTATAGAAGGCTGCATCTACCATTAGCGCATTCGTGGTTGCTCCTGTTGTTGTTTTTACCGAGACGTTGTTTTTGTAATAAGTGATCGTGGTGCCTGACCTTTCGATCCTCAACACATCTCCTATTGCATAGGTAGACAATACTGTGGTTGGCGCGGTAGTACACTTCTCGCACACGTAAAGGTTACCACTCGCGTTGAGATAGAAGGCAAAGTCGGTGCTGGTGAAGTTGGTGTTGGGGTCGGATTGTGAAAGGCCGATAGTTTTCAGCGTATTTGTCTCTGCGATCGTGACTTCCATCCATCCGTTGGCTGATGCAGGAAGCGTTTGTTGAGAAGAGAATCCTGAAGTTGACCATGCATTGCCGGTAATACTCTTGGACATCTTGTTGCCCACTTCTTTGGTAGCTGTCACATTGTTCCAGGTTGTCACTGTTTGTGTCTCTTTTGACAGGAGCACCTTGCCCACAAAGTCGTAGAGCTTGGATATAATGTCCCTTCCCCCCTTGTAGTTGTCGGTGATAGTTTGGATCACCCTGTATTTATCATCATAATAACTGATGCCACGCAGCCAGGTATAGCCACCGCGCACACCACCATCCAGCACTTTTATTTTGGTTCCCGTGGGGTGGCCGATCACATTGTTGTTCTCACTTCCTGTGGCTACTTGTGTGTAAGCGCCAGACGCAAGACCATCGCTTGCATAGGTGTAGGTAGAAGGCCAGTCGTTGCGGAAGGTGTAGTTATCGTAGTAAGTAACGGTAAGATATTTGTTGGGATCTTTTTCTCCCGCGGTACTTCCGGTGATCACCGGGTAGGCTTTGTTGGTGTAGCCGTGGATGTTGCCTGCTGTAGTTGTACCAATAAAGGTCTCGCCCCATTGAGCTGATGTTTTTGCAAAATGGGCGTCCACAACAGCTTGCATCTGCACCCTGCTGAATTCGGAAGTAGCAGTTGAAATAGTTGTGTCCTTAATACCCGTCATGATCGGGCGGTTCAATTGATCGTATTTGGTGAAGGTCCAGTATTTGATGGCTGTTACGGCACCTGCACGTTGATTTCCATCTTGTGTCAGGATCAGCCTGTCCCGGTTGTCGTAGATCATAATCACTGAATCAGCGCCTGGCACTTTTTTGGTGACCATGCGCTTGCGGCCATCGTATTTGTATATGAACGCATAGTTAGCCAAATCAGCTGATGTTGGATTTGAGTTGTAATGAATCAGTTTAGAAACAAGCCTTGGCTGAAACACATAACGGAGGAGGCCAAAATCATCATAGATATAGTAGGTCTGAGCCCAGCCAATCGAATCAGTTAAAGATGCATTGGCTATCGCCTCCACCTTCTTTAAAATAGTATGCCCCAGCTTATCCACGTACTCGCGCACTTCATTACCTTGCTCATCGGTAGTAGATTTTATGTTCAGTTGGCCGGTTGTATAATAGCCACTACTTATGTTTGAATTTGATACCGCACTTCGCACCGGTATCCCTGTACTTACATCCCATGAAATTACTTGCTCAGCATTGGTATTGTTCACCTGGTATTGGTGATAAACATATTTGTCGTTGCCACCCTGACTGCCGGGCGCCCATGTGGCACCCACCCCGTAATCTTTTTGCGGCCTATTCAGAGGTGAAGGTTCAAAAACCGTTTGGGTATATGGAATCGGATCATCAATAATTTTGTCAGACAGACCATTAGAGTAAAAACTACGTTGAGTAGAGGTGGCATAGTCGGCCGGAGTTGCTCCTATAGGATCACGTTTATACCAGCCGGTTGACTCTTTCGCGAAAGGAAGGTACTTGTTACTCTCTCTTCCATTATCATCATAAACCACAGCCTGCACAATATCTGTTTTAGATGGCGAGCCTTGTGTAGCAACCGTCTGTATGAGTCTCCCCACTCCATCAAAGTATTGAATGGATTGAATTTTCTGGTCTGAGGTGAGTGGATCTACCTGTGTTATAGTAAGAATTCCTGCCTGCTGAATCGAGTTGGTTGTAACATAATTTATTGAGGAGCAAACTTCAAAAGTATTATTAAATGTTACGTCTACGTTATCAGATGAAATACAAACACCATTGGTTATTGTCCATCGCAGAGTATAACTCGATCCGGCCACTCCGCTGAAGGCAGTATTGGAGAGAGAAGTATTTGCAAAAGAACCTCCCGTGCCGCTTACTACGGTCCAATTTCCATTTCCCACAGAAGGTGAATTTCCAGCTAACTGAACACTTGTCAAACCGCACGTAGCAATACCTGTCTGATCAGGCCCTGCATTCGCTGCTGTTGGGTTTTGGTTGAACGTAACCATAACATCATCATACGAAGAGGAACACACATTACCAATGGTCCACCGCAAAGAGTAGGTCGCTCCGGCTGCTCCACTAAAAGTTGAAGTTGCATTATTTAAGTTTACTATATTACCACCAGAACCGGTTAAAATACTCCAGGTGCCTGTATCCGGGCTAGCCGTATTTGCAGACAATGTTACTGTCGTGTTGCCACAAGTCAAGGCTGAAGTCTGATCAGCACCGGCATTAGCGATAGCAGGATATCGTAGAAATGAAATAATCACATCATCAGTTGAATTAGGACAGGGTGAATTAGCGATGGTCCAGCGAAGCGTATAGGTTGCACCAGCTGTTCCGCTAAAAGAAGAAGTTGGATTGGAAGTGTCTGAAATTATTCCACCTGTACCGCTAACAAAACTCCATGTGCCCACTCCGGAAGTCGCATTGTTAGCCGCAAGAGTCGTACTTGTTCGTCCACACATTGCAGTGCTGGTCTGATCAGGTCCTGCATTGGATACTGTTGGTGGAGAATTTACAGTGATCGATACAGAACCCGTCATAGTTGCAGAACAGCCACTTGAGGTAAGGGTTGCAACAACTGTGTAAGTTCCAGCAGTTGAAAGATTTGACCACGTTAAAGAAGAACCTGTTCCCGAGATCGGTGAACCTACATTTGTAGAGCCGACTTTCAGTTGATAAGTAGTACCCGTCTGCGATCCGCTAAGACCAACACTGGAAGTGCTCGTACTGCAAATTGTTCCACCACCAGTAACATTAAAAGCAGTTGCACCTGACTTTAGTGTCACCACGGCAGTACCTGACATTGTTAGAGAGCAAGAGGGGGGCCAGGATTTCACAGCAACTATGGTATAATTACCTGGATTGTTCACTCCCGTGAAGGTTAATGCAGAGCCGTTACCAGTCATCGTCTGCCAATTGATGTTGGTTCCTCCAAATGTGCCCCACAACTGATAGCTAACACCACTTTGCGTTCCGCTCAGCGTAACAGTAGTAGATGAGCCTGGGCAAATAGAACCGCCACCGCCAACATTATATGAAGTACACTGAGCAAAGGTCTCAACATCCCCGGAAATAATCAGCGAGGCAGTTATGACGCAGACGGCTAGCAATCGGATTGACTTGATTTTATCAGTCAATATTCGAGTGAAAATCCAGCGTGGCTTCTTCATTTGTTTGATCGATTATTTATCGTGTTTATGTTTTGACTCATTTTGAAAAATATCAGATGATAGCTCTCATCAACATGAATGGAAGACTCTAGTTGCCCTGAGTCAAATAGGTTGCTGTAATGGAAGATTGGAATGTTACTCCTGAGTTAGTATTTGAGCTGTACGTAAGAGTATATGTTCCAGTTGGGACATTAGGGATCTGCACGACTAAATCTCCGCACGGCTGCATGGAAGTAGAAGTTGCACAAAGGCTTCCGACCTTGTAAAAGTTGCCCGGGCCGGTCAGCGTATAAGTGCAATTGACTTGTACATTAAGACCTGGTTGAGGAATACTGATCGTGACCGTGCCCGCTACTGTTGGGAAAAGCATTAACGGAGTTTGCTGGGACGGATTTCCGGACGGCCCAATCAGAAAAGAATTTGAAACAGAACTGATTACGGGAGGGGGTGGTGGCACCGGAAGTGGCGGATTGGCTGGATTATTAAAGTAATTATAAGCATAACTCTTTAAAATATTGCCTTGGTCGTCAGACACAAAAGACAGCCTGGCAAGATTATCATAGCTATAGCTCATTTTCAATCCTGCCGGATCGGTTTGTGAGGTGATTCCTAAGCCTGGCTCATAAGTATAAGTTGAAACCTGAGCATCCATCGGAAATATTCGAACATCATCAACAGCGCCTGATAAAGCGATAGTGCCAGTATAAGGCTGATCATTCAAAATCCATTTCGTTCCAACCAAAGACCACCACTGAATCCTGTACGTGCGGCTGTTTGGTACAGCGAATGTTGGTGTAAACTGTGCACTACCCCCCCAATATTTTTTACCTGAATGCCCTCCACCGGTTACAACGTCTGGGCTTGCATTCTCCTCAAATCCTTCATAGAAAAACTCTTTGATTGTGCTATTCATTGCATTAGTAACTTTTGCTGTCGGGAAACCATTATTGTAACCCCATTGATAAGCAATAGGTAGTCCATTTCTCTCCACTAAATTGATCAATCTACCGCCAGAAAAAGTTACCAAAACATCGTCCTTGTAGCGAGTGTCTCTTACAATTGTTGACCCGCTTACAGCAGAGGAAGTAAAGGTTGATGAGGGAGATGCCAGATCAAGTTTCATTGTCTTCAACGGATACACTCCATATGAATCTCCCGTAGTATTAATATACTGAGTGTAAGTTGAACTCGTAAGTTTATTATTGACCCATTCTGTCTTTTCAACAGGTGCATTGATATAGACATCTTGTGCCCATAGTATAGCACCTAGTTCGCTGTTAGCCGATGATTTTGCTGAATTATGGTTTACTTGAAATTGATTGAGTGGATTTGTGTTTGTATAGTTAGTCTTTCTGCAGTTGACATAGTTATAACGATCAACAAACAGTAGGTCATAAAAGGAATCCATTACGGAAGCCCATTTAGTTAGGTATGATCCCCCACCAGTTTGCAAAAAGGAATTTTGAAACCCGTGGTTCAAATAGGTTGCATTCAAAAAACCCATGAAACTGCTACTTCCAAAACTGCAGGCGGGTGTATTATCAATGCTGTAGTCAAAAATATACTTCGTCTTTCTGTCTATTGTTTTACCATCAGATGATGTCGCAATAGTCTCAGACGGCTGGTGATGAAAATTACTTCCAAACAGAGTCTGAACTTGATTAGTTAACGTAGTTCCATCAGTTTGATATGTGTTCTCTTGAACAGTTACTTTAGTTTTCTTGGCAGTTTTTAATTCATACCAAGTTTCTGCCGTATACTGATTCATGGTCCGATAGACCCTGCCAGGAGTAGTTGTCGGGTTTTCTGTAAACTCGTAGAGATAGGTCTTGTCCGTAAGCAGCTTTCCACCCTCATCAAAATGCCCTTCGTATCCAAGTTCACCCCGAACATAATCTGTTGGCAATGGTGCTGGAGGGTAATTGGGAATTGAAAGTAAGCACGGGCTGTAAACATCAATTTTTGTAATGGCCAATGCATCATGAGCTACTTGCCAGGGGGGTGTTACGAAAAACTTATAAACACTATATCCATTGTTTGGCTGACTCACTTGAACCCTGCTATACCCAATATGACTGCCCTGAGTTGTCTCCATCGGCCTGACAGGATTATCCGAAAAAACATAGGCCCTGGAATATGTGGATGTATAGGGATCCTCTACATCGGGGCATCCGGTATAATTGGAATAATAATCAAAATAATATGTTTTCATGAGCATATCATTTCTGAATATTTGAATATAGGTTGGCTTGCTATACAGTACTCCACTCGAATAATTTGAGCCATCAGCGAGATAGGAATAGTTGGTTGTTAATGTCTTGTTGGTAATAGGGTCGAAATTACTGATGGTCTTGATCCGAAGACCACCAACAATAGAATCTGCGGATATATTATTTTGCGTGATCGTGAATGTATGAGGTTCAAAGTCTAATTGAGCGCTCCCACCCGTTGGGTAAGTGATTTTTTTTAGCGCACCTGCACGCATCGCAGGCCATATTGCTTTTCTATTGGCAACGGCTCCATTGTTTACAGGTGTGCCAATGCTTGTATATGTCATTTTAGGATACAAATTTTGGTTGGTGGTAATTCCGTTATTGTATCCCCAGTGGTCCCTACTAAAACTCATCATGCGAGGCACCTGCTCTCCATAATATTCAAAAATGTAGGGAGGCTTTTTTGTCACTTCATCGCATGATGATTCAACAATCGCATTCAGGCGCAGCCGTTTTTTATCATAGGTGATTCCCGAAAAATAAGAGACTGCTGGCGTAACATCATCAGTAAAATAGTCTTGATAAAACATATATTTTTTTATACACTTCGAAGCGCTATTGGAAATATTGATGCCTCCAAGCGAACGGGATTTAGTGTTTGGATTATCTATGATTGACTCATCCAATGCCGGGACGTTCCAACTCGAAACATCTTGCCGAATAATTCCTGGAATAAAATCCACAACGATGTTGGCCCCTTGAATCTTACTAAGGAAGACGCCAGCTGTCAGATTTTTCACAAGGGTATAATCATGCCCTCCACTTGAATTCGGTTCCTTTGGTGGATTTGAAAATGTATAGGTTGCGAACTTATCCCTGGTGTAACTGAAGTTGATAACAGTTCCTCCGTCAGATGAAACTATTTTCTGCAGATACCAGCTGGTGATTGTGGTGTTATAACTTGTCCAATATCCTGATACTAATTCATCTGTAAAAAAACCAAGGCTATTGTTGACCTCGACAGGATCGCAATAAGGTGCAATAACGGGGTCGTACGCCCCGAAAAAATATTGTGTTCCATCAGGTGTCGTTATTTTAAATGCCATTATACAATAGGCCATCGCCCATACACCCGGAGTTGATGCCCACAAAGCACCTGGGTTTGCGTCACCCGGGTAAACATATTCAATTTTCAAATCTTGTTCAGGGACTAGCATCGGAGTTCTATCATCATTAAAATAAAACTTACCGCTGTATCCATTAAAATTAAAGAAGAAGAGATCGGGTTCGCTATCAAAATACATTTCTGGAAGGACTCCGGTTGGATTTTGAGAAACGTTTGCATTGTACCAATAAGTGGCCAATCCATAGTCAGAGAAATAGCCGTATTGCTGATTTAAGCTGGAAGTCATTCGCTCATCTGGTTTATCTCTTACCGTTCTGGTTATCACTCCACCTGAATTCAGTGCCCATCCCGCTCCCACATTGCTAGCATGCTCATCAACCTTTAATCCACCAGAATGATAACTCAGGTTGATAGGAACAGATAAATTTCCTTCTTGCATCACATATAATGGAACATTTATATCAGGGACGCCTGTATGATAACTCACTGGTACATCTCCAAATTTTCCCAGGGATGCAGCGTTAGGTGAAGCAATATTTACGGTACCAAGAATGTTGTCAGACGTCTGTCCATAATTTATACACGTGCCAAGAAGAAAAAAAATTATCAAGATAAACCTGGCCAATTTATTCCTAGTCATAACATTTTAGTTAGGTCGTTTTAAATTCCTTTCCAAAAAGACAAAATGAAACTTGTAAATTTTCTTACAGTCAGTCTTTTTAAAATATTTACTTCACAAACATATTTCTTTTTTCAAAACTCAAATTTTTCCCTCTAAGGATATCCTTACAAAAATTCTTAGCATCTTTATTTACCTCGTTCATTACCAAACAAGTACAGTTTCATCACACTTAATAAGTGTCAATTTTTTTTTTGAATAATCTCATTTTTGCTTTCTTATTAAAATTTTAAAACTGATACGGTTCAGCATTGCTTGCTTATCGTGTGTCTTTTAAAAACCTTTGTTGCATGGTGAGTCGAGCTTACGTCATTTCGCTTTTTCTGCTGATCTCAAACTTGTTGGCGGCACAAGATTCACTTAATAATGAAATCGATACTGCATCGCATAGAAGTTTCTCCTATACAACTTCTTCACTTGACTCCATCCAACAGAACTTCACTCACCAATCCGACAGCATCCAAAAAGAATTTTCAGGGCCTTTAAATAAATTCGATCGGCATATCAACAAACTCCATCACAAAAAAGACAGCCTCTCCAAATTGAACTTGCCGACAAAAGATGTCACTCATCAACTCGATAGTTTAAATAAACTTCAAGGTGAGAAGACAAAAGAACTCGATGCTTCCATCGAAAACCTGAAGAAGAAAACACTTGGGAAGATTTCTTCGTTGAACCTGCCGCCACAGGCACAAGGAGAAATTTCAAAGCTCACCAAATCCATTTCATCCTACTCCGTGCCCAATGATTTCTTTAAAGGAATGAACCTCAATGTTGCTTCCCTGCACATGCCTGCGTTGAGTCTGCCTTCCAACTTTTCGATTGCATCCGTAAATATCCCTTCGCTGCAAAAGCTGGATGTAAAAAACATCGCACAGCTGCCTTCGCTTGAAAAATATTCAAGTAAACTTGCGCAAGTCAATCAAATCAAATCAAAAGCAACGGCCCAGGAGTTGGAGAACATGGCGCTCAAGGAAGCGGGAAAAAATGTAGGCGAACTCAAAGCGCTGCAAGGCCAGGATGGAAAACTACTCGATGCTAAAAAACAACTCGACCAGGTGAAAGATGCCAAGCCGGAACAAGCGGTGCAAATGGCGGTGAACCACTTTGCGGGCAAAGAGCAGCAACTGCAATCGGCCATGCAACAGGTGGCCAAGTACAAACAGAAATACAGTTCGGTGAAAAGTCTCGCTGAGTTACCGAAGCGTCCGCCCAATCCGCTGAAAGGCAAACCATGGTATGAGCGCACGATGGTAGGCGTGAACTACTTTGTGCTAAACAAAAACTATGTGATGGTGGATTTCAATCCATACATAGCGTGGAGGTTCACTCCTCACCTCTCCGCTTCCATCGGGTGGAACGAACGCATCGGTATTTCGCACTGGAATTTTCACACGAATAAATATGATCGTGTCTTCGGCTTGCGTACAGCCGTGAACTACACCTGGACGTACGGCATCGTTTTCAAGATTGCCCCTGAAATGATGAACGCGTGGATACCTACCGGCAACAACCTCGATGCAAAACGCGAAGCTGCAGTGTGGGGATTATATGCAGGTGTGCGCAAGGATTTTCCCATCTACAAAAAAATCAAAGGCTACTCGGAAGTACTTTACAACTTCGCGCAAAGCCCCGGCAAAAATATCTATGGCGATGTCGTATCGTTCCGCATCGGCATCGAAACTTCTGCATCCTCCCTTCTCCCCCGGAGAAGGGCCGGGGATAAGGCCAAAAAACAAAGCAATGTGATCACACCAAAGAGTATTTTAGATTCGTACTCCAAAAAATTCAAAGCCATCTCTTCCCCCAAGGATTCATTTGACATTGTTTGCAAGGACAAGCTATATGGAATCGTCACCATCAACGGAGATACGCTCGTCAAGCCTCAATTCACTTCCATTCAGAAGTTCATGCGCAAAACTTCTCCTTACTTCATCGTCTCCAAAGAGAACAAGTTTGGCGCCATCGATAACAAAGGGCGGATGGTATTGCCACTTGAAAAATCAAAAGCCAGACAAGTGAAAAGGGAGTTGATCCAACGCGAGGTAGAGCATCTTGACTTCAACAAAACAGCTCGTGATATAAACTACTACAAGCCGAAGTAGTGGTTTTATTATTTACTCGTTCAAGGGGTTTAGAAAAGCCAGGTTGAAAACTGGCAGGCACATATTTTCACTCTCTCGCTTTCTGTTCAATCAAGAAGATTGTCTTTCACTCACCGCAGCGTCCCCGAAACGGGTGACACAGCGGAGACGCAACGAACTGTTCACCCTCTTTGATCTCGACCCTAAGGCTTCTTTCAAAATTACTGGCGAACAGATTGACGGTGCATTCACTTTCAAGGATGATGACTTTCTCCTTGAAGCAAGATGGGTGAAGGAACCCATCAACGCAGCTGACCTATACAGCTTTGCCGGCAAGATCAATGGCAAAAGAAAAAATACGCTTGGACTGTTCGTATCAATGGATGGTTTCTCAACGGAGTGTTTACAAACTACAAGCTCTGATCTCCGTTGCCTGATCTTAACTTAATGGATGGCATGGACTTGAACGCCATCCTCACCGACCGCATAACTTTGGATGATCTGCTCTACAGGAAAAGAAGGCACGCTTCCGAGACGGGTAACATTTATCTCAACGTCAACAAAATTCTTATCGCATAAAAAACCCAGCGCAGGTCTGGGCTTCTATTTTCTGTTCAGCTTATTCTGACAATTGATAGTAGTCTAATTCATACCCTGACTGTGACAAAACCTCTTTGACTTTTTCTAAAAAGTCAAGAGCAGCTTCATTCGGAAAAAATTTAAAAGCCACACTAATTTGAAACGCCTTATCCTGAGCATCAGGATAACTTTCATATATCTCGCCACTATCAATTACTTCTAAGTAAGCATTGATCTTGTTTTGCAATACAATTAAATGCTCATTTTGGTCATCCCATTCTAAATGATCTGATATTGTTAGAACAACTACATCTTGAGGGTTGATACTTATCGCATCAATGACTTGGCTATTTTCAACTGATATTCTAAAAATTTCTAAGTCTTATTTCCTCTCGGAGTTACCCGCCTCGGAACTCTGCGCCTTCGTAGCACGAATCTACTCCGTTAAATCAACATCTTCAACCTCTGCATAGCTGGTAACTGTGTAGTCTCCTTGCGAATACTCATGCCATCAATTTAGCATTTATAATTCGCTCTGGCGTTTGGTGTTCAGTTAGCAGATTGTCTTTCACTCACCGCAACGGGTGACACCGCGGAGACAGAGGCATATTTTAGATACTGTTAACCCGTAGTTGATCCGTATCAAACCCGTATTTAACCCTTAGTTAACCTATACTTTTTAAGGTACGGGTCAACATCGGTTTAATATCATTTTTACTATCCGTTTAACTTGCTACATTGTTCCTCTATTAACCCTTCTATCCTATGGGAAAGTTGTCTCAATCGCTCCAGTTTACCGGTTCCGTGGGTGACCTTGTTGCCTACCGTCTGCCGGGATCCGATACCATCATCGTGCGCCAGAAAGGCGGGGCTTCGCGCAAGCAGATCAAAACTTCGGCTGCCTTTGCCGGGGTGCGCAGGAACAATGCTGAGTTCAGCGGGCGGGCCAGTATGAGCAAGTGGATCATGCGCATGATGTGGCCACAGAAAGCGCTCGCTGACTACAACATCGCGGGGCCGCTCAATGCGTTGGTGAAACCGATCCAGGAGATGGACACTATTAGCAAATGGGGGCAACGGAACATACTGCTCTCCGGTGCTCGTCACCTGCTCGCAGGTTTTTCTCTTAACAAGAATGTGCCGTTTGATTCAGTGGTGCGCACACCGCTGAGTGTTAACCTTGATCGTAGCAATGGCTCTGCTTCACTTGTCATACCGGCTCTGGTGCCGCAGGTGAATTTCTTCCCGGCCAGTCGCCCTTACTACAGCCTCATTGCAGTGTTAGGTGTGGTGCCAGACTTGTCCTTCAGCAAAGGCAAGTACGCTCCCGCTTCAACCGATTATGATCAACTGAATTTTGTGATGGCGGTTTCTCCCTGGGTCACCTCTACCGGTGTGAGTGCTGAGGCTCGTCTTGATTTGAAACTATCTTCGCCTTTGCCGGACGACAATTGTA
>CAZECP010000002.1:3375-182558 GCA_964510765.1 uncultured Ohtaekwangia sp. | reverse complement strand
GACATCGACTCGATTGTTTCGTAAAGTGATGATTCAATTACACCCGTGATACTCTTTTCTTGCGTAGTCACTTCACGTTCACACGCCTCGATCATCAACGAATCCTGTAAATGAAAAACAATATATTCAACCGGATTCGGTTCATAAACCAAAGCCAGTGCTGTTTTCAATGAATCTTTCCTTGAAATGATGGCGTATTTTTTTGACGATGCAATTTTTCTGAAATCAAAAACCTTTCTTGGCAGTGTGTTGAGCTGTTGCAGAATTTTTGAGTCAACAAAATTTTCTTTGAGCAGATCGAAAAAGAGTTGATTTTGCTTTACACTTTTCTCCTCCACATTTAATTCGTTCACCACCATTCCATATTTTATCTGCGGAATCGGAAGCTGAATCTTCTCCATGACGATTTCCTTTTGCTCGCCTTTGAAGTTAAGGAAGTAAAAGACACCCAGAAGTAAAACGATCAATGCAACGGCAGCAGCAAAGAAGAATTTGTGGCGCTTGGTTATCTGCATTCTAAATTTTTTTAAGAAGTAATGTTGCCCAGCCTTCACGTTCATCTTCAGCCGTTCGTTTCAAGCCATGAAGTTGAGCTTCGCGTTCCAAATCTACGATGTCTTTTGTATAGAAACCACTCAGCAACAATTCTCCTCCTGGTTGCAGATAGCTCGAGTATTCTTGCATCTCTGCCAAAAGAATATTTTTGTTGATGTTGGCAAGGATCAAATCAAACGTCCCCGTCCATTGCAACTCAGAAATTTTTCCTTGCTGAATGTGAATGTTTGTGCAGTTATTTTTTTCCGCATTTTCGTTTCCGTTGACTACGCTCCATTCATCAATATCAAACGCCTCCACTTCTTTGGCCCCAAGCTTAGAGGCCATAATTGACAGGATAGCTGTACCACAACCTGCATCCATCACGCGTTTATTTTGGTGATCGATTTTCATCTGCGCTTTGAGCATAAGATAAGTCGTTTGATGATGACCTGTTCCAAACGACATCTTGGGGGTGATGATTATTTCATACGGATATTTTTTTTCGATCTTATGAAACTCCGCCCGCACCAGGCATTTGTCCTCCACGAAAATCGGTTCCACATTTTTCTCCCACTCCTCGTTCCAGTTTTGTTTTTCGACTTGGTCCTGATGAAATACGAGTGGACTTACGTGAGCGTATTTCTCTTTGACTTCATTCAATAGACTTTCATCAAATGATTCGGCATAGGCTTCAAAGCCTTGCTCTGTTTCCAGGAACGTATCAAAGCCAACTTCTGCGATTTCTGCCATCAGAATTTCTGAGAATTCTGGATCGCAGATCACTTGAAGTTTTGTGTAGAACATGATCAGATCGCTTTCACGATATCCACAAACTCCCGTGACTTCAGTGAAGCGCCACCTACAAGGCCACCGTCCACATCGGGGCAGGAGAAAAGTTCTTTTGCGTTATCAGCTTTCACGCTTCCGCCATAGAGGATTGTGATTCCATCGGCAACGGTCGCTCCGTATTTTGACGCAAGATGTTTTCGAATTACCGCGTGCATATCTTGAGCTTGTTGTGACGTTGCTGTTTTGCCCGTTCCAATGGCCCACACAGGTTCATAAGCGATTACGACTTTCGCTACAGCTTCTGCACTTAAATGAAAAAGACTTTCCTCCACTTGTTGTTTCACCAGTTGCTCGTGAGTTCCTTTCTCCCGGATTTCCAATGGCTCACCACAGCAGTAAATCGGGGTAAGTCCTACCGCTAAAGCTTTATCAACTTTTGTGGCCAGCAATTTTCCATCTTCATGAAAATATTGTCTTCGTTCGCTATGGCCGATAATCACGTATGGAATCTCTGCCGACTTCAACATCGACACCGAAGTTTCTCCAGTGTACGCACCCGAGTCGTGTTCACTGCAATTTTGTGCGCCAACTTTTACGAGAGAGCTTCCTAATAAATTTTTAATGGTGACCAAGTAAGGAAACGGAGTACACAACACAACAATGGCGTTCGACTTTACTTCATCCTGCACCATGCCCATCACTTCCGAAGCTAGTGTTTTTGCTTCTTCAAGTGTCTTGTTCATTTTCCAGTTTCCGGCAACGATTTTTTTTCTCATGTGATTATTTGTTTTCGAACTTAAATATTTCAGTTGTCTTTTCACGATTAAGGCGCACACTTTTCACCGGGCCTTTGTAGGTAACGTGCACAAGATTTGATTGGTCATCATGAATTTCCGTTACCACATCGTTCATCACCTCCAATGTTTTCAGCTTTTTTACATTTTCAATTTCGATATAGCACACCAGGGAAACATCCTCCCTTTCAAAACCCAAAAAGTTTTGCTTGGCCGGTTTGCCATCGATCTTGATTTTGAAATGCTGCGCCAGGTAATTTTGAATGAGCGTTTGTGTGGTGCTTGTCTTAGGTTCGAGCAAGTCAAGGTCGGGTTGTTTCAATTGACTTCTCACGCCCAATTCCATTTCATCAATAAAAATCCGTGATACAATCTGAAGTGACTTCGACTTTTCATTGTAATTGATCTCTGTCACCGAGATGTGGACGGGATGAAGCCAAAGTAAAAACGAATAAATGAGACTAACCATAATCAAAACCGAAATTCAAAAATACCGTTAACTTGTCGAAAGAAAAAAATTGAATTTATCCATGAAGTATTTTTTGTTGGCTGGTTTCTGGATGATGATGCTGTGGTCTTGCAAGGAAGTGAGCTATCGCGAGCCGCAGCCTTCGGGCGTTCAGCCATTGAAAGAAGTTCCTGAAAAGCTTCGCGGTACATTTCAAACAATCGACCCGACTACAGGAGAATTTGGTGACACACTCGTCATCGAGTCCTGGGGTTATCACATGAAAGACAAAAATGACAAAGACTTTTTGGGCCGTGGCGTTTTAAGCGACACACTCGTTGTAAAGTTTTACCAGAATTATTACTTCGTCAACTTTAAGTCTGGAAATCAGTGGGTGTTGCGATTGATCCGGCAACAGCCAGACGGAACCATTGAATTGCTGTCCATGGATCTCAGCAATGAAACCAGACGCATAGAATTGATTAAAAAGCTTTCGAAAAAACTCAAGGTCAAGGAAATCAAAATCAAAGACGATACTTTTTATCAAATCAACCCAACGCCCGCACAATTGATGACACTCATCAAAGAAGGATTTTTTACCGGCAGTAAAATCAACAAAGTGAAATAACTTTTAGCTGAGTGCCTCGACAAGCTTTTGAAAAGTTCTCTTCAGTAGGTCGCGCATCTTTTCTGCGCGGCCGGCATGATAATTTGTTTCAGAATCGTCCATATAATGAACCTTCGCCATTTCCAGTTGCAAGGCGTGTAAATTTTCAGATGGCTTGCCGAAGTGCCGCGTGATGTAGCCGCCTTTAAATGGATGATTGTGGTTAACCTGGTACGGTCCTGATTCCAGACTTTTCAAAGCCGTTTCAATCAGACCAGGTGAAGCAGACGTTGCATCAGCATCTCCTAAAATCAAATCAGGAAACTTTTCCTTTTGGATAGTCGGAACGTACTGGCGGATGGAATGGCAATCCCAAAGCAGAACTTTTCCGAATTTATTTTTTAGTCGCGTTAATTCGAGTTCAATCTTTGCGTGATAGGGCTTGTAGTATTTTTCAAGTCTTCTGCTGATCTCAGAGCTTTCAATTTCAGTGCGATCATCTCTGTAAAGCGGCTCGCCTAAAAAAGTTGTGGTAGGGCAAAGGCCGGTGATGATTCTCCCGTCTGTATAAAGGGGTTTGCTTTGTGGATCGCGATTTAAATCGATGACCCATCGACTGTATTTAGCGGTGATCATGTTCATGCCCATCGCTGCCGCGAAATCATAAAGTTGATCCACGAACCAGTCTGTATCATCCGGGGCTGAAATCAATTTTGAGTTGAACTCTTCCTTTAACTCTTCGGGAAAAGAAGTTCCACAATGAGGTACACTAACGAGAATTGGGATTTCATTAGGGATGGCCGGAGTCCAATTGTAAATCATGGGAGTTTAGTTCTTCGATTTTTGTTTCTGCTTCTTTAATTGTTCCTCGGCTATTTTTCGCTGGCGTTCGGCTTCATTAAAAAGTTGTTTCACTTGCTCCGCGTTTTGCTCCGCGAGGCTCTTTTGCACTTGCACCTGATGGGAAAGTTTTAAAACCTGACTTTGAAGTGTTTTCACATCTGACTGTTTCAAATTTTTTTTCAACTCCATAATTCGTTTGAAGGATTCTTCAATCCTGCTCTTCGGAATCTCTCCAGATGCTACAAACTTCTTGATAATGGAATGAACTTTATCAACCGTACGTACTTCGTTGCCTTGAATGTTGTTTGAAAAACACATGATATCAACGCCCGCATTGATCGCCAGTTTGATCGCCTCTTCGAAACCGTAGTGACTGGTGATCGCTTGCATCTGCATATCGTCTGTAAAAACGACTCCATTAAACCCGATTCGCTTCCGCAGCAAACTATCGATTACGCTTTTTGAAAGTGTTCCCGGTAATGCCTTTTTATCAAGATTCTTATTCACAATATGGCTCGTCATCACTGCATCCACATAGCTGGAATCCAAAAGTGTTTTGTATGGTTTAAGTTCGCGCGGGGTCCACGTTTTAGTAACATCGGCCAAGCCAAAGTGCGTGTCGTCTTTCGAACTTCCGTGGCCAGGAAAGTGCTTGAGAGAAGTCACCACTCCGTATTTGCGATGTGCCTTAACTACTTCTTTCGCAAAGAGCGCTACGCTGTCTTCGTTCGCTGAATAGGATCTTTCAAATTTCACGATCACCGGATTATCAGGATTGACCGCCACATCTACACAGGGTGCAAAGTTCACATTGATGCCAACTCCCGAAAGAGTCGCGGCAGTAGCCTCTGCATAAAATCGTGCTGAATCCAAAGACCGAGACCGGCCAATGGCGGCTGCAGTAATCGATCGGGTGAATCCGTATTTCTCTTTGAGGCGATTTACTTTTCCTCCTTCCTGGTCAATGCAAATGAAGAGCGGAATTTTTGCTGCCTGCTGATACGTCCAGCTCATTTTTTTCAAAGCTGCAAAAGCACTGGAAGACTTCGGAACATTCTTTTCAAAATAAATAAGTGCGCCTACTTTTCCCTTGCGCACGTCATCGAGCACCTGAGGATCAACTTCTGCTTTCGGCATGCCAATCAAAATCATCTGCCCGATTTTCATATCGAGGCTGTCCTGGGCATTGCAGCTAAAGGCACAAAACACAAACAATAACAGGATGTTAGTACTTTTCATAAACTTCTTTCAAAATGGATTGCATGTAATCGCGTACTTCGCGAGAAGGCTTCACAAAGTTATTGTTCATGTAACTAAATACGAGCAGCTTTCCTTTTTTTGTGAAAAGATATCCACTCAAACAATGATTATTTGAAAGCGATCCAGTCTTTCCAAAAATAAAGGGCGTGTCTGCCTTGTAAGAATTTTTTATCGTCCCTGATTTTCCGCCTACTGCCAGTAACTGAAGCAGTCTTTGTTCAGGAACCTTCTCATAAATTTTCTCCCAGAGCTTCACAATAGATCTTGGTGTAAACAAATTGTATCGCGAAAGTCCAGAGCCATCAACCCAAACGGGCTTGTCTGGCAAATCATTCAAAAGTTTTTCAGAGGAATGTCTTATGGCGATTTCTGGTTTCAATGTGTCACTCAAAGCAACAGCGCACTCTAACAGCAATTGTTCTGCAATAAAGTTGTCGCTCTCCTGCATCATGGTTTTGTATAAACTATCAGCCGGCACACTTTTGAGCAAAGTTGAATTTGATGGAAATGTTCCTGTGAATTCATCCACATTTCGGTGCAACGTGTCGCTCAGCAAATCTGTAGTTAAATCTGCACTTGTGCGGAAAGGAATTTGCCAGCTCGTATTTTTTTTATTTCCCGAAAAATAAGTGAGTTGATTGGAATCTATGTCGCGAAGAAATTCCTCTTCTTGATGAAGTTCTGAAGATGTTATGAGATCAGAAGAAAATCGCACAGGCAGAAATTTGAATCCATTGTTTTGTTTACCGATGGAAATGATATTTCCATAAACGGGAAAGGCCGAACGCTCTGCTGAATAATAAGAATTGTAATCATCCCACGCCCAACCGGAACCAAGTGGATCTGTGTTGAAGTTTTTTGAATGCAAATAAATCGGGCCCTTGTGTCGGCTCAGGAAATCAAAAGTCTTTGAGTTGCTGTATGTGTTGGAATAAAGAAAAGAGGGATCGCCTTGCCCTTGAAAAATGAGCGAATCGCCTTTGTAAAAATACTTGATGGAAGAAATGGAATCGCCCAACAGGCAAAGCGAAGTATAAAAAGTAAAGATTTTTGTGTTGGATGCCGGAGTAAAATAGCGGTCAGATCTATAGTCGGTTAATACTTTTTTAGACTTATAGTCTTTTAAATAAAAACCAATATGATTGTTTAGATCTGTTTCGGCTTTTACAATCAATTTTTTTAAATGAACGGAAGGAGAACAAGCTGCTGCAAAAACTATCGAAGCTAAAATCAGGAGGCGAATCATTTTGAAAGATACCTTTCCAGCAGGATTTTTCGATGATGCGTTTCGTGACCTGCAATTACAAAACCAAGAACTGCGACAGACATCTCGTTGTTGTTGGCCGTTCCTTTTCTTGTGAGCATTTCCGGAGTGAAGCTTTCAAATAAGTCGATGGTTGAAGTGCGGAGATGTGCCATCTCACTCGCAATTTTTGCCAACGAGCGACCACTGGCATTAGCCTGGGGTGCATAATCGTTTTCTTCGAACCCAGCCAAGTTAGTTTTATCATTTCGCGCAAAGCGAAGGGCACGGTAAGTGAAAATTCTTTCGGCATCGATGATGTGACAAAGCAATTCGCGGATGGTCCACTTTGCGTGATCATAAGCAAAGTCAGCTTTCGCGACAGGAATAGAATGAACAAGTTCCTGCATACGATGACCTGAAATGCGAAGAGCCTGCAGCAAATCCGGTTCATCAATTTGCTTCACGTAATTTTTGTAGAAGGGCGGAACGGACTCGAGATTTAAGAGCATAGGGTGGTGGTTTGAATCGGGGAATTTGAATTGGTCAATTTAGTAAGTAGAAAAGGAAAACCAAACCTCTTTTGCTACTGATTCGCATTTGTAAAATCTCCCCGCAATACGCGGAATCTTTTTCGGGCTTCAGCCATATAAACGCTGCCGGGATATTTTGTAAGAAAATCGCGGTAAAGCTCCATTGCTTTGGCCTGATTTTTTAATTGGTTTTCGTAGATGTCCGCTTGCATGAAATATGCATCGTCTGCCAAGACTCCGGTGCCAAATTGATCCAGAATTTTCTGGAGCTGCTGAATCGATTCGTCAAACTTGCCTTGCTTCAAAAGGAGTTTTGATTTCATCCAATAAATATCGTCAAGCAATTCGCGGTTGACATTTTTCTTCGGCAAGGTCACCCAGATATAATCGCCTTCGGTTTCAACCTGCGTGTTTGCGTCAATGAAACCATAAAGAAATGCTTCCGATTGTTTCATCAACACTTTGTCTTGTTCAAGCAGATTCAACTGGCGAGTAGCATTGGCAAGTTGTTCCTGAAAAAGTAATAATTCGATGTGTGCGAATTGTTTTAATTCAAATGCCAAGGAATCATCCATCGTGTTTTCCTTTATTCGCAGGCTAAGTTCGAGTGCATCGTTGGCAATTTCGCGTGTAGTTGCCTGTTTCAAGATATCCAGATGCTCCAGTGCCAATCTGAAATCTCCCCGATAATACCAAAGTTTTGCATTGCGCAATTTCGCTTCGTATCCAAGTGGTGCTTCGTGTTGCGATTTTTCAACTTGAGAATAAAGAAGAGTAGATTCCCACGGTTCATTCTTCAACAAATAAATATCACCTAAGCTCATCTTGGCCTGTGATCTTAAGTGAATTGAAATTCGATTGTTTGCGATCAGAGATGTGAGGCTTTCAATAGCCGTGTCTAATTCATTCAAATAATACGCACTTAAAAGTGACGCATTGTAAATAGCATCGCCCTCCAGGCTTTGACCTGCATGCCTTTTTCCAAATTGTTTGTATTCTCCAACCAGGTAACGAACAGAATCCTTGTTGACCGGATATGATTCTTTGACTTTTGCTTCGCGGGCTTTTATGATTCCCAATTGCGCTGGCAAAAGATTGTCAGTATTTGGATATTCTTTTGTAACAAATAAAAATGCCTTTATCGCATTTTCGTAGTCTTTATTGTTCAAAGCGATTTGCCCGATCTCTAGCGCTTTGGATTGTTCTTTGTGAAACCTTTTGTCGTAGGCACGAGCTTGAATAAACGCTCCGTAGAAATTTTTTTGCTGAAGATTCACCCAAATGAGCAAGTCGGAAAAAATTTCAGACCTTGGGTTTTGCTGGACGCGCTCAAGCAAAGCTTGCTCAAGCGCATCAAGTTCCTCGGGCTTTGTGAGCAAAAGCTGCAGCAGGTTTTTTATGTAAGAAACGTTTGATGGAGTCTGAGTTACGTAATTGAGATATTCATTTACCATTTCCGACCGCTTGCCCTGCATGCGATATAAGTTGGCAAGTTCGAGCGAAAAAAGATTCAAATTTCCTTGAACGTTTCGGGCTGTAATCAACGCATCTGTTGCATACGAAAACTGACGATATGAAGAAAGCATGTCAGACATGGATTTCATTTTGTAGAAATCCTCTGAGTTGTTTTTAAAAAGTGATTTGAAATATTTTTCCGCTTTTGCCTGATCACCAGACTTTATGTAAATGATTCCAAGATCAACAAAATAATTCAACTTGCCTTCGCGCTTGATTTGTTTTTCAACATAGTCTTCAGCTTGTTTATACTGCTCAAGGTCGAGGAGTAAATTAAAATAGTTAGAGTGAATGGCTTGGATATTAAGCGGATTTTTAGCAAGGGTTTTGTACGATTCCAATGCCTTGCTTTTTTCGCCTTTGGTAAGGTATTCGTTAGCAATCAAAATCTCCTGCTGATCTTGTGCGGCCGCAAAGCCAATCCACAATAATAGAAGTACTATTGTATTTAATAGTCTTATATTAAAATATGTATTAAAGACATTATTCATGTGGATTTGTGGATTCCTTGCTATTCACAGGTAAGTTAACCGAATTGTGGAATAAGAAGTTTTGTTTTTTTGATGGTAGGTTGATTTAACAAAGATTTGTGGAAATGTGAATTACTATATTCGTATTTGAACATTGTTGATTGATTTGGATTTCTGTACTGCGTTTATTTGATAATGTTGGTTTTGTGTTGTTTCTCTTCTGAGATGTTGTGTTATCCATATCTTTTGACAAGTTATTCAGAAAGTTATCAAGAAGGGTCCCACCTCCCAGTTGGCTCTTATTGGCTCTGTAAATTTTTTCCCAAGAAATTTGTAGAAGAAAACTTTTTCGGGTTGAATGTATTTTAAAAAGTTTCCAGGATTCCAGACATGATCATTGTTGTTATCAATATGGACAAGGAGTTTATATTCTCCGGAAGGTATGTTTTTGAAAGTATATTTCTTTTGATCTGAAAAGGATTGGACCTTTGTATTGCTTGAATTTAGGAGTGAAATTGTAAAGTGGGGTTTATCTGTTTTTGTTTCTACGGTGAACAGACCTACTTCGGATGATTTGGGAATTTTTATGTCTTTTTGTTGAGCTTTGGTTGAGTCGTTGTTGATGCTTATGAACGCTGCCTTTCCGAATATCAAGACTGGATTTGGCCGTTGTGTCTCGTCCTTGTTTACGGCTAATTTTTTTGTGATGACTATTTTTTTTCTTAATGTATCAAAGCTATAGTCGGTGCCAGTAATTGCTTGAGTTGTAGTTGTGTCTATTTGAATATATATGCTGTCAAAGTTTACTGCTTTGATTATTTTGTTTGAGTTGGTTTCTGCTTGGAGGATGTATGTTTCTAAATCAAAGTCTATTTTCCAGTCTGACATTTTTAGTTTTTCGTCTACAACTTTTGAATCACTCGATTTGATATAAACCGCTGTGTCCAGTATATTTTGAATGCTATCGGTGGTGTGGACTTTTATCAGTAATGAGTCTTGAATTTCAAAGTCTTTTTGAATTATTATCTCTCCGTTATTGTCTCCGAATGAATAAAGTAAAGGACGATTTGTCAATAGTTTGGCTGTTGAAACCAATTTGTTGAGTCGTATAGTTGATATTGATTTTGCATTTCTTACGCTAGTCACTTTTGCGTTTCTTGAGTCGCAATGGAAAATTGAAATTTTAACAGAGTCTTTGCTACTCGGTAATATGATTGGGATTACGTTAAAACCAAATCGTTCTGATTTACTATCTACTTTAAAATTCTTGTTTTTGTCGTCAAAGGCATATAAGTAGTATTGTCCTGGTTTCAGGTTCTGGATACTGAATTTACCTTTTTTGTTTGCCTTGGTAAAGTAAGTTGGTTTGTGGCGAAAGATGTCGAACGTGTCAAGTTGAAACGCTGCTACTGTTATTTTTTCAGGAATTTTTTCTGCAAAGGCTTCATCGATTGAGCCGTTGACTTGAAGCGAGTCGATGATGCTTCCTGTGCTAAATGCGAGGTGTAGATTGTCAGCTGCGTTTCCTTCATTCAGATCTTGAATCCCTTCACGAAACGCGATGCTGTATGTAGTGCTGTCCTGCCAGTCGTATTGAGGAATGATTGTAAGCTTATTTTTTTTTATGAGGAATTTAGTTTCTGGTCCGGAGGAAGGTGTGATTAGTATTTCTTCCTTGGGATCTTTTAGCTTTAGGTATTCATCAAATTCAAGTTCAATGTTTTTGCCTTTGAAGTTTTTTTGTCCGTTGGTCGGAGATGAGGTGATAAGCTGTGGGGGAGCTATATCTTTTGGGCCTCCGTTGGGTTGTGTTGTTCTGGCGCATTTAATGAACGTGGATGCAAGAATAATTCCAATGACAAGTTTTTTCATTTTTTAACGATGTATATGAGGCTGGAATATTCTGATGAGCTGGATGCTTTAATATTCGATAGCAGACCTCTAAAAAATGCTTTAATCATTTGTATCAATTTAGGTTCAGTTAGATTTTGATAGGCTTCGCTCAATAGCGAGACATAAAAAGAATCAAGTTTCATGGGTACTGTTTTCACCAAGTGAAGTTGATGTTTTTTTAAGAACGCATTCATGGTTGCTTGATCGAAATGCCAAAGGTGCCTTGGGACATCGTAGGCTGCCCAGTATTCTTTGTAGTGTTGCGCATCATTCGATTTATGATTTGGAACAGCTATAAATATCGTGCCGTCTGGCTCGATAAGGTCTTTGATTTTTTCGATAGCTTCATTAAGGCTGTGAATATGCTCGAGTACATGCCAGAGCGTAATCGCGTGGAATTTTTTTTCTGTGATTTCTGAAATGTCGCTGAAAATTGTAATGCCTTTTTCCCTGGCGATTGATTGTGCTTTAGCATTCGGTTCTGAGCCAGTTGAGCTCCAGGAATGTTGGAGCATTTGTTTGAGAAATTCTCCTGTGCCGCATCCAATGTCGAGGATGTTTCCTCTTGTTGAATATTTCTCAATCAGGTTTCTTTTTTTTGTTAATGAATACTGCCTTGCCTTAAAATATATTTTGTCCTGAAGACTGGAAGATCTGGATGAATGTGATATATAGTCAGGTGAATCGTAGTATTTATCAATGGAGTTTTGGTCTGGCCGTGGATTGGTGATCAGAAAAGAACAACTCAGACATTTTACGAGTTGGAACTTTTCTTTGCTAACAGTCTGATCTGTGCATTCAAATTCGGATTGGAAAGTTGTTCCTGCACATATTGGGCAGGTTGAAATTATTTCGATTGCCATTTATTTGCCGAGATAAACGGTGAGTATGGAAACGTCTGCAGGTGAGACGCCACTTATGCGTGACATTTGCCCGATTGTTTCTGGCTTTATTTTTTTCAGCTTTTCTCTAGCTTCTGCTGATAGCGCTTTAACTCTGTCGTAGTCAAAGTCTGATTTTATTTTGTAGTCTTCCAAACCTTCAATTTTTTCTGCCAGGGCTTTTTCCCTTTCGATATAGGGCTCATATTTTAGAATAATTTCAGCTTGTTCTAGAACTTCTCCTGAGAATGGCTTTAATTGGTCTTCGATATTTTTACTGAGTTTTTGAAATTCAGCAATTCCTATTTCGGGTCTCTTCAAAAGATTGAGGGCAAGCGTTTTTTCTTGCACCGTTGATGAGTTTAGCATCCCAAGTTCCGAGTTTACCTCCTCTGGTAGAACCTTTATTTCCTTAAGGGTTTTAAGAGCTTTTTCAATTTCGCTTTTCTTTTTTACTACTGAATCGAATCTTTCCTGCCTGGCCAATCCTAGCTTGTATCCTTTTTCTGTTAAGCGGAGGTCTGCATTATCTTGTCTGAGCAGAATTCTATACTCGGCCCTGCTAGTGAACATACGGTATGGCTCTTTAGTACCTTTGTTAATGAGGTCATCGATTAGTACTCCTATATACGCTTCTGATCTTTTCAAAACAAAGGGCTCGATCTCGTTAACTTTGTTGTGAGCGTTAATTCCAGCTACAAGGCCCTGGCATGCCGCTTCTTCATAGCCGGTCGTACCGTTAATCTGACCAGCAAAATACAGATTATCAATAAGTTGTGTCTCTAAAGTCGCGTTGAGTTGCGTGGGTGGGAAATAGTCATATTCTATTGCATATCCTGGTCGAAACATCTTTGCATTTTCAAAGCCTGGAATCATTTGGAGTGCTTTGAACTGAACATCCTCAGGTAAAGAAGTCGAGAACCCGTTTACATATATTTCAATTGTATTCCATCCTTCGGGTTCAACAAATATTTGGTGGCGTTCTCGGTCTGCAAATCGATTGATTTTATCTTCTATTGAGGGGCAATAACGTGGCCCCAATCCTTGAATTCGGCCTTGAAACATTGGTGACTTGTCAAACCCCTTTTCTAATTCTTTATGTACAGCTTCGTTGGTGTAAGTGATCCAACAGCTTGCTTGCTTTTCAAGTGGAGACGTATTTGAGAATGAAAACTTGGATGGAATTTCATCACCTGGTTGTTCTGTCATTTTTGAATAGTCTAGCGATCTACCATCTATTCTTGGTGGAGTGCCTGTTTTCATACGGCCAGACTCAAATCCTAGTTCAATCAATTGTTCTGTTATTCCGGTTGCAGCTTTTTCAGCTGTCCTTCCTCCCCCAAAGTTTTTCTCTCCTATATGAATCTTTCCATTTAAAAAGGTTCCGTTTGTTAGAACAACTGCTTTACACTTTATTTCCAATCCAAGTGAAGTCTTTACTCCTGTTACCCTTTTCCCTTTCACAATTAATCCGGAAACCATTTCTTGCCAGAAATCAACGTTTGGAGTTCTTTCCAAAGCCAACCTCCATTCCTCAGAGAACTTAACCCTGTCATTTTGAGTTCGCGGACTCCACATGGCAGGGCCTTTGGATTTGTTAAGCATCCTAAACTGGATCATTGACTTGTCTGAGACAACTCCTGAATAGCCACCTAGTGCATCTATTTCACGAACGATCTGTCCTTTTGCTACACCTCCCATTGCTGGGTTGCATGACATCTGTCCTATGGTTTGCATGTTCATCGTTACCAACAGAACTTTCGAACCCATATTGGCTGCGGCAGCCGCAGCCTCGCAGCCGGCATGACCTGCCCCCACAACTATCACATCGTAATCTTTAAACATCGTTTTTGTCAGTTGAATGTTCCACGTGGAACTAGATGAGAACCCGAAAAGCTATCCCTTTTTGTTTCACGTGAAACTTTTTCTGCCACAAAGATAAATATCGATTCTCCTTTTCCCTCATCAGCTTTTTTTCTGTTTTTGATTTGTCTTTATATCCAATTAAATGAAGGCATCCATGAACCATAACCCTCAAGATTTCCAATTCTGTCGTATTTGAAAACTTTTCAGCGTTTTCAACGACTCTTTCTATTGAAATAAAAATATCTCCTGCTATTGTGTCATCCTCAGAATAGTCAAATGTAATGATGTCGGTGAATGTATTATGATCGAGATATTCCTGATTCAGGCTTAGCAAGAAATTGTCGGAGCAAAAGATGTACGAAATATCTCCTATTTCAAATCCTTCCAACTTGGCAACGGATTTTACCCAAGTTTTAACCCTGGCGGGATTAGGCAATTTGAAGGTGATCTCTTCATAAAAGATGCGGATTGGCATCTTAGGAATTCATGTAAAAACTAAGCTCAACTACTTTCCCACTCTCTTTAAAAGCCACCTCATCAGAAAGATGCTTCATGAGAAAAATGCCACGCCCGCCTGGTTTAGCTATATTTTCAGGTGCCGTTGGGTCCGGAAGTCTATGGAAATCGAATCCATTACCTTCATCCCTAACCTCAAACTTTATAAGTCCATCGGCAAGTGACAATGTCAAGGAGACATTTTTGTTTGAGTTATTTTGATTTCCATGTTTAATGGCATTGTTCACGGCTTCGGTTACTGCTATCATGATGTTGCCATAGATATCCTCGTTCAAGTGGAATTTTTCCTTTGCATTGTCAATAAAACTCTCAATGATTCTGATGTTTTCGGAAAGAGAGGGGATTTCGATTCGGATGCTTTTCACAACTCAGTTGATTCTTTTAAAGTACTCGTTTACTTCTTTCTTATAGTATGGATAGAATTTGGGCGGATAGGTTTTCAGCAATTCTACTTCTTTTTCCTTTAATCTAAGGTATTCTTCAAATGCTTTTGGAATTTCCTTTGAATACTCTTTAGCCGCCTCCCCTTTCCGCTCCTTGTCTAAATTTTGCTCTCTCATAGATTTCTCAGCTTCAAGAAGTCGTGTGAGAATCTCTTTTTGCCTCCTTATGGTTTGCTCAGTGATCTGTTTATTGACCAAATCCATTTCAGTCTGTTCCATTTTTGAAGGAAGATCACCTCCAGGAAGTTTGCCACCTTCTTTCTTAAGCTTATCCTGCATCTCTTGTAAAGCTTTTCTTATTCGCTCTTGTTCTGCAGCAAGCCTTGCTAAATCCTCAGAAAGCTGCTTACCCGTGCGCTGGCCATTCTTTAGTTTTTCTATTTCCTGATTAATTTGGTTCTGCATTATGCTTAAGCTCTCACTGGATGTTCCTTTTTTTGGTTTACCCTTCCCTGGTTTAGCATTTTGCATCATCTTCATCATCATTTCAAAATGATCGTTAAGCATCAAAGCCAGGTTGTTTAGCTTTGTCATTGAAAACTGCATCTCCGAACTAGCATTTCCTTTACGCCTTTCTTTAAGGTTGTAAACAGCTTTCTCTATATGGTCATTAAGTTCTGCTACTTCACGGGTAACTACAGATCCAAGGAAGGGGTCTTTTTTAGCCAGTGACAGAAGGCTATCTTCTAAAACTTTTGAATTATCCTTCAATTTTAACTGATCTTGAGACACCTGAATATTTTTAGGGTCAGAGGGCTGAATAGAGGAGAACTCTTTCATTAACCCCTCTTGATCGAATGAGAGTTTAATTAAACCGTGGAGGATTTGCTTCATGCTTTCAAGGTTTTGCATGTCAATTTCCATTTCCATAGAATTTTGCATGCTTTCCATTTCTTTTTGCATTTCCTCAAGACTTTGTTTTGTTTTCTTTTGAGGTGCAAGAGATCGTTTTGGATCTCCGGATTTTAGGGACCGTTCACTTTCTTCTCTCTGTTGTTTTATCTCCTCAAGCTTTTCTTTGGAGGGAACCTTAACGTCCTCTTTCAGCTCATCACCAATCTTTTTTAACTCTTCAAGAGCTTTTTCAAATTTTTCTAAATCCTGGTTAAGTTCATTTTGCTTATTGAGCAATTCATCAGCCTTCTTGGAGTTTTCAGAAGCGCTATCTAAAGCTTGTTGCTCATTCTTTTGTTTGGCAGCCTCTTCTGTCTCCCTAATCAATTCGTTTTGTTTTTCACTTTGCGATTTAAGGTCCTTGATCGCCTGATCAAGTTTGTAGTCAAATTGCAATTGCTTGAAAAGCTCTAATGCCCGATCGAGTTCTTTTTCCAGATTGATCTCTTTCTTATCAATTTTTTCTAACAATTTTTGAATTTGTTGTGGATCGTTGCTTTCCTTAAGAAGTTTCTCCAGTTCCTGAAACATTTTCTTCGTCTCTTCATCCAACAACTCATTCATGAGCTTTTGAATCTGCTCTGACTTCTCTTTAATTCTTTCGTCCTCCTGTGTGAAACTTTCCTTTTTCTGTTCAAGTAGTGAGTTTTCCTTCTGAAGGTCTTTGATCATTTGATCCAGTTTCTGCTTTTGTTTAACTAAATCCTCAAGCATTTTTTTGTCTTGCCAATCCATGTTCTGCTTACCACGAAGTTTTTCTTCCGCGCTCTTAATGGATTGTTGAAGCTCCTGAGCCTTCACCAAAGACTCATCGATTTTGTTTTCAGCTGATTCCTGATTTTTTGAAATCTCGGTTTTCAATTCATCATTAGTAGGCAACGCAAAAACGTAGGAAGATGAACGGGTAACTTTTCTTCCATTTACTCCATCGTTATCCCAAACCTGAATGTGATAATTTACTTTGTCTCCGGCTTTCAATTGAAGGGAGTCAATATTCCACTGATAAAAGAAATTGACTTGTGGCCTGTTCGCAATGATTGGTATGATTAGATTTTTGACCGGACTTTCCTTTCCGTTGGAAGAAATGCGATAGTTCAAATTTAATTCGGTGATGCCGTAATCATCTTTGCAAGCACCACCAATCGCGATGAATTTGTAGAGCACAGAATCTCTCAAGTTGTCAACAACAATTTGGGGATATTGATCTTTAACTACATCTATGTTGTAGGTAATCTTATCTCTGTTTGTACTTTCAGTATTTTGAAGCTGAACGCTGTAAGCAACGGATTCAAGCATGCGCTTCTTAAATGTAAATTCCTGATCATCAATAACTTGTAATTCATTTGACTTATCAGAGTTGTTAAATGAAATATTCGCTTTAGAAGTATTGAGTGCCGATATTTTCCATGTTATTACGGTTCCTTCCGGAATTTCCAGATAGCCTGCGTTCAATAGTTCTTCTGATTTTCTTCCAATATATCCTGGATACTCCAAGGAAAGCCGCAGTTGATTTATCTCTGGCCGTTTGATGACTTCAATTTTATAAGCAGTCGATATAAATCCGGATGCCTCCACCTGAAAAGAAATGGGATCCTGAATTTTTTCGTAAGTGTATTCGAAACTTCCCAGTCCTATTGATTCCATTTTCCTTCTTTGTCCATTCGACAATATGTAAGCAGATTCAGGAATTGCATTACCATTCAATTTTAAGTGGAAAGTAAAATCTTCATTAAAGAAAGCTTTAAGGTTTTTACTTCCAACAAATTCAAAAGGAGCTTGCGGTGAAAACTCCTGATTGAATTGCACAATGCGTTTTGTCCCTTCTGTGAAAATGGTACTATCAACAAAAACCAAAATGATAATAGCAGAAACAGGTATCAAAAGAATTTTCCAATATCTCTTGTTAGAAGTAAAGTCAACTGCATTTTTGAATTCAACATCTTTCAACTGCTCGGATTTCTGATTGATGCCAGCATCGGCCAGCACACTCCTATTTTGGTTTGAACTAAGTTGAATAAGATTCAGTAACCGATCGGCAACTGAAGGGAAATATGCCCCTATTAATTCAGCACTATCTTCTTCACTCAAACTCTTTTTCTTGAGCCAAAATAAAATCGGCTCTTTCAAAAAACGAAAAACACTGAATGCAACAACTAAAAAGAAAATACTGAAGATGATAAACCGTGCAGATTGACTTAACCACAAATTATATTCTAAAATTACAGCCAGTAGAAAATAGCTGAGGACAAAAAGCAAGGTCAAGATAGAACCGCGTACAAATAGATTCAGGTAATACCTCCGCTTGAACGATTCAATTTTTTGCTTGACCGAATTCAGCTCCTGACCCATAAATTGCTAAACGGTATTTTCATCCGGTTGGTTTGAAGAATCTAAGTTAACGTTATTTTTCCTCTAATTTATTCAACGATTTTCCATGCAAGTTCTTTTTCGAAGTATTCAAGAACGTGCATTTTCAAAAGCTTCTCCTGTTCCAGTAAATCAAAATGGGGTAATTTTTTAATCGTCTTCCAATGAGGCCATCCTTGTTGATCCACACCTTCCAATTCATAATAGCCAGAAAAACTTAAGACTTTGCAGATGGCGATGTGCATCAGATCTTGTTTTTCCTCTTTGGAAAAAACGCGTGGACCTTTTCCCAATTCGTTTACTCCGATTACGAAAAGTACTCCATTTAAATCCTTCGGCTTTTTGCCTAACTCCATTTCTATTTTAGCCAGAAGGTTTTGCCAGGCTTTTTCCAGATCAAGATCTTTTTTAAACATGTCTATGGTTTTGAAAGCTCCTCCCAAAACTCAAAAGCCCTTCGCAGGTGTGGAATGACAATTGTTCCCCCTATCAAAGTTGCAATTCCCATCGCTTCGTTTATTTCTTCAGTTGTCAAGCCAACTTCGTGACATTTTCCCAAATGGTACTTTACGCAATCATCACAGCGCAAAACCAGCGAGCAAGTAAGACCTATTAGTTCCTTTGATCTGACATCCAGAACTCCCTCTCCATAGGCATTTGTATCAAGGTTGAAAATTCGTTTAATTATTAGGTTATCCGCATCCAGAATCTTTTGATTCATCTTGCTGCGATATTCATTAAATTGCTTTACTAGACTCATGTTAATTGTTGGTTGAAACGCAAAGATGATCCAGGCAAAAACGAAATCAAACTTTTCTTTGATGACATCAGCATTTCGTGATTTTGTGTCATTGTTTTTTCCGGACTATTGCCTCAGCTGCTCACGTTCTTTGGTAAAAGGAGAAGATGCCCTGTGTACGTTCTGCCTGCATGAACTGCCAAAAACAGGTTATTATCAACAGCATGAAAATCCAGTGACCCTAAAATTTAAAGGTAGAATTCCATTGAAGCATGGATGGGCCTCACTAAAATTTAGAAAAGAAGGAATTGTTCAAAATCTTTTGCACCAGTTGAAATACAACAATCAGCCTGAAATAGGGTTAAGATTTGGAAAAATTTTTGGTGGGGAAATTTGTTCTGCAGGCCTTCAAAATGAATTTGATTTAATAGTCCCTGTTCCGCTTCACAAAGCCAAATTGAAAAAGAGAGGTTACAACCAAAGTGCAAAGTTTGCGGAAGGAATAAATTCAGTGACAGGTATTCCAGTACTAGATCATATCAGTATTAAATTAATTCAAACTGATACTCAAACTAAAAAAAATCGCAGAGAGCGATGGGAAAATGTGAAGCAGTCCTTTGATATAGTTTCCTCGCAACCGATACTTGGCAAAAGGATTCTTCTTGTTGATGATGTAGTGACAACCGGAGCGACACTTGAAGCATGTGGCAAAGTTTTGCTGGAGAAGGGTTGCAAGGAATTGAGCATTGGCTGTATCGCAGAAGCACAATAAAAAAAGCCACCCAATTATGGATGGCTTCTATTTTTCTTAAAAATTATCCTTAGTAATTGGATCCGGCCCTGATCATCGCGCAGCGGAATCCGATGGTTGCTGTTGCTGAATCTTCGTCAAGGAATCTGCGCGTTCCTGGCGACATCCAATAAGCAACATCTTTCCAGGAACCACCTTTGTAAACTCTCACCTTATCAGAAACTAATGAAATAAAGCCTTGAGGGTTTTTAGTGTACTCAAATACTTTAGTTGTTTTTTGAGTACCGTTTGGCAGTGTTATGGTCGAGTCTTTTGAATCTCTCTTGTAACGGTTTCTATAGGAGCTATGTGAATCGATGAAATCATCTCTACGGATTGGGTTAAGATCGTCAAAATCCTGATGTGAAAGGGGACGATAAATATCCATTACCCATTCGCTCACATTACCCGCCATGTTGTAAAGTCCGTAATCATTAGGAGGATATTCATAGATATATGAAGTAATCAGGGCTCCATCATTTAAGCGCCCTGCAATACCAGCATAGTCACCGCGGCCTCTCTTAAAGTTAGCTAAGAAATATCCCATCTGCTTTCCATAAGGATTTCTTAAAGCATGGCCATCCCATGGATAAACACGTTGATGCGTTTGCATTTCTTCGAGCCACTGTGTTCCAATCAAAGCTTGAGCAGCGTATTCCCATTCTGCTTCAGTAGGAAGGCGATAATTGGGAATTGTAAAACCACTTTCAATAGGAATTCTTCCTCCACCAGTCTCAGCAACACTAACACCTGCTTTTTCTGCAAGGTCAGCATTGACAACGGCAGTTCTCCATTTTGAATAATCATTTGCTTGTTTCCACTTAATACCAACAACGGGGAAGAAACGGAAACCTGGATATCTCAAGTAGTGATCAACATAAGGATCATTAAAAGCAAGTTTTGATTTCCAAACAAGTGTATCAGGAAGAGCAGCCTGATAAGCTTTTCCACCGTCCACTTTAGTAGAGTCTGTAGTAAGATGATAGAGGTATTCTAACCAGTGAATGTTTGCAATTTCCGTTTCATCCATATAAAATGAAGCAACTGAAACGGTCCTTTCAATATTGTCACGGTATGACATTACATCTTCTTCGAATGAGCCGAGGACTGTGCGTCCACCTTCAATGAACACCATGTTCGGGGCATCCGGTTGTGAGTTGTAAGGATTAACCGGAAATCCTTCAGCAGCATCACGTGTGTACTTCAGACCGGTTGCTGTGCTGAGTTGTCCCGGATCTTGGGCAGTAGGCTTACCTCCTTTTCTCAAGAAACAGGAAGAAACCACCAAAGAAAGCCCAATCAAAATTAAAAACGACTTCAAGTGCTTCATTTGCTTTTGTTTATGGATCAAAGTAACCGCTAATATAAACAGATAATTACATGTTTTCCAAAGCGAAGGAAAAATTTGATAAATCCTTGGTGGAAGACAATTCTTCTTCGATAAACGGGTGGGCGAATGAAATAGTATTGATTTCATTTTGGGAAAAATAATCCTCATTTGGTGCTGGAATTCAGATGAGAACCTTCTTTTCCCGCTAGAATCCAAATGGCATGATTTTGCCCTAGTCTAATAGAAAAATAAAAAGTATGGCTACGTTGGAAGATTTTCAGTGCTCGTCATTTGAAAGAAAGTGCGATTGGGTAATCAGCTATTCAAACTTTATTGCTTCCAGGATTTTGGGTAGTGCAAAAGTTTACCTGTATCATTCAGGAAATTTTTTCATTGAAGTGTATTATTCAACTACCTACAAAAAAGTGCTGATGATTAATGCTTTCAATTCTATTTCAGGTTTGGAGCCCTACACTGAAAACATTTGCCTCTCGGATTTAAAAATTCGCGAGAAGAATTAGTTCTTAATTGAGTTTAGCGTTTCAATCGCCCTGGTTACAGAACCAATTCCTTCAATTGTTAAAATCAATTTTCCCCCTGTTTCTTTCAGGCGACAAGTTTTAGAATGACGCTGGACGAAGTTCAAAACGTTTCCGAAAACGGTTGATTTGAAATACTCATCATTGCCAGAAAAGAAGTACCCTCGCAATTTTTCGTTTTTAATGCTCAATTTTTCGAATCCAACCTCTTCGCCAATCCAGCGCAGTCGCACGGTATTTACAAGTTCTTCAACAGAAGGAGGATAAGCTCCAAACCGGTCTTTTAATGTTTTAATGAACTCTTCAAGTTCACTCTCGTTTTTTAGATTGTCAAGGGTTGAGTATAACTGAAGTCGCTCGGTTGTGCTTGTCACGTAGGCGTCCGGAATAAGAATTTCGAGATCGGTTTCAATTACACAATCCGGCACAAGGGTTTTAACTTTTTCAGCAAGTTCAGAAGCAAACAATTCTTTGAAGTCAGTTTCCTTTAATTCTTGAATGGCTTCGTCCAAAATTTTGTGATAGGTATCAAAACCCAAATCGGTAATGAATCCACTTTGCTCACCACCTAAAAGATTTCCTGCTCCGCGAATATCAAGGTCGCGCATCGCCACTTTGAATCCATCTCCCAAATCAGAAAACTCTTCGAGAGCTGCCAGGCGCTTTCTCGAATCAGAAGGAAGAACGGAACTTGGAGGGGTGAGCAAATAACAAAAAGCTTTTTTGTTCGATCTGCCAACACGCCCTCTCATTTGATGAAGGTCACTTAATCCAAAAAGATGTGCATTATGAATGATGATAGTGTTTGCATTTGGAATGTCGAGACCGCTTTCAATAATATTTGTAGAAACAAGCACATCATATTCTCCTTCAATAAACTTTAACATTACCTTCTCAAGTTTATCACCATCCATTTGCCCGTGTGCAATTCCTATTCGTGAGTCAGGTACAAGTTTGAAAATGACATTTGCTACCTGCTCAATATCACTCACTTTATTGTGAACAAAAAACACTTGACCGCCTCTACGCAGTTCTTTGCTCACAGCATCACGAATGATCACTTCATCATACGTGTGAAGTTCTGTGGTAACTGGTTGTCGGTTGGGTGGTGGAGTTGAAATAATGCTAAGGTCCCTCGCACCCATCAGTGAGAAATGAAGCGTTCGCGGAATGGGTGTCGCGGTCAATGTGAGAACATCCACATTCACCTTCAGCTCTTTCAACCGATCTTTTGTTTTTACTCCAAACTTTTGCTCTTCATCAATGATCAGCAATCCGAGATCTTTGAATTCGACATCTTTACTTACTACCCGATGTGTTCCGATAATAAGATTTACTTCTCCACTTTTCACACCGGCAATGATCTCTTTTATTTCCTTATCTGATTTGAACCTGGAAACATAATTGAGATTAACGGGAAAGCCTTTCATCCGCTCGGAGAAAGTGCGATAGTGCTGCATAGCCAGAATAGTTGTGGGTACCAATACAGCTACTTGTTTTCCCTCTGTCACCGCTTTGAATGCTGCGCGCACTGCCACTTCTGTTTTTCCAAAGCCAACATCTCCACAAACTAATCGGTCCATGGGATGAGGTTTCTGCATGTCCTTTTTTACATCTTCGGTTGCCTTCGCCTGATCGGGTGTGTCTTCATAAATAAAAGATGTCTCTAACTCAGCCTGAAGAAAACCATCTTCAGAGAATGCAAAACCAGGAGCTGTTTTTCTTTTCGCATACAAATCAATCAGCTCTTTGGCGATGTCTTTAACTTTCTTTTTGACTTTAGCCTTTTTGCTGTCCCACTCCCCCGAGCCCAGTTTGCTGATGGAGGGAATTGCTCCGTCCTTGCCTGAATATTTTGAAATTTTATGAAGTGCGTGAATGCTTACGGTTAGTAAATCATCATCGCGAAACACCAAACGAATTGCCTCCTGCTCACGTCCATTTACTTCTTTCTTCTCGAGGCCTGCAAATTTGCCAATACCGTAATCAATATGTGTTACAAAATCTCCGGGTTGCAGCGATTGCAGTTCGCGAAAAGTAAGGGCCTTCGATTTTGAAAATTTTTCCTTTGATCGATAGCGATGATAACGCTCAAAAATCTGGTGATCAGTATAACAAACAATCTTGGAAATAGAATCAACAAAACCTTGTCGCAATGAAAACTCCAGTGGCTGAAATTTTAATTCGGGATGTATTTCTTCAAATATCCCCTGCAATCGCTCTGCCTGCTTCTGCTGCTCGGCCGCAATGAAGTTGTAAAAACCTTTTTGCTGATGCTCCAACAAATTGGCAGCCAGCAACTCAAAATTTTTATTGAACGGAGGTTGAGCCGAGGATTGAAATTCAAAAATCTTTGCTTCAGAAAAATAAAAACGACTACCAAATTCAATTATCGTAAACTTCTCAAGATGATTCTCAAGCCCTTCTGCTTCTTCGAAAAGATGATTTGGTTCTAAAATCACTTTTGTGTTTCCGCTTTCGCGAAGGATTTTGTCAAACGATTGGCTGGCTTTGTCAAAGCACCTTGCAACCACATCGAGTGTAAGTTCCGTATCCTTCAACCAGATTTTTGTGGAGGGGGAAACGAATTCAAACAGTGACTGCCGCTCTTCCTGCACCAATCGCGTTTGAACATTTGGCATCAAACTGATTTTGTCCAAAGTCTCCACCGAGAGCTGGGAACCCGGATCAAAGGATCGGATGCTATCCACCTCATCGCCAAAAAGTTCGATGCGATAAGGAAGTTCATGGGCAAAAGAAAACACATCAATGATTCCTCCGCGTATCGCGAACTGACCGGCTTCGTAAACAAAATCGGTTTTCTCAAAATCGTAGGTATGCAAAAACTCTTCAAGAAAGTCACGATCAAGTTTTTCCCCCTTCTTTACCAAAAATGTATTTGATGAAAGAGACTTTTTATTGATCACTTTTTCCGACAGGGCTTCGGGATAAGTAATAATGATATTTCCTTCCGGATGATTATTTAAACGGTTGAGCGTTTCCGCGCGAAGCAGCACATTTGCATTTTCAACTTCGTCATACTCATAAGGCCTTTTGTAAGACATGGGAAACGGCAACAGTTCTTTTTCACTCAACAAGTTTTGAAGGTCGTTCAAAAAATAAGCGGCTTCTTCTTTGTCATGCAGAATGATAACATGATTTGACCTTGTGCTTTTGAAGACAGATGCAAACACCACTGCGTCCAGGCTTCCATGAAGGTTTTTAAGATGAATTACAGATTTGGACGTACGAATCCCCTCGGCCACGGTTTGTACCAGGCCATCTTCTTTGTAAATCGAAACAAAATCAGTCGCCTTCAAATCAACCAATAAAGAGGGCGCAAATATAATAGTTGAAAGAAGTTTTACTTCCTTATTGCAAGCACAAAATAGAAAGGCAAGATTTGTATATGGAAAATGTTCGTCTGCTGGTTTACTTCCTCACACTTGCTTCTGTTTTATTTTTACTGATTGGCCTCTTTAAACCATGGGTAATGTTGTGGTGGGAAGATGTTCAAACCCGGAGAAAGATTTTGAAAGTGTATGGCACATCAGCAATTATCTTTTTCATCATTTATCAGATTCTGCAATTACTTTAGCCTGGATGCTAGTACGAGATACTTTGCTTCAATTCCCGTAAAGGCAATAAGAAAATCCTCACCTCCATCTTTGAGTTTATACTTTTTGCGAATCTCTTCTGGTTTTAAAGGATAATTCCGCGAAATGACACTGAACGATTTTTCAGGAAGGCTCTTCAGATCTGGCTTTGGATTTTTAATCCGAAAAATTCTGCCGGGAAAATTTTCGACCTTCCTTTCAGATGTATATAAATGAGTGTTCGGATGGATTTTTTTTAAGCCAAAAATATTTCCAATTATTTTAAAAGCTCCGGCTTTGAGAATGGATGCATTGGGCTCATAAAGAAAATTTTCAGGCTCGCCAAATTGAGCTTTTGCTTTTAACTCGCCCGTTTGCGTAAATGCAAATTCCTGTTGTCCTGATGAAGTGATATTATAAGTTGAAATGATCGGTTCTTCGCTAAAACCTTTTGTGCAAAAAAACAATAGCTCTTTGCATTCATTGTAAAGAGAAAGAACGATTACTTTTTCTACAAAAGGAATTTCTTCCAATGCTTTGGAAATATCCAGCAATGGCGAAGTTTTTAGTAGTAGATGTTTTGATCTTTTGAAGATTAAATCCTTCAATGCTGGAATGGAAGGATTGCAATCAGCCAGCTTAAAGACTTTTTTCAGTGTTTCACTTCTTCGTGAAGGATCCAGGTAAATCAAATCCCAATTAACTTCATTGTTGGATAAAATATCTTCGGCAGCCGAACAATGAAAAGTGACGTTTTCGATTTTCAAAGTTTTGAAATTGTGAGACACGATTCTCAGCAAATCTTCATTTCGTTCAGCAAAATCTATGTGTTTTGCTTCTTGTGAAAAAAACAAACTGTCGATGCCAAAACCTCCTGTCAAATCTGCCATTGACTTGGAGTTAATTTCATCAAAGAAAATTTTCCTTTTGAATTTTGCGGTTTCCTCCGAAGAACTTTGCTCAAGATTAAGCGATGGAGGAAAAATAATCCCTCTCCTGTCAAAGAGAAAAGGAACTTTCTCTTTTATTTTTCTTCGAGCAAGAATTTGATCAGCTATTAGTTTTGCGGGCTGTCCGAAAAATTCTTTGTGCCGTAGCAGCAACTTGTGAACATCTTCGCTTTCGCTGGAACGGATATAATCCTGAACTTCATTTCTGCTGAGACTTTGTAATTCCTGTTCCGACATTCCGGCAAGGTATCAATTCTTATTTTTAAGGTTTTCAAAAACCCATTTCAGTTCCTTCGAATTTGTTTTTCCCAATATCGGCATCAATTGTAGTGGTTTCAATTTCTTGTTGTCATACAGCCCGGCTACTTTTCCTTTTACCACAAGTATCAATTTTTTTTCGGAAAGATATTGACAGATCAATTTCAACGTTTCCAATCCTTTATCGGTAAAACGAATATTGAAATACTGAGTCTTTTGTGTGAGGTCTGTAAACAGAATTTCTCCATCAACTTTAAATTCCGAGTCTTTAATGATCGCTTCTTCGGTGATGCAGAATCTATTTTTTCCATCTAGGGAAACAACAGTTTGAAAGCACTGTTCTTTGGTCTCCACGACAAGAAAAAACCCTGTTTGCCCGACAGCAAATTTATTTGCAATGATGAAAAAAACAGAAATCAAAAAAATCTTCATCTGGCCATCGCCATTTGAAGATAAAGCTATGAAATTATTCTGAGCGCAAAGATCTCACCGGATCATTCGTGGCAGCCTTTATGGATTGATAGCCCATTGTAACCAAAGCGATGATAAGCGCTGAAAGGCCGGCAAGCAAATAAACAGTCGCACCAATTTCTGTTTTATAAGTATAATTTTTCAACCACCAATCAATTCCATACCACGCTAACGGGGTAGTGATGATGAACGCGATGAGAATCAGTTTTCCAAATTCTTTAGAAAGTAATATCACAATGCTACTCACCGATGCCCCAAGCACTTTTCGAATACCGATTTCTTTAGTGCGCTGCTCGGCTGTAAATGCCGTGAGTGCAAACAATCCTAAACACGCAATGATGATGGCGAGACCAGCAAAGACGAAAAATATTCTTCCAAGCCGTTGCTCGGAAGCATACATCCTTCCGAAGTCTTCGTTCAGGAATGAATATTGAAAAGGTTGACCAGGCGCCATTTGCTTCCAGATTTTCTCGATGGATTCAACTACATTTTTTGCGTCAGCAGAATTGAACCGAAGAATCACACTGCCATCACTCTTGTCGATGAATAATCCCAAAGGCAGTATGCCTTCCTTCATGGAGCTAAAATGGAAGTTTTCAACGATTCCGATTACTGTCCATGATTTGATTTGGTTTGGATCGGGTGAACCATCTGGAAGCTGACCATAAAAGGTGCTGATCTTTTTGCCAATCGGATCTTCTCCGAGTTCAAACTGCTGAACGGCTTTTTCATTTAAAATAACAGCCGATGAATCGGAAAGAAACGATGTGGAAAAGTCGCGACCGGATTTAATTTTCATCCCAAGTGTTTTTACATAATCAAAATCCGCAGACCAGTTTTGCAAACTCACCAGATTTTCGGTTGTTGGTTGCTTACCTTCCTTCCAGAAAGCATTGTCGTTGCGCCAGGTGTCAGCGCCTTCTACAGGAAGAAAGCCAGAGATCGTTCCACTCTCTATCGAACTTATTTTCTGAACTTCTTTTTTGAAGGACTGAACATTGGGGCGAAGAGCGTAGGCATCATGAACTATTAGTACTTGATTTTTTTCGAATCCCAGTTTTTTGTTTTGAATGTAACTCAGTTGGCGATTCACCGTGATAGCGCCAATGATTAAAGCAATTGAAATCACGAATTGAAACACTACTAACGAACTTCGGATCAATCCGCTTTTCATACCCATCGCGACATTTCCTTTCAGCACATTCACGGGTTTGAATGCGGATAGAAAAAACGAAGGATATAAACCTGCCATCAATCCGATGACTAACGAAGCTATTATTAAGATTAAATAAAAAACGGGACTGCCAATAGGTAATGTCAGTTGCTTTAGAGATAAATCATTAAACACAGGAAGAAATAAGTAAGCTAACCCGATTGCCAAAATGAAAGAAACGAGTGTGACCAGAATTGATTCAGATAAAAATTGTCTTACCAAATGCGTGCGCAGTGAGCCCATCACTTTTCTTACGCCAACTTCCTTTGCCCTATTGGCAGACCGTGCGGTAGAAAGATTCATGAAGTTGATGCAGGCAATCACAAGTATGAAAGCTGCGATGGTGCTGAACAAATAAATATAGGTGATGCTTCCATTGGGTTCGAACTCTCCTTTTAAATCAGAATGAAGATGAATATCCAACAACGGAGTTAAGGTCATTTCATATTTATTTCCGGCTGCTTGGAATTTTTCCATCGTGAAGTCTCCGCCAAGAATCTGCGCAATTTGTGGCCCAACATATTTTACGAGAAACTGAGGAAACTTTTTCTCAAGCGCTTTTGCATCGGCATCTTTTTTAAGCAGTAAATAAGTTTGAAAATTATTGCTGAGGTAGGCGGTGGATTGCGCTTCCTTTGCCACGGGCCAATCGCCAACCATTGCCACCAATATCTGAAAATGAAAATGAGAGGCTGCCGGGATATCCTCAAAAACAGCCGTGACTTTGCCATTGTATTTGTTATCAAGAATTAAGGCTTGGCCTAACGCACTCTTCCCGGGAAAATATTTTTCTGCGATGCTTTGGCTGATAGCAATGCTTGCTGGTTCCTTAAGAGCTGTTGCTGGATTTCCTTCCAGCACTTTTACAGAGAAGATTTTAAAAAATGTGCTGTCGGTCCACATTACTTTGCGCTCTTTGATACTTTCCTTTCCTTCTGCTGTTTTCACGAGGTACGATCCATAATCGCGGAAGCGAACCGTAGCTTCAATTTCCGGATAATCTTGCATCAACGTAGAGGCAAAAGGTGCTGAGCTATAGGTCATTGTCATGTGGTTGCCCCCAAACTTGATTTCATTGTTAACCCGATATATTCGATCTGCCTTTGTGTTAAATTGATCGTAACCCAACTCGTCAATAATAAAGAGGACAATTACTAAACAGGCAGCAATCCCGACAGCAAGTCCGCCAATGTTGATCATCGAATAAAAACTTTGCTTCCGAAGATTGCGGAGAGCAACGAGAAAGTAATTCTTTAACATACCTTTTTGTTTAATTTTTTCTGATTCAATAATTTTTTTTTGTGTTTCACGTAGGCCTCCGGTGTGACCAAATGATTTTAATACTTCGTGATAGGCATCGATGAATTTTTTCCCATTTGCTATCTTCTCTTCGGTGGCACTACACACATGATCAAGCAATTCTTCTTCAACATCTTCAGCAACAATCCCACGATAGTGAAGATCTTTGATGATGTAATCAATATGATCTTTGGAAAGATTCATTTAATTATTCGTTCCTCAAGGAATTGATTGGATTGTTTGTTGCCGCTTTGATGGATTGAAAACTCATCGTGATAAATGCAATGAGTAATGCCATCACTCCTGACAGAACATAAATTGCCCAACCGATTTCTACTTTATAAGAATAGCCACTCAGCCACCACTTGATAGCGTACCACGCAACCGGAGCGGCAACTACAAAAGCAATGATGATCAACTTGCCAAACTCTTGCGATAGCAAAAGAACAATGCTCTGCACCGAAGCTCCCATCACTTTGCGAATACCAATTTCTTTTGTTCGTTGTTCTGCGGTAAACGCGGTAAGAGCAAACAAACCAAGACAGGCAATTACGATCGCGAGCCCTGCAAATAGTGTGAAGATTTTTCCAAGGCGTTGTTCAGCAAAATACATTTCAGCAAAGTCCTCATCCAAAAATGAATATTGAAATGGCTGACCCGGAGCGAGTCCCTTCCAGATTTTTTCAATGGATTCGATTACATTTTTCGCTTGATTGGGTTTGAACCGGAAGCAAACGCTGCCATCACTTTTTCCAAGAATTAAACCAAGAGGAAGGATGCCTTCTTTCATCGAAGAAAAATGAAAATCGTCCATTATTCCAATGATCGTGTAGGTGATGATGTGATCAAGATCTGCTGGACCATCGAAGCTGCTTACTTTTTTTCCGATAGGGTCTTCGCCAAGTCCAAGCCGTGAAGCTGCAATTTTATTGATAATGATAGCAGAGGAATCAGATTTGAATTCATTTGAAAATGCGCGGCCTTTGCTCACGTTCATTTTAAAAGTGTTGATGTAATCATAGTCAACACTCCATACTTGTGTGCTCACCATAGTTTCGGCAGTGGGTTGGTTGCCTGCTTTCCACACGGAGTTGTTACTCCGCCACGCTTCTTTCTCCACAGGCAAAAATCCGCTGATGGTTCCGCTCTCAATCGAACTTAGTTTTAATACTTCATTCTTAAAAGGCTCAGCATTATTTGGTCTTAGTGCGTAAGCATCGTGAATGATGATGACCTGATCTTTTTCAAAACCCAATTTTTTATTTTGCATGAAATGCAATTGACGATTTACAGCAATCGCTCCAACGATCAGAAAAATTGAAATCACAAATTGAAATACAACGAGTGAACTTCTTACAAAACCACTTTTCATTCCAAGCGCTACATGACCTTTCAAAACATTGATCGGTTTGAAAGCTGAGAGAAAGAACGATGGATAAATCCCCGCAAGGAAACCAACGAAAAGACATCCTCCGAGAAGGATCAGATAGAAGTTTACATTACCGAAAGGAAGCACAAGATTTTTCTGCGCGAGATTGTTGAACATAGGCAGCGCGATGTAAGCAACCAAAACGGCAGTAAGAAATGAAAGTATAGTTATCAAAATAGACTCCATCAAAAACTGCCGCACAAGATGCGAACGAAGCGAACCCATTACTTTGCGCATGCCTACTTCCTTTGCGCGGTTGCTCGAGCGGGCGGTGCTCAAATTCATAAAGTTGATACAACCAATCACTAAAATGAATGTAGCTACTATTCCAAAAAGATAAACATACGTAATGCTTCCGTTCGGCTCCAACTCACCGCGCACATTGGAGTACAAATGAATTTCAGTCAAGGGTCGCAAAGAGAGATCGTAATTACTTCCCGAGTCCCTGAACTTTTTGAAAGTGAAATCTCCACCCAGCGCTTTTGCAATTTCAGGCCCCATGTACTTCTCGATAAAACCTTGAAGTTTACCCTCCAGAGCTTTTGCATTCGTTCCTTCTTTCAATAAAATATATTCTGTAAAATTCTCGTTCATAAAAGAGGTTGACCTTGCTCCCCGCGCAACCGGGAAATCGCCATACATGGAAATGAGAATATCAAAATGAAAATGGGAAGCAGCCGGAATATTTTCATACACAGCCGAAACCTTCATGTGATACTTGTTATCGAGAATGATAGGCTGACCGAGCGCACTTTTACCGGGATAGTATTTTTCTGCAATCTTTCTGCTGATGGCAACACTTGCAGGCTCGCTCAACGCTTTTGTTGCATTCCCTTCCAATACTTTCACCGTAAAGATTTTGAAAAAAGTACTGTCAGCCCAGATGCCACCTTGTTCCTTTATATTTTCTCCTTGATCGGTTGTCTTAACCAGATAAGTACCTTGGTCAGAAAAACGAACAACGGATTCAACTTCAGGAAAATCCTGTAACAAAGCACTCGCTTCGGGAGCCGAGCGATAAGCCATTTTAAAATCATTTCCACCAAATTTTACTTTGGCCTCTACGCGATAAATGCGATTGGCTTTTTCATTGTATCGATCATAAGACAGTTCATCGATAATGTATAAGACAATAATAAGGCAAGCAGCAACACCAATGGCTAAACCAATGGTGTTGATGATTGAATAGAATCGTTGCTTTCGCAAGTTGCGCATCGCAACCAGCAGGTAATTTCTTAACATATCTTTTGATTTTGTTTTTTCAGATTGAATGACTTTTTCTTGCGTCTTGCGAAGGCCTCTCGTGTGGCCAAATTTTTTTAAGACTTCAGTGTAGGCATCAATAAATTTTTTTCCACTCGTCATCTGCTCTTCTGTAGCACTACACACATGATCGAGCAATTCGTCTTCAATACCATCTGCCACAATGCCTCGATAGTGAAGGTCCTTGATGATGTAATCAATATGGTCGTTGTCCAATTTCAAGCGAGTTCGACTTGCAGCACGTTGCTCATTGTCTTAATAAAACCCACAAACTCGGCTACGCGATCTTTTGCTTCGGCCTTTCCCTCATTGGTGAGCATATAATATTTCCGCACTCTTTTTCCAATCATCACTTTTTCAGTTCTCAAAAGTCCTTCTGCTTCAAGTCGATGTAGTGTTGGATAAAGGGCTCCTTCTGTGAGCAAAATGCTTCCATCGGAAAGTTCTTTTACACGCTGTGTGATTTCGTAACCATAGGTTCGTCCATGATCTCGCAGGATTTTAAGGACGATGGTTTGCAAAGTTCCTTTGAGCAATTCCGAAGAATGAGTCATAATACCTAATTCAATTAGGCATAAGACGCTGATGGATAGGTGTGGGTTGCACTTGTCGGAAAGATTTTTTCGAGAAAAAGAAAAAGCGCTAACTTCGGTTTCTTGAATTATGAAAAAAACAGCTTATTGGTTCTTAGTTGGCTTTGGAGTTTGGTGCGTTGCATGTTCCGTTTGGTATCTTTTTGATGTAAAAGGGGTCTTGATTTCAGATCCTAAATATTTTGATGCTGGAAACAGGTTCATTGCCATTGCCGAAATCTTATTTATGCTTTTAGGCGCGTGTCTTTTCGGATTTGCCATTGCCTGGTGGCTAAAGCAAGAGGAGGTTTTATTCTTACAGACTTCAGTGGGAACGCTACTATCGGAAAAAGAAAATCTGATTCTCACGAGTAAAGAGACAGCTGTAAAATTTCAAACTTTTCGGAGTCGGTCAGCTTCTGAAATCTCGATGATGAAACTGAAAATCTCAGAATTGACTCATGAGTCGGAAACTTTGAAAAAGCGATGGGTGCAGGAAGAAGAGGCCATTCAAAAACTGAAAATTGAAAAAGCGGAAAGAACCTTGCAACTGGAGCAAAAAAATTCGGAGGTTGAAAAACTTACTACACAAATAAATCAATTTGAATCCAACCGAAGAAAATTGGAGCAAGTCAATTCCGGATTGGAGTTGGAAATAATTCAGCTCCGCTCTACTAAGGAACAAAAGCAAAAAATTTCCAATCATCCATTTGTGAAACCAGCAATCAGCGATCGCAAAGATGATCTTACAAAAATAAAAGGTATCGGTCCTTTCATTGAAAAGCGATTGAACATGTTGGGCATTTATAGCTTTGAGCAACTAAGCCAGCTCGAACCGGAAATGGTAGAACGCGTGGGCGCTGCGATTGAATTTTTTCCCGGACGCATTGCGCGAGAGAATTGGATTGGTCAGGCAAAGAGGTTTGCGAAATAAATTCTTTATCTATCCCGCCATAAATCCATTTAAAGCTTGTCTTTTATAAACCATGAAAAAAAGTTCTAGCCTTCGCCTTTGTGTTTTATTGAACATTACTTTATTCTTTTGTCAAAAGGCCGATGCTACTCATTTACGAGCCGGTGAAATAACTTTAGTAAAAATTAGTGGTGCATCCTTAGACTATCAAATTACACTTAGAGTCTATACGCGCAACTCCTTGACTGTAAAATTCGAAGGAGGCACGTTGGATTTTGGCGATGCTAACCCTCCCATTATCCTGCCAAAGATAGATGCTCCTGATCCAAGGTTTGAATTGCTTGACAAAGTAGCGGACATTGGCCAGGTCACTTATACTACGGTTCATACTTTTCCAGGGCCGGGCTTCTACACAATAAGCTATTTTGAAAGGAATCTTAATGCAGGCATATTGAACTTGAGCAATTCAGTTGATACACCTTTTTATATTGAGACTAATATTGTTTTGGATCCCTCCATTAGTGATGTTGCTTCAGCAACGTTTGGTACGCCTCCGGTCTTTAAATTTCCATTAGGTCGAGAGTTTTCATTTTCGACTGCACCGATTGATACAACAAATAGAGTATACTTTTACGAATTGATCACTCCTTTCCAGAATCATGGTACACTTGTTTCAGGTTATAAAATTCCTGCAAGCTTGAAATTGAATTCTCGATCGGGAATGCTTACTTGGGACACTAAGTTTCTTGAGTATGATCCCTGGTTTGAAGTGGGCCAATTTCTATTCGAAATAAAAATTCATCAATACAATGGGCAGGGCAAGTATTTGGGATCTGTAACTCGCGCGTTTACTGTGATTATTGAAGACAATCCATCCTTGATTTCAGTTGTAAACCCAATAACAGATCCCATCGGAAAAGTTTTGGTTGAACCAGGAAATCAGAGGCAAATAAAAGTATTGGTGTCTGACAGCACCGTGGTTGATACCGTATTTTGGGAGCCACATTTTTCTCCTGCTCTATCAAGCAACATTACATTTACACAATATGACTCGGTCACATTGACACGAAAAATGAAAGTAGGGCTGCTGACCATCACTTCCACTAACGACATAGAGAGAAATCCTCCTTACCAAATTACACTTCGCGCATTCTCTTCAAATATTGCAAAGGATATCTCGTTCTTATTTTTTACCAAGGACGTTGAGTTGCAAGTGGTAACTGCCATCCAAGAATCGAACACCAATGTGAATGCCTACCCGAATCCATGTATAAACGAACTTTTTGTATCGGGAGTAAAGCAACAGGCAAACGCAAGATTTTATAATGCACTTGGACAAATGGTCTCACAATCAAAACCAGACGATCAGATGAGGCTCGACACTTCTCCACTATCTGCCGGTATTTACTTTTTGGTTCTCACCGATGGGAATCAGAGTACACGTCTAAAAGTGATTAAGAAATAGATCAGCCCAAAAGCTCTTTAAAGACCTCATTCAATTTCCCGAAAGCTTTGATTTCAATTTTCGCTTTCTTCAGATCAATTGACTTTTGACTGAACTTTGAAACATATATTTCTTTGAAACCAAGTTTCTCTGCTTCAGAAATTCGCTGTTCAACTCGATTCACCGCTCGTAGTTCTCCACCCAACCCAACTTCCGCAGCAAAACAAACTTTTTCCGACACAGGGATTTCTTCCATAGATGAAATCAAGGAGGCGCATAAAGCCAGATCAATTGCAGGATCTTCCACGTAAATTCCCCCCGCCATGTTCACGAACACATCTTGTGTGCCCATTCTAAAACCACAACGTTTTTCCAACACGGCCAACAACATATTCAATCTTTTTTGATCAAAACCTGTTGGCGTGCGCTGAGGTGTTCCGTATGATGCCGGACTTACCAGAGATTGAATCTCAATCAACAAAGGTCGGTTTCCTTCAATGGTTGCTCCAATGGTTGCACCACTGAGCTGCCCGTCTTTTTGCGAGATTAAAATTTCTGAAGGATTTGAAACTTCACGAAGGCCATTGCCGAGCATTTCGTAGATTCCGATTTCGGATGTTGAACCGAAACGATTTTTGGTTGTGCGCAAAATGCGATAGGCAAGATGGCGATCGCCTTCAAATTGCAAAACAGTGTCCACCATATGCTCCAATACTTTTGGCCCGGCCAGCATTCCATCTTTCGTAATATGACCGACAAGAAAAACCGGTGTGTTTGTTTCTTTGGCAAATTTCATGAGCTCACCTGCGCATTGCCGAACTTGCCCAATACTTCCCGCAACAGAATCCAACATTGGTGAATACAAAGTTTGAATTGAATCAATCACTACCAATTGCGGTTCCAGCTCTTCAATGGCGGAAAAAATACTTTTTGTGTTAGTTTCAGTTAGGATGTAAAAATTTTCTGAAAGTTTTCCTGAAGACAATCGCTGCGCACGCATTTTTATTTGCTGCTCGCTCTCCTCACCAGAAACATAAAGAATTTTTAATTGCTTCAGAGCAAGACCAACTTGAAGCATTAAAGTAGATTTACCAATTCCTGGTTCTCCGCCAATTAACACGAGTGACCCGGGAACGATCCCTCCACCAAGTACGCGGTTCAATTCATTATCATGCGTGGAGGATCGTAATTCGTGAACCTCTTCAATTTCACCAAGCGTTTTTGGCCTTATGACTTTTGATCGTGTGGAATCTGTCCGCCATTCATTTTTGGAGGTATCTCCTTTCGATACTATTTCTTCAACAAAAGAATTCCACGAATTGCACGAAGGACATTTGCCCAACCACTTCGCAGATTCATATCCACACGATTGACAGAAGAAAACGGTTTTGGTTTTTGACATGATCAAAGGTTGAAAAATTTTCACGAAAACGGAGACAAAACCAATTAAAAAGGGACTGCAAAACGTGAGTTAAAAAAAAACAATAAATTAACCCCGATAAAACCCCAGTCAACAAAAATGAAAAAACTGATATTTTACACCTTGAGCATTTTTGCCACATTTCATCTTCATGCTCAAACATCAGACTACGGTAAAGTCACGATGGAAGAATTGAAAATGAACAAGTACTCACCCGACACTGCCGCAAGCGCAGTCATCTTGTTTGACAAAGGTGAATACAACTTGACGGATCAACTTACTGTTGAGATGAAGCGGCACATGCGAATAAAGTTTTTGACAAAAGCGGCAATTGATGATTGGGCTTCGCGAACTGTAAACCTGACGAAAAATCAGGAGAGTATTTCAAAGCTAAAGGCTTCGTGTTACAATTTGGAAAATGGGTCTATAGTTGAAACCAAAATGGATGAAAAATCAATTTTCAAAACAAAGTATGATCGATATACGGACCAGGTAAAATTCACCATTCCAAATGTGAAGGAAGGGTCAGTTGTTGAGTTTAGTTATATTCTTAGATCATCAGACGCATTCGGACCAAGCTGGCAATTTCAACATCTTATCCCTACGATATACAGTGAGTACAAAACTTATATACCAACTACTTTCACCTTTCGTCATGAGTTAAAAGGTTTTCTTCCATTATCTGAACACGGAACAAAGGGAACTTCTGAAACATGGATAATTAAAGATATTCCGGCCTTTAAAGAGGAGCCCTTTACGCTAAATGTAGATGATTATATTTCGAGAATAGAATTTACAATCACTGAATTATTTGTTCCGGGAAATCCAATAATTAAGTTGGGCAAAACGTGGCCTAAAATTATTAGTGAGCTGCTAGATGATCAGGATTTTGGAGGACAGATCCGATCATCGGGCTTTTTGAAAAGCGCTGTTGGCGAAGTCACGGCTGGTATCACGGATGACGAACAAAAAACAAAGGCCATTCTGGAATATGTCAAATCGAAAGTTGAGTGGAACAAATATGTTGATTTCATACCTGACCATCCCTTTAAGAAAGTTATTGAGGATAGGAAAGGAAGCTCATCAGAGATTAACTTATTGATCGTTTCCATGTTGCAAAAAGCCGGAATAAATGCTCACCCAGTTCTTTTGAGTACAAGAAAACACGGAATAATAAATCCCTTCTGGCCTCGCTACAGCGATTTCAACGATGTTATCTGTGTAGCAAAAATTGGAACAAAAAGACTTTTGCTTGATGGCACTGATCGCGGGTTGCCAATGAACGCTTTGCCGGAGCGATGTTTAAATGGAGAAGGTCTTGTAATTTCAAAAGATGAAATGGAATGGATCCCTCTTACAGCCATTCGATCAAGAAAAGTTGTCAATGCAGACTACAAACTAAATCCGGACGGTGAACTCATTGGTAAACTCACGATAAGCCGCGATGGTATTGATGCCAGTGATATGAGAGATTCATACAAAGACTTGGGCAAAGAGAAGTACTTAAAAGATTTTGTTGCAGGAAAAAGCTGGGAAGTAAACAATAGTCTTTTTGAAAATTTGGAAAACCCTAACCAGTCAGCCAAGGAAATTCATGAAGTTGTAATCAATGATCATTCACAAGTGGCGGGTAATATTATTTATCTGAACCCATACATTGCCGGAAGGATGGAGGAAAATATTTTTAAATCAGAACAACGCCTCTATCCGGTTGACTACAGCACTCCTCTAGATCGGATTTATATGGCGAAGATTCAAATCCCGGATGGTTATGCTGTGGAAGAGTTGCCAAAGCAGCGTGTGATTATGCTTCCGTCAAATGGAGGAAAGTTCGTCTATAGTGCAACACTAACGGGGAACACGATAAATTTTGTAAGCCAGTTTATTATTAACAAAAGTGTATTTGCAGCAGAAGAATATCCACACTTGCGTGAGTTCTATACCCAGGTGGTGGCAAAGCAGGCGGAGCAAATCGTGTTAAAGAAAAATCAATAGGAACAAATTCAAGTAAATGAAATTGAGAAATATACTTCTTCTGTCATTTGTGGTTCAGATAACCGCATTTGCAATAACGGGAGACATGAAGTATCCTGTCAGTACGATTCCAGCAGAGCTGAAGGAAAATGTAAACGTGGTGATTCGCGAGGATAAAATGATTTGCAAGATTCTTGCAAAGAACCGTTCCTCTCATTATGTGCACTACGTAGTGACCATTTTAAACGAAAATGGTAATCGATATGCGACACAATCAGTAGGATATGACAAGCTTTCAAAAGTTGTTGACTTCAATGGCTATGCTTATGATGCGAACGGAAAACAAATAAAAAAATTAAAGAACAGTGACGTATATGATCACGCTGCCTTTGATGGATTTAGTTTGTATAGCGATAACCGTGTGAAGACTGCCAGCCTTGAGCAAGCTAACTATCCATACACTGTTGAATTTGAATATGAAGTTGAATATAAATTCTTGTATTCTATTCCTTCATCCTACTTTGGTGCAGAAAAATCTTCAACGCAGTATGCTTACTATCAACTTATCTTTCCGAAAGAGCTAAGTCCAAGTTATAAAGTGATCAACATAGCTGACAATCCAAAAAAAGAGACCCTGTCAGATGGAAATCAATCAATCACCTGGACTTTCGAGAATATCAGACCTGTCAATTTTGAATCTAATGGCCCTGGCCGCGAAGAAGTTATCTCGCAGATCATGGCAGCACCCTCGCAATTTGAGTATGATGGATATGCTGGCGATATGAGTTCGTGGCAGAATTATGGCAAATGGAATATGCTATTGAATAAAGACCGTGATGACTTACCGGAGGCGACAAAACAAAAAGTAATTGAATTGACAAAGTCTCTACCATCGGTGGAACAGAAAGTAAAGGCCATCTATAATTACCTTCAAAGTAAAACTCGTTACGTAAGTATTCAACTTGGAATTGGAGGACTTCAACCTTTCCCTGCATCCGTTGTAGATCAAACCGGCTATGGCGATTGCAAAGCTCTTTCAAACTACACTATTTCATTATTAAAGGCAGTTGGCATTAAAGGTTTTTACTCGGTAATCAATGCAGGTGAAGATGAAACACCTGTAAGAAAAGATTTTCCAAGTCATCAATTCAATCATGTGGTGGTAAGTGTGCCAAATGGCAAAGACACACTTTGGTTAGAGTGCACCAGCCAAACCAATCCGTTTGGCTACCAAGGGTCGTTTACAGAAGATCGCTGGGCATTAATGATAACAGAAGAAGGAGGTAAGCTGGTGAAGACAATAAATTATTCTCCAGATCAAAATCTTCAAAGTAGAATTGCTGAGGTTTCTCTTGATGTATCTGGTAATGCGAAAGCAAAAGTGGCAACTACTTATAGAGGAATTCAATATGAATCCGGTGGACTGAACAGCGTTTTACACAACTCAGATGATCAAAAGAAGTGGGTTGAAAACAATACGGAGATACCCAATTTCAGCATCAACTCTTTTTCGATGTCAGAAAATAAGGATAAAATTCCATCTGCTCTGGTGAAGCTAGATCTCACCCTAAGTCGTTATGCAACTGTGAGCGGCAAACGAATCTTTGTCTCACCTAATCTGATGAACAAAATTTCTTATGTTCCTGAGAAAATGGCCGAAAGAAAAACGGAAGTTTTGCGGAGAAGAAACTATATCGACCTTGATACCATTAAATTTTCTGTTCCCGAAAATCTATATCCTGAATTTTTACCAGAGCCAATAAAAATCAATTCAAAATTTGGCGAATACGAGGCAAGCTTCAAGTTCGATGCAGGCAAAGTAATTTATATCCGCAGAATGAAGGTCTGGAAAGGCCGGTTTCCAAAAGAAACCTATAGTGAATTAGTTGACTTTTATAAAAATGTGACCAAAGCCGACAACATTAAACTTGTCTTTTTGAACAAGACCTGATTGTGCTTACTTGATCGGAGCGTTGTCTTCTTTTGCCATCGTTTTATAAACCAGTTTGTCCAACCAAACAGGAAACAACTTATTCAACAACACAGTCAGTTTTCCCTGGCCAGTCAGGATCAATATCTTCTTTCTTGAAACAGTAGCATTGTAAATATGTAGAGCGCATTCTTCTGCGGTCATCATTTTTTCTTCAGCACGGGGTGATTCGCCTTGCACACTTCCATCTTTCGTTAGGGCGCGCTTGCGAATGTTGCTCGAAGTAAATCCTGGGCAGGCTGTTAGTACATGCACATCTTTGTACAACATCTCCGTTCTTAAAACTTCCAAAAATCCATTGAGTGCGAACTTGGATGCTGAATATCCCGTTCTTCCTGGCAATCCGCGATAACCCGCGATCGAAGAAATACCAATAATTGAACCTTTATTCTTTAGAATTTGTGGTAAGCAAGCTTTCGTTGCGTAGATAGCCCCAAAGAAATTTATGTCCATTACTTTTTTCAGCACTTCCAAATCCAATTCTTCAAAAAGTGCGCGCATTGTGATGCCGGCATTGTTGATGAGTATATCAATTTTGCCGAATGCACGAATGGCTTCTTCCGACATTTTAGCGTTGTCTTCTTCGCGGCTTACATCAGCTTGCATGGATTCAATGGTGATACTCTTTCCTTTTAACTCGCTTACCGTTTTATCAAGCTCTTCTTTATTTCTTCCAGTTATAAAAACCTTCGATCCGTTTCTGCCAAAAGTTTCGGCCAGTGCTTTTCCAATTCCTGATGACCCTCCGGTGATCACGACAACTTTATCCTTCATGTGATTTTGAATTTGAGTGCCAAAAATAAAAAACAAACCAATTAAATTCGTGCCCATGTTCTTCTTAGTTCTTTTGTCGCGGTTGCCATTTTGGATTCTTTATCGCATTTCGGACTTTCTTTATTTTATTAGTTGTTATGTCATCCGCTATCGCAATGATGTGATCATTAAAAATTTAAGGAACTCTTTCCCAGAAAAGAGTGACAAAGAATTGCGCACTATACAAAAACAATTTTATCGCAATCTCTGTGATTTTGCATTGGAGACTTTGAAGTTCAGGACCATCAGCTTTGAAGAAATAAAACAAAGAGTAGTTTTTAATCATTCGCACGAGTTGGAAAAATATGCCGCGGAGAAACAACCTGTGTTTTATCTTCTTTCACATCAATTTAATTGGGAGTGGTTGTTGGGCACTGCGGGCTTATCGTTACCCTTCTCACTCGACTTTGTTTATCAGGAACAAAGCAACAAGTTTTTCAATCAGTTTTCATTGGATAGCCGCACAAGATTCGGTTATGCAATAAAAAGAGAACAAGTGGCACGGGAGGTGATCCGAAGAAAAAACATTCCGAGAGCAGTGGGAACTTTAGTGGATCAATTTCCCGGCAATCCGGCCGATAAGAGATACTGGACTACCTTTTTGCATCAAGACACCGCTTTTTTTGCTGGCATCGATCAGTTGGTCGCGATGACGCAGTATCCGGTATTCTTCCTCGCTGTTCACAAAGTAAAAAGAGGTTATTACCAAGCGGAAGTCATGCTCCTTGCCAAGCCGCCTTATGAAAAAAATTCCAATTCCATTATGGAGAGCTTTGCCCGGGCATCAGAAAAAACGATTCAGAAACATCCGGCTAATTGGCTTTGGTCGCACAACCGCTGGAAGGGGCAACGGCCAGCAAATTAGTTTAGCAACATTTCAAGATCTTCTTTCGTGAGTGACTTCACAACGCTTTCTTCACTTTGAATTAAATTTTCCGAAAGCTTGAGCTTGTGTTTTTGAAGTTGAAGAATTTTTTCTTCCACCGTATTCTTAGTGATGAACTTGTAGGTAAAAACTTTTTTCTTTTGACCGATCCGGTGTGCGCGGTCAGTAGCCTGAGCTTCAACTGCGGGATTCCACCAAGGATCTAGAATGAAAACATAGTCAGCTTCCGTGAGGTTGAGCCCCAAACCACCGGCTTTGATAGAGATCAGGAAAATTTTCAAATCAGGATCCTTGTTGAATCGCTCGACTTGTTCTTTTCTATCGTTACTTGATCCATCCAAATATGCAAATGGTATTTCCTGGCCTTTCAACATCTCTTTTACAATTTCCAGGTGTTTTACAAACTGACTAAATATCAAAAGCTTGTGACCTTCAAGCATAGCATTCTCAATCATGTGAGAAACGTCTTCCAGTTTCCCGGACGTTCCTTCATATTTCTGATCGACCATCTTTGGATGATTGGAAAGTTGTCTCAACTTGGTAAGACCTTCCAAAATCATCATTCGTGAATTGTTGATTCCTTCTTTATCAATTTGATCCAAAATCTTGTGACGGAAATAAGATTTTGCCTCCTCATATTTCTGCTCCTGCTCTGGAGTCATATTGGTATAGTGGAGGTTTTCCATTTTCTCCGGCAGATCAGTTGCCACTTGGGATTTTAACCTGCGAAGCAAAAACGGTTTGATGACAGAATTCAATTTCTTAGTCTTCGCATCATCGCCTTTTTTCTCGATGGGAATCTGGTATTCATTTTTGAAGAAAGTCTGCCCACCCAAAAGTCCAGGATTTATGAATGTCATCTGGCTCCAAAGATCAAGTGTGGTATTTTCGAGAGGTGTTCCTGTTAATGTTAATCTATATCTGCCTTGAAGTTGAAGCACAGCTTTTGCAATGTTTGAGCTTGGATTTTTGATCACCTGCGATTCATCCAATATCAAATAATTAAACCTGAATTTTGCGAGACTTTCAATGTCCAATCGGGTGATTCCATAAGAGGTGAGGATCACATCATATTTGCTAAACTGAGACACGTCTTTGTTACGAAGTGTGCCGGTATAAGTAAACACTTTCAGTTGCGGAGTAAACTTTGCCGCTTCCATTTCCCAATTGTAAATAAGTGAGGTGGGCATGATCAATAATGAAGTTCCTGCATCTCCTTTTTCTTTTTCCGATTGAAGTAGCGTGAGTGTCTGAACAGTTTTACCCAAACCCATGTCATCTGCGAGGCAACCACCCAGGTGAAACTCATTCAAAAAGCGCAGCCAGTTATAACCCGCTTTCTGATATGGACGAAGTGTACCACTAAAGCCTACTGGCAATTCATAATCACGAATGCCGGTAAATGAGCGTAGGTTTCTTAGGCGATCGCTCATGTGTACCTTTGCCAATTGACTCTCCTCCAATTCTTGTAGAAGCGTGATGTGGTGTTTTTTCAGAACAGGCTTTTCATTCGTTCCATGGGTTTCGCTCAGCGCAAATAAATCACCATACTTGATCAGCCACGCATCCGGAATAATCGCGATCTCTCCATTGGGTAATTTGAATTCAACTTTCTTTTTGAGAATGAGCTTGCGTAATTCTTTGAAAGAGATCTCAAATTCACCGAAACGAATCTTCGCATGGATATCAAACCAGTCAATGTTTTCTTTTACTTCTAACTCAATCACCGCTTTGCCGACAAAATATTTTTTGTCCTTATTGTCAGGTTGGCTGACTTCAAAACCAAGATTCAAAAGATTGACACGATTTTCGTTTAACCACGAGAAAGCATGCGCTTTATCTACAGCTGCGCGAAATCCCCGCAAGGGCAATCCAAGTTTAGTCAATGTTTGCGCATATTTTTTTTCCGCATCAATGTTTCTCTTGATGCGGTGAAAAACGTAGTCATTTTCTTTTTTCTCAACCGTTACATTCACCGATCCAAAGGCATCTCCACGAAAGCGATGCTTACCATATTTGAACGACAAATCGAAAACGATTTTTCCGGATTCGTCATCTGCAGGTCCTTCTTCCGATTTACTTTGTTCGAAAAGAGTGGGTGTATCTTTTACGGTAGCCGTTGGCAGTTCTGAAATGGTGAGAAAGGGATGCGGATCAAACTCATGCTTAGCTATTTCAAAACCGGAGGCTTCAATGTCATCAAAGGAAGCAATGAGCGGAGCAACAAACCGATTGTAATATGTCTCTTCCAGATTCTTTGGAATTACAACGTGCTTTTTCTGCAGGAACGGCTGAAGTTTTTTTCCATCAACAAATTTTTCGAAGCCGTAAAGTTTTCCATTCAAAACCATCCAGGCTGGTTGTTTGCAAATCAAGTAAGCACCCGGATCTGGAATTTCTACGCGCTTTCCCTTGTAAAAGATAGTCGGATAATAATTTGTAGAGTCCTGGCTGCGCATGAAATGGAATTGGATAGTGGCCCGGTCTTCGAGTACCTCCAGCTTTCGCCAGGTTGGTTCGCCATCGTTGCCCATCTCGAAAAGTAGTTTACCTTTCATCTTTTCAAGCACAGCGGCCCTGCGCTTTTCCATATATGCTTCAATTTGCTCCTGCACTAGCTCATCTCCTTTTTGTTTGTGATAAACCTTGCTGAAAAACTCTTCAGGCTTCATCATTTTTTTAGAGAAATGTTTGAGCACAGCGTCCTGACTCATTGAGTCCATCAAGTCAATTAGCTCGTAGTCGCGATTGTCAAGTCCCTTTCCGAATTCACGGGCGTTTTTCGGAGAGATGCTTTGGTGTTGATAGGTTAGTTTTCCCTTGTCATCGAGGTGCACAATGAAAGATTCAAACACATAGCCGATATACTCGTGTTGATAAAGCGAGTAGATGATCTGAAAAGGCTGTGAAGCAGAAACTTTCATCGATAATATCTCATTTGCGGCTAGGCAAGAAGAAGCGCTAAATGACATTTTAACTACTTTTCACACAAAGCCGAGTTGCAACTTAAAAGTTTTATTTGAATAATTTCTTTCGAATTCACCCCATTTGGTACATGTTAATTACATACTAATGAGAGTGTTAGCCTGAATACACAAATGAAAAACATTACTTATTTGACTTTAAAGACTAGTAAGGAGAGACTTGGGCCAGACCCCTTGGGATTATTCAAAAATAAATTACCTTTGCACCACTTCTTGAAAACTAAACAGAGGGGACCAAAAAGTCCCCTCTTTGTTTCTATGGATTTGAAGCAGAAAATAAAAGAACTGACAGAGGCCAATCTTGCAGACGTTTCACACTTTTTGGTGGATGTGATCGTGAGTAAACATAAGCCAATTAAGTTCACAGTGATTTTGGATGGAGACAAGGGCATCACGATCGATGATTGCGCTTTGTTGAGCAACAAAGTAAATGACACATTGGGAACCCTGGTGGAGGAACAATACTCATTGGAGGTAAGCACACCGGGTCTTGATCATCCACTCAAGCTTCAGCGCCAGTTTGTGAAAAATGTTGGCAGAGGATTGAAGGTTCACACAACTGAAAAAAAAATAATCGCTGGAAAGTTGACCCTTGCCGATTCACAGAAAATACTTTTGGAAACGGAGACCAAAGAAGGAAAGAAAATTGAACCCAAATTAATTGAAATACCTTTTACAGAAATTGAAAAAGCATTTGTAACCGTATCTTTTAAATAGATGACTATGGACACCTCAACACTGATCGAATCGTTTGCCGATTTTGCCAAGCAGAAGAACATCGATCGCCCAACTATGATCCGTATTTTGGAGGACGTGTTTCGCAACATGATCCGCAAGAAGTATGTGCAAGACGATAATTTTGATATCATCGTCAATGCCGATAAGGGAGACTTGGAAATCTGGCGCTTTCGCGAAATCGTGGATGATGATTCAGAAGATATTTGGGAACACGACAAGATCAGCTTGACAGATGCAAAGAAAATTGAACCTGACTTTGAAGTAGGCGAAGAAGTAGCAGAAGAAATCCATCTCGAGGATTTTGGCCGCAGAGCAGTGACCACAGCTCGTCAAACTTTGATGCAGAAAGTGAAAGATCTTGAAAAAGATATTCTTTATCAGAAATACAAAGACATCGTTGGTGAAATCATAAGCGGTGAAGTATATCAAGTGTTGAGCCGCGAAGTATTGTTAACGGATGCCGAGGGAAATGAAATCGCAATTCCGCGCAGCGAACAAATCCAAAAGGATCGTTATCGGAAAGGGGAAACAGTTCGCGCCATCGTTCACAAAGTTGACATGGTGAACGGAAGCCCTAAAATTATTTTGTCACGCACGTCTCCTGTTTTCCTTGAGAGATTATTTGAACAGGAAGTACCGGAGGTTTATGATGGATTGATCACTATAAAGAAAGTGGTTCGCGAGCCAGGCGAGCGCGCAAAAGTAGCAGTTGAATCGTATGATGATCGGATCGATCCGGTTGGTGCTTGCGTGGGTATGAAAGGTTCGCGTATTCATGCGATCGTGCGGGAATTGCAAAACGAAAACATTGATGTGATCAACTACACCGAAAACCTTGAGTTGTACATTCAGCGCGCTTTAAGCCCGGCAAAAATCACCAGCATTAAAATAGACAAAGAGAATAGTAGGGTGGCTGTGTTTTTGAAGCCTGATCAAGTGTCTCTTGCGATTGGAAAAGGTGGATTAAATATCAAATTGGCAAGCAGGCTGGTAGGAATGGAGATCGATGTGTTCCGCGAAACCGATGGAACAGCTCAAGAGGAGGATGTTGACCTGGATGAATTCAGTGATGAAATTGAAGCTTGGGTTATCGATGAATTGAAACGCATTGGTTTGGATACGGCAAAAAGCGTGTTGAACCTCAGCAAAGAAGAATTGGTGCGCAGAACGGATCTCGAAGAAGAGACCATCGAAGGCATTTTGAATGTATTGAAAAAAGAATTTGAACAATAAAATCGCATAATTTAACCTGTTATTAAAGCACGATAAAAGGCGAATCAATAAAAATAGAGATATTTGGGCATGGCAGAAGAAAAAGGCATAAGGTTAGGACAGGCTTCCCGTAAGTTAAATGTGGGTCACAATACGATTTTGGACTTCCTGGCCAAGAAAGGGCTTGCCGTTGAAAACAACCCCAACGCAAAACTTACTGCCGAGCAGTTTGCCATGTTGGCAAAAGAGTATGCTTCTTCTGCTTCTGAAAAACTGGAAGCTTCAAGTTTGACCATTGGTGTGAAACTTGAGCCAAACATTGTTCCACCTAAGCACGAACCTGAAGTTCATCGCAAGAAGACTGAGGAAGAAGAAAGCGTTCTCATTAAAAACCAAAGTTCGAAAGACATTGTAAAACCAAAAGATGAAGTTAAGGTTGATAAAGTTGAAATTGAAAAACCGAAGCTTGAGGGTTTCAAAGTTTTAGGAAAAGTTGAACTGGAGACGGAAAAGAAGAAAGAGAAAGTCGTTGAGAAAGAAAAGCCGAAAGAGCCAGAAACAGTAGTCGTCAAGGAAGAAAAGCCAGAACCTAAACCTGAGGTTGAAAAAACCCCGGAACCAGAGACTGAGGTCATCAAAGCAAAGGCAGATAAACTTCAGGGTTTGAAGGTGGTTGACAGAATTAATTTGCCTGTTGCTTCTTCGGACATAACAAAGAGTTCAAACGCTCAACAACAGCAACAACAGAAGCGTCCACGCAAACGCATTCCAAACTTCAACGATCAAAAAGGTTCCAAGCCGGTAGGCGGAGGAAACAAGAGTGGAGGAAAGCCCGCTCCTCGCGTTCAGAAAGTTGAGCCTACGGATAAAGAAATTCAGGAGCAAATACGGGCGACACTTGCAAAGTTGAGCAGTGGTCAGAAAAAATTTACTGGAGCCAAGTATAGAAAGGAAAAGCGTCAGGCGGTTTCTGAAGCAGAAGAAGAGCGTTTGCAACAAGAACAGGAGCAATCTAAGACATTAAAAGTTACTGAATTCATTTCAGCGAATGATTTGGCGTCACTGATGAATGTATCGGTGAATGATGTGATTTCGACTTGCATGAGTCTTGGTATGTTCGTATCAATCAATCAACGCCTTGATGCGGAAGCTATCACAGTAATTGCTGATGAATTTGGATTTGATGTTCAGTTCACAACATCCGAAGAGGAGACAGAAGTAGAAGAAGTGCAGGATAGTGAGGAGGACTTGCTACCTCGTGCGCCAATCGTTACCATCATGGGCCACGTTGACCACGGAAAAACTTCATTGCTCGATTACATTCGAAATACAAAAGTGGTTGCCTCAGAAGCAGGAGGGATCACTCAACATATTGGAGCTTACGATGTAACAACCAAGAGCGGACATAAGATTGCATTCCTTGATACGCCCGGTCACGAGGCTTTTACCGCTATGCGTGCTCGTGGAGCCAAGTTGACTGATATTGCAATTATTGTGGTAGCAGCCGATGATGATGTGATGCCTCAAACAAAAGAAGCAATCAATCATGCTCAGGTGGCGGGCGTTCCAATCATTATTGCTATAAACAAAATTGATAAGCCCTCAGCAAATCCAGAGAAGGTTAAAGAATCTCTTTCAAAAATTAATATCCTCGTTGAAGATTGGGGTGGAAAATATCAGTGCCAGGCAATCTCTGCAAAGACAGGTGTTGGTATTGATGAGTTACTCGAAAAAGTATTATTGGAAGCGGAGCTCTTGAATCTGCATGCAAATCCGAACAAGCAAGCGGTTGGCTCTATCATAGAAGCCTCCCTTGATAAGGGCCGGGGCTATGTAAGTACATTGATGGTGCAGGCAGGAACATTGAAAGTAGGAGATGTGATGGTTGCCGGCTCAAATTATGGACGCGTCAAGGCAATGTTTGATGACACGGGAAAGAGACTTAATGAAGCCGGACCGTCAACACCTGTGCAAGTTCTGGGTTTAGATGGTGCGCCCCAGGCTGGCGAGAAATTCCAGGTAATGGAAACGGATCGCGAAGCCCGCGAAGTAGCTAACAAACGTAGTCAGATCCTGCGTGAGCAAAACATCCGTACGAAGAAACATATTACGCTGGACGAAATCGGAAGACGCCTTGCCATCGGTTCGTTCAAACAATTGAATGTGATTGTAAAAGGTGATGTGGATGGATCCGTTGAAGCCCTCTCCGATTCACTCTTGAAACTCTCAACTCCAAAAGTAGCTGTAAGCATCATTCACAAAGCTGTTGGACAAATTTCTGAATCCGATGTGTTGTTGGCATCTGCTTCTGATGCGATCATCGTTGGCTTCCAGGTTCGCCCTTCCGGTTCTGCCCGGAGATTGGCGGAGACAGAGGAAATTGAAATCCGTTTGTACTCGATCATCTACGATGCGATAAACGAGGTGAAAGCTGCGATGGAAGGTATGTTGGAGAAGGAATTGGAAGAAGTAATTGTGGGCAATGCCGAAGTACGCACCGTATTTAAGATTTCAAAAGTTGGTAGCGTAGCTGGTTGTATGGTTACAGATGGCTACATTAAGCGAAATAACCCAGTGCGATTAATTCGTGATGGTATCGTGGTTTTTGCCGGCAAATTGAATTCACTCAAGCGCTTTAAAGATGACGCGAGCGAAGTAAAATCAGGCTTCGATTGCGGTATGGGCATTGACAACTTCAATAATGTTGAGGTTGGCGATGTAATTGAAAGCTACGAAATGCGTGAGGTGAAGAAGAGCCTTTGATTGATCTGAATTCTAATTTTACTTTTGCCCCTCGGCCATTTTTTCCGCAGTTTCGGCAATTTTTAATTGTTCAATAAAGCTATCCACTTCACCATTCATAATGGCGGGAAGATTGTGTTGAGTATATCCGATTCGGTGATCCGTTACGCGGCTCTGCGGATAATTATAAGTCCTGATTTTTTCTGAACGATCTCCGCTGCGCACCTGGCTTCTGCGCGAGGCTCCAATCTCTGCCTGCTGCTTCTGCACTTCCATTTCATAAAGTTTTGTGCGAAGCATTTGCAAAGCTCTTTCGCGGTTGCCATGCTGCGATCGTTCCACCTGGCACGTGATAACAATTCCTGTGGGCTTGTGAGTGAGCTGAACTTTTGTTTCAACTTTGTTTACATTCTGTCCACCTGCCCCACTTGAACGAGCCGTTTGAAACTCCAGATCGGCAGGATTCAACTCAACATCTACTTCTTCCGCTTCAGGTAAGACAACAACAGAGGCAGCTGACGTGTGTACCCGTCCTTGTTGTTCAGTTTCCGGAACCCGCTGCACACGATGGACCCCTGATTCATATTTTAACAAACCATAAGCTCCTTCACCCTCCACACTGGTGATTACTTCTTTGTATCCACCGGCAGTTCCTTCGGTCACATCCATAACCAAAAACTTGTAACCCCTTCTTTCACAGAAGCGCTGGTACATTCTCCACAGATCTCCGGCAAAGATTGCGGCTTCATCGCCCCCTGTACCCGCACGAATTTCAAGTATTGCATTTTTATCATCATTGGGATCTCGCGGCATCAGCAATTCCTTGATTTCACTTTCCAGTGCGTCACGCTTTGGCTCAAGTTCATCGATCTCCATTTTGGCAAGCTCACGCAGCTCGGCATCTTTTTCTTTTTGTAAAACTTCTTTGGCGTGTTTGATGCCATCCAGTGTCGCCTGGTATTGATTATATTTTATTACCACCTTTTCCAGGTCGCGATATTCTTTGCTTAGTTGATGAAATTTCTTTTGATCTTTCATCGTTTCGGGCTGAACCAAAAGTTGCCCAACCTCTTCAAAGCGATTCTTTATTTCTATCAGTTTATCAACCATAACTCAAAAACGGGGCGCAAGTTAATCAAAATTCAAAGCTGAGCGGAGTGTACGATTTTGTAAAAAAGTGTGTTCATTTTCTGACGATTAACAAATCAAAACCTGATTTTGGTAGAGAATTAAAGGCTTTTGGAGCGATGAATGATTTTTGCTGACCCTTTTGTAAACAACACTCTTATGACTCGCCCCGCCACCATCTTTCTTGTTATTATCATGCTTTTCACCTTTCCTGTTTGGATAGGTATTGCAGGAGGAATTTTCGGTTTGTTTTTCGGATTACTTGGTGGCTTAATTGGAATCATTGCCGGAATATTCGGAGCAATCATCGGCATTATTGCAGCTATCTTCAAAGCGATCTTTGGGTTGTTTTTCGGATGGGATCATTGGGATTGGCATTGCCATCCGTTTCATTTCAATCATTATTTCCTCGCGGCAATTTTGGTGATTGTTCTCGCTGTAATTGTGTCGAAGCGCAAAAATTAAAACTTCAGATTCACACGTAGTCCGTCAATATGATTTTTCAAGGCATCTTGCCATGTCTCATCTGCGTCCCATTTGTTTCCTAAATACATATCCCCGTACTCCAGGTTTTTGAAATAGAATTTGTAGATAATCGTTTTGATAGGAATGGTTTTGATTTTTAATTCTCCTTCCGAAAAATAACTCGTAGCTAAAGATGTAGTCGGTTGAGTTGGTGAATAACCGAGTATTTCTCTGGCAAGGTCTCCACGTGTGTGAATAAATCGTAAAATTGACCGATAACCTTTTTGCCACAGTTCTGCATCCTGCAATGCAGGATCGACAAAATCATACTTTGCAGGAAAATTGTCTTTCAGATAGGATTCAAGTTCAGCTTGCATGGCTGCATCCGGGAACTTGGGGATAGCTACCTTGAATGACTTCACTTCCATCGCAAACTTGTCAACGTGCTTTGATGCAAGGTTGGCAATATCAATGGCGGTTTCAGGCAAATCATTAATAAGAAAATTTTTTCTCTTCAGTGTGCTGATGCAAAAACGATAAATAGTTTGAAGTAACTCGTGAAGACTTGTGTTTACTTGCTGCCAGCTTACTTTTGATTTATCAGTAAACAGAATCGTTCCAGTATATTCGGTAATTATACATTCATATCCTTTCTCTGTTTTTTGAAGCAAAATGAGGTAAGAAATTTTTCTTGTGATAAAGTAGGAAGAAAAAATTCTCTGAACATCAATTCCTGAAAGCACACGTTGAATATCCAAATAGGCAACCGCATCAATGCCGGTTTGCTGGAAATACATTTGGATAGTTTCCAATTCCCTGGAAGTATAGGATGATTGGTAAAACACGATTGACCTCGCTGCCAACAAGTCCTTTGGCAAATCCGTACCAAAATTTAGACGCGAAGTTAATTCTGCTTCCTCGTGCAATGATTGCGAATAGCCGGCTAGCCAGCAAAAAATGCAAATAATAAATGCCGTGAAATATTTCATTGAGCAGCTAACGTGTGAATGCACTTCTCATTGCCACATTGATCACAAATGTGAAACTTTTCTTTCAAACTCTTTAGAAAAAATAATGCTTGCTCCAAAACTTTACCCTCTTCATTTTTGTATTCCACAATATGCCTTCATCTCCCAAAAAAAATATCGACTACTCAGGCCACGAACACATTGAAGTAGTTGGTGCCCGCGAACACAATCTCAAAAATGTTTCTGTCTCTATTCCGCGAACAAAGTTTACCGTAATTACCGGTATTAGCGGAAGCGGTAAATCTTCCCTCGCCTTTGACACAATTTATGCGGAAGGGCAGCGAAGATACATGGAGAGCTTTTCTGCCTACGCACGTAGCTTCATCGGCAACCTGGAGCGACCGGACGTTGACAAGATCAACGGGTTGAGTCCTGTTATTTCCATTGAACAGAAAACAACTTCGCGAAATCCGCGGTCAACCGTTGGCACTGTTACAGAGATTTATGACTTCATGCGTCTGCTCTACGCACGCGCAGGTGAAGCATTTTCCTATTTGAATGGCGAGCCAATGATCCGGCAGAGTGAAGATCAGATCATCGATTCAATTATTCAGAATTTTTCAGGAAAGAAATTGACCTTGCTCGCACCAGTAGTGAAAGGGCGCAAAGGGCATTATCGGGAATTATTTGTACAGATTCGGAAACAAGGCTATTCAAAAGTGCGCGTGGATGGCGAAGTGCAGGACATTGTCGCTAAGATGCAAGTCGATCGTTTCAAAATCCACGACATTGAAATCGTGATTGATCGAATTATTCCGGATGCAAAGGATCGTCATCGCATTTCACAATCAGTGATTACCGCTTTGAAAGAGGGCAAAGGCGTGATCATGGCGATGGAAGAGAAAGGAGCCACGCATCATTTTTCAAAATTTTTAATGGATCCGAAGACAGGTTTATCATACGATGAGCCTGCTCCCAATAATTTTTCATTCAACTCGCCCTATGGCGCTTGCCCAACATGCACTGGTCTTGGCGTGATTGATGAGATCACAGAAGAATCAATCATTCCTGATAAAAAACTAAGCATCAGTCGTGGAGGAATTTTGCCATTAGGTGAATACCGCGATATCTGGATTTTCAAAAAGATTGAAGCGATTCTCAAACGTTACAAACTCACGCTCACCACTGCCATCAAAGACATACCTAAAGATGTATTAAAGGTTTTGTTGTATGGCGATGATGTGCCCGTTGCGGTTGCTTCAGTTAAATATCCAGGCACAGAGTGGAACACGAAGTTTGAAGGCATCATCAGCTTTTTGCAAAAAATGAAAGACGATGGTTCGGAAAACATGAAGAAATGGGTGGAAGATTTTACCATCAGCCGTGTGTGTCCGGATTGTCATGGCGCGCGATTGAAAAAAGAATCGCTGCATTTTAAAATCGACAATACGAACATTGCTCAGTTGGCGGAACTCAACATTGATGAGTTAAAAAAATGGTTTGATGGATTGGAAGACCGGCTCAATGCCAAACAAAAAGTAATTGCTGTTGAAGTATTGAAGGAGATTCGAAAGCGAATTGGATTTTTGTTAGATGTTGGATTGAATTATTTGCACTTGAATCGGCCATTGCGAACATTGAGTGGAGGGGAAGCCCAACGCATTCGCTTGGCAACACAAATAGGAACTCAGTTGGTTGGAGTGCTTTATATTTTAGATGAGCCTAGCATCGGTCTTCACGCTCGCGACAATGTGAAACTCATCAAAGCACTAAAAGATTTGCGCGACCTTGGCAACTCGGTGATTGTGGTGGAGCACGATAAAGAGATGATGCTTGAATGCGATTATGTGATCGATGTAGGTCCAGGTGCAGGACGGCACGGAGGACACATAGTGGCGCAAGGGGAGCCGAATGACTTTTTGAAATCAAACAGTGCAACGTCAAATTACCTTACGGGTAAAATAAAGATCGCTCGACCGAAAGAACGAAGGAAAGGAAGTGGAGAAAAAATTGTGCTCGCTGGCGCATCGGGAAACAATCTTAAAAATGTAACACTCGAAATTCCCCTTGGCAGTTTCACTTGCATCACCGGAGTGAGCGGCAGCGGCAAATCAACGTTGATTCATGAAACCCTGTTTCCGATTTTGAATCAACATTTTTTCAATTCAAGAACGGAACCGCTTTCTTATAAAAAAATTGATGGGCTCAAGCTCATAGACAAAGTAATTGAAGTGGATCAATCCCCAATCGGAAGAACACCACGATCCAACCCGGCAACCTATACAGGTGTTTTTTCTGATATCCGCGATTTGTTTTCGCAAATGCCGGAAGCAAAAATCCGTGGTTATAAAACGGGTCGCTTCTCTTTCAATGTGAAAGGTGGCCGATGCGAGACCTGCGAAGGAGCAGGTTTGCGATTAATTGAAATGGAATTTCTTCCTGATGTTTATGTTCCGTGCGAAACGTGCAAAGGCAAGCGTTATAATCGGGAGACACTTGAAGTGCGATTCAAAGGCAAATCAATCAGCGATGTGCTTGATATGACGGTGGAGGAAGCTGTTACATTTTTCGAGAACCAACCACGCATTCTAAGAAAGATTGAAACTCTGAATGAAGTTGGTCTGGGCTATATTTCTCTTGGGCAACATGCCACAACTCTTTCGGGTGGCGAAGCTCAACGTGTAAAGCTTGCAACGGAATTGAGTAAACGAGATACCGGAAAAACCCTTTACATACTTGATGAACCAACGACCGGGTTACACTTTCAAGATATCAGTCACTTGCTTGATGTGCTGCAAAAACTGGTTGACAAAGGAAACACCGTGCTGGTGATTGAGCACAACATGGATGTGATTAAATCAGCCGATCACATCATCGATCTTGGGCCGGAAGGAGGAGCTGGAGGAGGAAAAATTATTGCAACCGGCACACCGGAAGAAGTTGCAAATAATCCCGCTGGTTATACCGGAAAATTTTTACGGCAAGAGTTGGATTGAAATGGAAAAATTTTCACTGCCGATACAAGTACGCTGGTCAGACATAGATCAAAACAGGCATTTGCGACATTCTGCTTATTACGATTATGGAGCCACTGTTCGTATCGCTTGTTTTTCAGAGCATGGACTTACTAATTTAAAATTTGAAAGTTTACACATTGGCCCGATCTTATTTCGCGAGGAGGCCGTTTTCAAACGCGAAGTAAAATTTGAAGACAAAATTATTGCTGACATCGAGGTGACGCGTGCTACTGAAGATTTTGCGCGATGGAGTCTTCGTCACAACATTTACAAAGACGATGGCACTTTATGCGCGATTTTGAATTTGGATGGAGCATGGATCGACATTGTGAAACGGAAACTGGCGATTCCCAATGAATATGTTCAGGCCATCTTCCGCGACTTTCCTCGCGCAAAAGATTTTGAATGGACGGTCAGAAAAGCAAAAGATTAAGAACTCAAAATCCATTCCTCGATTACACGTGGGTAATGGAAATGCTCAAGTTTTAAAACATTTTCAGAAATATCCTTAGTTGTGTCTGTAGCTGATATTTTACAACGTATTTGCTTTAAGATTTTGCCGTCATCATATTTTTCATTTACCAGATGGATGGTTAAACCCGTTTCTACTTCTCCCGCCTTTTTCACTGCTTCATGAACTTTCAATCCATACATTCCTTTACCGCCAAATTTTGGTAACAAAGAGGGATGAATGTTTATGATTTTGTTGGGATAAGCATCCGTCAGACTTTTTGGAATCATCAACAAAAACCCTGCAAGTACAATGTGTGTGATTTTGTTTTCAGAAAGCCAATTCAAAATTTCACCTTGTAGTTGCGTGCGATCAAATATTTTGGCAGGGACATTTAAATTTTTTGCACGATCCAGTGCATATGCTTCCGGATTGTTGGTCAAAAGCAGATCAACTGAAATCGTGGGATGACCTTTAAAATAATGGATGACGGCTTCTGCATTGGAGCCGCTGCCTGAAACAAAAATGGCAATCCGTTTTTTATTCATCGTGCAAAACTAACAAAGCAAATTTAAACCAGAACCATGCTGCCAATTCCCAACAGCATAATGATTTTGCACAATTGGCTGAGAATATGAAAATCGTTTTTCGTGTCAGCTTTTGCCAATACAATGCCGAGAAGAACAGAAGGAGCAATCAGGAACAAAAGAAGATAAGAAACAGACATCGACAAATAACGATAGCTGATGGTAAATACAGTAACAACAAATGCAAGTAACAATATGTAAAGAATAGCTTTTGTTTTGCGAATGCCGAGTACAATAGGTAGTGTGCGGCAGCCAAATGTATTGTCGCCTTTCAGATCTTCGATGTCCTTGACTACTTCACGCAGCAAAGTAATAGCAAAAGCAAACACGGAATAAACAATTACAAATGGATGACTTACTTTGAATAAGACGTTTATCAAAAGAATTGACAAACCTGTAAGCAGCGCGACTACAAAATTTCCGATGAAGGGTTGCCGTTTCAAATCGTTGCTGTACCACCAAAGGAGAAACGCGGACATAAAATTGATTGCACCGATTTTCCAATTTAAAATAAATCCAAGCCCAACACCAGCGAGCGATAAAAGAGAATGAAACAGTAATGCAAATCTACGGTTCACTTCCTTGCCAATCACTACACGCTCCGGTTTGTTGATAAGATCAATCTTTACGTCATAGTAGTCGTTGATGATATATCCGGCAGCAGCGATTACAATCGTGGAGGCGGATAGCAGGAACAAATGCCAATCGGTGAGGCTCGCATGATGCTCCAGAAAAATAGCCGTAAAATACTGGGCCAACCCGATGATAAGTAAATTCCAAAATCGAGTGACCTTTAAAAGGCCAAGAAACGTAAGCCGCCTTGATGTCATCTGACAAAGATAGTCAGACGACAGTGATCAACTATTAATTTCTATCCGATGGCTCGACAAACGATGATTACCTTTTACCTTTGCAAATCCATTAAACCCAAAACCTAAGACTATAATCCGAATACTACTCTATACTGCCATTTCATTTCTGATCTCGTTCCTAAGTTTTCCGGTGCTGATAAAACTACTCACACAATGGAAGCTTTTCGATTCTCCGGGTGAGCACAAGATACACTTAAGCTTCAAACCTTCCCTCGGGGGAAGCGCAGTAATGCTGGGCGCCCTCCTTGGTTTGCTCATGGGGTTGTCAATGCACGACTGGCTCATGAATAAGTATTTTTTTATCTCACTTACGCTGATGTTCATGATCGGCTTACGCGATGATATTTTAGCCCTCACTCCAAAACAAAAATTGTACAGCCAATTCTTGCCGGTATTTCTCCTGGTTTTTTTGAATCAAACCACCTTGAACTCAACGTATGGAATCATTGACCTTCCTGAAATTCCTCCGGTGGTGATTTGGACCGTTAGCATTTTTACATTGATCATTTTGACTAATGCATACAATCTGATTGATGGCCTGGATGGACTTGCCGGAACGGTAGGCATTATTGTGCTCACAGCTTTTGGATTTTGGTTTTTTTATGCCGGAAACAATGCCATGAGTTTAGTGTCACTTTGCTTTGCCGGAGCACTGCTCGCCTTTTTGTTCTTCAATTGGCAACCATCCCAGATTTTTATGGGAGATACCGGTGCCTTGATGATTGGCATGCTTGTATCTTATTTGGCAATTCTTTTTATCAACACCAATTATCAACTGCCTGAAACCAACCCGGTGAAAATGAGATCTTCCATTGGCAGTGCCATTTGCGTGGTCATCATTCCTGTCTTTGATACTTTGCGTGTGATCATTTTGCGACTTCGAAAAATGCAATCGCCATTCAAAGCTGATCGCAACCACCTTCATCATCAGTTTATCAATCTTGGCTTCAGCCATGCCAGGGCGGTGATCGTCATCGCACTCTTGAATTTGTTCATGATTGTTTTGGCTTGGTGCTTACGAAACCAAAATGATCTGTTAATTTTGAGCATTGTGATTGTGCTTTGCCTCATTGTGAATTTCGTTTTGAGAATGGCACAAAAAAGAATGAACAAACTGCATGGAAGCGAAAGTAAAATCGATTGAAGAAGAAGTAAAATCCGTAGCCCTTGGCAATAAAGAAGAGCTGGAAAATTTCCGTTTAAAGTTTATCAGCAAAAAGGGATTAATACCGGCACTGTTTGACGATCTCAAAAAAGCAAGTGCAGATGAGAAGAAGCAATTCGGTAAATTGCTGAACGACTTAAAGAATTTTGCCGAAACCAAATTCAAAACGGCTCAGGAAGAGTTGGAGAACTCAACAAGTTCAGCGGGTTCAGAAAAGATTGATCTAACACTTCCGGTAATTGCGAACAAGCTGGGCAATCAACACCCACTGAGTTTGACACGCTATCGCATCATAGAAGTTTTTGAAAAACTGGGATTCAATTTGGCAGATGGCCCCGAAATAGAGGATGATTGGCATAATTTCACTGCGCTAAATTTTCCGCCTAATCACCCGGCACGCGAGATGCAGGACACATTCTTTATTGAAAAAAATCCCGATGTCCTTTTGCGCACACACACATCCAACGTACAAATTCGTTTGATGAAGCAACAAAAGCCCCCGATCCGATCGATCATGCCGGGCCGTGTATATCGCAATGAAGCCATCTCTGCACGTGCGCATTGCTTCTTTCATCAGGTGGAAGGATTGTATGTTGATAAGAATGTAGGATTTGCGGATCTAAAGCAAACGCTTTACCATTTTGCGCAAGAGCTTTACGGAAAGGACATCAAGATCCGTTATCGTCCATCTTTTTTTCCATTCACTGAACCCAGCGCGGAGATTGATATCTCGTGTTTGATTTGCAAAGGCAAAGGCTGCAACATCTGCAAACACAGTGGATGGGTGGAGATTGCCGGCTCGGGCATGGTCCATCCAAATGTTTTAAGTAACTGCGGCATCGATCCGGAAGAATACACCGGCTTTGCATTTGGAATGGGCATTGAGCGCGTGACGCAATTGCTCTACCAGGTAAATGACCTGCGTCTTTATTCAGAGAATGACATTCGTTTTCTAAAGCAATTCAAGACTGTGGTGTGATGCCATCCATCGCTACAGTTGGCGTGATAGGCGCAGGTGCGATGGGCCAAGGTATTGCCCAGGTTTGCGCTCAATCCAAGTTTCAGGTTTTTCTTTTCGATGTCGATTCAAAAAAAATTGAATCAGCCTATTCTGCGATTGCGAAAAACCTGGATATCGCGGTTGCGAAAGGAAAATTGTCTGCCGAAAAAAAGATACAAACACTTCAGAATATTCGATCTGTTGATCAGCTTGAAAATGTAAAAGCGGACCTGGTCATTGAAGCAGCAGCAGAGAAATTGGAGATCAAGCAGCAAATATTTTCTGAGATTGAGAAAAATAATGCTGACGATTGCGTTCTGGCAACCAACACTTCTTCCCTTTCGGTTTCAAAAATCGCGTCAGTTCTGAATAGACCATCCCGCTTTTTAGGTTTGCATTTTTTTAATCCGGCTCACCTGATGCCTTTGGTAGAAGTAATCGCAGGAGAAAAAACGGATTCGTCACTCATTTCTGGAATGACGTTATTTGTGAAGTCAATCGGAAAAACCCCTGTGGTGGCAAAAGATTCTCCTGGGTTCATCGTTAATAGAGTTGCACGTCATTATTATCTGGAAGCATTGAAAGCGCTTGAAGAAAAGGCAGCAGACGCTGGCACAATTGATGCTTTGCTGAAGTCAGCTGGTTTTAAGCTGGGGCCATTTGAATTGATGGATATGATTGGCAACGATGTGAATTATGAGGTGAGCCGATCTTTGTACGAAGCATTTGAACACCAACCACGATTTAAACCAAGTGCTATTCAACATGAAAAAGTGATCCTAGGCGAACTGGGAAAAAAAACCGGAAAAGGATTTTATGAATACAAAAACTAGACTTACGATTCTTGTTTTCTTTTTATTTGTGGCAGCTTCTAACGTGGAAGCACAAGTTGCCTTCCCCGAAATTATCATCAACCTTACTTACCCTCAATACCAATCGTTGAAAATCGATGGGGGCTACAAATACATTGAGGGAGGAATGCACGGTATTATTTTATATCGTGCCAGCGAAAACACTTACATCGCTTTTGAACGCGCCTGCCCCCATCATCCGTATGACGAAAATGCAACTGTAAATGTTGACATGTCGAGTCTGTTTATGATTGACAATAATTGCAAATCAAACTTCAGCTTTCCGGATGGAAGCCCGACAGCCGGCCCTGCGCGCAGGGCGATGTGGATTTACCGAACTACATTGGAGGGAAACAAACTCACCATCAGCGATGAGATTGTAAATTGATTTAGTGATTTGCTGGATCAAATTGATTTAAGAAAACAGCAACGTTTTTAGATAGATCTTCCTGCAAAGCGTCAAATCGATCAAAGAATTTTATTTCTACACATTCACTTGAGGGTATGAATTCAAAATTTTTGAATTGAGTCTCATATAGTGTATTCGTGATCCATCCGAAGTTTTCGTGTAACAGCGAGATAAAATAACTTGGATGCTCGTTGATAGAGATAATATCTATCCCCATCTCTTCTCTTACTTCGCGATGCAGGCAATCGTGAGGAGTTTCACCGAATTCCATTCCGCCACCGGGCAGTTCCCATTTACCGTTAGCCTCTTTGATCAAAAGGATTTTCTTTTCCTCATTTAACACCAGAGCTTTGATGCTGGTGCGGTAGTAGCAATCGGGTATAGTATTCATGTGCATAAAATATAGGATTGACCAGCTAATCTAAATGCTTCAGATAATTTCTCTCAGCACCGGCAGTGATTTTAATTCGCCAAAGTTAGGAGAATGACTGACGTAAAAACGGATTAGTATTTCCAGGATATTTCTTCGTTGAATATTGTTAATGCTGATTGGGTCAGAATAATTAGCAGTCACCAATTGCTTTAAAATATTTTCTTCAACTTCATCAGCACTTACTCTTGCGCCCATCAACTCATCCACTCCCGAAGGACGAAAGCCAAGATACCGGCTAAGTCGGATCAGGAATATTAAATGAAAGTTTTCGATGTTGGAAATTTGCAAATCAAAATGAACAAATGAATTGATAAGGAAGTCACACAGTTCCTCTGCGTGACTTTGTTCTTTCACTGTCTTATTCAAAAACTCATTCAGAAAAAGTGCAACGCTCGATTTTCTGAAGTCAGTTGGAATGTGCTGGTAGGCATGAAAACATTTTGCCTCTTTGATGCGAAGTATAGAAGCATTCTCACGATGATAGACAACAAGGTCTAGTAATGTGAGTGGTTGATAAAGCGCGATCTTATTTTTTGCGGAAGCACTTCTCGCACTATTCACAATATAGGTTTGCAAACCAAACTGGCCTGTAAAAATCGTGACGATGATGGAAGTTTCTCCGTACTCAGTATAGCGAAAGACAATGCCCTTGGTTTTAAAAAGCATTTTACATTTTGGAGCGATCTAGTTCGGGAACTTTGTCAAACAATTTGATTGCTTGTTGAAGCACTTCATTGGTTTCGTTGAAAACAGGATAGAATTTTTTATTGTCCCAAATCCTGCGTGCGATTTCTGCTTTTAATAAAATCTTGAAAACATGCTTATTCTTTTCAAGGTCATGATAGTCGGGCTTTACTTTTTCCCGTTGGCCCATAGCCACCAACTTGCTGATCATGCTTTCGCTCACATCAAAATTTTTCAGATAGGAATCGAATCCTTTTGCTTTTAAATTTTCTTTGTTCTCCTCAGCATAATTCATCGCAAATTCGCGAACTACATTGACTGCATAGAGTTCATTAAAGAATCTACTGTTGTTCACAGTGTCTAATGGTACGAAGAAGTCAGGCATGATACCGCCACCTCCATACACCGTTCTTCCATGAGTTGTCTGGTATTTCAGTGAATCATTGAACTTAATACTGTCGGCTGTGAAAAACTCTCCATGCTTATAGCGTCCAACAATTTCTCTGTCATACGCATCAAGGTCTTCATACGGTTTTTGAATGGAGCGCCCGCTTGGTGTGTAATATCGCGAAATAGTCAAACGAACTTCAGAGCCATCATTCAAATCAAACGGACGCTGCACCAGTCCTTTTCCGTACGATCTTCTTCCTACTACCAGCGCGCGATCATTGTCTTGAAGCGCACCTGTTACAATTTCTGATGCAGAAGCGCTTCCTTCATTCACCAAAACAATAAGTGGTTGTTTTTCAAAACTTCCTTTGTCTGTGGCAAATGCTTCTTCATCATACTTTGCTTCCTGACCTTTTGTGAAAACAATCTTGTCTCCTTTTGGTAAAAATTCATCCGCGACCTCGATGGCCTGATCCATGTATCCGCCTGGGTTTCCCTGGAGATCGAGAACCAGTTTTTTCATTCCCTTTTTTTCCAAACCATCGATTGCTTCTTTGAATTCGGTAAACGTGTTTTGTGAGAAGCGACTGATCTTAATGTAACCAATCTCGTCATTGATCATGTACGAAGCGTCAACTGATGACTGTGTAATTTTATCACGGATAATCGTGAACGACATTTTTTCTTTATTGCTTTTGCGCAGCACTTCAATCTTCACCTCCGTTCCCTTTGGCCCTTTTAAATATTTATAAACGTCAGGTGTGGTAAGGTGAATATTTGTGATGGGCGTATCATTTACTTTGATGATGCGATCGCCTGACCGCACTCCCACTGCCTCGCTTGGTCCACCGCTTACGGCAGCTACTACTACCAGTGTATCATGAAAGATACTGAATTCAACACCGATGCCTTCAAAATTTCCTTTCAAGTCTTCATTTGCAGCAATGCGATCGCTGGCGGAAATGTAAGCCGAATGTGGATCGAGTTTGCCAAGCAGATGCTCAATCGCATCATCGACCAACTTGTCTGTTTTGGTTTTGTCAACGTATTCATTTTGCACCAGGGAAAGTACTTCCTGAAGTTTTTCCATGTCTGTTCCATTGCTTCTGCCCACTGGTTTTCCTGTGAGGCCAGCCCCAATCAACAACCCTGCTGCAATGCCGATACACAAAATGAGCGGCAGACTGATCTGGTACTTTGAATTTTCTTGTCCCTCCATAATGACGCAAATATAGTTTACATCTAAACGGCTTTTTGTGGATTTGAGTTTTGTTTCAAAAAAAAACTTACACAAATATTGGCTTATATCAATTGCCAATAAGTTCTATCTTGCACGACTCATTCAAAAATGAATTCCCGGACAAAAAATTCTATTTACTCAGTCATACTGCTGGTGGCGATCATGGCTGTTTGGTATTATCGGAATAGGAATGCACATGGACCTCTGATCACGGTTGAGGGACAGACCATGGGTACGACTTATCATGTTAGTTATTTTGATAAATGGAATCGCGACTTCAAAAATTCTATCGACTCACTATTGGTATTGGTCAACAAATCGATCAACAACTATGATCCACAATCGGAGGTTTCACGCTTTAACAAAGCAAAGACTGCATTCAAATTTGAACTCCCTTATTTTCTTCCTCCGATAAAAAAATCAGCCGAGGTTTTCGGAAATTCATTAGGGGCTTTTGACCCAACCGTGATGCCGTTGGTTTATATGTTTGGCTTTGGTGCAGATAAGAACCAGACATTTCCCGACAGCGCGAAAGTTGATAGTGTGAAAGCATTTATCGGCTTTGAAAAAATTCAGTTCAATGGCGATAGCATTTGGAAAACAGATTCCAGAAGTCAAATTGATTTTGGTGGAATTGGTCAAGGCTATGGTGCCGATGTGATTACTGAATTTTTAAAAGCAAAGGGAGTTGAAAATATGTTGGTGGAACTAGGAGGAGAGGGAATGACGGTTGGAAAAAATCTAGACAAGCAGCAACCGTGGGAGCTGGGCATTCTCGATCCAAACTCAACTCGTGACAGTTTGTATTACAAGGCGTATGTGAAGTTGAGCGACAAAGGGTTCTCTACATCAGGAAACTATTTCAACTACCGGGTTGTAGATGGAAAAAAATTCTCTCACACGATTGACCCAAAGTCTGGCTTTCCGATTCAAAGATCTATTCTAAGCGCAACTGTATTCGCCAAAGATTGCATTACTGCCGATGCGTGGGCCACTGCTTTTATGGTGATGGGGTTTGAAAAAGCACAAGAGGTTTTGAAGGCACATCCTGAACTTAATGTTTTCATCGTTTATACCGCGGAGGACGGAACTCAAAAAGTTTTTGTCTCGGATGAAATGAAAAAGGAGATTGAGCAATGATCAAATTCTCCACCATCATAAAACGCTTTGACAAACAAGGAGAAAAAACAGGGTGGACTTATTTTGAAATCACTTCATCTCAAGCAAAGAAAGTTAATCCGGGTGTGAAGGTCTCTTATCGCGTAAAAGGAAAGCTCGATGAATTTTCATTTGAGAAAACGGCAATTCTGCCAATGGGTGCAGGCAGATTTATCATGCCATTGAATGCGAAATTCAGAAGGGCTATCGGCAAACGCATGGGCGACAAACTGCTCGTTCAGTTAGAGTTGGATGAGCGCCAGATCGAGGCTCCCCCCGATTTTCTGAAATGTCTGAAGCAGGATCCGGAAGCTCACAACTTTTTCAAAACTCTATCCGGATCCCATCAGCGCTATTTTTACAGATGGATTGCCGATGCAAAAACTCCGGACACAAAAACCAAACGAATTGTGATGGCACTTACTGCGTTTTCAAAAAAGCAAGGGTATTCTGAAATGATTCGTGCAAGTAAAAAGCCAAGATATGAGTGACAGTCAATTTAAAAACAAAGTTGCTTTGGTCACAGGCGCTGGCCAGGGCATTGGTTTGGAAATTTGCAAACAGCTTGCGGCATGTGGCGCGAAGGTAATGCTGAATGACATTGAACCTGACCTTGCTGCTGGAGCCGCAAAGAGAGCAAGTGAGCAGGGAATTTGTCACCATTGCTCGGGTGATGCATCGGATGTTCAATTCATCACGCAACTAGTGGAAGAAACCGTCCGGCAATTTGGCCGCATTGACATTGCGATCGCTAACGCAGGCATCACTCTCTTCGGAGATTTTTTTGAATACGATCCCAAAGACTTTAATCGCGTGATGCAAGTGAACCTCTCAGGAAGCTTTTTCCTTGCGCAAGCGGCATCCCGAAAAATGATGGAACAAGGCGAGGGAGGAAGCGTTTTATTCATGTCATCGGTCACTGGCCACCAAGCGCATAAAAATCTGGCAGCCTACGGTATGACTAAAGCGGCACTTGAAATGTTAGCAAAAACATTGGTGGTTGATTTATCACCTCATAAAATCACGGTGAATACTGTAGCTCCGGGTGCAACAATAACAGAGCGCACATCACTTGACAAAGAATACAACAAAACGTGGTCGCGCATTACACCCATGGGCAGACCAGCCACTCCGGAAGATGTGGCCGCAACCGTTTTGTTTTTAGTTTCAACACAAGCGTCACATATTACGGGCCAATCTATTATTGTAGATGGAGGCTGGACTTCGGTGAGTCCATCGCCTTATTGAAGCAAAAATGCTCTGATTTAATTCAGAGCATTTCCATAATCGTTCGGTGTCTGGCTACATCGCTCCAAACTGCTTCAAAAACTTCTCTGAGTTTGCTTTCACATTGGCAGGGGGATTCAAACTCATTGCCTTCTTGAAACTCTTGATTGCATTTTCCTTTTCACCTTTGGTCGCGTAGCCTTCACCTAAGCTGTCCCATGCGTTTGCACTTTTTGGGAAACGAGCAGTATTGGTTACAAAGATTTCAATCGCTTTGTCTTGTTGGCCTTGATTAAGGAGTTGATAACCATAGTTATTAATTTCAACTTCTGTTGCCTGTGTCACAGCATCTTTCATAAGTTGATCCGCTTCTGCTTGCTTCCCTGCTTTAGAAAGCAATCCTGCTTTAACGCCTTTCGCATTGAAATCATTAGGATTCATCGTCAATGAACGATTGATCCAAATCAAGCCTTGATCAGGATCAACGTTATTGTTAAGCGAATAACGAGCCGCACTTGTGAAACCTTGGGGATTGAAACCCGTGGCGTTACGCAATTCATTCTTGGCATTTGCCATCACGATTTCATCCACGGCAAATTCAACTTTTACAGGAAATTGTTTCTTCTCCCAGTTCAAAACCAGTTCGCCAGAATTTTTAGTTAGATTAATAAAATCATAAGTAAGCAATTCGGTAAATGCATTGTCGCGGATTTTAATCTTTGCGCGCATTACATCTTCCGATTGATCGTAAAAGAAACTTCCCCATGATTTGTAATTCCTGGAAAGTACTACTTCTCCTGAATTATCAGCATTTATTACGAAGAACAATCCATACGAACCCGCGGCTACTTCTTGTCCTTCAATTTTTGCTTTGTGTGATAACGTGAGCACCGTATTTTCGTTTGCACCAGCTCGCCACGGAGCGGAGTTGCCTGCTCCAAATCCCTGCACATTCCAACCATAAGGGACAAGTTCGCCCCACACTTTTCTGTTCTTTACGGAAGGCCGCGAATAGTTAACGGTTACTTTTGAAATGCCAATGGTTTGAGAGACTTCGGCCCCAGGGCTCGGTGTGCGCGGTGTAGTCACAGGTTGTGCGATCGACAGAACGCTAGTGCTGATGAACACCAATAAGAGAAGTTTTGGTAGAGATTTCATAACGGATGTTTTAGATGAATCTCTACGATCAAAAACTTTTTTCGTCTGTTAACTAAATTGAATTTGTTTTAAAATACCGTTGCTTAGGTTAGCCAAAAAATTGCAACAAATAGAAAAGATCACCCAATTGTGAGTAGTAGTTGCTTTGACCTAGCGTATCCATTTGACTTTTTCTTGAACCGATTTTCTTTTTCCTCCGATCACATTTCCCTTTGGCATGCCCACAAACAAGAAGCCGAGAAGTTTGTCCTCTTTAGTCAATCCGAAAAATTCTTTTGCTTCTTCAAAGTTGGTGATGCCCCCGGTGCTTAGATAACAGCCGACTCCGAGTGCGGTGGCGGTCAGATACATGTTTTCAACAGCGCAAAACACAGCTCCCATTTCTTCCCACTCAGGAAGACTTTTCTTTTCATCGCGCTTCATGCCTATGGCGATCACATGTGAAGCTTCCATCGGTTTCACTTTTAACCCCTCGTATTTTTTTTCATCAAAGTTTCCTTTGGCTGTAGCCACTTGTTTGTAACATTCGCTTTGAAAGTCAGCCAGTTTTTTTCTGCCATCATCGGAGAACACAACAAACCTCCATGGCTCGGTAAGTTTATGTGTGGGTGCCCAATTGGCATTCTCCAGCATTTGATTGATGATCGAATCGTCCACTTTTTCTCCCGTGTAATCTTTCGGGAAAATGGATCTCCGGTTTTTAACCAATAGATTGAATTCATCGATGTTAAATTTCATATTGTTATTTTTTTGGAGGTGTAACAAGTCCAGAGTAGCAAGAGGAACATGTGAGTGCAATAATTTTCTTTAAACAAAAAGCTAATCAAAAATATAAGAGCATTAAAATACAACCAGTAAGATGAATGAAATTGATGACAGCTAGCAAACAAGATAATTCATGACTGCAAAGATAAGATGAAGTTCTCCTACTTCGGATTTTGAAGTAGCAAGTTCAAATCTTTCTCAAGTTGCGGATCGCTTGGATGTTTTGCTATTTGATAGTGCAATTCTGATTTCGGGATGACAAAAAAAGAAGGAATTTCATTTACGTTGAAGAGCTTTGTAATGTCGTTGCTTTTTCCTATCCGGTAGTTGATGATTCCATCTGAAAAAAAATTGAAAGAAGATACGCGGTCATTCCAAACAGATTCATCTTCATCCAGCGACACAAACACAAAGGTAATTTGCTTTCGATAACTTCTGTTAAGCCGCTTTGCATACTCCATGTCAACCAGATATTTGCGACAGTCACCTTCCCAAAACACCAGGTAAATATTGCGCTTGCTTCTACTGTCTTGTAAAAGCCACTTCAGTTTTGCCAAGCCATCATGACCACCATTTGTGGTGTTGTTTTCAAAATCGCGATAAAGCTCGAACTGCTTATTCAAAGAAACGCCACCGCCAAGATCGGAGATGATTTCCTTCTCCAAAGGTGTAGTCTTCAGCATGGAATTGTTTTTCCAAAAGGAGGAATCATAGGGAATTTTCAGTAGTTCTTCGCGCGTAGGTTCGTGACCATTAAAGTGCTCTGCATCCATCACCAGTCCAGTAGCCATCATCTCAACATGAAAAGTGTGACTTCTTCCGTCAGAGGTCTTGGTGAGGCCGCTGCGAATGATGTGATAAGGATAATAGTGCTCGTTAAACTTGCGATAGAGGCAAGAAGAATGAACCGAGTTACCACCAAACTCCTTTTCTTCTTCGCTCTTCACAAGCACATTTGTTTTGGTTGTTATAAATAATACGCCATGTAATTTTGCCAAGGCAAGATATTTTCCGGAGGTTGTTGGCAAAGAATCCTTTTTGTTCTCATAAAATATTTCATAAACCTCCATTCCATCATAGTGTGTGATTCCTCCAAATTTGAATTCCAGTTTTTCAAAGTCTGCACGCAACGTGCTTACATCAGAATAAAAAGAAAAATGCTCGGATGAGGTTGTGCTTTGATATCCAATAATATCGGCCTGAAGTGCATAGTTGATGGCGATTGGTTCATGACCCTGGGACATTGTTGTGCGATCAAGGCTCCTTCGAAGTTGCTGCACTCGAATGGCTTCATTTTCAGTTCCGGCTTTGGGATTTGAGCGAGACTCGTTACGTTTCCACACATCTACATAAGCTTCAATCAAACGACCGTAAGCAGAATCATCTTTGCAATAATGACGATAAAAAAATTTTTCCAGGAAGGGTTCATTCAGATAATTCTCATTCACGCTTGCAAAAAATTTCCTCACCAATTTTCGTGGATTGACAGACTTGCTTAGGATAATAATCTCGCTGAGTTGAGTAGTTTTTGGGCTGAGAAGAATTTCCTCCAGGTTGTCAGTCGATTTCAGCTCAAGAGATTCATAGCCAACACACGATATTTTTATGATGACGTTGCCTTTCACAAAAAGTGAAAACTCACCTTCCAGGTTAGAGCTTGTTCCCTCAGAAGTTCCTAATATGCCAACAGATGCAAATGGCACAGCCATTCGTGTTGTCTTGTCCAGGATTTTTCCTTCAAGAACCTGCTGAGCAACTGCTGCCTGACAAAATGTTAAAAAAATAATTATCCACCGGTTCATGATGATTGCTTTCGCAAAATCCATTTCCCTGCAATATTAGAATCCGATCAGGCAATTAAAAACATTTTACACTCCTATTCTTATCCCCGGCAATTCCAATTTTTATTTGCTGAATATACTTTCGCTTCACCAGCAATATGGTTTTTCATGCTTCAGATCAAATCCAGCAAACATGATTCTCTATCTCCAGGTTTTTACTTTTCAAGGTTGTGTTGCTATCTTGGAAGCTTTATAAAACTCCATTATGTCGCAAGCCGTAAAGCCGCTCGTACCCGATACCGATGTTGCCTTGATTGGCGCGGGTATAATGAGTGCAACATTGGGCATCATGCTCAAGGAATTAAATCCGGATATTACCATTCAGGTTTTTGAACGCCTCGACAAAGCGGGCACTGAAAGTTCAGACGCCTGGAACAATGCAGGCACAGGTCATTCCGCTTTTTGCGAATTGAACTACACGCCTCAAAAGGAAGATGGATCGATCGACATTTCAAAAGCGGAAAGGATTTGTGAATGGTTTGAAGTGTCCAAGGAATTTTGGTCTTACCTGGTTGAGAAAAAATATTTGAGCGACCCGACAAAATTTATAAGTCGAGTGCCACACATGAGTTTTGTGTGGGGCGATGAGAATGTTGACTATTTGAAAAGAAGATTCTCATCAATGAATCAATCTCCGCTGTTCCGTGAGATGAAGTATTCAGAAGATCGTGATCAAGTTAGTCAGTGGGCGCCATTAATTATGGATCAGCGCACCGACAAAGGAAAAGTTGCCGCTACGAGAATGGAGGTTGGTACGGATGTAAACTTCGGAGAATTGACGAGAAGCCTTTTTCATCAACTTGAAAAAATGCCGGGCGTTACTATTCATTACAATGTTGAAACGCTTGACATCGATCCGCATAAAAAAGGGGGTTGGGAAGTTTTTGTGGAAAATCAGTTGAACGATTTGAAGGATTCTTGTCGTGCAAAATTTGTTTTTCTTGGAGCGGGTGGAGCTACTTTGAATTTGCTGAAGAAAGCGGAGATTAACGAGCGTAAAGGTTATGGTGGGTTTCCGGTGAGTGGCTTGTGGCTGAAGTGTAACAGCGAGCCGTTGATTCAAAAGCATTTTGCCAAAGTGTATGGCAAGGCGAGTGTTGGCGCTCCGCCCATGTCCGTGCCACATGTGGATACACGCATCATCGATGGAAAAAAAGAATTACTCTTTGGCCCCTTCGCGGGATTCTCAACTAAGTTTTTGAAATCCGGCTCGCGATTGGATCTTGCCAAGTCAATTAAGCCTGATAATTTGTTCCCGATGATTTCTGCCGGATTGAGAAATGTCCCACTCACAAAATACCTGATAGAGCAACTTCGGCTTTCTCATGAAGACAGAGTGAATGCCTTGCGCGAGTATGTGCCGATCGCAAAATTGAATGAATGGGAATTGAAAGAAGCAGGTCAACGTGTGCAGGTTATCAAAAAAGATGAAGGCCACGGAGGCGGCAAGCTGGAGTTTGGAACGGAGGCCGTGGTGTCAGCGGACGGTAGTGTGGCGGCACTTTTAGGAGCTTCACCGGGAGCTTCAACAGCAGCTGCCATTATGTTTGGAATTTTGCCACGCTGTTTCAAAGAGGAAAGTAAATCGGTTGCATGGCAAAACAAATTGAAAGAAATGGCACCGTCTTTTGGCTTATCTTTGGGCAAAGATGAAAACCTGCTGGCGGCAACACGAGCACGCACGGCAAAAGTTTTGAATCTCGTTTCTTAACTAGATAGTTGGATGCCTTCTGCGCGAAAAAAAATTTCATCACTCGCCCGGGTGAAGAAGGAAGTAAAATCAATTTCCTCACTCTCAAAAAAATCTTTTGATAAGATCGATCGCCTTGTTAAAGAAACCAAGAACAAGAAGCTGATCAATGAAACTTCAAAAACGAAAAAGACCCAACTTGCCCGTTTGAAGAAAATGGAAGCCGATATCTTCCGACTTCAATCGGACATCGATGCGGAAATAACACGAAAGACGGAGGATTTGCAAAAGAAAGTGGAGCGATTTCGCGCACTGCAAAAAGTGGCTGAAGCTAATAACTACTTGCTTGAGCACAAGCGAAAAGATTTATTGATCCAATCTGAAGAGATGGATGAGGCTAACAAAATGATTAGCCGCCAAAACGAAAAGCTACTTCTTCAAAAGCAGGAAATATCCAACCAGGTTGAAGAGTTGAACCGAACACGCGAGGAGATTCTTGAAAAGAAAAATGAGTTGGAGGAAAAAATGAGTGCGCTCCTCGATCAGGCAGATTATCTTCACGAAGCTAACGAAGTGATCTCGAACATGCACGCAGAGTTGGCTAAACAGAAAGACGAGATCGTCAGCAAGAATGACGAGCTTGTCAATCTTAACCAGGAAAAAAATAATCTGATCGGGATTGTGGCGCATGACCTGAAGAGTCCACTCAACCAAATCAAAGGCCTGGTGTCGATCATTAGAATGACAACTCCTGACATGAACGAGGAGGCTGTGAATTGCTTAAACTTAATTGAATCAAGTGCCGTTCGATTGAACGGGATGATTTCAAAGATTCTTGACATTGAAGCGATAGAGGCTCAAACACTCAATTTGAACCTTCAAAAGATTGATTTTGCAGAAAGTTTGAATGTGATTGTCGAACGATTCAAACTAGATGCTTACAACAAACAGATCAACTTACATTTTTCTTCTTCTGCATCAGGATTTATAGATGTTGATCTCTCCTACTTCAATCAGATTTTTGAGAACCTTTTGTCGAACGCCATCAAGTTTTCTCCAGGCGAGAAAACTATTTATGTCTCGATTTTCCATGAAAAGGACAAGTTGACGGCCGCTATCAAGGATGAAGGCCCCGGACTTTCGGATGAGGACAAGAAAAAGCTTTTCAATAAATACCAGAAGTTAAGTGCCAGGCCAACCGGCAATGAATCTTCAACCGGTCTTGGGCTTTCCATCGTGAAAAAATTTGTAGAGTCGATGAATGGAAAGATTTGGTGCGAAAGTGAATTTGGAAGCGGAGCGACTTTCTTCGTGCAGTTTCCACAAGCCTGACTTTCGCCATTCAAACAGTTCTCATTCAATTTGTCAAAAATTGCGCGTTGATGAATTGATTTCATTCTTATTTTCATAAAAAATTATCCTATGAAAAGATTTCTTTACTTCATCATTTTTCTTTTTGAAGTTGTCGTTTTACAAGCACAAAATACAACACCTGAAAGAGTATTGCCGGCTGAATCATCGGTTATAACAAACGGGCAAGCCATCATCAAAGGCAAACCTGTTCCTTACAAAGTGACAACGGCAACACAACCTGTTTGGAATGCAGAAGGCAAAGCAATAGCCTCTTTGTTCTTCATTTATTATGAGCGCACAGATGTGACGGACAAATCAAAACGCCCGTTGGTGATGTCGTTCAATGGAGGGCCGGGCTCTGCTTCTGTGTGGATGCATGTCGCGTACACAGGCCCAAAAATTCTGAATATCGACAACGAAGGTTATCCTGTTCAGCCATACGGTGTAAAAGATAATCCAAATTCAATTCTTGACGTGGCTGATATTGTTTATGTCGATCCGGTTAACACAGGCTTCTCGCGCATTCTCGATTCAAAAGCAGAGCGATCAACTTTCTTTGGCGTAAATGCTGATGTAAAGTATTTAGCAGACTGGCTCGATAATTTTGTGTCGCGAAACAGTCGTTGGCTTTCGCCAAAATACTTGATTGGTGAAAGTTACGGCACCACTCGAGTATCTGGCCTTGCACTCGAATTGCAAAATGCACATTGGTCTTATTTGAACGGAGTGATTTTAGTTTCCCCAACTGAACTTGGAATAAGAAGAGATGGCCCGGTGAATGATGCAACTTCTTTGCCCTACTTCACCGCCACTGCGTGGTATCACAAAATGCTTCCACCTGATCTTCAGCAAAAAGATTTGAATGACGTGCTTCCAGAGGCCGAATCGTTTACGATCAACGAATTGATTCCCGCACTTGCAAAAGGAGGATTCATCGATGAAAAAAACAGAAAAGAAGTTGCAGCTAAAATGGCTCGCTACTCGGGCCTTTCTGAAAAAACAATTCTGCAACACAACCTAAACATTCCTACTTCCTTTTTCTGGAAAGAGTTGCTGCGCGAGAAATCATTTACAGTTGGAAGGTTGGATTCTCGTTACAAAGGCATCGATAGGCAAGATGCGGGTGAAGATCCTGATTACAATTCAGAACTTACTTCGTGGTTGCATTCATTTACTCCCGCGATAAACTACTACTTGCGTGATGTGTTGAAATTCAAAACCGATTTACAATACAACATGTTTGGGCCTGTTCACCCGTGGGATAACAAAGACGACCGCACCGGAGAAAACCTTCGCCTTGCGATGGCGGAAAATCCTTTCCTTCATGTGATGTTTCAGTCGGGCTATTATGATGGTGCGACAACTTACTTCGATGCAAAGTACACGATGTGGCAACTGGACCCAAGTGGCAAGATGAAAGATCGCCTTTCATTTCAAGGCTATCGTAGCGGTCACATGATGTATTTGCGTGCCGAAGATTTGGTGACATCGAATGATCACATCCGTGAATTCATCAAGAAAACAACCCCCGCTCAAGGCCAGCCAGCCAAGTATTGACAGACCTTTGGTTTAACTTTTTCAAAGGCATTCTTAACCGGATGCCTTTATTTTTTGGTTTCTACTTATTTCAAAGCAGATTTGTTCTTCCAATAAACTTTTCGCCTTATCTTTAAAAAGGACTGTGTATCCGAATGGTGTTTCGCTTGGCATATAGATTAGTGAAATTGGATTTTTTGAAATTCAAATTTGCCCTGCTTTCCATATTGATTCTCTCTTTTGCCACAGGTATTTCACAGGATTATCAAACAAAAATTTATCGCGTTGAAGATGGACTGCCCAGCGATGTAGTGAAAGCAGTGGCTCAGGATAGTTTGGGTTTTTTATGGATTGCTACTGATGATGGACTTGTTCAGTTTGATGGTCTTCGATTCACACATTTTAAAAATGCATTGCACAGTCAGTATGCGAAGGGATTTTTGAAAACGAAAGACGGCCGCTTGCTTTTGTTTGGTGATCTTGATCTGGTAGAAATTCAAAATCAAATTGACACCGTTATTTTCAAAACCGTAAAAGCGGGCGGAAGAAATCCAACGGATTCTGTTTTGTGGTATCCAAAGTCAGTGTTTGAAGATTCGAAGGGAAGGCTGTGGGTGGCCGAACCGCAGTCCGTTGTGTTGCTCGATGGAAAAAAGTTGAATCGTTTTAGTTTTGACCTCACGGATCGCTCGCCACAATTTCTAAGATCGTTTTCTTTTTTTGAGGATAAAGAAGGCAATGTATTTGCATGTTCTTACTTCGGACGGGTTTATAAATACACCGGATCAAAGCTGGAGAAGCAGGAAATAAAATTCCCGACCAATATCAATCTTATCACTAAACACAATGGTGTTTTATGGATTGCAGCTTTTAATGGCATTTATACATTTGATCCCGAAACAGACAGGAGCCCGCTTTTGTTTCTTTCGTTTCGCGACCCGGAAGCAATTCACTTTCTCGATGATCGCACAATGGTGATTGGAAGTGGTTATAAAACGCACGCCCTGATTGACATCGCGACTAAAGCCACCAAACCGATTGGTCAACAGGTCAACAACATCAATTCAATTTTTCAAAGTAAGGAAAAGGATATTTGGATTGCTTCTTCGGAGGGCCTTGTGCTTTTGCAGAAAAATGTTTTTGAAACAGTAGAAGGTTCGTCCGGATTTGTGGAGAGCATCACGCAAGATTCAAAAACAAATTCAATTTACTACTGCACGATGACCGATCTTTTCAAAGTGCAATTCAAAGACGGCAAGTATTCTTCTGAAAGTATTCTTAGTATTCCGAATGGATATTTTCTGTCCCTTCAATCAAATGATCAGGGACTTTGGGTGGCAAACGGGTTTTCAGTTTTTCTTTTGAAAAATGAAAAGATTGTGAAGAAGTGGAATTTTGAAAGTCAAGGACGCTTCGTTCACGATTTGTTTTTGGATGCCGAACAAAATCTTTGGCTCGCGCAATCAGGGAACACGTACATCAGTTGCATCACTCCCGATTTGAAAGTGAAGCGTTATAAAATTCCATTGCTTGAATCCAGCATCGTGAATGCCGTGAGAGTGAATGAAAAGGGAGCGTATGTTGCCGCGAATGGAAAAGATTCCTATTTATTTTTCAAAACCAAATCTGACTCTGCCTTCAGAAGCATCGCATTGCCAGTGAATTTTCCTGTTCACGGTGATTTTGATATTAATGACATTGTATTTTCAAAAGGAAATTTGTGGCTGGCTTCCTCAGAAGGACTGATAAAATCTGACGGGAAAACAGTAGAGCGGGTTGATCTGGGTGAAAAATATTCTTCACTTTCCGTAAAGACCATTGAGCAACTTGGTGAAGATCAAATACTGTTCGCCAACTCTTTCGGGTTGTTTCGCTACAATGTGCTGGAAAAAGACTATTGGCTTTTCGATGAAGGAAACGGTATGGCTTCTAACACCCTTACTTCACGCGGAATTTTTATTGATGCTCAAAACACAGTGTGGGTGGGAACTTCGAAAGGCCTGAGCTTTGCAAAAGAGGGAATCAACAAACAGGAAAAAACCCTTACACCCTTTTTTGTGGAAGCGCAAGTGAACGGAGCGAGGCAACGCTTTCAAAAAGGCATTCAACTGAAGTATGGTTCTTTTCTGAATCTAATTGTGTCGGCAATTACATTTCCTGAAAGCAAAGTTGACTTGCAGTATCGCATAAGCAGAAATGAAGATCGCTGGCATAGCGTGGAAAAAAATATGATCACCGTATCAGATCTTGCCGCGGGCAATTACATCATAGAGATCAAGGCGAGAAAAGTGGGCGGTTACCAATGGAGCGATGTGCGGACGCTGAACGTAAAAATAGATAAACCTTTTTGGCAAGAAGCGTGGTTTCTATTTCTGATTCTGATTTTCGTGGGGGCTATTTTCTGGATTTCTTTTTCAATCGCTGTTCGCATCAACAATCGCAGAAGAGAATATCTTGAAAAATTGATTGAGCAGCGCACGGCTGAGTTGGTAAAGACGAATTCAGAACTGACAACCAGGAATTCAGAGCTTGATCGGTTTGTGTACAGCGCCTCACATGATTTAAGTGCCCCCCTAAAATCTTTGCTCGGGCTCATCAACATTTCGCGGATGGAAACGCCTTCATCTATTCTCTCGGGATACCTCGGCATGATGGAGCAAAGTGTGAGACGCATGGAGCACTTTATTGCCGATGTGATCAACTACTCACGCAATGCACGCGCAGCTCTTGAGTTCAAAGCGATCGATTTAAAAAAATTGATACAAACCATTTTGACGGATCATCAGTACGCGACCAACTATTCGCAAATAGATTTTCGCCTGGACATACAATTGAAGTCGGAGTTTTGCAGCGATGAGATGCGTTTAAAAATAATTTTAAACAACCTCATTTCAAATGCCATCAAATTTCAAAAGGCTCGGGAAAATCAAAATCCGTTTATTGAAATCAAGGCAAACGAAGAAGGCGATTCGTTCGTGATCAGTGTTTCCGATAATGGCTGCGGCATTCGTCCGGAGATGCTGGATAAGATTTTCAACATGTTCTATCGCGCTACCGATTCGGTGCAGGGCTCCGGCCTGGGCCTTTACATTTTGAAGGAATCGGTTACAAAACTTGGTGGAGAGGTTTCGGTAAACTCTACCTATGGTGAAGGAACCACCTTTACCATTAAATTGCCGAAAAAGCACTCACAACCCATTTCGGCTTAATACCTATTTCAAACACTTCAGTTTTGATTTTGCAGTGTTCACTATTTTATAGTTGAGGAGGTGCATCATCCTCATCTATTTTTCGTAAAATTTGAATGCAGGAAGAAATCCCATGCTGCAAATGATGAAAAACATGACCAAACAAAAAAGAAAAATTTTGCTCCTGATCGGGCTGTTGACAGCAATTGCCAGCAGCTCTTTTGCACAGCTCACGCTTGAGCAATGCCAGGAAATGGCGAAGAAAAATTATCCGTTGATCAAACAGAAGGAACTGATCACGCAAACAAAGGAATTTTCAGTTGCAAATGCGCATTCAGGTTATCTTCCTCAATTTGCTTTGTATGCGCAGGCCACGTATCAATCAGATGTGACGCGCGTTCCGATTGACTTGCCGGGCCTCACGATCAAACCACTCTCGAAAGATCAATACAAAGTTTATGGCGAAGTAAATCAGACGTTGTTGGATGGAGGAACGATCCGTCAGAATGCGGCTGTGGCGGAGACAAATTCGCAAGTGCAGAGTCAGCAACTCGATGTGGAGCTTTACAAAATCCGCGATCGGGTAAATCAACTTTTCTTTGGTGTGTTGCTGCTTGATCAGCAGTTGATTCAGCTTGATCTTCTTAGCAAAGATTTGCAATCATCTTTATCGAAAGTGCAGGCTTCCATTCAAAATGGTACGGCCTTTCGTACGAATGCAGATATTTTGCAAGCAGAGATGTTGAAGACCGATCAACGTGTGATCGAAACCAGGTCGTTGCGCAAAGCTTATCTTGATATGCTTGGAATTTTTATCAATCAAGCACTTGATGAAAACACAAAACTAATTTCTCCGCAGATTCAGTTTTCTCAAACAAATGACATCAATCGTCCTGAACTTTCCTTATTCAATACACAAAAGTTATTGTTCAACTCGCAGTATCAACTTTCAAATACCCGCAACATGCCGAAGCTGGGATTGTTCTTACAAGCAGGTTATGGCAAGCCGGCTTTGAATGTCTTGAAGAATGAATTTGATACGTACTATCTCGGAGGTGTTCGGTTGAATTGGAACTTGTCAGGATTTTATAATAGAAAGCGCGATAAACAATTGCTCGAAGTGAATAATCAGTTGATTGACACGCAGCGCGATTTGTTTTTGTTTAACACAAAGCTTTCGCTCACGCAAAATTCGCACGAGATCAACAAGCTAAACGATTTATTGAAAGTTGATGATCAGATCATCACTCTGCGGGTGCGCATCAAGGAAACATCCAAAGCGCAATTAGATAATGGCGTGATCACAGCGAATGATTATCTGCGTGAGCTTAATGCAGAAGACCAGGCAAAGCAGAATCAATCGCTTCATCAGGTGCAGTTGATGCTGGCACAAGTAAATTATAAAACAACTTCCGGTAACGAATAAAAAAAAATTCATCATGAGAATAAACAGACAACAGACAATTCTTTTTACTTCCATTGTATTTGCTTTGAGCGCGTGCTCATCTGGCTCTGGAAATTTTGATGCAACCGGAAATTTTGAAGCTGATGAAGTCATTGTTGCTTCAGAAGCATCCGGAAGAATTTTAAAACTTGATATCAAAGAAGGACAGACATTGACAGCCAATCAAACCTTGGGCTACATTGATACCATGCAATTGTATTTGCGTAAAAAACAATTGCAGTATTCCATATCTGCTGTATTGACAAAGAAGCCTGATGCCGCTGCCCAGCTTTCAACCATCTCCGAACAACTTGCCACGGCAACAAAGGAAAAAACACGTGTTGAAAATCTTTTAAAAGCCGATGCAGCCACACAAAAACAACTCGATGATTTAAACGCTCAGATTGATTTGCTGAAAAAGCAATATGATGCATTGCAATCCTCTTTGTCAATCACTGCAAGGTCACTGCAAAGTGAAACACTTCCACTCAAAGCGCAACTTGATCAGGTGGAGGATCAGATCAAAAAGTCAATCATCAACAATCCAATTAAGGGAACGGTGTTAACACAATATGCGATGCAGGATGAAGTGGTAAATCCTGGCAAGGCGCTGTATAAAATTGCAGATTTGACAAACATCACGCTGCGGGTTTATATCTCTGGCAGCCAGCTTTCGGAAATTAAAATTGGACAAGATGTGAAGATCAGCGTTGATTCTGGTGCGGAAGCTTACAAAAACTATTCTGGAAAAATCATGTGGATATCGGATAAAGCAGAATTTACTCCGAAGACAATTCAAACCAAAGACGAGCGCGCTAATCTTGTATATGCGATCAAAGTTTTGGTGAAGAATGATGGCTACCTGAAGTTGGGCATGTACGGAGAAGTGAATTTCAAGTAGAGGTATCAACTAAAAGTTAATTGGCATCCATCTGATGAAAGCGGTTGAAGTAAGAAATATCAGCAAGTCATTTAAAAAAGAGAAGACAACAATTTCGGCTCTGAAGGATGTTTCTTTTGAAGTGGAACGCGGGGAGTTATTTGGATTGATTGGGCCAGACGGAGCAGGGAAGACAACTCTTTTTCGAATCCTCACAACGTTGATGCTCGCAGAGCAGGGCACCGCATCTGTGGATGATTTTGATGTGGTGAAAGATTTTAAGGAAATCCGAAGGCGAGTCGGCTACATGCCCGGCAAGTTTTCGCTTTACCAGGATTTAAGTGTGCAGGAAAATTTGTCCTTCTTCGCCACACTTTTCAATACCACCATTGAAGAGAACTATCACCTGGTGAAAGACATATATGTTCAGATTGAAAAATTCAAAGACCGCAAGGCAGGTGCGCTTTCAGGTGGAATGAAACAGAAACTTGCACTGAGTTGTGCGCTCATTCACAAGCCAAGCGTTTTGTTTTTGGATGAACCAACCACCGGTGTGGATGCCGTTTCGCGAAAGGAATTTTGGGAACTACTTCGGCAGCTGCAGCGCGAGAATATCACGATTGTCGTCTCCACACCCTATATGGACGAAGCAAGTTTGTGTGATCGGGTGGCGTTGATACAAGAGGGTCGAATCCTTCAAATCGATACTCCCTCCGGAATAGAATCGAGATTCAATCAACCAATCTGGAGTGTGTCATCTGACAGTATGTTCAAATTGATGTTGGATTTGCGGAAGATGGAGGAAGTGAAATCATGTTATCCTTTCGGACAAACGCATCACCTGGTGCTGAGACCAAATGGAAACGCAAAAGAAATTGAGCAATCACTTTTGAATGCAGGACATCGCCATCTTGAATTCAAAAAAATTGAACCCAACATTGAAGATTGTTTTATGGAACTGATGAATATTCAAAATGAAAAGAAGGCATGAAGGCCATCTCCGTTCAAAATCTCACCAAGCGCTTCGGCAGCTTCACCGCGGTTGACAGTATTTCATTTGAAGTTGAAAACGGTGAAATATTTGGATTTCTTGGTGCAAACGGTGCGGGCAAAACAACAGCCATGCGCATGCTCTGCGGACTATCCTTACCAACGAGTGGACAGGCAACTGTTGCCGGTTTGGATTTAAATACCGGTGCAGAGAAAATCAAACAGCGTATTGGCTACATGAGCCAGAAATTTTCTTTGTATGAAGATCTTACGGTACGCGAGAACATCCGCTTTTACGGTGGCATCTATGGTCTTACCGATCAGGAAATAAAATCACGAACAGCTTCGATGCTCACCAACCTTCAGATGTCGAGCGAGATAAACACACTTGTAAAATCTCTCCCACTTGGCTGGCGTCAAAAACTCTCTTTCTCGGTGGCAATCCTTCACGAACCAAAAATTGTTTTTCTGGATGAACCCACAGGTGGAGTTGATCCGGTAACCCGAAGAGAATTCTGGACACTGATATATGAAGCTGCCAGTCGGGGCACCACTGTGTTTGTGACAACTCACTACATGGACGAAGCAGAATATTGTAACCGGGTTTCGATTATGGTGGATGGAAGAATTGATGCGCTCGGCACACCCAAAGAGTTGAAAGAAAACTTTACTGCTGAAGGAATGAGCGATGTGTTTTTGAAATTGGCCAGAAAAGCAAAACGAGGAGACGATTAATTAGTCGAATTATAGAATGAAGCAATTTTTATTTTTCATACGAAAAGAATTTTTGCACGTATGGCGCGACAGGCGAACGTTGTTGATTTTATTTGGCATGCCGCTCATGCAGATTCTGATTTTTGGTTTTGCACTCACCAACGAAGTAAAGAATTCACACATCGGCATTCTCGATAATTCAAAAGACGATGCCACACGCGCTTTGATCGATCGTCTGGAAGCAAGCCGCTATTTTGAAGTTGTTAAAAATATTCCTTCCAATCGTGAAATAGAAAAATCCTTTCGCGAAGGTCAAATCAAAATGGCGATCGTTTTTCCGCCCAAGTTCCAGGAAGAACTCCTCCATCAAAATTCTTCTTCCATTCAATTCATTGCCGATGCCACAGATCCTAATGTTGCCAATACGCTGGTGAATTACGCGAGCGCCATTGTGATGGATTACCAAAACGGCATGCACGGTCAGCAGGATCTGCCTTATACAATCAACACGGAGATGAAGATGCTTTACAATCCGCAGCTCAAAGGCTCTTACAGTTTTGTGCCGGGAGTGATGGCCATGGTGTTGATGCTCGTTTGTGCGATGATGACTTCCATTTCAATTGTGCGTGAGCGTGAGCTAGGTACGATGGAAGTGATTTTAGTCTCACCGATTGTGCCGCTGCGGGTAGTCATTGCGAAGATGGTCCCGTATTTCCTTCTTTCAGCTGTAAATATTGCAAGTATATTGTTGCTAAGTGTGTTTGTGCTTGATGTACCGATTCAAGGAAACTTGTTTCTATTGGTTGCCGAATGCCTGCTCTTCACCATAACCGTGCTGGCATTGGGACTTTTGATTTCGTCTATTGCCGGCACACAACAAACCGCCATGCTCGTTTCGCTGATGGGTTTGTTTTTGCCAACCATCATGCTGAGTGGCTTTATGTTTCCGGTAGAAAACATGCCGATTCCAATGCAGGTGATTTCGAATATCGTTCCTTCCAAGTGGTTTTACTACATCGTGAAAAACATTATGATCAAGGGGCTTGGATTCAATTTTGTATGGAAGGAAACGTTGATCCTGATCGCGATGACTTTGTTCTTCCTTACGGTGAGCATTAAAAAATTTAAAGCACGACTGGAATGAGAGCGTTGTTGATTTTACTGGAAAAAGAGTTTCGCCAGGTGTTTCGCAACCCAGCGATCCTGAGGATGATCTTCATGATGCCCGCTGTGCAATTGCTCATCATGCCGCTGGCTGCTGATTACGAAGTGCGAAATGTGAAGATTGTTGTCGTGGATTATGATCATTCACCGTATTCAAGAAAGATGGTGAATAAAATCACGGCCACAGATTACTTTACTTTAGTGGATTACACAGAGTCTTATGATCAAGCACTCGATTATGTTGAGAAAGACGAAGCGGATCTTGTTCTTCAGATTCCGGCTGAGTTTGAGAAGCAATTGATTCGCGAAGACAAGTCAACCTTGTTTATGGCAGTGAATGCAATTAACGGGGCGAAGGCAAACCTGGGCAGCGCCTACCTCCGCTCGATCATTGCAGATTTCAACCAAGATATTCGTTTGGAGTGGCTGCAGCTTCCGCGAATGAATCCACAGCCAATGATTCAAATCTCTGCGATCAATTGGTTCAATCCATTGATGAACTATCGCTTCTTCATGGTACCTGGCATTCTCGTGATTTTGGTCACTATGGTGGGCGCGTTTCTATCGGCTTTGAATATTGTGAAGGAAAAAGAAGTAGGCACTATTGAGCAAATCAACGTAACGCCAATTAAGAAATATCAATTCATCCTCGGCAAGTTGATTCCGTTTTGGGTGTTGGGATTAGTGATCCTTACTATCGGCCTGGTTCTGTCGCGTGTGGTTTATGGAATTATTCCGGCTGGAAGTTTTCTCACGATTTATATTTATTCGGCAATCTATTTGCTGGCGGTGCTTGGGTTGGGCTTGTTAGTTTCCACATTTGCCGATACCCAACAGCAAGCCATGCTGCTATCTTTCTTTATGATGATCCTCTTCATCCTGCTGGGCGGACTTTACACCAGCATCGACAGCATGCCAGAGTGGGCACAACTATTTACGAAAATAAATCCAGTGGCTTACTTCATCGAAGTGATGCGACTCGTAGTTTTGAAAGGAAGTTCACTCGCAGACATCCGTGTTCACCTCGCAGCAACTTTTGGTTTTGCTGTTGTGCTGAACGGTCTTGCCGTGTGGAATTATCGAAAGAGAAGCTGAGGACTCTAACACAATGTCAATGTGTTTGTCACTCATTCAATGTATTGCTGAAGTATAACTTTGCATAGTCAAGTATTTTACAAATTTGCCATCAGCTATCTTGTACAAATCATAGTAATATTCAAAATATCCATCCTTGAACTTATGTTCCTCATAAAAGAAAATCAATTTTTGTTTTGACAACAGGAGAGGTTGAGAGAATAAACATATAACATCTTCTTTCTTCTTTTTATTTCCTTTTACTACCTTTTCAAAATTAATTCGCTCTATATTATGACCAACAATCTGTTCCTTCAATATCAAATAATCATTAGGCGTTAATTGCTTCTTGACTTTGATAATATTTCTAAAATTCCGAGTTCGTTTGCTGACATCAATGTCCCTCAGATCAGTGGTGTCAAATTTTGTAGATAAGTATTGCCAATAAGCTCGACTTGTTGTATCCCAATTAGTTTCTCTGATTATTATTTGCTTGTAGTAACTAGCGTATTTAGCTGTTACATTATTAATTCTGTCTTCCAAAAAAATTTTCCTTATGGAATCGATCTGTCCATAAGATATGCTCAAATTAAATAGGCTTATAAGTGTTAAAAATTTGAACATAGAGAAGATATTAATAAATTCAATTGATGGAAATGGATCCATCAATTTAAGAAATCGAAATTAAAAGATAAAAAGACTACTTGCCTACTTGCTTCAATTTGATCAATTCCATACCTGAAGAATCTTCAACCAGGTCCTGCAGAATCTTGGCGTGACCGGCTCCAAATAAAATCAAAACACGATCTTCTGTTTTCAAATTGAGCGCCATGAGGTTTCGATAAATGCGGAGGTTGCGCTTGTACCAATCAGCAACTAAATCTGCTCCTGAGTAGTTTGCATCCTTTCCAATTGCTGCCATGTCCAAATAAAATCCATGGCTCATGCGGTTGTAGTCATCGGTGTTCAAGTATTGAAAAAATTGTGTGACGGTGCTTTCATAAAGCTTCTTGTTTTCATCTTGCATGAAAGCCGGCATCTTTTGCAGCAACTCAAGAAATTTTGTGAACTGATATTTTTGGGCGGTCTTAACAACGGTGTCCATCTCAAATGGTGCATCGGCATCAATCGCATAAAGCTTGGAGTGACCTAATTTTTTTCCGAGACGAAAGGCTACCTGATCCAATTCATTTTTTCTTAGCTCTGCTTTGCCTGCAGCATACGCTTGATAATTCTCATCAAGTTTTGCCTGATGTTCAAATTTCACTTCGGTACAAATTACGGTTGGTTTGAAAGTGGCTAGCAAATTTGTAAAGTCTTCGATTTCCTTTTGTCTTTTGGGAGAAGTTACATCATCCGCTTTCATATTGAAGGCATCGAGTCCGGGATTTCCCATGTGATAAGTACCGAGCACAAGCACTTTCGTTTTAGAAACTTGACTATAAATATTCGTCACAAACAGAATCAGTGCGACAGTAGTTAAAATCTGTTTCATTGTTTTTCAAATTTTTGGTTAGACTGCAACTGAAGAAATTTGGTTACAGTGCATCGAAAACATTTTCAATTTGTTTGCCTTCCGTTAACTTTAAGCCATGAAGCCATTTTTAATAAAAAGCATTGTTGTCGGTTTAATTTTTTCGGGCTGCGGGGGTTCGCTCTCAAGAGAGCAACGCGAAAAAATCCGTGAGAACATGGAGGCGGGTGCCATCAGGAAAGTTTCTGATGCGGAATTAACCGAAGCCGCATTTGCCTATGGAAGATCAATAGCAAAAATGATGAATGGAACATCTGATAAAATTTTGATCGACTCGCTGGAAAAAAAATTCGGAGTGGAAATACTTTACCTTCAGCCGGGCGATTCGATGATGCGCAGCGTGGAGAAACAAATTATTGAAGCTTACACTTCGGGGGAAACGACAGTGGATGTTGGCGACAATGTTCAAAAGATGGGAAGTGATTCAATCCTTTACACAAAGCCAATTATGACGAAGCGCGCGGATGGATCGCTCGAGTTCACCAAAGCACTTGGCTTGCGGATGCCTACAAAAAAAATAATTCTCTCCATTAAAAATTGATGGCCAGGCCGTGGCAAATTTGGATTGATACCGGTGGCACTTTCACCGACTGCATCGCTATTGATCCGCTAGGGAAAACAACTCGACTAAAAGTTCTAAGTAACAGCGTACTCCGCGGAAGAATACTTCTGCAAAAGGCAAATGCTTTACACGTAGAGCTGAGTTGGCCGGTGAGTAAGGATATTTTTGCCGGCTATTCAGCAACAATTTTATCGGGCCGATCAATTTCTCAAAAAGTGGAAATGGTTGATATCGAGAAATCAGTTATCTATTTCAAAAATCCGTTTAGTCAAAACCTGGTTGGTTGCACAATTGAGATTTCTTCAGCCGAAGAAGTGCCTGTACTGGCGGCACGTCTTGCTACAGGTACGATGTTGAATTCATCATTTCCTGAAATTGAAATGAAACTAGGCAGCACGCGCGGCACTAATGCGTTGCTGGAAAAGAAAGGTGCGCGCACCGCTTTGCTCATCACAAAAGGATTTGAAGACTTGCTGAAGATCGGGACTCAACAAAGGCCAGATCTATTTGCACTTCACATTGAAAAAATTACGCCACTCAATGAAATATCAATTTCTATTGAAGAGCGAATTGACAAAGTCGGAAAAGTGCTAAGGCCGCTTGATCCCAGGTCAATTTCAAGGATTGTTCGAATACTCAAAAAAAACAAAATTGAGTCTATTGCAATCGCGCTGCTCAATAGTTATAAAAATCCGAGTCATGAAATTCTTTTGAAGAGAAAATTAGAGAAGGCAGGATTTCTTTTTGTTGTGGCATCGCATGAATTGTCATCGCAAATAAAAATTCTTCCTCGTGCTGAAACTACCGTGGCGGATGCTTACCTCGCTCCCATCATTCAAACCTATATTCAGAAAATCAGAAATGGTTTAGGAAACAATTCGTTGAAAGTAATGACCAGCGGAGGAGGTCTTGTTGATTCCAAATTATTCCGACCCAAAGAAAGTTTACTGAGTGGACCTGCGGGGGGTATTGTAGGCGCAAAAACGGTTGCTGAACTTTCCGGTGAGAAAAAAATCGTCACCTTCGATATGGGTGGCACAAGCACCGATGTGTCGCTTTATAACAATCGATTTGATTATCGATATGAATCGAAGGTTGGCGATGTAAAAATTCTCTCACCCTCGTTGGCAATTGAAACCATTGCCGCTGGCGGAGGATCAATCTGTGATTTTGATGGATACAGATTTACCGTTGGACCTCATAGCGCAGGCGCCAAGCCAGGTCCTGCTTGTTATGGAGCGGGTGGTCCACTCACGATTACTGATGTGAATCTTTTGTTGGGTCGAATTGTGCCTGAGTTTTTTGCACTCCCGATTCAAATCCAAAAATCGGGAGAAGCCTTGAAAAGCCTATTGCAAAAAGCTCAAACGCTGACAGGAAAAAAATTCAATCAGGAACAAGTGCTGAATTCGCTATTGCAGATTGCCAACGAAAAAATGGCGGATGCAATCAAAAAAGTTTCAGTTGTTCATGGATTTGCACCAGGCGATTTCACGCTGTTAACTTTTGGTGGTGCGGGAGGTCAACATGCTTGCAGTCTCGCTTCGATGCTTGGTATGAAAAAGATAGTAGTGCCGTATGATGCGGGGCTGCTCAGCGCGTATGGAATTGGCCATGCACGAACAGAAATCTTTGAAGAGAAATGGATTCTTCAGCGACTGAGTAAAGCTGAAAAAAGTATTCCAAACCTGGTGAGTAAACTTTTCCGAAAAGGAAAGACACGAATACAGGAACAAGGTATAGGATCGCCCAAAATTGCAGTTGATAAAGTGCTTGTCTATTTACGGTATGAAAATCAGGATAGCAGTCTTGAACTGGAATGGAATGAAGATGTTGATTTGGGAAGAGCGTTCGACAAAAAATACAAATCAATTTATGGCCATGTTTTAGAAAGAGAAATCGAAGTTGAATCATTGAAGGTGGTAGTTATTTCAAAAACAGAAGAACAAAAAAAGTTTACTGCAAAATCAAAAAACCATAAACCAGCTCAATTCAAGACAATCAAAAATTTTTCTGGTAACACATGGGAAGCCATTCCTGTTTTCCGATGGGAAGAGCTGAAGGCTGGCGCATTGGTGGCAGGGCCGGCATTAATTGGAAGCAACAACTCAACGACATTTGTAGAGGCAGGCTGGACATTCTATCTTGATAGCAACAACAATGCGATTTTGAATTCAAAGAAATCGGGAAGGGAAATTTCAACCAAGCACAGTGCAGAAGCATCTCTCGAATTGTTCAGCAACCGATTCACAGCCATTGCCCAAAATATGGGAGCGGCATTGCAGCGCATGGCGTTCTCGGTGAACGTAAAAGAACGACTGGATTTTTCTTGTGCCTTACTTGATGCAAAAGGGTACCTCGTTGTGAATGCACCACATATTCCGGTTCACCTTGGAAGCTTGGGATTGTGTGTGCGTGAGGTGATGAAGAAAATCAAATTTGAAAAAGGCGATGTTGTTATCACCAATCATCCTGCATATGGAGGTTCGCATTTGCCGGATGTCACTTTGATTAAGCCTGTTTTTTATAAGAACGAATTGGTTGGCTTTGTTGCGAACCGCGCACATCATGCAGAGATGGGAGGCAAGAAACCGGGAAGCATGCCAGTGGATGCAACTGTTTTGGAAGAAGAGGGTGTGATTATTCCGCCCACATTTTTGGTAAAGAAGGGTGCAATAAAATGGAATGAGCTTTTAAGTCTGTTTGAAGAGGCCCGATTCCCTTCACGCCTGCCCGAAGAAAACTTAGCTGACATCAATGGAGCCCTCGCTTCGATAAATTTAGGTGAGCAGGAATTGGTTGCGCTTTGCGAAAGAGAGGGCGCGCATCGGGTAAAGGAGTATATGAACAGTCTTAAGCAATATGCTTCCAATTTGCTCTTCGAAAAAGTGAAGCAAATAGGATCAAAGAAATTTAATGCTGAAGAGAAACTGGATGACGGTTCGAAATTGAAAGTGAAGATATTAGTCGGCTCAAAAGGTGTGACAATTGACCTCACTGAAAGCTCAAAAACTCATCCCGGCAACTTGAATGCAACTCCCGCCATTGTGCAAAGTGTTGTGTTGTATGTACTCAGGTTGTGGGTAGATAAACCGATTACAATGAATGAAGGATTGATGGATCGGGTGAAAATTATTTTGCGAACGGGAATGCTCAATCCTGATTTTAATGATTCAAAAAAATTGCCTGCAGTGGTGGGTGGTAATACCGAAGTAAGTCAACGACTAACAGATACGTTGCTAAAGGCTTTGCAATTGATTGCATGTAGCCAGGGAACTATGAATAATTTCCTTTTCGGAAACGAAAACTTCGGCTATTACGAGACCATTGCCGGAGGTTGTGGAGCGGTGGCTGGTCATGCTGGCGCAGACGCGGTTCACACAAATATGACCAACACCCGCATTACCGACCCAGAGATTCTGGAGTTCCGCTATCCGGTTAGGTTGGAGAGTTTTTCTATTCGGAAAAATTCAGGCGGAAAAGGAAAATGGAAAGGCGGAGAAGGAGTTGTCAGAGAATTTTTATTTACAGAACAAGTGTCCGTAAACATTCTGGCGGAGCATCGGAAAGAGAAACCTTATGGGCTGAGAGGAGGCGAACCGGGCCGTTGTGGCGAGCAACAAATTATCCACAAAAATGGTCGTGTTCAAAAGCTTTCAGGGCGTGCTCAAATCGAAGTTTTGAAGGGCGAAAAGATCAAAATTATGACCCCGGGAGGCGGAGGTTTTGGGAAAAGTTAATGCTAAAGAATTCCTCTGGAAACATAATGGTTGACTATTCTATCTTCACACTTTTGTGTTTTAAATATATTTGTAGATTTGGAGTTCCTTTGAGTGAAAGATGAAGGAAAACTATTAAATTTTGAAACTTAAACGCCTAAATGGGTATTGTCTTATTCTCTTTGTTCAGGAATCATAGTCAGACAGAGACTATCCTATTTGGTGTTTTCGGGGTGATCATTTTCACGTTCCTCTTGATCGACCTGGGTATCTTTAACAAGAAGGCTCATAAGATTTCTACCAAGTCGGCTCTGTATCAATCTATTTTTTGGGTAATTGTAAGCACCATCTTTGGCTATTTTATTTATCACTTTGATGAAGGTGGTTTCGATGCTTCGATTGAATTCTTCTCTGCCTATTTAACTGAGTATGCTCTTTCGGTTGACAATATTTTTGTAATCCTGCTTATCTTAAAATACTTTGCTGTAAAAGAGGAGTATTACCACAATGTCCTGTTCTGGGGAATTTTGGGAGCGCTCATTTTCCGTGGCGTTTTCATTTTTGTAGGAGCTTTGGCAATTGCCGAGTGGCACTGGATTCTCTACATCTTTGGGGTCTTCCTGATTTATTCCGGTATCAAAATTTATTTTGAGGACAGTGATGAAAAAATTGATCCGGAGAAAAACCCGATCTTGAAACTTTGCCGCAAATATTTGCCCATCTCGAAAGATGAAATGGGAGGACGTTTTATGTTCCGCGACAAGGGCAAGCTAATGTTCACACCACTTTTTTTGGTGATTATTCTAATCGAGACCACTGATTTGATTTTTGCCGTTGACTCTATCCCAGCTGCTTTCGCGATCACACAAAATGAATTCTTGATTTATACTTCCAACATTTTTGCCGTGCTCGGCTTGCGTGCGATGTTCTTCTTATTGGCGGGAGTAATCGATAAGTTTTATCTTTTGCAAAAAGGTTTGTCCATCATTCTTTTCTTCATTGGAGCTAAGATGCTTTTGGAAATTGTTGAAATCGAAATTGGTCCCACTTTGTCATTCACAGTCATCATCGTTACCCTCACCATGTCCATCATCTTCTCGGTGGTGGTGCCAAGAAAAGAGAAAGAAGAGGAAGCCGGCTAGCCTTTATTTTGAATGCACTTCCGCGAAGAAATTAGTCGGGAGAATTTTCAACAACATCGGTAAAGCGAGGAATCGCTGGGGCAATGAAATCAGCACAAATGTTGGGATAGTTTTCAGAACAATAATCAAAAGTTTTTGGAGCTTCTGCTTTTCGTCCTCAGTCAACTCTGCCGATTTTGACTTCCGTAAAAGCATCATGAGTTCATCGCTATCCTGAACGCTTTTCAGCAATCGGTTTTTATTGTTGTCAGTGATGCGCGTAAGCCGCTTCATAAACTGCTCACTTAATTCGTGATAGTCTTGTTTGCTTTGCAGCGAATTTAATTCATCCCAATGCTCGAGCACAAAACCTTCAATAGCCATCATGCTGTTTTCAAGATCATCATGACTAAACCCTAGATAAGAACTCAGCCGAGTCAGGAAAGCAAGCTCGCCACCTTCTACTTTTTTATCAGCCCAAATAGTAAGAATCGCAATCTCAAGGAAATATTTTTTTAATATCCAGCTATTGTTCGTGGGTAAGTTGATCTCTTCCAGCTCGATGCCTTTGTCAAAAATCTGCAGGGCCTCTTTTTTTCTTTCACTTCCCAGGTCAGTTGACTGCAAAAAATATTCAAGAAGCTTTCGTTCTTCAGGTTCAATGGTTGTGTTGGCATGAGAAGCTGCAGCCATTACTTTCACTACAGAAAAACGTAGTTCTTCTCTTTCATATTTAAAGAAATCCGCAACGATACGATCTGCATTCGTATGAATCCACTGCCCAAAAATAAATATGTCAAGAAAAAGCAGGCTATTATGAAAAAACTGAACCCAAAAATTTCCGGTGTTCCCAAAAGAATACTCAATTCTCTTATCAAGAATTTTTTCAGCCAATTCCAGTGGAGACTTCTTGCGACCGAACAATGTTTTGGTTGGTGTAGCCAGTTCAGGAAACACATGATTGTAAAAATTGCCAATGTTCTCCAGCGTCTTTACAATGACAGAAGAAAGTTCATCTGCGGTCTTGATCGATTTGTCATAAAAGAGCAACGAGCTGCTAATGAGGCTCTCGGCCAAAAGGATTTTCATTCTATCCTTTGCTGACCAAGAGTTAAAATCCGGATGGCCATTTACGTCAACCGTTTGGCCATACATCAATCCTGTTGGTTGGATAACACGATACAACGATTGCTCAGGATGAGCCCCGTTTTTGGTCTCCGTAGATAAATCTTTGAGCAGCTCTTTGCGGTATTCGAGATACTGCATCAACCACCCCTTTCCCTCTGGCTTCATGTAAGTTTGTGTGTGGCGAGGAAATTACAAATTTTAACTTAGGTTTGAAAATCCAAACAGTTGAATTGCTATTTAGAATCGGCAAACTTCTTCCAGCCTTTCTTTTCAATTTGTTTGAATGACTCTTCCACTTTTCTCTGGAGGGAGCTTTTGAAATTATCGAGTCGCCTACCGATGCCCTTGTCTTGCGAACCAATGATTTGCGCAGCAAGAATGCCGGCATTTTTAGCTCCGTTCAAAGCAACTGTAGCAACGGGAACCCCCGAAGGCATTTGCAGAATAGAGAGCACAGAATCCCAACCGTCAATTGAGTTTGAAGATTTAATGGGCACACCAACCACCGGCAAAGAAGTAAGTGAGGCAACCATTCCGGGAAGATGAGCCGCCCCGCCCGCCCCGGCAATGATTACTTTCAATCCACGGCTTCTCGCTGACGAAGCATAGTCAACCATTCGTTTTGGGGTGCGATGCGCGGAGACTACAGTCAATTCAAAAGGGATTTTTATTTCTTCTAAAAATTCTGCGGCCTCCTTCATCACTCCCAGGTCCGACTGGCTCCCCATGATGATGCCGATCAAAGGCTTGCTCATGCTTTTACTTTGAAATGATTTTTTACAAAGTTGACTTTCTTTTTCAAACTTTCCACATCTTCATCGACAATCGTCACGTGGCCCATCTTGCGAAATGGCTTTGTGAGCTTCTTACCATAAAGATGAACATAGACTCCTTCCGTTTTCAAGACATCTTCTAACCCTTCATATTTCGCAAGTCCTGAAAAATTTTCTTCACCTAATAAATTGACCATCGCGCTCGGAAGCCGTGTGGCGGTATTGCCCAATTCAAGATTCAAAATAGCTCGCAAGTGCTGTTGATATTGTGAGGAATAATTCGCTTCGATTGTCTGATGACCGCTATTGTGTGGGCGTGGGGCAACTTCATTCACAAGCACCCGCTGGTCTTTTGTTACAAACATTTCCACCGCCAGCAAGCCCACCATGTTTAATTTTGAAATCAAATCCTCTGCAATGTGCTGGGCTTGTCTTTCAATAACCGGACTGATCTCAGCTGGAGAAAAAAGATACTCAACCAAGTTGGCTTCGGGATGAAAGACCATTTCAACAGAAGGAAAGCATTTCACCTCACCGCTTTCATTCCGCGCCACGATAACGGCAATTTCCTTTTCAAAATCAATCAACTTCTCCAGCAGTCCGGGAGCGTCAAACGCTTTGTCTAGATCTTTTTCGCTGCGAAGGATTTGAACACCGCGGCCATCATAGCCTTCTTTGCCCAGTTTATTAACAGCGGGGAGAAAGGATTTTTTTTGAATTACTTCTGCTTTGTTTTCAACCAAAACGAAATCAGCCGTTGGAATTCCGTTGCTCTTGTAAAATTCTTTTTGTTTTCGCTTGTCCTGGATCAATTCAATAATCTCTGGCTGTGGGAAAACCTTTTTCCCCATCTTCTGCAGTTCCTTTAACGCTGCCACATTCACATTCTCAATTTCAATCGTAATCAGGTCACAACTTTTGCCGAAGTCCATTACTGCTTGAAAATCGGTAAGCTTGCCGTGTGTGAAGTCAGCAATCTGGCTACACGGAGCAGAAGCATCGGGATCGAGAACGGAAAAATTGATGTTCCAATCAAGGCCAGATTGAATGAGCATACGGCCCAACTGGCCACCGCCAAGAATGCCCAACTTAAAATCCTGATAGAAAAGAGACATGAAAATTATTTCTTTGCGTGTCGTTCCGCTTCCGCGATGATGTCGCTGAACTCGAGGTTTGCCATTTTCACCGTGTATAAAAGAAGTTTTACTTCTTTAATGTGAACAGTGCCGTCTATGCTGGGGATTTTGTAGAGGTGAACGAATGCTTTCATCTTTTCTTCATCGGTGCAGGCATTTATCAATTCGATTCCTTCCTTATAGACTTCGTTTAACTTTTTAATTTTTACATCTTCGAGAAAATTATCGAAAACATCCTGTGGAATTTTTTCTTCGTCTTTTATACTTAACAATGCCAATTGCTCTTTTGAATTTACAACTCCGTCCGCGTTGATCAACAGATAAACTAAATGGAGGAGGCCTTGCTGGTAGTTGCTGGATGCCATGATGTGTGGATTTTTTTTAAAGGTAAAACGAAATCACTTCAATGAAAAGGAGAAATTAATTTGCGACTGGTTTATACTTTGACGCCCTAAAAATCTTTTCCGGTTCTTGCTCAGCCATTAATTGAGGAAGACTCTCTGCAGCATGTTCCTTCGCATAAGAATTAACGATTTGCCAGCCCACCCAAGTCGCAATCCGTCCGGGACATTCATCGCCAACTTCATACGTCTTGGGGCGTTCGGCTACGTAACGTTGTCGCATTTGTTGACTGGTGCTGAACAGAACTTCATCGTCAATCAATCTCTTCCAAATCAAATCTTGGTTAGCTTTTGCTCGAAGTATTTCTTCGTTTGAATAACCAATGAAAATGCTATCAGGCGCACAGGGCAACATGTGTTTCGCAAAGTAATAAGCTTTGCCATAAGCAATCATATCGGCAAGAATAGTCCGGTCGTTCAGCTTTGTTTTGTTCATACGCGTATCGATCCCAATCAATAAAAGCGCAGACGGAACGATGAAATTTTTTTCATACCTGCGCAACATGTATTGATGCATGTTCGGACGATACTTTGCTTTTTTGCCGAGATAATAATCCAGTCCAACAATGATTAATGAGTCACTTACAAATAAATCACTTTCAAGACCTGTGATTACCGTTTCAATGTGGGGAATTTGAAAAGATGGATAGTAATATTTCAAATTTGCAAATGCAGTCCGGAATTGCTCTTTCAATTCTTGCCCATCCCCAAATACTCTTTTGGTTTCCTGGAATAATGTGTCAAAACCGGGATGAGTGTATCGCTTGAACCAAAAATTAATAAAAGCCGAATCGTCAGGATATCCCTGACGATTGAGAACCACATCGCGAAAGACAGCGTGATGCGTGAGCAGGTTTACTAATTCTTGCTTTGTTTTAATAGAAGTAAGCGAGTCCTCAAGCGATTTAAAATTTAGCTGAATAGAATCTTTTGAACCCTTTGGATCAAAGACACAACCATTTTCCTTCTCTCCGCAGGAAGTCAACAATAAAATGAGTGCAATAAAAAGAACAAAGATGTTTCGCATGGCAGGTTGTTCTGATGTGATGGCAAAAATAAACGCTGGCAATCAATTTCAAGTATCGATTTGTAAATGAAGGAAGTTATTTTTGCAGTGTATTCACAATTCAGAAAATTTTGGAGAAGAAAATCAAGCACCTCGCAGTTTCAGGGAATATTGGTTCAGGAAAAACCACGCTGGCTGAAAAACTTTCAAAACACTATGGCTGGACCCCGTTGTATGAATCGGTGGATACCAATCCTTATTTGAAAGATTTTTATCTCGATATGACGCGATGGGCGTTTCATTTGCAAATCTATTTCTTGAACAGCCGCTTCAACCAGGTTCGTCAAATCCGCGAAAGCGAGAAGGTGATCATCCAGGATCGGACCATCTATGAGGATGCTTACATCTTCGCGGCCAACCTTCACAAAAGTGGTCACATCAACGAGCGCGATTACCAAAGCTATCTCGATATTTTCAATTCGATGACAAGCTTCGTACAGCCTCCAGACTTACTTATCTATTTGAAAGCCGACATTCCAAAGCTCGTTCATCAGATTCAAAAACGTAACCGCGATTTTGAATACAACATTCGCCTTGAATATTTGAAAACATTGAATGAGCACTACGAGAAGTGGATTTCCAATTACAAGGAAGGCAAACTCATGATCATTGATGTAAACAATCTTGATTTTGTTGAAAACATAGAAGACTTCTCTTTCATCGTGAATAGGATTGATCTGGAGCTGAATAACTTGTTCAGCTAATTTGAAAATTTGAGAATGAGCGAATCGAACAAAAGGCTCATCCTCAAAATTTCAAATTGACTCAAAACCAATCACTGGCCAACCATAAACAAAGCGTTTGAAAAAAGGATCTTACCATTCTCCCAAAATCCCCTGAAAACGGGATTGTCGGTCATGTAAATAACCTGGCCACGCCCTTTGTCTTCTACGCCAAACACTAATGTATTCTCTAGTTTCTTGTTGATTTTATTTCCGGAGAAGCCGATCAACGGTTTTTGTTTCCCCTTCAATGTGCCCACGTTCCATCCCCGCTCTAAATAACTAAAATGAATTTCGTTGGTGCGCAGCGAGAAGTATGGATTGTCGAGACCAAAGGCGAGCGGATGTGTGGGGTCAAGTGATACTTTATAGATGGCTCCAAAAATATTTTCGCTAAGACCTTTGCGCTCGGCTTCACCATAAGTGATCATGCCTTCTTTTTCTTTTTGTTCTTTATCGTCTTTCTCCGCTTTTTTCTTGGCGTCCTCATCGGCAAACTCTTTGAGTGAGAAACCTTTCTTGTCAACAAAGTAATTATTGGCACCTTCTAGCAGAATCAGCTTACCACCATCACTTACCCATTTGCTAATAATGGTGAGCGTACCATCATCAAAGAGTCGGTAATTTCCATCAGGCACAATCAATACATTATACTTGGAGAGATCAATGTTCGAAAAATAGTCTGTGCCGATGACGGAAACCGGATAATGAATTTGCTGTTCGAAAAAATGCCAAAGCTGGCCGTGTGAAAGTGAATACGTCTGACTACCCCCGAGCAACGCAACTTTAGGTGCTTTCAAATAATTCATCTGCGATGAACCGAAATCTGCACCCTTGTCAGCAAAACCGGTGGAGGTTGAATATAATTTTCTGTTGAGTGCGCGAGCGGCAGCCTGTACCTCCACATCAAAGTTTGTATTTTGTTCGTTGTTCTTTCGGGTAACGATGAGCGAACCCGCATCAAAAGTTTCTTTGTTGATTGTGAAAGGATTCGATGCGCACCGAACCTTAATTCCTTTTTTCAGTAGTGAAGCAAGCATCTGCACATCTTCCAGGCTTTTGTATTTGAAAATGTATGCGTACGGTTTGTTGGTGATCACATTTGCTTTGAAGGGCTCGGGTTCAAATTTTCTTTCAACATTTAATTTCTCGGAAACGGCAAGCGCTTTCAATCCAAACGAGTAGAAAATATTCCAGGCAGTAATATCGTACGTGAGCGAGTCGGTGAGTTTACTTTTAGGTTCGAATACAGTTGTAATAAACTTGCCTTTCGGCTGATAGATGTTGAATACAATATCGGTAGCGCTCACATTGGCGTCTGCTATTTGTTGATTCTGAAAATGGAATGCCTTCACAACTTTTGTAGCATTCGTGTGGCCGTATTGAATGCTGTGTGTAGCAAGCCAATCGGTAATTCTTTTGATTTTATCAGGATTGTTTTCTGATTTAATCACATATGTTTTATAAGGTGCGGTCGGATTTTCTTTAAAGAATTTCTCAAATTCGTCCACCAGTTTGTTCGCATTCAAAGAAGAAATTTCAATTGTGCTCATGCCATTAGTATAATGGTGCGTGAGCCTGTCTTTGAGAGTGAGCGGATCTCCATCTGAAGTAGTAATGGTAAGTCCCGCGCCAATTCCGCCCTGCTCATAAGTCATGCCGATGGCGCCACTGTAAGTCGGATAGGTATCACCATAGCTTGGATAATACAGATCAAATCTTTCCTTCGTGAAATACAACCATCCATTTTCATCAAAGTATTTTGCATTGTTTTTGCCGATCGTATGTTGAAACTCGCGCTGCCAGTTGGTAATTACTTCGTGAAAAGGTTCAGCCGCTGGCGCGAAATAGTAAGGCTGATTATAACCTTGCTCATGAAAATCAACATGCACATGAGGCATCCATTGATTGTAAAGTTTAATACGATGTTGAGATTCGATTTGAGTTTCCCACGCCCAGTCGCGATTCAAATCAAACAGATAATGATTTGCCCTTCCGCCCGGCCATGGCTCGCGATGTTCAAGTGCTTGCGGATCAGAATTTGCAGGCGTGTTTCCCCATTGGTTGTAATAGTTTGCATAGCGATCCCGACCATCGGGATTGATGCATGGATCGATGATCACCACAGTATTCTTCAACCACTCTTTGCTCTTTTCATTTTTCGGATTCACCAGCTCAAATAGAGTTTTCATGGAAGCTTCTGTAGAGTTCGCTTCATTGCCATGCACATTGTAGCTCAGCCACACGATAGCGGTCTTCGTGCCGGGCGTTCCATTGAGTATTCCAACTCTTCTTAAATTATCTTCGCGAATCTGATCCAGTTGTTGAAAGTTCTCAGGGGAACCAATCACCGCGTAAATCAAAGGGCGATGTTCGTAGGTTTCTCCATATTGTTGAACCGTGACTTTATCGGACGCAGCTTCTGCCACGTGCTTAAAGTATTCAACCACGCGGTGATGACGCGTGAAGCGGTCGCCCAATTCATAGCCGAGAAACTCAGCCGGAGACTTTAAACTTGTTTGAGTAAAAGCAAGGGCAGGTAGTAATAGAGTAAAAAACGTAAACAACTTTTTCATTTCGGTCATGGATTAGAATTTAAACTTCTCTTTTTGTTTTTTTTATATTCTTTGATGTCTTTTAAAATTGTGCCGAGCTGGAGTTTTACACCGATGATGTAATACATTCCATTGAACTCACCGAGTGTACTGTGGCGCGTGCCTGAAGTGTAAACCTGGTACCACGTACCCCGATAGCCAATTACTGTTTCGAGCCATGCATATCGATATACTTTCGTGATGGTTTCAAATCCGATTTGCGAAGGAAAAAAATATCCAGTATTTGCTACAGGAGCAGTGGCATGCACATCACTGAAATTTTTTCCTGTAGGATCATAAAGCTTTTCGCGAAAAGTACCGTAGCCAAATTCGACCGGGATCATCAGGTCAATCAATTTGCTTGAATAAAAAGTATATGCAATTCCCACTGATCCAAAATTCAAATCGAGATGCTGTTCAGCTGTTACAAAATCAACACCCGGTTTATAATGAAGATTAAGCAACTGATTCAGTGTTAATGGAGTATCATTCACTGAAAGAAATTTTCCGCTTGACGGACTTAAGCCAAAAACATTGTCGGTGTATTCATTCACCCAGTAAAATCCGCCACCCACGCGAATGCGCTGATGAAAAATCACCCCAATGTTTACGCCATACACATTGGTCGGATAATCTTTGATGAAGGAATTTCGCGTGTCGATCTGCAAATCAAACTTGGTGGAATTGGAAATATTCTTCCATTTGATCGGTCTTAAATAGTAAGAGAGGTTTTTTTTCTCTGTTGATTGAGCCTGCACCGTAGTCCAAAGTGCAACAAAGCAAAGGGTGAAGGTGAATCTCACAGCAACTTTTTGATTTGCGGTGTGTGATGGATGATGTGTTCACGAAAAAACTTCAACGCATGGATTGTACTCAATCGTCCAGCGCGAACGTGTTTGTAAATCAACTTTTTTTCAGAGCCCGCAGGAATTTTGTCCAAAAAAAAATTTAATTCCTTGCGAAGCGTTTCCCATTCTTTCAAAAGTGAATCCAAATCAGAACCAGCGGGAGTATTCTCAACCACCACGCGCGGAGCTTTAAACTTAAGTCCTGGCAATCGCTGAGAAGCCATCAAAAATGCCATCTTTATTTCTTCCCCAAAACCGGAATTCTCAGCTTCATGAATGCCGTTAATTTTCTTTTGAAGATAATTCAGCGACATCCGCTCGGCAGTGATAAGATGGGCCACGATTTGATTGATCGACCACTTGCCGGGAGTGTGATGATTCAGCTTTTCGACAGATAAGTTTTGAAAGGAAGACATCAGCGCATGTCTTTGCGATTCCAGGGATTCAAATAGCTTTTGAAAGGTACGATCCAATCGATTTTCTAATTTAGGTAAAGGTAAAGATTAGCTGAAAAATTTTTTGGAGATCGAAGTCTTTTTCTAATTTTAATAAACTTACCTAAACCCCAACTTCTATGAATACAAATTACGCTGGTTTTTGGCTGCGCTTTGTGGCCCTTATAATTGATGCAATTGTAATTTATTGTGCGCAAGCATTCCTTATAGTTCCCATACTTGCTCTCGTAGGGATAAATTTTGCAAGCAACATAGCCAACGCTGACTCGATGAGCCAAAGTGAATTGGCAGGATCAATTTTTTCTTTTATTGCGGCATTGAGTGGCCTGATCTTTTTGCTTTATGCTATTTTAATTTTGTACTATTCATTGATGGAATCTTCAAAATATCAAGCAACGCTTGGGAAAATGGCCCTAGGCCTGAAGGTTACAGACATGAACGGAAGCAAGCTTGATTTTGGAAAAGCATTTGTCAGGAATCTTTGTAAAATTATATCCAGTTTCATTTTTTATATAGGTTATCTTTTAGCCGCGTTTACGGAGAAGAAACAAGCGCTACATGATATGATTGCAAGCACCCTTGTAGTAAAGAAGTAAAACATCTTTTCAAGTAAAAAAGAAAGGCTGCCCTTTGAGCAGCCTTTTTTTGTTAAGTATTCCTGAATCAGATCTTAAACGATTTCTTGATCTGATCTACATAGTCCAATTTCTCCCAAGGGAAAAGCTCCACAGTTACTTTCTTCTCGTTGCGGGTTCCTTTGTTAAATATTTTCTCAACTTTCTTCGGCTCGCGGCCCATGTGACCGTAGGCGGCAGTTTCCGAATAGATCGGAGTGCGCAGTTTGAATCTCTCTTCAATGAAGTATGGGCGCATATCAAAAATCTTCTCAACTTTCTTCGCGATTTCACCATCCGTCATCTTCACTTTTGCTGAACCGTAAGTGTTCACGTAAAGACCTACAGGCTTGGCAACACCGATCGCGTAAGCAACTTGCACTAGCACTTCATCACAAACTCCAGCAGCAACAAGATTCTTGGCAATATGGCGTGTTGCATAGGCGGCCGACCGGTCAACTTTGCTCGGGTCTTTTCCTGAGAAAGCACCACCACCGTGCGCTCCTTTTCCGCCATAAGTATCAACGATAATTTTTCTTCCGGTCAAACCGGTATCACCATGAGGTCCGCCAATTACAAATTTGCCCGTTGGATTCACGTGATATTTTATGTCACCACCGAAAAGATTTTGAACGCGCTTTGGCAATTTCTTTTTGATGCGCGGAACGAGGATGTTAATCACATCATCTTTAATCTGCTTCAACATAATCGCATCTTTTGCAAAATCATCGTGCTGTGTGGAGATCACAATCGCATCAATGCGTTGAGGTTTGTTGTCATCGCTGTATTCAATTGTCACCTGTGACTTTGCATCGGGGCGGAGGTAAGTCATCACTTTGCCTTCTTTGCGGATTACCGACAACTCGCGCAACAGCAAGTGTGCGATGTCCAAAGGAAGCGGCATGTAGTTGTCCGTTTCGTTCGTAGCATAGCCGAACATCATTCCCTGATCGCCTGCGCCTTGATCTTCCTTTTTCTTTCTTTCAACACCTTGATTGATATCAGATGATTGTTCATGGATAGCCGAGAAAATTCCGCAGCTATTGGCTTCGAACATGTACTCGCTTTTCGTGTAACCGATTTTACGAATCACTTCGCGAGCAATGTCTTGTACATCCAGATATGCCTGTGATTTTACTTCACCTGCCAGCACTACCTGGCCTGTAGTCACCAGTGTTTCACATGCTACTTTTGATTGCGGATCGTACGCCAGAAAATAATCAATGAGGGCATCAGAGATTTGATCCGCCACTTTATCAGGATGGCCTTCAGAAACAGACTCGGAAGTAAATAAATAGGGCATAATTAAGATTTATGATTTCAGAATTTTGATTTTCAATTTTTAAGTCGGCAAAAATACTTGAATTACTTGATTAGTCAATGTTCAGATTTTTCAATTCAAACCAAATCAGCATCAGGCCAGAAACAGAAAGACGGAAGGTTCTTTCGAAAGTGTGGGAAGTTGCTTTTTCCAAGCTGATACCGTTTGCATTTTAATGAATTCGTCCTTTCCCGTAAGGCTAAAGGCCACACACAATTGACTATTTGGATGAAGATTGTCTATCAGCGATTTTAAGACCTGATTGTTTCGATAAGGAGTTTCAATAAAAATCTGCGTTTGGTTTTTCTGCCGCGATTCACTCTCAAGTTGCTTGATTTTAGTTGCTGCTTCTTTTGAATCAATAGGCAAATAGCCGTGAAAAGCAAACTGCTGTCCGTTCAGACCCGAAGCCATCAGCGCGAGCAAAATGGAAGAAGGCCCAACAAGTGGAACGACTTTTATATTTTTCTTGTGCGCATATTCAACGGCCATCGCTCCCGGGTCCGCAACTCCGGGGCAACCGGATTCTGAAATCACACCAACATTTCTTCCTTCTGCCAAGGGCTTCATTAGCGATTCCAGCTCTATTTCTTTAGTGTCTTTGTTCAACACTTCGAAATGCAGCGACTCGATGGTTTCATAAATTTTTAAACTACTCAAATACCTGCGAGCAGTTCTCACATCTTCAGCCAGAAAATGATTGATCGTTTTTAGTGCCTCAACAACTTGAGGTGCGATCACTCTTTGCTGTGTATCATCCGCGATGACATTGGGAACCAGATAAAGAATCCCCACACTCATCTATGAATTCAAGAATTGTAAAACAACTTCGGCAAATTCTACTGGCTTTTCTGCCTGCACCCAATGACCAGTATCAAGGGTAACAAACTTTGCATTTGTAAAACGGCTTTGAATGAGTTTGTCATCACCAGTTTTAAAGTAGTCGGATTTTTTGCCGTAGATGAACAGGCTTGGCTTGTCAAATTTGCCTTCGAATTGAAGATCAGCTCCGATCAATTGAAGATTTTTACTCAGCACAGGCAAATTCACTTTCCAGAAAAATTTTCCTTCGCTGTCGCGCGATAAATTCTTCAATAAAAATTGACGAACAGCCTGGTCATCCTCATACTCACTTAAAATCCTTTCTGCTTCCGCGCGGTTCGTAATTGATGAAAGCGGAATTGCTTCCATACCATCAATCAAACTATCATGCTTCACGAAGTAAGGTTTAGGAACCATGTCAACGACTATTAGCTTGTCAACCTGATCGGGATTTTTCACGGCAAAGTTCATTGCAGTTTTTCCGCCCATCGAGTGGCCGATGATGTGTGGATTTTGAATTCCGTTGTCGTGGATGAATTCTTCGAGATCCACGGTCATCACTTTGTAATCAAACTCATCGCTATGTGGCGACTGACCGTGGTTACGTTGGTCTACCAAATAGACGGAATAATTTTCCGAAAACTTTTTGGCGAGCGTAAACCAATTATCAGACGAACCCAATAACCCATGAAGAATGATGAGTGGCTGGCCTTGCCCCGACTGGCGAAAGAATAATTTCATATCAGGGCGAAAGATATTCAACCTAACGAGCGCTCACAAATCGTATTACAATATATTTGTCGTTTCATTTTTTAGCATGGAATTAGCGAATGGAACTTATCAGATTCAAGGATTAGACATCATTGCAATCGCGAAGGAATTTGGCACGCCTCTCTATATGTATGATGGCGAAAAAATCGTGAACCAAATTCAAACACTGAAAAATGCGTTCTCCGAGAATCCGGTGCGGATAAAATATGCTGCCAAGGCGTTGACCAATATTTCCATCCTAAAGTTGATTAAGCAACATGGTGCAGGTGTGGACGTAGTTTCAATTCAAGAAGCCCAGCTTGCATTGGGTGCAGGATTTAGCAAAGAAGAAATCATGTTCACTCCCAATTGTGTTGACTTCAGCGAAATCGAAGAAGGTGTGAATCTGGGTTTACAAATCAATCTTGATAACCTTCCGATACTCGAAAAGTTTGGACGTAAGTATGGAAGTTCAGTGCCATGTTGTTTGCGGTTGAATCCGAGCATTATGGCCGGAGGCAACATAAAAATTTCAACGGGTCACAGTCACTCCAAGTTTGGCATTTCCGTTTTTCAAATGCCGCAAATTCTTCAGCTCGTAAGTCAATATAAAATTGTTGTGAATGGATTGCACATTCACCTCGGTTCTGAAATCAAGGACACCGAATCGTTCGTCAAGATGTCGAATGTTCTTTTCGATGTGGCAAAAGATTTCGCGGATTTGAAATTCATCGATTATGGTGGCGGATTCAAAGTCGCTTACAAAGAAGGTGACATCGTTACGAATATTTATGATTTAGGTTTAAAGTTGGGCAAAGCGTTCAAGGATTTTTGTCAACAATATGGGAGACAACTTGACCTTTGGGTGGAGCCGGGAAAATATCTTGTGAGCGAAAGTGGTTATCTTCTGGTAAATGCAAACGTAGTGAAGTTTACCCCGGCCGTCACGTTTGTGGGTGTGAACAGCGGACTCAACCATCTGATACGCCCGATGATGTACGATGCGTATCACGAAATCAAGAATCTTTCAAACCCGAACGGAGCTTTGAAAACCTATACCGTGGTTGGAAATATTTGTGAGACCGACACACTCGGTGCCGATCGCCAGCTCAACGAAGTGCGCGAAGGAGATTTGCTGGCAATTGAAAATGCCGGGGCGTATGGATTTTCAATGTCGTCCAACTACAATTCGCGTTTGCGTCCGGCAGAAGTTTTAGTCTGGAAAGGTAAAGCTCAACTCATTCGCAAGCGCGAGGCGTTTGATGACCTCATTAAGAATCAGGTGGTGGTTGAGATTTGATTTCAAATGAAAATCGAACACATCGGCATGTGGGTTCATGATCTGGAAAGGCAAAAGCATTTCTACGAAAAATACTTTGGGGCAAAGGCAGGCGAGAAATATTACAATCCAAAGAAAAATTTTCAGTCTTACTTTTTAAGTTTTGAAAGTGGTTGCCGATTGGAGTTGATGCAGAAACCAGGAATTCCCTCCAACCAAAATGATCCACTGGTGCAAAGCATTGGGCTGATTCATTTTGCAGTCTCGGTCGGCAGCAAAGAGAAAGTGGATTTTATGACGCAACAATTTCGCGAAGACGGCTTTCAAATTCTGGATGGACCGCGAACCACGGGAGATGGTTACTATGAAAGTGTGGTACTCGATCCTGAGAAAAATCGCATTGAGATAACTATTTGATTTTGTATGGCAATCAACGAAAAACTTACCGAACGTGTGCGCGAAGCTCTGGCTGACGTTAAGAAAGTGACAGAGAAGAAAATGTTTCGTGGGATTACGTTTATGGTGAATGGCAAGATGTGCGTGAGCGTAGGCGGTGAAGAGATTATGTGCCGCATCGATCCTGAAATAGTTGAGGAAGCACTTGAGAAAGATGGAGTACGACCGATGATTCACTCAGGCCGCACGATGAAGGGGTTTGTGTTTGTGCATGAATCCGCCATCGCTCGCAAGAAAGAATTTGATTATTGGATCAACCTTGCTTTGTCATTTAACAAAAAGGCGAAAGCGAGCAAAAAGAAACCGAAATAGACCTGTAGTCAATTTGATTTTGTGGCGGGTGCTCGCAACGCTAACAGCAGCATCAAACTTCCAAGATAGAATCCGGCAAGTCGAACCCAATTCAAGTTCTTCCAAAGTTGTGCCCGTTGAAATAGAATCTCATCTACGACATCTGAATCATACTTTGCATTTGCAATTACGGCTGTTTCAGGAGCGAAATAAGTAAACGTTGCAATCGTGGTTAATACATCAACATCAAATGCAATCAATAAAAAATTTCTGCGCGGTCGCGAGTGATTCCAGTTAGCAATCAATGCGACCATGAAAAGTAAAATGGTAATTGGCCGGAAGATTACCCAAAAGATCATTGGCTTAAAACCATACGGGCCTTGCAAAATGTAAAGCGACTTAGGTGGTGCGCTCGTAACAAGATTAGTGATGGTCAGTTGCTCGTAGTTTCCACCACCTAGCATGATCAGGTAGAACAATGCAAGAGCAATTAGACTTGCATCAGCTAACTTGAATTTACCGGAATAGAGCATTCTCTTTTTCCGACTTAGACTCAAATTTTATTTTTTGAGTTACAAATCCGTTCAAGAAAGATTTTTAGTCGATAGAAAATTTATTGCCTTCGGTAATTCCTTTCCATGTGTCGGTGCGGAAAGGTACCGCAGGAAATCCTTCCTTGTTGAAAAGGTTTGCATCTTCTGGATTATCGGCCCAGGCAAAGCGAACGGCTATTGGTTGTGAAACGGCATCACATGAAACAACAACTTCATTTGCTTCTGTCCACGCTTTCGCGAAATGAAATTTCTGATCGCTGCCGGCAACTTGGAATCCTTTTAAATATCCGTATTTGTCTTTCACCATCAAGCCACTTCCGGTTTGGGTGAATGAGATTCGAACTTTATTTCCTTCGACCTTCATCGATTGATAAGTCGGCCCGCCATCCACTTGATTGACTTTATAAATTCTATTGAGTGCAATTGCCGCCAATCGTTTTCCTACATCTTGCTTATTGCGCGGATGAATGTCATTGGCTTCACCAATGTCAGTTGTGATTGACATGCCAGTGTTGGGAAGTGAAAGCGTCATGGTTTGTGCTTCGCGAAGTTCGGCCCAGCCACTTCCGGTTTGACTGTCGCCACCATTGGCATTAAAACTCGCGAGCTGAACAAAATAAAATGGAAAGTCACCTTGCTTGAAATGATTTCTCCAATCCTGGATCATTACCGGAAATGCCTGCCGATATTGATACGAACGACCAGCGTTTGACTCACCTTGATACCACAATGCTCCGCGGATTCCATAATTCAAAATCGGATTCAACATAGCGTTGAAGAGAAGTGTTGGATAACTGTTAGGACTCACCGACCCATCGAGCAATGACTCAACCATGTAATGCCAATCGCCTGCAAGCGAAATCACTCTCTGCGATTGCGTGATCACATGAATATCTTTTTCCTCACCATAAATTCCACCCCCACCGCCACCATCAACCACGCGAACAGAGACAACATTTTTTCCTTCTTTCAAAACCGAAGGCGGAATTGTGTAAACACGTTTTGCATTCCATCCGTTGGTCGCGCCAACTTTTACACCATTCACAAATGTTTCATCATTGTCATCGATAGTACTTAATTCAAGTGTTGCTGACTTTGATGCATCTTCAGCTGTAATTTGAAATTCTTTTCGAAACCAGATCACACCATCCACCTCGCCAATCGTGTTTTCCCATCGCTGCGGGATTTTCATGTTCGGCCACGATGCATCGTTGAAGGAAAGTTCTTTCCAGGACGAGACTTCGTTTGCTGTTGGAATCTTTACGCCCATCGACTCCAGTTTCTGTTGCATTTTATTCTTATTTTCCTTTGCAATTTGTTCGATGTCAACGTTGGGAAGTTTTGAAATCATGTTTTTGAATTCATCACTTTTCTCAAAAGCCTCGCGGCTGGTCCATGTTTCTGAATGTGTTCCGCCCCAGCTTGTGTGAATCAAGCCGATCGGAATTTTTGTTTTTTCAAAAACTTCGCGCGCAAAGAAATAACCAACAGCCGTAAAATCGCCAGCGGTTTGTGGCGAACAGATTTTCCAATCCCCGCCTTTCACATCGTCTTCCAGTTTCAACGAAATTGATTTTTGAACAGCGAAGTGACGAATCTGTGGATAGTTTGCATTTTGAATTTCGTTGGCAGCATCTTTTGCTTCGCGCAATGGCCACTCCATATTTGATTGCCCGGAACAAACCCAGACTTCACCCACCAAAATGTTATTGAGGGTGATCGAATTTTTTCCCTTGATAGTCATCACATAAGGCCCACCCGCACTTTCCGCGGCAAGCGTTACCATCCACTTTCCGGCTTTATCTGCTTTGGTGCTTTTAGTTTGTTTGTTGAAAGTGACAGATACTTTCTCACCTGAACTAGCCCAACCCCAGATATTGATGGGCTTTTCGCGTTGTAGCACCATATCATTACCAATCAGCTTTGGCAATCGCACTTGAGCTGATAAGAGGTTGGTCAACAAAACCAGAAATATTAAAAACTTAACTGAATTTTTCATCCGAATAATGTTTGATGAAAATTATCGAATTGGCATGACGAAAGAAAGCATTACTTGATAAACAGAAAATAAAAAGAGCGCAGTTGCCCGCGCTCTTCTACGAATGTTATGGGAAAATTATTTCAGTCTTGCCTTAAAAAATTCAAGCGTGTGTTTGTAAGCATCCTCAGTAAAATCTTTTTTGAATCCCGGATTGCTTGGATTGGCGAAAGCGTGATCTGCATCGTAGGCTTTCACAGTTAATTTCTTTCCAGCCGCAGCCATATTTTTTTCAAACTTGTCCGTCACATCTTTGTTGATCCACTTGTCTTGAGTTGGCCAGATGTCAAGCACATCGCAGTTCAAGGTTTTCAATCGATCAACACTTTCTTCCGGCATTCCATAATACATTACACAGGCAGCCGCTTGCTTGGCGGCTGTGAGTGCAGCTTGCATCGACTGGCCACCGCCAAAGCACCAACCCACGGTTCCTATTTTTGCATTTGGACCAGCGAAGGCCAGCGCACCTTTCACAATAGCGTTACCGCGATCTTGTTTAAATTCCTGCATGTACTTACCTGCGTCTTCGCGAGTGGTCGCTACTTTACCATCATACATATCTATCGCAAGCACATTAACGTTACCTAAGTCATTATAAATTTTTTCAGCTTCGCGTTTGATGTGATCATTCAATCCCCACCACTCCTGAAAAACGAAGATCCAGTTGTTGCTTTTCTTTTTTGCTTCAATCACGTAGGCGTTGGCATCGGAACCACCTTCGGTTTTGAAAGTGATCATCTTTCCGCCCGCCTCGCTCACGTGCACATAAGGCAACGGATTTTTGTGTGACTTGTTAAAACTTTTGTTCGAAGCGAACATCGCAAACTTTTCGGTTACCGGAGTGTGGCACACCGGATCAGTTTGAGCAAAGGCAGCTACTGCAAGCAGGCTGAAGGCCAAAGTCAGAAGTCTAATTTTCATAATGGTTGGTTTTGGTTTTAAGATAAAGTTAATCTTTCAACTGTCCGCTTATCACACGATCATACGTGATAAAATCTGTGTTCACAGGTTCATACCCAAGTTGACGCAATAACATGGCCACTTGTGCGCGATGATAGCTTGAATGGTTAACCAAATGAATCATGATCGTCTCCACGTTGTTGGTGAACGGCTGACCAGTGTAGTTGCTATAACTCAACATGCGGTCAAATTGTTCAGTGCTCTCCACAAAATTTAACCATTGCTGACTGATTTTTTCGTGCATGGAGTTCAAATCCTGCAATGAATAGCTGCCCCATAATTTTACATCAGGAGCGGGTAAGCCTTTGATGCGGTGCAGCCAAAGAAACTGTGCCGCCAACACGTGCCCCATCAACGAAAGAATTTTTTCGTTGTCAACTTTTTGAGCGGCAATGCATTTCAACACACGCGTGGTTGCCCATTGATTGTATTGATACAGTTTGAGAAAATATTTCTTCATGGAGTTTGATAATACAAAATAACAAAATTCTTAGTGAGGCTGCGAATATGGCGCAAAGATGGAAGCAAACGCAACGGAAAGTTTCGATCGGCTATATTTTTTTTCTGCAAGCTGGCGAGATGCAGTTTGATATGCTATCAGCAACTGACGTTCGTGAAGGAATGGATCAATCTTTTTAACAAAATCAGTTGGATGTTTTGGATCGAGGCTTATGCCGCATTTGTTCTCTTCGATTTCATTTTTAATCCAACCTCCGAAATTGTTGATGATTAATTTACCTGCAGCGAGTCCATCAAAATACTTATTGGGTGAACCGGTTTCGAGAATCGGTACATTTTTATAACAAACAAAAATTGCATCTGTCACTTTCATGATTTCATTTACCTGGGCACGACTTACCAATCCGGTGAAAGTGATATTTGAAAGCGCGAGTCGCTGCGCAGATTTTTTCAAATGTTCGAGTTGAGCGCCATCTCCGGTAAGGATGAAGTGAACGGGTAAATTCGCTTTCGCGGAATTGCGCGCACATTCAAGAAAGTAATCCAATCCATTCGCAACCCCTGTGGCCCCGATATAAGCCACAACAAATTTTTCGCTGACAGCGCCACCCAATGCCCAATGCCCAATGTCCTTACTTTCAGTTGGAAAATAAAATTCACAATCTGCCATGTTCGGAATCAGATGAACTTTCTTCCCCGGCATTTTTTTTAAAATAGAACTTCGAATCGGTTCTGAAAGAGCCACAACGGAGTCAGCTTGTCGGTAAATCCATTTTTCAAGCTGATATAAAAATGATTTGAACAAAGGATTGGTAATAAAACCTAACTGAATCGGAGCGTCCGGCCACAGATCGCCAACTTCAAAAACGAAAGGAATTTTCTTGTCTCGCTTCAACCAAATCGCGGGCAATCCAATTGTCAACGGAACGGAAATCGCATAACAAACTGAAACTTCCTTTATTGATTTTGCAATGGAATAACTTTTATAGGCAAACCGAAGGAAAGAAGTACTGCGGGCAGCAAAACCGAAGGCATTGTCGTAAGCAACTGGCAAATAGTGAACTTGAATTCCATCGACATTTCTGATCTCGTATTTCTTTTCGTTCCAACCCGTTATAAAAACAACTTCAATCCCGGCATCTACGAGAGCTTTCGCGAGATAATAAGAACGCAGTGCTCCTCCGGTTTCAGGAATTTTCAGATGTTGATGAAGAATCAAGACTTTCACGTTGCAAAGAAAAAAGGAAACCTTGTCAATGCAAAGACGTTTCGGCTTGTAATTAAGATACCGATCGGTATCTTTGTACTATGCGTAATGCGGACGAAACCATCGGAATCATTTTAAAACAGGCCGGGAAGCTTTTCAACTCGCACGGCTATAAAGCCACATCCATCGGGCACATCACAAAAGCCACGGGCTATACAAAAGGCGCTATATATCGCCATTTCAAGAGCAAAGAGAAACTAGAGGAACAGACGCTCGGCTACCTCACCAACGTCATGTATGAGCACATGCGTGCGAGGATCAAAAATGAGAACAATGCACCCGATAAGCTGCGGGCTATGATTCATTTTTTTGAGTCGTACATTTCCAATCCTCCGATCAAAGGCGGTTGCCCATTGCTGAATGCGGCAATTGAAGCAGATGATGGAAATCCTTTGTTAAGAAGGAGAGCGCACACCATTTTAGGAACATTGAAGCAATCGGTCGTTCACATTTTAGAGAGAGGAGTAGAATTCAAGCAGATTAAAAAAAGTGTTGACAAGAATTACTTTGCTACTGTGATGATCGCGAGCCTGGAAGGAGCGATTATGATGAGTAAGCTTGCCAAAACCAACGAGGACATTGTCATGGTTATCCATCATTTGGAAAAAATGATCAAAGAAATTGAAGCATAAAAAAATTTAACCACGTAGATACCGATTGGTATCTTTTAAAAAGAAAACTATGAAACGGAAATTGCTCATTTTTTTTTATGGTACGTACCTGAATTTGTTAGCGATCCTGAATCCATCAAAAGCCGGGCAAATTGGCTTTTACCTTTTTTGCCGACCTCAAAGAAGGGAGGTAAAGCCGCATCATCTGGAGTTTCTGAATACTGCAGACAAATCCGAAATTACCTATGCTGACAAGAAAGTGCAGGTTTATAAATGGGGCAATGGCCCGAAGCAATTACTTCTGCTTCATGGTTGGGAAAGCCACAGCTATTGGTGGAAGCGGATGGTGACACGACTGCTCAAAGAAAATCGCTACACAGTTTTTTCAGTGGATGCCCCTGGCCACGGACTTTCAGAAGGAAGCTATGTTAACATTCCTCATTACAGCGGGCTTATTGAACAATTTATTTTAGGGAAAGGCCCCATGCATGCTTTGCTGGGTCACTCGCTGGGAGCATTTTCATCTGCATATACACTTCACCGGCTTCCAAATTTGCCTGTGGATAAGCTGGTGCTGATGGCTTCACCCGGAGAAGTCTCGCAGTTTGTTCAATACTACAAAACTGTTTTAGGCCTGTCCGACCGTACGATGGAAGCAATTCAAAAATGCTTCATAGAAAAACTTGGGCATAGTCCCGACTTCTTTTCTCTTAAAGCATTTGTTTCGACCATAAACCAAGAAGGATTGATCGTTCATGATAAAGACGACAAGGAAGCTCCCTATTCAAATGCAGTGCAGGCAAACAAAAATTGGGAACGATCGAGATTGATCACTACAAACGGACTCGGTCACAATTTGAAATCGGATGAGTTGGTGGAGGATGTTGTAAGCTTTCTGAAAAACTAAGGGCTGATAACCGATGCTAGTTCTTAAACAAAAAACGCAACCCATCTGGCCTGCGTTTTCCGTAAGTCAATCGTAATTTTTTTTCCTGAAAGAAGCGTCAGCCTCTTTGCTTCTCAAATCTTTTAGCGTATTCAAGAATTTTTTCGGTGACCGCTTCTGACGGCTTGAGCACCACCTCCCCGAGTTGTTTCTTCATCTCGGTCAATTCCTTGTATTGTCTTTGCAGTTCGCTGTCGCAAAGCAGGGCCTTATCAATTTCCCTCGTCTCCTCCTCCGAAGTTTCGAGGTAAAGGCGCCTCATCAGATCGTGTTGGGTAAACGTTTTTATCATAGGCATTTTGTTGATTTGTCATTTTCTTTCTCAGGTTGATGAGCGCGTATCTCATGCGTCCTAATGCGGTGTTAATACTCACACCCGTCCTGTCAGCAATTTCCTGAAAACTCAGGTCAAGGAATTGGCGCATGATGAGCACTTCTCTTTGTTCTTTAGGTAGTTGCTTGATCAACGACCTCAGTTGGCTTTTCGTATCCTGTAAAGCTTGTTTTGTTTCAAAAGTTGGGTCCGTAAAATGCAACCTATCCATTATAGGTGTGCCGTCCTCCATTATGATCTCAGGATAACGTTTGCATTTCCTGAAATGATCGATCGCCAGGTTGTGGGCAATGCGGCTGAGCCAGGGAAGAAATTTTCCTTCCTCATTATAACGGCCACTTTGAATTACATTAACAGCTTTGATAAAAGTGTCTTGTAAAAGATCTTCAGCAACGTACCGATCTTTCACGACCAGGTAAATAGCTGTATAGACTCTGGATCTGTGCCTGCGAAGAAGTACTTCGAACGCCCCTTCGGAACCATTTTTGTAAAGCGCAACCAATTGGCTGTCGCTGCATCTGCTATCAATCATTAGACTTGCGTTTAGGGTAACGTAGAGGTTCAGATCGATAGGCGTTGTGGGTTTGGTTTTGTTTGATTTGTAAATGAAAAGTAGAAAGATTCTCGTGAACGCCAAAAAAATTTTAAAAAAATCTTGCCGACTCCTTCAAACCTTTGATATTTGAGCCGATTTTTTCACTGAAGTAGAATATGGCCGTCACCAAAAAAAGAGTAATTAAAAGTTTAGAGAATCTTTCGGAGGAACTGAAGGATCTGATGAGTGAGCAGTATCCTAATGGATATGAAGCAAGTATTACGCGTATTAAAAACGCTAAGAATGAACCCATTTTTGTATTCCCATTGGAAACAGATGACGCAGTTTACCTGGTAAAAGTGCCGGCTACCAAAAACAGCGATGGCGGTTATGATGTGGAGTCGGGCAAGCCCCAAGAGTTTGATGATGGCGGAGATGAAGGAGGCGAAGGCTTTGGCAGCGGAGGCGGAGATGACTTCGATAATGAGAATGAATATGACGGTGGTGGTGAAGGAGACGATGATGGCGGAGGGAAATCCAGCCGCGAAGCCAGCTACGATCCGGATTTTGACGGCTAGCAAAGCCAAAACCGGCTTTTTAAACCATGTTCAGCCTTCCTTAAAATTAAATCCCTAAAAATTCTTGAAATTTTTTGTTTAGGTACTGACCCCGTATTTTTGCGAATCTTTTTTTAAACCCTCTAGCGAGGAAAAGTTTTATGGCAAAATCAGCAAAGAAAAAACCGGCAAAAGCTTCTAAGCCAGCCAAGAAAAAAGTAGCAAAAGCAAAACCTGCTGCCAAACCTAAGAAAGTAGCGAAAGCTCCGAAGGCAAAAGTTGCGCCCGCAAAGAAGGCTGCGAAAAAACCAGAACCCAAGAAAGAAGTAAAAGCAAAAGAAATAAAGACGAAGAAGGAAGTGGTAGAAAAGAAAGTAGAGGAAAAGAAAGTGGAGAACAAAAAAGTTGAAGCGCCTAAGCCAGCACCGGCCCAGTTAAATATTTTCCCGATCATCAGCCAGCGCCCCATTGCACATAAGCCTGCAAAGTCAACAGCTATGCCTGAAGACAAAACCCGCTACAGCGATGAGGAGTTGAAAGAATTCGAAGTGTTGATCAAAGGCAAGTTGGAAAAAGCGAAAGATGAATTCAAAATTTTGAAAGACACGCTCACTCGTACCAATGACGAAGGCACAGATTCAACTTCAGGCGGAAATACAAAAGTATTGGAAGACGGAGCTGAAACAGCTGAGAAAGAAAATATGAGCCAATTGGCCGCACGCCAATTGAAGTATATTACCAATCTTGAGAATGCATTGGTGCGCATCAAGAATGGTACCTATGGAATCTGCTCCGTTACCGGAAAATTAATTTCGAAAGAAAGATTGATTGCTGTGCCTCACACCACCCAGTCGATCGAAGCTAAAATGATGAAGCAAGACTAAAATGGATTTTCTTCAAAACCATATCGAAGCACTGGTGTTTTGCTCACCCACTCCTACAAAAGTGGCTGACATCAAAGCATGTCTCTCTGAAATGTTCAACGCGGAAGTTCCGGATGAGGACATCACCGCTGCACTCGGTCGGTTGGAAGAAAAATTTCAGGCGGAAGAATATTCATTTCAACTTTATAAAGCAGGAGGCGGCTATCAATTTTTGACCAAGCCCGCTTACCAGGCAAGCATCAGCATCATGCTGAAGCAGCAGTCGAAAAAAAGATTGTCAACTTCTGCGATGGAAACGTTGTCTATCATTGCCTATAAGCAGCCGATTTCAAAACCCGAAGTAGAAAACATCCGCGGTGTTAACTGCGATTATGCAATTCAAAAACTATTGGACAAAGGTTTGATCGAAATTCAGGGTAAATCGGATAGCGTGGGCCGCCCTATGTTGTATGGCACCAGCCCGAAGTTCATGGAATACTTTGGTATCAATGACTTGGGCGAACTTCCAACACCTAAGGATTTCACTAACGAAGTAAACTCGATCGGGGAGAGCTCCGACAAACAATAAGAAATAATACGGCAAGAAGATAAGCGCCCTGGCCCACGAGTCAGGGCTTATTTTTTTAGCCAATTAGAAAACGTAAATTCAAGAAAACATTTTTATGGCACGGGAAAATTCAAAAGGACGCGACCGTAAGCGCACCTCATTCGGCAAACAACAGGACGCTGAAAAATCCTTTTATAAAAAGAAATCAGAAAAACCTTCAAGGTCAGACGATGAGCGCCCCAGACGTTCATCCGGGGGCAGCTCATTTAAGCCGCGCTTTGGCAAGGATGAAGACAAATCTTTTGGCAGATCAGGTTCTTCAAAACCTTTTCAAAAAAGAGAAAGGCCGGAAGGAAGATCTTACTCAAACAAGCCATTCAAAAGACGCGAAGATTCAAATGAGGGGGATGAGCGTCCGAAACGTTTTTCAAAATCATTTGACAAACGCGAAAATTTTTCTCGCGAAGAAAGACCAAAACGCTCCAGAAGAGATGAAGGCGGTTCATTCTCAAAACCATTTGGTAAGAAGCCCAGCTTTAAAAAAGATTTCACTGGAGATGAGCGGCCAAAGAGAAGAAGCGATGAAGGCGGTTCTTACTCAAAACCGTTTGGCAAAAAGCCAGGATTCAAAAAAGATTTTACAGGAGACGAGCGACCTAAGAGGAGAAGTGACGAGGGAGGTTCCTATTCAAAACCATTCAGCAAAAGAGGAAGTTTCAAAAAGGATTTTTCCGGAGACGAAAGGCCAAAGCGGAGTTTCGATGAGAAGTCAGATGACAAACGCCCTTTCAAGAAGAAATCTTTTGGTGATAAAAAGTTTGATCGTTCGTATGACAAACCAAAATTCTCCCGCGATGATTTCAGGAAGCGTGGTGAAGGTGAGGAAAAGAAATCCTTTGTAGAAAGGCGTAAAGAAAAGCAGCGCGAAGACATTCAAGCAGAGAAACCAGAAGTCAAAAAGAGCGATGATGGTTTGATTCGCCTGAATAAATTCATCGCCAACAGCGGTGTGGGTAGCAGGCGCGAAGCAGACGAAATCATTAAGATGGGATTGATCTCTGTAAATGGTGAGACGATTACAGAGATGGGTCACAAGGTAAAACCTACCGATGACGTGCGCTACGAAGGCCGCAAACTAAAGGCTGAGAAATTGGTGTACGTATTGCTGAACAAACCAAAAGGCTTCATTACCACCACCGATGATCCGGAAGACCGAAACACCGTGATGCAGTTGGTGGCAGGCGCCTGCAAGGAAAGGATTTACCCCGTTGGCCGATTGGACCGCAACACCACAGGTCTCTTACTTCTCACCAACGATGGCGACCTTGCCGATAAACTTACGCATCCTTCTTACAATGCGAAGAAGATTTACAAAGTAGATCTCGACAAACCGCTTACAAAAAATGATTTCGAAAAAATTAAAGAAGGTGTGCGCCTTGAAGAAGGCAAAGCGATCGTGGATGATCTTGCTTCTGTGAGTGACGACAAGAAAACCGTGGGGATTGAAATTCACATAGGTTGGAATCGCATTGTGCGCAGGATTTTTGAAGCGCTCGGCTACCAGGTAGAGAAACTCGACCGCGTAGTCTATGCCGGCCTCGACAAAAAAGACTTAGGCCGCGGCCAATGGCGCTTTTTGAAACCGGAAGAAGTGGTGATGCTGAAGCATTTTAGTAAGTAAAGAACTACTTTCAATAAAAAGAGAAGACCTTCGGTTTTTCCGAAGGCCTTTGTATTTTAAAAGATGTGGATGGTATCTGGTAATTTTACTTTGTACCGAACGCCCGGCCCAAATTGCTCTTCCATCTTCACCATCTCTTTGCTTTTCTTGCTGATGTAAAAGATAGCCCAGCTATCAGGGGCAAACTTTGAGTAGTCGATTTTTAATTTCCAGCAGGCAACGATTGAACCATCTGTTCCTTTTATGTTCGTATCTCCAATCACTTTGTATTCATACGTAGCAGGTTCTGATTTGCTGCCCGGGTGATAAAAGTTCATTGCGAATGTTTTGTTGAGGGCTAACGGCAACAAACCAAATGTTTCCATATCCAGCTCCCAGTTGAGTGTGGGCTTGTTGAGTTTTATGCTGAAGCCTTTCTTCGAATTGTTTGCAACGCTATCGCTGCCCACAATTTTGTCAGGATAGAAATCAAAAGCTTCAACGCCTTGCTTCTGCATCCAGGTGCGATGGTAGATGGGAAGAAATGTCTTTCGGTCGAGCAATGAGAAGATGGAGCGATAATTAACAGTGTCGCTATCAAACCAGCGCTGGGTGATCTCTATTACTTCTTTGTTGTTGGTTTTTTTGAATTTGATTGTGCGGCTCCATAAACCCACGCGTGTTTGTTTTGTTTTCTTTTTATTCTGCGAAAACACCAGGTATTGATTCGTTCCTTCTTTGAGTGTTTCGTTGATCCACTTTTCCGGAATCATTCGTATCGAATCAACTTGTGCGAAGCCAAGTGCTGGTAACAAAAGGAGAAATAGGATTTTTTTCATAAGAGTTATTTTGACAGCAATCAACGTGATCACTTCACTCCCGTTTTTGAAAATCAATGGATCGAAAGGAATTTTCAATGGACACAACGAATTAATCAATGGATTGAATCGGTTGAAAATCAGAACCTGTCCATGGAATTACCGTTTCGTAAACAAGGCTTCCTGAAAGTTGTCCGCTATTTTTGGCAATTCGCTTTTGAATGAAAAGAAACTTCAACACCACGAAACTCACACTCCTTTTACATTTCTCGTTTTGGGTACTGTATGTTACGTACCGCATTTATGATATTGAAGGCTATGTGGGCATGCGAAAAGCAATCATTTACACTTGTGTGTCGTTGGCCTTTCACGTCACGGCCAGTTACATTCACTACTTTTTTATTTTCCCCGTTTGGCTTCGGCAGAAGAATATCAAGAAATATCTGGTGCTGGTAGTTCTGTTGATAGCCTCTTTTGTCTCGTTCCGGATCTTTACAGAAAATATCGTACTGGCACCGCTCTCAGACACTTCTTATTATTACAAAACGATTAAACTACCGCGCATCATCAGTTGTGTGTGGGACGTATCTGTCTTTTTATTTTTTACCGGGATGATCCGCTTTACCATCGACCGCTTTGAATTGGAAGGAGAGCGCAAGCTACTGGAGAACCAAAAGCTGATGGCCGAACTCAACTATCTGAAAGCGCAGATCAATCCGCACTTTTTATTCAACACGCTGCACAACCTCAATTACCTGATGTACAGCGGCTCGAAGAACGCCACGGATGTGATCATCAAACTTTCCAACATCATGCGCTACATGATCTACGATGCCAACCGTGAAAGAGTGCAGCTCACGCGCGAACTGGCCTACATGGAAGATTACATTCACCTGGAATCCATTCGTCTCAATAATTCTTTTCGCTTGAATTTTAAAAAAGACGGTGACTTCACTAACGTGGAGGTTGCGCCACTGCTGTTGATCACTTTGCTTGAAAATGCCTTTAAACATGGGATCAGAGATGCCGAGCCTGATTGCTGGATTGAATGCAATTTACAGGTGACTAACACTCAGATCCTTTTTGATGCGTGCAATAAAAAACTTCTGATTCCGAAGAACGATCATCCATCCGGTTTTGGATTGGCCAACCTGAAGAAGCGGCTGCAGTTGAGTTATCCTGAAAAACATTCCTTGCATATTGAGGAGAACGAGCAAACGTATTTCATTGAATTAATTTTGCAGCGCACATGATCCGATGCGTAGTGATCGATGACGAGCCCCTCGCGCGAAAGCTGCTGGAAGATTTTATAAAAAAAACTCCTGGCCTTGCGTTGATAGATTCATTTGCCAACCCGCTACACGCACGCGAACGCATACACAACAACGAGTGTGATGTATTATTCCTCGACATACAAATGCCCGACATGAATGGATTGGATTTTCTGAAGTCCACACCACGCAAACCATTGGTGGTTCTCACTACGGCTTTCGCGGAATATGCGCTCGAAGGCTATGAACTTGATGTGGTTGATTACCTGCTCAAGCCTTTCGACTTTCAGCGCTTTTTGAAAGCCGTGAATAAAATCTCCGACCGCGTGAAATTTGCGAATCAACCTTCAATGCAGGAAAATGAAAACACACCGGAATTTCTTTTTGTGAAAGACGGCAAGAAACTGGTGAAGGTGGAAGTTGCTTCCATTCTCTATGTGCAAGGCGCCCTCGAGTATGTGACCATCGTGACGAAAGACCGTAGGAAGGTGATGAGCCTGCAAGCGCTGAAAAACATGGAACAAACCCTGCCAGATTTTTTTGTACGCATACACAACTCTTACATCGTAAACCTGAAAGCAATTGAAGAAGTGCACAAAGACGAAGTGAAAGTAGGCGATGAGCTTCTGCCCGTAGGAACCACGTACAAGAAATTTTTTCAGGAGAGGATTAAAAGTTATCTGAAGGAGTAGTGTTACTATTTCAAGATAGATTCGTTTGCATTATCACGCAGCCAGCACAACACATCAAGTTTTGATTTAAAATCACTGACTTTAGCATTTGTGTGAAATAGTTTATTTACCTCACGGATCAGCCATCGCTTCTTTCGAAAAACAGGACCTTTGCTAACGCTATCCCCTTTGACTATTAAGATGCCCTCATAGTTAACCACTCCTGGCTTCTCATCACTATACTCAGTGAAATCATAAACTGAAACTTTCCCTTCCAGCAGTTTTCGATGAAATTTTTTTCTACTTCCTCTCATAACGAAATCAATGAAATCATCTGACCCAAGCGGATGATCTCTTGTTCGAACTTTTACTCTCACCATCTTTGCTAATTCCTTCTTGATCACTAAATACTCTTGCAAGGATGAAATGAATATTCCGTCCTCTTTCAATTTCTGATTTATTTTTATGAACTCTCGCATGTCGTTTGCTATGACCAACACGAACTTTGCGCCAAGCTTAACTTTTCCAGAAATGGTATCGCCTCTGTTGGTCACAATAAAACCTTCATGCCATGATGTTGGAGTCTTATGTCTTCGAACGAAGCGCTGACTTTCAGCCAAGAGAGGCATCAGAATCATCGTTATTAAAAGGCACTTTATATACCTCATGACGTAATCATTTTAAACAATTGGCTCTGTGCTAAGATACATCCTTTGAAAGTGAATAAATAAGGATGCAACTATGCTCAAACTGATTTAAGCTTTGAGATAAAATTGTTTTAGCTTCTTCCCAAAGAATCCTTTTCCCTTGTTGAAGACGCCAACACAATCGCTCTTTCATAATGTCGTGTTACTTCTTTTGCTTTCCCCAAAACACTTTCAAAATTTCCCATCGCAGCATGATAGAGATGGTTCGATTCCATGTTTTGAATTTTCTTTAGTTGGGTCAAACCTTCTTGCACTCCGTGTGCGTAACCTACGGCAATGGCGCTGTTGAGTTCTAACATTGGGCGACATAACTTTTCCATAATTTTTTTCACTATGACGAACGCAACTGCCGCCACCGGACAAAATTGTAATATTTTTTCTCAGATGATCTGTTAACTTTATAGAACCTTCCCAAAACCGAATGAAAAACAACATCGAAACTACGGAGCCCGTCATCTTGAAAATGGACAGGCGCTCGTTCATCAAAGCCACCGGCATCACGGCAACTGGTTTGATCCTTGGCATGCAGATGCGTTGCTCGCCAAAGGATTCGGGCATTTCCTTTTCGCCCAATGTTTATCTCACGATTAACAGCGATGGAAGCATTGTGATTGTTACACATCGCCAGGAGATGGGCACAGGCATTCGCACGAATTTGCCACTGGTGATTGCAGACGAACTCGAAGCCGACTGGACAAAAGTAAAGCTTGTGCAGGCGGTGGGTGATGAGAAGAAATACGGAAATCAGAATACGGATGGATCATTTTCGGTGCGCATGTTTTTTGAACCAATGCGCAAAGCCGGGGCATCTGCGCGCATGATGTTGGAACAGGCTGCCGCCAACAAATGGAAGGTGCCGGTGAGCCAGTGCAAAGCCGAAAACAGTGAGGTGGTTCATACCTCTGGTAAAAAATATTCTTTTGGTGAACTCACCGAAGATGCGTCCAAACTTCCTCAGCCCAAAGACGAGGAAATAAAACTCAAAGACAAAGCGAATTGGAAATACATTGGCAAGACCACCGGCACTTATGATGTTCCTTTCATTGTGAATGGCACCGCGACTTACGGCCTTGATGCAAAAGTGGAAGGCATGAAGTATGCCGTGATTGCACGCAGTCCGGTGGCGGGAGGAAAAGTAAAAAGTTTCAATGCCGATAAAGCGAAAGCAGTTGCAGGTGTTCAAAAAATAATTGAAATACCATCATCCGGATTTCCGGCCGACTTTCACGTGCCGATGGGTGGAATCGCTGTGATTGCTGACAACACGTGGGCCGCGATCTCCGGACGAAATGAATTGGAAATTGAATGGGATCTTGGCGCGAATGCTGACTACAACACGGAGGCTTACATCAACGAGATGAAGGCAAAGATGAAGAAGAAAGGCAACGTGCGAAGGGAAAATGGAAACATCAATTCGGCTTTCGCAACATCTTCAAAAGTAATTGAGTCAACATATGTGATTCCACATCTGGCGCATGCTCCGATGGAAGTGCCGAATGCAACTGCTTCATTCGAAAATGGAAAGATGGAAGTGTGGGCTCCTGTTCAATCACCTCAGTGGGCAAGAGATAGTGTCGCAGGATTTTTGAAAATGAAAGCCGAAGATGTAACGGTGAATGTGACTTTGTTGGGGGGAGCATTCGGAAGAAAATCAAAACCGGATTTTGCGGTGGAGGCTGCGTGGCTCGCAAAAGAAACAGGAACGCCAATCAAAGTAGTATGGACACGCGAAGACGATCTCTCAAATGATTTCTTCCATGCATGCAGTGTGCAGCACATTCGCGTGGCGTTTGATAAACAGAATAAAGTTACCGCATGGAATCATCGCAGTGCATTTCCTCCGATTGGTGGAACAACGAATCCAAAAGAAGTGGAGCCGAGCGCAGGCGAACTTCAATTGGGTATGGTTGATTTTCCTTACAACGTTCCTAATATTCAATGCGAATCTCACGAAGCACATTCAAAAACGAGAATCGGTTGGCTTCGCTCGGTGTGCAACATTCAACATGCTTTTGCTGTCGGAAGTATGCTCGATGAAATTGCAGAGCACCGAAAAATGGATCCCGTTCAAAATCTTCTCGATTTGTTGGGTGAAGATAGAATGATTCCAATGGACAAACTTGTGAAGGACAAATATGAAAACTATGGAGAGCCGTTGGAGAAATTTCCCTGGAATACAAAACGACTTCGCAATGTGATTGAGTTGGTTCGCGACAAATCAGGTTGGGGCAAGCAGTTGCCGAAAGGCCACGGCATGGGAATCTGTGCGCACCGCAGTTTCTTGACGTATGTAGCGTGTGTGGTGCATGTAGCTATTGACGATGCAGGAAAGATTTCAATACCTGAAGTTCACTATGCAGTTGACTGCGGAATTCCTGTGAATAGAAATTCAGTGATCAATCAATTTGAAGGCGGAGCTGTGTTCGCATTGAGCGGAGCATTGAAAACTCAAATCACTTTCAAGGATGGCCAAAGCGAGCAAAAGAATTTTCATCAATACACTCCGACACGCATGACCGATGCGCCTGCTGAAATATTTGTGCATTTGGTAGAGAGTGATGAAAGTCCAACAGGAGTAGGAGAGCCGCCCGTGCCGCCTGTTGCTCCGGCATTAGCCAATGCAATCTTTGCCGCGACTGGAAAGAGAGTGAGAGAATTGCCCGTGAGGTTGAGTTAGAATTTAAAACTCAATCAATATCTGACCTTTTTCTACGCTGTCGCCTTTTTTTGTTTTTACATTTTTCACAACAGCATCGCCTGATGCTTTGAGTATGTTTTCCATTTTCATGGCTTCGAGAATGAGTAGTGGATCGCCAGCTTTTACAGTATCGCCAGCTTTTACTTTCAGATCGATCACTAATCCCGGCATTGGGGCTTTCACATTGTTCACCTTTGCGGAAGCAGTTCCTGACATTCCCATTTTTTCCAGCAACAAATCAAACTTATCTTTCACTTCCACAGGAATAAGCTTGCCATTGATTTTGAATACAAATGTTTTTGCTGCGTAATCTGCTTTCACCAACTCCGCGCTATAACTTTTGTTTTCGTGGAGAACATGAAAATATCCTTCGCTGATCTTAGAAATGTCGAATGGAAAATCTTTTCCATTGATAGAAAGTTGCTCTTCATCTTTGACAACCTCGAAGGTCTTGCCGTTTACTTTGGTTTGAAACATGGGTCTAAAATTAGAATGTTGAATGATGAATGCTAAATTTTAAATAGACTAAATTTTTTCAGTCGACATTTGAAATTCAAAATTCGCTATTACATTTGTGCCGTCTTGGAAAAATTCCAGGCAGGGGTGCCTTAACAAAACGGGCTGAGATTATACCCATAGAACCTGATGCCGGTAATGCGGCCGAAGGGAGGCAAGGTTAAACATTTGCATCACATTCCCCTGTGTGCTCTGCTGTTTAAACCAAAAAGTAAAATGTTAAAATTATTTTTGACCGCGTTGTGCAGCGCACTTCTGTTGCATGCCAGCGCACAGTTCACGATCACCGGCACGGTGAAAGATGAACGCACGAATGAATTCTTGATTGGAGCCACGCTTCAGTTGGAATCGGGTGAATCGGCAGTGACTGATGCGCAAGGAAAGTATGAACTGAAAAATGTGAAAGCAGGCGCTCACACGTTCACTGTTCGGTTTGTCGGTTACACCGAAGGAAATTTTTCGATTAACATCAAAGGAAATTTTTCGCTTGACATTCAATTGAAGGAAAGTGCGCAGATCACGGATGAGGTCGTAGTTTATTCTACCCGCGCGCAAGAAAAGGCTCCAACTACGTTTTCCAACATCAGCAAGGAAGTAATTCAAAAGCAAAACTTCGGACAGGATTTACCTTTCGTCTTGAATTGGACACCTTCGCTGGTTACTACTTCCGATGCAGGTGCAGGCGTAGGCTACACGGGCGTGCGCATCCGTGGAAGCGATGGCACTCGTATCAACGTTACGATCAACGGCATTCCGCTCAACGATGCCGAAGAGCAAGGCGTGTTTTGGGTGGATGTGCCTGACATTGCTACATCAACCAATAACATTCAAATTCAGCGAGGTGTTGGCACTTCTACTAACGGTGCAGGAGCGTTTGGAGCTTCGATCAGTTTGCAAACCAATCAACGCACTGATCAGCCTTATGCAGATATTATTAATTCATTTGGATCGTTTGGAACACATCGTCATACTGTTGGTTTCGGAACGGGTTTGAAAAATAATTTTGCCTTCGATGGACGATTGTCACTGATCGGTTCTGATGGATACATTGATCGAGCAACTTCTGATTTGAAATCATATTACCTCGCAGGCGGATATTACGGAAAGAAGACTATTGTGAAAGCCATTGTGTTTGGCGGAAAAGAAATCACGTATCAAAGTTGGTGGGGCGTTCCGCAATCACGATTAAATAACGATGTGGCTGCCATGAACGAAACAGCTGATGCCGAAGGTTGGAATCAAGAACAACGAAACAATTTGTTAAACAGCGGCCGTACTTTCAATTCTTATACCTATCCAAATCAGGTTGACAATTATTCACAAGATCATTACCAATTGCATTTTTCTCATCGCGCGAAGTCGTACCTGACGGCAAATGCATCGTTGCATTACACCTACGGGCGAGGTTATTATGAAGAATACAAAAACAACGCGGCCTTTGCTGACTATGGAATAACCGAACCTGTCATAAACGGTCAGTCGGTAACTAACTCTGACCTTGTGCGCAGGCGGTGGCTTGACAATCGTTTTTATGGGATCACCTGGTCATTGAATTACGAGAAAGATAAACTCAATATGGTTCTTGGCGGAGCTGCTAATCGGTATGATGGAGATCATTATGGGGAAATAGTTTGGTCACAGATCGCTACCACCATTCCCCCGTTCTATCGCTACTACTTTAACAATGGCGACAAACGCGACTTCAATATTTTCTGGAAAGGGAATTATCAACTCGCAGATCGCTTGAATGGATTCCTTGACTTGCAATATCGACATGTTGGATACGAAGCACATGGAATTGAAAATGAATTACAGAATTTCACTTTCAACACTAGCTACGATTTCTTCAATCCGAAAGTCGGTTTGACGTATTCATTGAACAATAGTCAGAATATTTATGCGTCTTATAGCGTTGGCAATCGTGAGCCTGTGCGTAGCGATTTTGTGGACGCGTCATCAGGCGGCACTTGGCCTAAGAACGAGACACTTTATGATCTTGAGGCAGGCTGGCGTTTAAAGAAATTCAACTCAGCATTAAACGTGAATTTCTATTATATGGATTACAATAATCAATTAGTGCCCACCGGAAAGTTGAATGATGTGGGTGCTGCTCTTCGCACGAACGTTGCAGACAGCTATCGCGCAGGTATCGAAATTGACGGAGGCATTCGATTCAACAAATTTTTTACATGGAATGCGAACCTGACTTTGAGCCAGAATAAAATCAAAGCTTATACAGATATATTGTACGATTACACCAGTGCTACTCCGGCAGAAGTCGATAAAAATTATTCGGATACTGACATCGCATTTTCTCCAAGCATAATTAGCGGCTCAAATTTTTTATTTCATCCTTTCAAAGGATCAGAGATCGGCTTGCTCACAAAATATGTTGGCAAGCAATATCTTGATAACACGTCAAATGATTCCCGCATCATCGAAGCTTACTTCATCAATGACCTTCGCTTGTCATATGCATTTAAGCCACCGTTTATGCGCGAGTTCTCCGTGAGTCTTTTGTTGAATAACCTGTTCGATCAGAAATATTCCAGCAATGGTTACACGTGGGGTTATCTCTATGCAGGATCGGAGACGCGCCAAAATTATTATTATCCTCAAGCCGGAAGAAATTTCTTGCTGATGGTGGTGATGAGGTTCTAGAAATGTTGCAGGTTACAAGTTTCAAGTTGTCTCAACAAAGATTACTTGCAACTTGTAATCTCTAACTTGACACTTCTTAATAACTTCCCAGATATTTTCTTGTGAACCACTCTCCTGTTATTAAAAGTAAAAGGAACAAGAACACCCACTTCAGGTGAATAAGTGGATTGAATGATTCTTCTGAGTGAATGACGCTTTTTGCTTCTACTTTTTGAAAATCCTTTTGCAATTGCGCGAGCTGATTGGATGAATAGAATCTGGCACCTGTTGAAGTGGAAAGCTTTTTCAGCAGGTCAACATTGGCAACCAGGTTTTGCAATTCGATGTTTTGCGCAGAGATCAGGAAGCTGCCGGAAACTCTTTCTTTCTTACCGTTCAAATCAGTTGTTGCTGTATAACGATAAGCGCCTTCTGCAAGTCCACCTACTCTGTAGCGTTCTCCACCAGGACTCAATGTATAATTGTACTGACTTTGTTTCCCCTTCTCATCTTTGATCGTGAGATCAATTTTGCTTCCGTACACTTTTTCAAACAAGTCGTTGTAAACCTGTCCTTCGAAGATTACGGGAGCTGCATCCGTAAATTCATTTTGAATCGGGAAGAAGCGAAACTTACGCTTGTCTTCGAGCGTGCTCAAGTACTGTACAAGTCGTGAGAAAGTGTCATCAAATATTTCTGATTTCTCTGTGGAGGAATATTCATCCAGCCGCCACTTCCATAAACCTTCGCCAATGAAGGTCGCAATCTTTCTTCCGTTATCTTCCCAACTTAACATCATCGGTCGGTCCGTAGCCACACTTCCGATTCGTTGCTGAAGTATAACTTTTGAATTGGGGGGATAAGAAAACTTTCCAAATGGAACCTGCACCGGAGGATAACTGGACAGAATTCTTTCGGCACCGTCCATGAAATTAAAGTCGCTGAAATTGGAATTGATCACCGGAGTGACTTCGTCTTTCTGTCCGGAAGATTCAAAGGAAAGTGGGATGCCGTTGGCAGCAAGTTGACGCAGATTCGTTTTGGAACCGATCACCAGCAGCAGCGAAGATTTGCTTTTGCTGAATTGCTGGTAAAACGAAGTAGTTTTCTGATTCACGTCAAATGGATTATGAAAGATGATTAACTCATAATTGCTTTTAGCAAGCGAAGGATCAGATTTTGTAACATCGGGTATGTTGACGATCAATTCGTAGTTCGGATTTTTTTCAATCGCGAAACGTAACGCTTTGATATCAGGATGCGGGGCAGGCGCGATGAGAAGAATTTTTTTCTTGCCCTCCACCACTTCAACAAAAATACTTGCCCGGTTGTTTCTTAAATTAGCTTCACCGGTAATGCTTTCAACAATTACATCCAAGCGTTGTGTTCCATTTTCAGCTGCATCGATCAGGAAATCAAAATCGAGAACAGATTTGTTAACAGAATTTTTCTGCAATTGCTGAACAGCTCTTCCATTTTTGAATACAGACACTTTAATTTCTTTGTCGCGGAGGTTTTGAACAGCTACTTCTGCTTTTACCGGAAAGCGATTGCCTTGATAAGCGATCTTATTGTAAGCCACATTTTTCAAAATCAGATCTGGATGTTCAACGCTATCACCGAGAGCTACGGTGGTTATCGGCACGCGCCACGGAGAATAAAGTGGTGAGCTGCCGGAGTTATAAATGCCATCGCTCAACAAAATAATATTCGAAAGATTTTTGCCTTCGTATTCAGACACCACATTTCGCAAGGCTGAATTCAAATCGGAAGTCAGATTGTTGAATTGTACCTTGTCAATGTCATTTCCTGAAAGATATTTCCATTTCACTTCATAGCCGGCTGCCGACAAAACATTTGAAGTTTCAGTCAATTGCCTTTTGAATGCCGTGGAATCCACCAAGCCTTTGAGTGATGAAGAATTATCAATCAGCAAAACTGCGCCTGGTTTTTCAAATGTATTGGTGATGAGCTTAAGCTGTGGCTCCATCAACAGAAAAGCAAGCACAGACACTACGATGGCTCGCGCAGCAAAAAGAAGTTGATTAGTTCGCTTACTCCACGAGTTCTTGGTTGAATAAAGCAAGTATGCATAGCCAACACCCAGCGCGAGGCAAACAAAAATGTATAAGGGAGAAGATTCAAAAATCAGTCGCTGCATACTTCATTTAAAAATTGGAAGATTTATAGATTGAAAGATTGACCGAGAATTTAATCTTACAATTTTTCAATCTACAATTCATAATTTTAATACCCATACTTTTCTTTCCACAATCTCTTCAAATAATTTCTCAACTCTTCTTCGCGTGCATTTTTTCCCGGCTCGTAAAATTTTGTGCCTTTGATTTTATCTGGAAGGAATTCCATGTTCGCAAAGTTGTTTTCAAAACTGTGTGCGTATTGATAACCTTTTCCGTACTCCATGTCCTTCATCAACTTGGTTGGCGCATTGCGAATAGATAACGGCACCGGCAAGTCGCCCGTTTCGTTTATTGTTTGCATGGCGGCTCCGATGGCAACAGTGGCGGAATTACTCTTTGGCGAACTTGCCAAATAGATCGCGCATTGCGAAAGGATCAATTGTGCTTCGGGGTAACCAATTACATCAACGGCTTGAAAAGTAGTTGTGGCAATCACAAGAGCTGTTGGATTTGCATTTCCAATGTCTTCACTGGCAAGAATTACCATCCTGCGTGCGATAAAACGCACATCTTCGCCACCTTCAATCATTCTAGCGAGATAGTACACCGCGGCATTAGGATCGCTACCACGAATGGATTTGATAAACGCGGAGATGATATCATAATGCTGTTCACCACTCTTGTCATAGATGGCAATGTGCTTCTGCGCTACTTGCATCACCAGATCATCCGTCACTTCAATATCTCCCGTCAATGCTTCTGCGAGCAGTTGAAGTAAATTCAGGAGCTTGCGTGCATCGCCTCCTGATATATTCAACAAAGCCTGATGCTCTTTGATTGTGATTTTTCTTTTTTTCAACTCTTCATCTTTCTCCAATGCCTGGTTCACCAACTTCAACAAATCATTTTCATCCAAAGACTTTAGTGTGTACACCTGGCATCGCGAAAGCAATGCGGAGTTGACTTCGAAGGAAGGATTTTCAGTGGTCGCACCAATTAGTGTGATCGTTCCTTTTTCAACGGCACCGAGCAATGCATCTTGTTGTGATTTATTGAAGCGATGGATTTCATCGATGAACAAAATGGCACGCGAAGAATATTTTGCTTTCTCAATCACTTCACGCACGTCTTTCACACCAGCACTTACAGCACTCAGGATGTGAAACGGTCGCTTCACTTCATGAGCAATGATATTAGCAATCGTTGTTTTCCCAACTCCGGGCGGTCCCCACAAAATCATGGAAGGAACATTCCCTGTTTGAATTGCTTTGCGAATGATTCCGTTCTGTCCCACCAAATGCTCCTGCCCAATGAGGTCATCGAGTTTAGAAGGCCGCATGCGTTCGGCCAATGGAGATGAGGTGTTCAAAAGCATTTAAATAAACATTATGATGGCAATGGCACTAATACTAAAGCCAATACCCAATAATATCATGAATAAGAAATCAAAGATCAGAAATTTTAAAATGGTTTTGCGCCAGCTTTGATTGTACATTTTCTTCATCGCGAAAAGTAAGTAGAAGAATATCCAGAAACCGATTATGGTGCCGAGCCATTCCAGCCAGGAAATTTTATTGACAAGCATTTGCAAACTTCCAGCCAGGTAAAAGAAATTGTAATAGTAAATTGAGAATACGAGATGCTCGCTATAATAATAACCTCGCCTGATATACAGCAACTTTAATGTGAGTGCGAAGAACGGCAACAAAAAGAACAAGACTTTCGAAAAATTATCTTTAAAAGCTGTCATAAAGTCTTCCCCAAATTTTTCAAGATTGTCTTTATATCTGGCGTTGAGTTTAATTGCTTTCACCTGCATGCTGTGTTCAAACCAACCGTCTCGCTTATTCTCCGGCAACAACGCCTGAGCGGAGTCGTACGCTTTTACAGTTTTGTAGTCGGAATTCTTCATATTCCAACCGATATTGTTTTTCCCTTTCTTTTTCTTCTTTGAAGCCTTCTTGAGCGAATCAGCCCAGTCTTTCGAAAAGATTTTTTTTAACGTGCTGTCGTTATTCGTTTCGGCTAACACAATTGAATCGACTTTCGCTTTCTTCAGTGCGTCTGTCGTCTTATCAATGATCTTGTCAACGGTCACGGAATCGGCAACTTTGGCTTTGTCTCCGTCTTCATTTTCATTTTCATTTGATCCTGAAAATGAGAAGAACAATAGGAAGAAAACAAAACTGATGAAGGCGTACATCCTTGCGGGATGATAATAGCTTTCTCTTCTGCCCGCATTGTACTCGAGAGCGAGCCAACCGGGTTTTGTTAAAAGGTATCGTGTAGTTTGAAAAAATTTCCCTTCGTAGCTCCAGAAGGAAGAGATGAAGTTTGACCAAAGTTCTCCGAGTGTTTGTCTTCGCGGAATATCTTTTTGTCCGCAGTGATGACAAAATTTATCGAGCAACTTGGTGCCACAGTTCAAACAGAACTCATTGGGCGTTTTATTTTCTCCGCCTTGTTCGGCATCGATCATTCCTTCTCCGGCAGGAATTATTTTTCCGAGTTCATCCATTTAGAAAGAAATTTTTCTGAGTTCTTCAATGGCTTTGTCAAGCATCGCATCATTAAAGTCGAGATGAGTGACCATGCGAATATCACGACTACTAAAGGGAAGGCATCGGATATTTTTTTCCTGGAGTTTGGCGACCACAGTTTCAGGTGTGAGATGATCGGCCACAGCAAAAATCAAAATGTTGGAATCAATGGGCATCACTGCTTTTACCCACGATAAATTTTTCAAGGCATCTCCCAATTGCCGCGCACGTTGACGGTCTTCTTTTAAGCGGGCAATGTGATTGTCGAGCGCATAAATTCCCGCGGCTGCCAGAAAACCACTCTGCCTCATGCCACCACCAAATGCTTTGCGCATGCGCCTTGCTTTCGATTCAAATTCATTTTTATAAACCAACACTGATCCGACAGGAGCACCGAGTCCTTTTGAAAGGCAGATGGAAATGGTGTCAAAATATTTTCCGTAGTCAGAAGCCTTGTCGCCAGTTTCGGCAAGTGCATTGAAAAATCGCGCACCATCCAAATGAAACTTTAGATTCTTACTGCGGATGAATGAATGAATTTTTTCGATTTCGTTTAAGCGATAATAACTCCCGGCTTCTCTCACCACAGTATTTTCCAATGCCACAACAGAAGTGAGCGGCAGATGTGCATCTTTTGCATTGTTGATGTTGGCAGAAATTTCCTCTACTGAAAGCCTTCCACGATCACCTTCCAGCAATCGTATGCTCACATGACTATTGCCTGCAAGACCACCGCCTTCATATTTATAAATGTGTGAGCCTTTGTAGCAAACCACTTCATCAAAAGGCTGCGTGAGCACGCGAATGCCAATTTGATTTGTCATTGTGCCGGAAGGGCAGAATACTGCGCCATCCATGCCCAAAAGTTTTGCACACTTCTCTTCGAGTTTGTTTACCGTGGGATCTTCACCAAAAACATCATCGCCTACTTCTGCACTCATCATCGCATCGAGCATGCCTTTGGTAGGTTTTGTTACTGTGTCGCTTCGTAAATCAATTGTCATTTTTATTCGAATCAATCAGTTAAAAAAAGACTTTCTACAATTGCTTCCCTCACATCAACAAAAGTATCATCATTGGAAAGATAAATAACAACAATGTCGTCATCAATACCTCTGATAATTTGACTTTTATAACCATTCGCACCACCGGTATGACCAGCCAGTATTTTTTTCTTCCCGTTTATTTCCGGGTCCATGATATACCAGCCAAATCCATAATGAGTTGAGTTGAACGGAGTGAAGATCTCCGCGCGACTTTTTGCACTTAACAATTTGTTTGTCCTTAAAGCCTGGTCCCAAAGAAACAAATCCTGTACGGTCGAATACATTGCGGCTGCTGAAAAAGATTGAGACATGTCCCAATAAGGTGCGTTTTCAAAAGAATCGGATTTTCTAATATACCCTACTGCAAAATCCTTCACCAAAGTCTTCTGATTCAAGTAACCAGAATTGATCATGGCAGTTGGTTGAAGAATTCTTTCATTAAGAAGTTGATCGTATGGCTTGCCAGTCACCTTTTCCAATATTAGACCAAGTAAAAAGTAGCCGACAATATTTGAGTAATTAAATTTTGTGCCGGGTTCAAATTCTAAATCTTTTTCACAAAATGTTTTGAGATACTCTTCCTTCGTCATCGGCTTGTACCTTTCTGCTTCTTTGGCGTTGGGTATTCCATGAGTGTGAGTTAATAAATTCTGAATCGAAATTTTGTTGCCAATGTCTTTTCGGAAGTCGGCTAAATAGGAAGAGATTTTGTCATCAAGTTTTATTTTCCCGGCTTCAACTTGCTGCATGATGAGAACGGCAGTGAATTGTTTGGTTAAAGATCCTATTAAGAACTTCGTATCTATTTTGTTTGGAACATCGAATGAACGATTGGCTAAACCAAAAGCTTTTCCAAAAACGATTTTTCCATTTTGTGCAACCAATAATGTTCCGCTTAGTTGATTTTTTGAAACGATCTCGTTAATGGTTCTAGCAATTTTTTCTTGCTGGGCTTGTAGTGTGAAGATTATGACGGATAGAAGAAAGGAGAAAATAAATTTCATTTGACTCTTACTTTCTGTCAAAATTTAACCTCATCCCACTTTCTCCTTCAATAATTTTTCCCTGATCATACGCCAATCGTCCCGAAATCCAAGTCTTCTCAACAGAAGATTGAAAACGCTCGCCTTCAAATGGCGACCAGCCGCATTTTGCCAGAATGTTTTCTTTACTCACCGTCCATGGTTGGTTCAAATTCACTTGTACTAAATCTGCAAAATATCCTTCGCGAATAAACCCTCTTTTCTCTATTCGAAATAAGATCGCGGGATTGTGGCACATCTTCTCCACGATTCTTTCCAATGAAATCTTTTTGCGATGATAAAATTCCAGCATCGCTACAACACTATGTTGCACCAACGGCCCGCCTGATGGCGCTTTGAAGTATGGATTATTTTTTTCTTCGATGGTGTGCGGTGCATGGTCCGTAGCAATCACATCGATATGATCGTCCAGCATCGCGTTAAAAACTGCCTGCTGATCAGCTGGTGTTTTGATTGCCGGGTTCCATTTTATTTTTGTGCCGAGCCGGTCGTAGTCGCGGTCGTTAAACCACATGTGATGAATGCATGCTTCGGAAGTAATTTTCTTTTTCTCCAGCGGAGTCGAATTGTCAAACAACTTCGTTTCGATGGCCGTGGAGATATGAAGGATGTGCAAATGGGTTCCAAACTTTTTCGCTAATCCGATAGCGAGTGACGAAGACCTGAAGCAGGATTCGGCACTTCTTAAAATTGGGTGAAGATGAATGGGTACATCATCACCATATTTTGCTTTGAATTCTTCTGAATTTTTCCGGATGGTTGGTTCATCTTCGCAGTGAGTCGCTATCAAACCCGGAAATCTCGAAAAGAAAGCCTCCAACTTTTCAGGATCATCTACTAATAGATTACCTGTTGAAGAGCCCATGAAAATTTTTAAACCGCAGACTTTTGAAAGGTTTGTCTTTAAAACTTCTTCGAGATTGTCGTTGCCGGCACCGATGAAGAAAGAATAGTTGGCAAATGAATTCCGGGAAGCGATTTGATACTTCTCTTCAAGTAGTGCTTGAGTAAAGGCAGGCGGAGCGGTGTTCGGCATCTCCATAAAACTGGTAACGCCTCCCGCCACAGCGGCTCGCGACTCGGTGAAGATATTTCCTTTGTGTGTAAGCCCTGGTTCACGAAAATGCACCTGGTCATCAATAGCGCCAGGCATCAGGTAATTTCCACCCGCGTCAACTACATCGGCATGATTGGCCGAAATGCTACTTGCAATTTTTTCAATAAAGTTTCCGCGAATGAGCACATCGGCCTCAAAGACCTTGCCTTCGTTTATTACTTTTGCATTGGTAATAAGTGTCGTTTTCATCGATTGGTAAAGATACGAGAGAAAAATCATGCAGTGGTCAGAATTCAAATTGAACAAACAACTTTTTCAGGCAATCGAAGAAGCAGGCTTTACTTCTCCAACGGAGATTCAACAAAAATGCATCCCCCTCATTTTGGGTGGGCAGCAAGTGATAGGCGTGGCGCAGACTGGCACAGGAAAAACTGCTGCTTACATGCTTCCACTTTTGATGAAAGTGAAATATGCGCAAGGCAAAGAACCGCGCGGTTTAATATTGGTGCCAACCAAAGAATTGGTGTTACAAGTGGTGAACGTTGCAAAACAACTTTCAAAACATACGGACTTGCGAATAGTTGGCATTTACGGAGGCATCGGGCCGAAGGCTCAGATGGAAGAAATCGAAGCGGGCGTGGATCTTGTAGTGGCAACTCCTGGAAGGTTCATGGAGATTTATTTGAAGAACGCACTACCAACAAAACAAATCAAGACCTTGATTCTTGATGAGGCAGACCGCATGATGGACATGGGCTTCATGCCCCAGCTTCGAAAAATATTTGAAGTGATCCCATCCAAGAGACAAAACCTATTGTTCTCGGCTACTTTTTCGGAAAGAGTAGAACGGCTTTCGCAGGAGTTTTTGGAATTTCCGATCAAAGTAGAAGTAACACCACAGGCAACTGCTGCCAAAGAAATTGCGCAAGAGGTTTATCACATTCCAAACCTGAGGACGAAAATCAATTTTCTTGAATACTTATTGAATGATCGCGAAACTTTTAACCGTGTAATGATCTTTGCCCGGTCAAAAGAGAATGCCGATAACGTTTTCAAATACCTCGAACGAAAAAATCTTGGCCCAGTGCGGGTGATTCATTCCAACAAAGGACAGAACAGCCGCATCAATGCAATGAATGAATTTAAGCAAGGTGAGTTGCGCATTCTGGTTTCCACCGATGTCGCTTCACGCGGAATTGATGTGGAGAAAGTTTCGCACGTCATCAACTTTGATGTGCCGGTTTTATATGAAGATTATGTGCATCGCATCGGACGAACAGGCCGTGCATTTCAGGAAGGAACGGCCATCACTTTTGCTACCAAAGCAGAATTGTATCACATTGATAAAATTGAAAAACTGATCCGCGAAAAAATTCCCGTAAAAAAACTTCCATCAGAAATTCAGATTGAAGAAACACCTTTTGAAGAAGCACAAGAAATGGCGCGCGAAATCGACCGACAGAAAAAAAGAGAAGACCCGGAGTACAGAGAAGCATTTCATGAAAGGAAAAGATCATGATTCCATAATTGCAGCCCAGTTACATTTTGTCGAATTTGCTCATGTATTTTGTCAACTCGTTCAAATGAAAAAGACTTTATACTTTTTGTCGTTAGTGGGCCTTCTCGCCTCCTGCTCACCTATCTATCTTCCCAATTCAAGAAACGTCCCTATGCTTTCAAAAGCAGGAGAGGTTCAGGGATCAGTTTCATTTGGTAGTGGTTACAATGGTCAGGCAGCAGTTGCTGTTACCAATAATGTGGCGATCATGGCCAATGGTATGTTTGCGAGCAATCGCGAAGGCGTCAGTGGAAATGTCAACAGCTATTCATTGTGGGAAGGTGGGATTGGATATTATCACAATGCGTCCAACAACTTTTACTTTGACTTTTTTGGAGGATTTGGAAAAGGAAGGACTTATGCGAAAGACAGCGTGTTTGCCATTCACCCGCTCACGCTCAACGGATATGATAAACACATATCATCGGGAGACTTCAATCGCTTTTTTATCCAGCCGAGTTTTGGATGGAAGCTGAAACATTTTCACGGAGCCATTGCATATCGAATCTCAATGGTAAATTTTACCAGCGCTGAAAATCTTGGTAAGCCCGTTTCTATTGGAGGCACAGCCGCATTTTTCGAACCTGCATTTGTCGCCAAGTTTCCGTTTGATAAATTGGTGTTGAATGTTCAAATGGGAATAACCACCCCAATCAACAAGGGCGACTTGTATTTTGATTACATCCCATTCACGGTTTCAACCGGCATTGGAATCCGCATCGGTTACTAATCCTTGAAACGCAGTTTGAAAAACAACAGCGAGGATGCCAGCAACAGCGTCACCATGTTGGCGATGATAACGGGAAGGTCTTTTACCTGAATTCCGTAAATCAACCAGAGCAATACGCCAAGGCAAAACAACGAAAACATGCCGAGCGATAAATCTTTGGCCGAGCGACTCTTCCAGGTTTTAATTACTTGCGGCAAAAAAGCAATCGTAGTAAACGATCCGGCCATCAAACCAAGTAACTGTGTGTAGTTCATAAATGAAATTTTGTGCAAAGATAACGGCTATCGGGGGACTGAAGTTCGGTTGTGTAAGAATAACGTGCGATGAATTGAATTCAAACGTTTTCAAAAAATCTTTTTAAGGCAAAATGCTAATGACATAGGGCTGTCAGTTGAACAGGTAATTTTGACTTAAACTTAAAAATCAAGCAAACATGAGCACACAAGACGTAGCAAAGCGCTTCAACGAACTGGCGCAAGCAGGAAAATGGGACCAGGTTCTCGATGAACTTTTTAGCAAAGATGCCGAGAGCATCGAACCTGCAGGGTCGCAGGGACTCCCTTCAGTTAAGGGTCTCGACAAAATCAAACAAAAAGGAATGCAGTGGGCGGAGATGATCCAGGAGATGCACGGAGGTTATACCAACGAACCGCAGGTGGCCGGAAATCATTTCGTTTGCACGATGGGCATTGACGTGACCATGAAAGGCCAGCCGCGCACTAAGATCGATGAAGTAGCCGTATATGAAGTTCGTGATGAAAAAATTGTGAAGGAGCAGTTTTTCTACTAACCACTTTTTTGAATCCGTAAGATGGAGCAAGGACAAGTTGATCACTTTTGATCGATTTGGTCTTTGCTCCTTTTTGTATATTTCGAAAGTAAGAAGATCACATTCCTTTTTACTCGATGGGATATGTACTACGGACTTACAATTCTGGGCATCATTCACACAATCATCAGTTTGATTGCGGTAACAACAGGCACAATCAGTTTGATTCGCGATAGAAAAATTGATTGGCGCAATACCGCAGGAAAGATTTATACGGTCACGACAATCATTGTGTGCCTCACCGGCTTTGGAATTTTTCAGCATGGAGGATTCGGAAAGCCACATGTGCTGGGCGTTATCACACTTATCACCTTTGAAGTGATTTACCTTGCGCATTTGAATAAACTTGGAAAGCTTTCGTGTTACATTGAAACCGTTGGTTACTCACTCACCTTTTTATTTCACATCATTCCTGGAGTGACCGAAAGTCTAACTCGACTCCCCTACGGAGCGCCAATCGCTTCAAGTCCTGAAGATCCAACAATTAAAATGATCGTTGGAATTTGCTTTGTAATTTTTTTGATTGGAGCTGCGATACAAGTCCGGAAGATGAAAGCCGAAACGAAATAGAGAGGAAGAAATTTTATGATTACCAAAGAACAAATCATTCAGGCGCACGAGCGCATCAAGCCGTATATTCATCGCACACCGGTGATGAAGAGCGATAGCATTAACGAGATGGCCGGGTGCAATATTTATTTCAAGTGCGAGAACTTTCAAAAAGTGGGAGCATTCAAAGCGCGCGGTGCGATGAACGCGGCTTTGCTGATTCCTGAAGAACAAAGAAAGAACGGATTGGCAACGCACTCATCGGGCAATCATGCGCAGGCATTAGCGCGGGCTGGAAAAATTCTTGGTGTAAAAACGTATATCGTGATGCCGCGCACAGCTCCTGAAATAAAAAAGCGCGGTGTGCGCGGTTATGGCGGAGAAATTTTTGAATGCGAACCAACATTGACTGCACGCGAATCAACGCTCGCAGAAGTAGTCGTGAAAACGGGAGCAACAGAAATACATCCTTTCAACAACTATGATGTGATGGCCGGGCAGGCCACGGCAGCAAAAGAATTATTTTCAGACACACCTCATCTTGATTTTTTACTCGCGCCTGTGGGCGGAGGTGGATTGCTGAGTGGCACATCGCTTGCTGCAAAATATTTTTCTCCAACAACAGCAGTAATTGCCGGAGAGCCTGCAGGTTCGGATGATGCCTATCGATCACTCAAAAGTGGAAAGATCGAGCAAGCACAATCTCAAACTATTGCCGATGGTTTGCTTACCACACTCGGTGACAAAACTTTTCCCATCATCAAAGAAAATGTGAAGGAGGTAATCACGGTGACAGATGAAGAAATCATCAACGCGATGCGCGTGATCTGGGAGCGGCTGAAAATTATTGCCGAGCCTTCGTGCGTTGTTCCCTTTGCAGCGGTTTTGAAAGAGAAAGAAAAATTTACGGGCAAGAATGTGGGGATCATTCTTTCAGGTGGTAATGTGGATTTGGAAAAGGTGGCTGAGTTTTTTAAGAAGAAGGAGTAATTAGTTATTTGTGAATCCTTGAAGCACTTCAATCAATTCAAGTTCCTTTTCAAATTTATCGATCTTAATCTCTTGTTTCCAGTATGGTTTATTTTTAATGAATTCATTCCAAATTGGGATATAGTGGCTCAAGAGATTTGTTCCGTTTTTCTTATCCAAATACATTATCGCTTCCATAGCCTGCCTTTGATCAAACCATAAGTCGGGCTTTTTCAAATAATATTCCAAATAAACATCTAAATAATTGACACACGACTTTGTATTGAACGAGGCCAGCACTTTACAGTAAACACTTCCTGCGTAAGTCACTTCACTTTTTAAAAGATGTACTCCTATTGTATCAACAAATTCTACCCTATTAGTAATAGCTGCAAAGAAAGCCCCAGTTTGTCGTGTCCTCCAATTAAAATCGCCAAGACCTTTTCGAATCACTTCGTCTGTAATTTTTAATTTGATTGATTTCAGTTTAGTGAGCCATTCAGAATTTGTTTCACCAATGTTCAAGTAATAAGGAGCTACCCACTCATTGATAAATTCTTGGCTTAATTCAAATTCGTTCTTATATGATTTCAAATTATCAAATGGACTTTTGTGCTGAACGATTGCTCCAGCCACGTGCCTTTTAATAGCTTCAAATTCATTCTCGTCCATTCTGAACCTTTTATCAATGCGCCTGCAACCAATTCTCTCCCACTCCCACTTCTACATCCATCGGCACATCAAGGATTACGGCCGTTTTCATTAGCTCGATCACTTTTGGTTTTACAATTTCTTCCTCTGACTTGTGAAGATCGAAGACCAATTCGTCATGCACTTGTAAAATCATTTTCGTTTTCAACTTCTCACGCTCCAGCCAGCGGTGAATGCTGATCATCGCGATCTTGATAATGTCGGCTGCGCTTCCCTGGATGGGCGCGTTAATGGCATTGCGCTCGGCAAACTGGCGTGTGGCCATGTTGCGCGAGTTGATGTCGCGCAAATATCTTCTGCGTCCTAAAATGGTTTCCACAAATTCTTTTTCACGCGCATGGTTGATCGAATCGTCCATGTATTTTTTGATGGAAGAAAATTCCTTGAAGTAGGAATCGATGATCTCTACCGCTTCCGATCGCGGAATGTTCAGGTTCTGCGACAAGCCGAAAGCAGTGCTGCCATACAAAATTCCAAAGTTCACTTCCTTCGCCTTGCGCCTCATATCAGGTGTTACTTTGTCGAGCTCCACTTTGAAAACTTTTGCTGCCGTGGTAGTGTGAATATCGCGGCCTGTGCGGAAGGCTTCCATCATCGTTTCATCTTTCGCGAAAGCAGCAGCAATACGCAATTCAATCTGCGAGTAGTCGGCAGACATAAAAAGAAAATCCTTGCTCCGTGGAACAAATGCTCCACGAATTTGTCTTCCTTTTTCTGTGCGGATCGGAATGTTCTGGAGGTTTGGATTGTTTGAACTCAATCTTCCAGTGGCGGCAACGGATTGCCGATAGTCTGTATGAATGCGATGATCGAACTTGCTCACCATTTTGGGCAACGCTTCCACGTAAGTTGAGCGCAGCTTTTCATTTTCGCGGAAGTCAAGAATTTTCTGTGCGATGGGATGATCTTCTGCCAACTTAATCAAAACCTCTTCACCTGTAGCGTATTGACCAGTCTTCGTCTTCTTGGCCTTGTCAACCAATTTCATTTTATCAAAAAGAATTTCTCCAAGCTGCTTTGGAGAACCGATGTTAAACTCAGCGCCTGCCAGTTCGAAAATTTCTTTTTGTATTTTCTCGCTGTCCGTGCGAAGCGAAGAGGACATTTCTTTGAGAGCTTGTTCATCCAATGCAACGCCTTCGCTTTCCATTTCCGCAAGTGCATACACAAGCGGCATTTCCACTTCGCGCATCAATCGCCAATGGCCTCGTGTTTTCAATTCTTCTTCCAGCTTTTGCTTCAACTGAAAAACAACGTCCACGCGTTCGCAGAAATATTTTGTTTCATCTGCGCTGCCGATCAATTGATAATCGAGATACTGGTTGGTCAAAATTCCAAGGTCGTGAGATGCCTCGGGTTCAATAAGATAATGCGCTAGCGTAGTATCAAAGAGTTGCCCTCGCATTTGAATTTTATTTTTCTTCAGTGCAAGAACGGTTTGCTTTATGTTGTGCCCTACTTTTGAAATTGATTCTGATGAAAAGACTTCTTCCAGTTTTTTCAAAGTTGAATCGACCAGCAAAACATGCCACGCCTCGCCCCCTCGAAACGAAAAAGCAAATCCTTTAATGTTGAAATCAAAGTTGGGCTGTTCGTCAGTGACAACTTCAAGTGAAATCAACTTCTGTTGTTTGAGTTTTTCTACCAACTCAATCACTTCAACTTCTGATTCGATTTTTTTGTATTCCGCGTTTGAAGTAGTTGGCGTCACCGATTCTGAAGCAGCACTTGCAGAGCCAAACATCGAAAGCTGGGAAGGCTTGGATTCCTTGATTTGAGCGGGAGACATTTCAGCAGTAGACCCACCACTTGAGAAAACTCTTGGAATCATCGTTTTGAATTCAAGGTCTTCCATGATCGGCCTCAACACTTTCTCATCAGGTGCTTTATAGCGAAGGCTTTCTTCATTGAACTCAATTGGCACATCGGTGATAATGGTAGCAAGCTTCTTTGACAAAATCGCTTGCTCGCCAAATTGCTCAACGCGCTCCTTCTGTTTGCCTTTCAGTTTGTCTGCATTGGCCACTATTCCTTCCACCGTTTTGAATTGTTTCAAAAGTTCAGCTGCTGTTTTCGGCCCGATGCCGGGGATACCAGGAATATTATCAGAAGTATCACCTTGCAAGCCGAGAATGTCAATTACCTGGCTCACGTTTTCAATATCCCATTTTTCGCAGACTTCTTTGGGCCCAAGCACATCAACCGCATTGCCCATGTAGGCTGGCTTGTACAGCAGCACGTTGTCTTTTACAAGCTGACCAAAATCTTTATCGGGTGTCATCATGTAAACGGTGAAGCCTTCGGTGGCTGCGCGCGTGGCAAGTGTGCCAATGATATCATCTGCTTCATAGCCGTCCTTTTCCAAAATCGGGATATTGAAACCGCGGATAATTTCTTTCACAATTGGAATTCCAGATCGGATATCTTCAGGAGTTTCCTGGCGAGTAGCTTTGTATTCTTTAAAAATTTCGTCACGAAAAGTTTTGGCTGCTGTGTCAAACGCTACCGCGATGTGAGTGGGTTTTTGTTTTTGCAAAACCTCAAGCAGGGTATTCGTAAAACCAAAGGGCACACTCGTGTTGTGACCTTTTGAGTTGATACGCGGTGATTTGGTGAATGCAAAATGCGCGCGGTAAATGAGCGCGTAGGCATCGAGGAGGAAAAGTTTTTTCTGATCAGGCATTGTTCAAATAATTAAAGCGAAAGTCGGAAATTTTGAATCATTCATGAAATGTAAATTGATCAAGTTGTGAGGCATTGTCTTTGCATTTTGATTTATTATTCATAACTCGAATGATATGAATAATGTCTTGGTTGAAAATTTTTTACATTGGGAGAAAGAAACTCCTGAACATGTTTTTCTCAGGCAACCTGTAAATGGTCAGTGGCACGACTGGTCATTTAAGAAAGCCGGTGACGAAATCCGAAAAATTGCGAGTGGTATTCAGTTGTTGAATCTCCCTCCGCGAAGCAGGATTGCCATACTTTCAAAAAATTGTGCGCAGTGGCTGATGGCCGACCTGGCAATATTGATGGCAGGACATATTTCAGTGCCTCTTTATGCGAACATCACGGCCGCGTCCATTCACCAGATATTGGAGCACAGCGGTTCGGCCGCGATATTCATTGGTAAGCTGGATGATTACGAACAGCAAAAGGCAGGCATTGCACCACATGTGAAAAAGATCAGTTTTGATTTTTATGGAATCAAAGACGGAGAACTCGCAAGCGACTGGATTGCGAACAATAAACCTTTGGAGACAATAGCCGAATGGAAGCCCGAGGAGTTGATGACGATCATGTACACGTCTGGCACAACGGGCGTTCCAAAAGGAGTGATGTTTAATTCAAGTGCTTTTGAATTTTGTGTCAATATCATCATTGACTATTTGAAACGAGTGAAGCCGCTTCCAGAGCATCCAGTTTTCTTTTCCTATTTACCGTTGTGTCATATTGCGGAACGCGCGCTGACTGAATTGTTGGGTTGTCGTGTGGGTGCGAACATTGCTTTCGTAGAATCACTGGAAAAATTCGCTGAAAATCTTGCGGAGATCCAACCGCATAGTTTCTTTGGAGTGCCTAGAATCTGGGCACGCTTCCAGGAAAAGGTTTCCGAAAAACTTCCACCAAAGAAACTAAAAACTCTTCTTCGAATTCCTTTGATCAACTCTATTGTCAAAAAAAGTATTACGAAGAAGCTCGGCCTTTCGCGTGCGATCTTGAAAGCGACTGCAGCGGCACCTATTCCAAAAACTCTCCTTGAATGGTATCAATCACTTGGAATCACTGTGAGAGAAATTTACGGTATGACAGAACAGTGTGGATTATCGCACGCCAACCAGGAAGAAGTTCGCTTTGGTACGGTCGGCAAAGCAATGCCACATGTTGAAGCAATCTTTTCTTCTGAAGACGAAATTCAGACTCGTCATGGTGCCCTGATGATGGGTTATTATAAAGAGCCGACCATCACAGCAGAAGTTTTTACTAAAGAAGGATTTTTGAAAACAGGAGATTGCGGCAAGCTTGACAAGGATGGGTTCCTCACGATCACTGGCAGGGTGAAAGATATTTTCAAAACCGACAAAGGCAAATACGTTGCGCCTACGCCTATCGAAATGAAATTGTTGAAGAATACAGATATCGATCAGGTGTGCGTGGTTGGAATGGGAATTCCTCAACCAATTGCTTTGATTGTCTTGTCAGCAGCAGGGAAAGCAAAATCGAAAGAGGAAATTGCAAAGAGCTTGTCATTAACTTTAGCTGAAGTGAATGCACCTGCTGAAGATTACGAAAAACTGAAACGCGCAGTGATCATTCCAACTGAATGGAGCATTGCTAATGGCTTGATGACGCCCACCATGAAAGTGAAACGCAACGAAGTAGAGAAAATTCATTTGCCAAACTATCCAAAATGGTATGCGGTGGATAGCGTGGTGGTGTGGGCTTAATTGCTTTTAATCAAATCAGCGGCCTTCTCAGCAATCATAATTGTTGGTGCGTTGGTGTTACCGCTTGTAATTGTGGGCATTACCGAAGCATCCACTACACACAGGTTTTCAATTCCATGAACTTGCAGTTTTGAATTCACTACGGCCATTTCATCGTTGCCCATTTTGCAAGTGCCTACCGGATGATAAACACACTCAGCACTTTTTGAAATGTGATAGAGCCATTCGTCATCCGAGCTTCTTTTAGCAGGACAATGAGTGCGTATCCGCAACTTAGAAAATGCATTTGCTTCGAGAATTTCTAAAGCCAATTTGCCTCCAGCTATCATTGTCTTCTTATCAACGTCATGTGATAAATAATTTGGATCAATAAGAGGTGCATCGTTTGGATTTTTTGATCGCAAAGAAACATGGCCACGACTGAGTGGATTTACTTGTGTCGGAAGAATAGTGTAGCCATCCACGCGCGGATAAGTATTCAAATCAAAAATATTGGTTGTGTAATCATCACCTGCGTTGGTAGGTGTGAATTGAAATTGCAAATCAGGCTTCGCTTGATCACTTGAAGATTTTACAAAGGCACACGCTTCAAGCGGCCCAATAGTGAGCGGGCCTTTTTTGAACAAAGCATAGTTTGCCACAGCTTGTAATTGTCGATGGATTGGAAGCCAATGATTATTGCTAATGGGTTGTGAGCACAAACTACTCACCGCATAAAACAAATGATCTTGTAAATTCTGACCGACACCCGGCAGTTCTTTTTTAACATCAATGGAAAATTTTGAAAGCACATCTTTCGATCCGATACCTGAGAGCATCAACAACTGCGGAGATGCAAAAGCTCCTGCCGATAGAATCACTTCTTTGTTGGCAAAGAACTTCTCCGTTGAATTTTTACCGGTTGATAATTCGATCCCAATGGCCTTATCATTTTCAATCAACACTTTTGTAACAAGTGCTTTTGTTATCACCGAAAGATTTTTTCGCGAAAGGGCAGGAATCAAAAAAGCTTTTGCTGTGCTGAATCGTTTTGCATCTTTAATGGTGAACTGCATCAGCCCTGCACCTTCCTGCCTCGCTCCGTTGAAATCGTCATTACGAGCAATTCCTTTTTCTGCGCAGGCCTCCACGAAGGCTTCTGCAATTGCCGTGCGATAACGTTGTGAAAGGGTAACATTCAAAAGCCCGCCCTGTCCATGATGCGAATTTTGAAACTGCTCGTTGTGTTCCGACTTGATGAAATAAGGAAGCACTTCGTTGTAAGTCCAGCCTTTATTGCCAAGTGAAGCCCAGTGATCGTAATCCGCTGCATGACCGCGTACATAAGCCATCGCATTGGTCGAGCTACATCCGCCTAAAACTTTTCCGCGTGGGTGATAAATCTTCCGGTTTTGTAAATGAGATTGGGGCTCAGTGTAAAAACAATTCCAGTCGTCTTTGCTGTGATAAAGTTTTGGATAGCCGCCAGGCATGTGAATCATCGGGTTTGAATCCTTTCCACCGGCTTCAATCAATAATACATTTTTACTGCCGTCTTCCGTAAGGCGATTTGCCAATACACATCCGGCAGAGCCTGCTCCAACTATGATGTAATCGAATTTCATTCTCTCTCAAGTAACGAAAAGATTTTAATAAAATGAATGACCGATTACGGAGCAAAAACATTCATACAAAAAATTTCACCTACCTTTGACTTGAAATTCATTTTTTAAACTGTTCGCCACAAATCTGAAAGCGAGCGAAAACTAATCAGGCGTCAGCCTATTTTATGTCAAAGAAAAAATTCAAAGAAAAAAAATCTAAAAAAGAAAAAGAACAGAAGTCAGCGCTGCACAAGGCAGTAGCAAGGTTGTTAAATGACAATCCCGGCAAAGCATTTGACTTCAAGCAAATTGCGCGCAAGGTTGGTGCAAAGAATAAACTTGCCAATAAGGAAATTACCGATACCATTGATGACTTGATTGATCGCGGAAAAATCCGCCAACTCTCAAATGGTCAGTATGCATCGATTTATGAAGCGGCTGTAATTACAGGTACGGTTGATCATGTAAATCCGCGTTTCGGATATGTGATCACGGGAGTTGAGGGTCAGAAAGACATCTACATCAACGCGCGTCACCTAGGTTCGGCTCTACATGGAGATACGGTAGAAGTTGAGTTGTTCAACAAACGCTCGGGAGAAAATCCGGAAGGACATGTGACCGCAATTGTGAAACGCGCGCGCACTCGTTATGTTGGTCGCGTGGAGCTTTCAAAAAACTATGCATTCATCGTTCCCGATTCCAAAAAAATCTACCAGGACTTTTTTGTTTACCCTGAGAATATCAATGGGGCAAAATCCAATGACAAAGTTCTTTTTGAAGTAACGCGCTGGCCTGAAGGTGATAAGAGTCCTGAAGGAAAAATCATTGAAATACTTGGAAAGACAGGCGAGAACGAAGCGGAGATTCACTCCATCATGGCAGAGTTTGATTTGCCATTCCGTTTTCCGGAAAATGTATTGCATGAATCTGAAATTATCAGCGAAAAAATTTCTGATGAAGAAATCAAAATGCGCAGAGACTTTCGCGAGACGCTGACATTTACAATCGATCCTGAAGATGCCAAGGATTTTGACGATGCGATCTCATTTAAAAAATTGCCCAATGGGCGATTTGAAATCGGGGTCCACATTGCCGATGTTACACATTATGTAAAGACCGGAACGATTCTCGATGAGGATGCCTACGACCGCGCAACCTCTGTATATCTCGTTGATCGTACAGTGCCAATGCTTCCTGAAAAGCTGAGCAACGGACTTTGCTCACTTCGGCCACATGAAGATAAACTCACCTTTGCCGCTGTGTTTGAAATGGATGACAAAGGTAAAGTGCACAATGAATGGTTTGGAAGAACTGTTATTCATTCGGATCATCGATTCACTTATGAACAAGCACAAGAAGGAATTGAAAATGGAACAGGTCCTTTTGCAGCAGAACTGAAACTTTTGAATGAGCTTGCTATTAAGCTGCGAAAAGATCGGTTTGCCAAAGGCGCAGTGAACTTTGAAGGCACAGAAGTAAAATTCAAACTCGATGAAAAAGGAAAACCATTGGCGGTTGTTCCTAAAATTCGCAAAGACGCGCACAAGCTGATTGAAGAATTCATGCTTCTCGCAAACAAAGCAGTAGCCACGTTTGTTTTCAAGAAAGGAAAGGGTGAAGGAGTGAATACTTTTGTTTATCGCACGCACGATCTGCCAGATCCCGAGAAGGTAGAAGACTTCGCGCAGTTTGCAAAACAGTTTGGGCACAAGATAAACGTAGAAGACAAATCGATTTCATATTCATTGAATAAACTGATGGATGAAATTGAGGGCAAGCCCGAGCAAAATGTGTTGCAATCTCTTGCAGTGCGCGCCATGGCGAAAGCGAAGTACACAACTGAAGCGAAAGGACATTTTGGGTTGGCATTCAAACACTATACCCACTTTACTTCACCTATCCGCAGATATCCTGACATGATGGTACATCGGTTGCTGCAACATTATCTCGATGATGGAAAGCCGGTGAGCAGAAAAGAATTTGAAGACAAATGCATTCATAGCAGTGAGCGTGAGAAGCGCGCAGCAGATGCCGAGCGCGCTTCTATCAAGTACAAACAAGTCGAATTCATGAGTATGGCCGCTGATCAGCAATACAATGGAATCATTACGGGTGTTGTTGATTTTGGTGTGTTCGTTGAAATTGTGGAAACGAAATGCGAAGGCTTGGTGCGCATGAGCGACATGAAAGATGATTTTTATGAATTTGATGAAAAAAATTACCGTGTCATTGGCAGACGAAGAAAGAAAGTTTACCGATTGGGAGACGAGGTAAAAATTCGTGTCAAGAAGACCGATGTGGACAGACGTTTAATGGATTTAATATTTGATGAATAGCATGAAGAAGTTTTTGGCTTTGATCGAAAAGGAAATCAAGAAGCAAAAGTTTGGTAAAAAGCCCGATTCACTTTACGACCCGATTCGCTACATCATGTCGCTGGGCGGCAAACGCCTCAGGCCACTTCTTGTGTTGCTGTCTTATTCCTTATACAAAAAGAATCCGGAATCCATCATAAAGTATGCAGTAGCAGTTGAGGCTTTTCACAACTTCACATTAATGCACGATGATATCATGGACAAAGCTCCGTTGCGCAGAGGAAAATCTACAGTGCACGAAAAATGGAATGTGAACACAGCGATTCTCGCAGGTGATGTGATGCTTGTCAAAGTCTATGAAATGTTCCTCGACTTGCCTGAGAACAAATTGATTCGGGTTTTGAAAGCATTTAATCAATGTGCCGCGGAAGTGTGTGAAGGTCAGCAGTGGGATATGGAATTTGAAACACGTGACAAAGTGAGCGAGCGGGAATACATTCAAATGATTCGCCTAAAAACGGCTGTTTTACTCGGTTTTAGCCTTGAATTAGGGGCTATTCTGGCAGATGCGCCAGATAAAGATCGGCAGGCTCTGCGCGAATTTGGTGTCAACTTGGGGATTGGTTTTCAATTGAAGGATGACTGGCTTGATGTATATGCTGATGAGGGCAAATTTGGGAAGCAAGTGGGTGGCGATATCATCTCGAATAAGAAAACATTTCTTTTGATTAAGGCGATCGAAAAGGCTCAGGGAAAACAAAGAAAGGAGTTAAATGAATGGCTGTCAGTAAAGCGATTCAGCAAGGAAAAGAAAGTGAAAGCAGTAACATTTATTTACAATTCACTCAAAGTGGATGAACTGACAGAGAATAAAGCAGCCGATTATTTTATGAAAGCCTTTATGAAGATTGATGAGCTTTCCTTAAACGAAAGAAGCAAAGAACTTAAATTCTTTGCTTCCCAGTTGATCGATCGCGAATCCTGATCCTTAAGAATTTTTCAATTTCACACTACAGCCGATCGCCTTTGTTTTTGCGGTGGTTACTGTTTTCCCAGCCAGCAATTCGTTAACAGCTTCTTCCACATAATGGTGAGAAGCCTTTGCTCCATCACGGCTGTTGTTGTCTATGGCTCCAATGTAAGCTACTTTTAAACCATCAGTAGTTTTGTTGAGTATAAAAGTGTGTGGTGTATTTGTTGGTCTGAATTTCTTAACCACCTCTTGGGTGCCATCATACAGATAGGGGAAATCGTAACCATGTTCTTTGGCATGTTTTGACATTTCTGCAAAAGATTCTTCGGGCACAACTGTATCCGAGTTCGGGTTAATCAAAATCACTGGGAACCCTTGGCCTGAAAATTTCTTACTCAAGTCCATTATCCTCGAATTATATGTCCTGGACATAGGGCAAGTGTTACAATCGAAAATAATGATGAACCCTTTGGCTTGTTTGTAATCGGAAAGAGCAACCATTTTGCCATCCACATTTTTGAGCGAAAAATCGGAAACCGTGTCGCCAATCTGGTAGCCACCTTCCGGGCTAAATGAGAATCCTATTGGAATCAACAGCAGTGCAATCAACTTCTTCATTTTGTTATCTATTTTATTGTTTGAATAATCCTTTCAAGTTCTCCCTCTTTCATTTCTCCTTCAATGAGTTTTCTTTTTCCCGACTGAGGATTTATAATTAAAGTGGTTGGCAAAGCACCCGACCAATCTTTGTCAACCTGATCAATCCATTCGGTAGGATTAGCTTCCGCTAAAATTAAAACCCGCGACTCAATTTTTTTTCGATCAACAAACCTTTTCACTTTGTCGGGGTTTGGATCGAGATCGTAGTCCATGCTAACCAGAAGTACGTCCACCTCTTTATTTTCCTTTCCGAACTTTTCAAAGAGCGGCATTTCTTTCACACAAGGAGCACACCAGGTCGCCCAAAAATTTATGACCTTTATCTTCGAACCGGTTGTAAATTCTTTTTTTAATTGAGCAAGCTTGACCGATTCCTGAGCAGAAATCCGAAGGCAATTGAAAAGCAAAAAGAGTATAATAGTGGAGTGTACCATTTACCAAATTTGAAGGTTTGAATTTAGAAATTTTACGGATGAATCGACACGTAAGTTACGTGAATGAAAACTTTTAAAACCGTCAATTTCAGGCACTTGAAAGTGGGCGAAAAGGATTTCCACAAAATTGCCTTTTTATCCACATCAAAATATTATTAGAGAATAAATATTTGAATATCAATACGTTATAATGTTTTTGATCAATTCATTGTTTGTGGACAACTCTTTGCGAAGGATGTTGCAACATTTAATTTGGGATCAAAAGCAAGGGTCAGAAAATCAGCCATATAGGTCAAGTTTTGGGAAACTTTAACATTCAAATAACATGACGGAAAGGATCGAGAAACTTTTCAACATTAAGGTACCGATTATCCAGGCAGGCATGGTTTGGTGCGGTGGTTGGAGGCTTGCCTCAGCAGTAAGTAATGCGGGAGGGTTGGGATTGATCGGCTCAGGATCGATGCAGCCCGAAGTGTTGGAAGAGCACATCATTAAATGCAAACAAGCCACCTCGTCTCCTTTTGGCGTGAATGTGCCGTTGCTCTATTCACATGTTGACAAGATCATGGACGTGATCGTTCGGAATGAAGTGAAGATTGTTTTTACATCAGCCGGAAACCCTGCAACCTGGACGCCCTATTTGAAGCAACATGGCATTACCGTTGTGCATGTAGTTTCAAACACTCGCTTCGCCAGAAAATGCGAAGAGGCTGGAGTGGATGCTGTGGTGGCAGAGGGATTTGAAGCAGGTGGCCACAATGGAAGAGAAGAGACAACTACGCTTTGCCTCGTGCCATTGGTAAGAGATGCGATTAAACTTCCTCTCATTGCAGCCGGAGGAATTGCTTCCGGCAGAGCGGCATTGGCTGTTGAAGCTTTAGGAGCAGAAGGATTTCAAATAGGAACACGGTTCGCTGCTTCTCTCGAATCTTCAGCTCATGAGAATTTCAAAAAGAAGTTGATTGACTTACCTGAAGGAGAAACCATTTTAACTTTAAAAAAGTTGACACCGGTTAGATTGGTGAAAAACAATTTTTACAATCAGATAAAAGAAGCGGAAGCAAAGGGCGCGAGCGAAGAAGAATTAAAAAACATTTTAGGAAAAGGCAGGTCGAGAAAGGGAATTTTTGAAGGCAATCTGAACGATGGAGAGCTTGAGATCGGTCAAGGCGCATCTTTTGTGAAAGAACTCCTTCCGGCCGCAAAAATTCTGGAAATAATTTGGACTGAATATCAAGAAACGAAAATGAAACTACTTGGTGCCTGAAAGCTGAATTTGAGCCGGTGCCAAAACAAAAGATTGAAATGTTTCTTCCTCTGGTGAGGTTTTCGCTGTCAATTCGTTTTTGCTAAAAATATTTTCGAACCAAAATTCATAATGTTGATATTGAATGCAATCGTGAAGAATGGAGTCATCTTTTAGAATTTTAATGATGAGTCGGCTGCTAATGGATTTCAGGATTTCGTTTCGTTGATTTTGCGGCAATGAAGAAATTTGAATGTATTGAATCCCTTTATAAATCTCTGAGGCAACTTTTTTCATAGAGTAATTTTCTTTCGTTGTTTTATAACTGTCAAATTAATATTGTAACCAAACAGCCAGTGCAAGTAAACAGATTTCAAAAATTTGAATTCTAAACGAAATAATCGAGAGTTTTTTCGTCAAAATCGATTGAAATTTTGCTCAACGGAAAATAGCAAAGACGAATTGCGGGGAACGGATTAATTACCCAATTTTATTTTTTTAGTTATGATCACCCAGCGACAGAAATTTTCTCTCCCAAAAGAAGCTACATACTTGAATTGTGCCTATATGTCACCATTGCTAAAGCAAGTTGAGATGGTTGGCATCGAGGGCATGCGTCAAAAAAGAAACCCCGCGGCTGTTTCTCCAGTCGATTTCTTCACAACCACTGAAAAGTTGAGAAATCAATTTTCAAAACTGATCAATGCCAAGGAGACAAACAGGATTGTGGTAATTCCATCCGTTTCGTATGGAATGGCAACCGTTGCCAAAAATATTTCGGTTCATAAAAATGATAACATCGTTGTCGCAGCCGAACAATTTCCCAGCAATGTTTATAGTTGGTTACAGCTCAGCAAAGAAAAAGGTGCAGATATTAAATTCGTTTCCCCACCAGAAGAATTAATTGATCGCGGAAAAAAATGGAACGAAAAAATTCTGGATACAATTGATCGCAATACAAAAATGGTGGCCATCGCAAATGTGCATTGGGCAGATGGCACTTTGTTTGACTTGATTGAAATCAGGAGACGCACAAGAGATGTTGGTGCACTCTTGGTGGTGGACGGGACTCAATCCGTGGGCGCACTTCCATTTGATATTCAAAAAGTTCAACCGGATGCGCTCGTGTGCGCGGGCTACAAATGGCTGCTCGGACCGTATTCCATTGGCTTGGCGTATTATGGAAAGGCATTCGATGGTGGCAAACCTCTGGAAGAAAATTGGATCAACCGCCTCGAAAGTGAAGACTTTACGCGATTGATAAACTATCAAGAGGATTATCAACCAGGTGCACTCCGTTACGAAGTGGGCGAGCACAGCAATTTTATTTTGGTGCCTATGATGCTTGAGGCTTTGAAGCAAGTGAATTTATGGAAACCAAAAAATATTCAAGCGTATTGTGAATCAATTACCAAAGTCGCACTAGAAAAACTTCGTGACGCAGGTTACTGGGTTGAAAATGAAAACCATCGTGGTTCTCACCTTTTCGGAGTCCGCTTGCCGGCATCAAGAGATATTGAGAAAATCAAACTGAGAATGAAGCGCGAAAAAATCTCTGTGTCATTCCGAGGCAATGCCATTCGTGTTTCTCCACACGTTTACAATACAGAAAATGACTTGATGAAATTGGTGAAAGCTTTGACCTGATCAGAACAAAACTTTCGTCCATGCATATAAACCAAGTGAGAGCAACACAAGACCTGGAATAATTTTAATCCATTTGCTGCCTTCTACATACGGGGCTAATTTCTTCGCAAAGAATATCAATAAAGAAAGTAAAGCCATTGCTCCAAGTGAAGTTCCTAACACATAGCTGTGCAGCAAAGAAGTTGTGGAAAGATCAATCCAACCCTGCGCTTTTAAATATGCGGTAAATCCCATCCAATAGGGAATCGCCATCGGATTTAAAATACTTAGAATCAACCCTCTTCGAAATCCGCTCTCGCTGAATTTTTTGGAAAACCCTTTTGATTCTTTTGCAGGAAGCAGATTAAAAATGCCAAGAACAGTCATTACGATGGCCGCGATCAATTGAAAGTTTTCAACTACCATGGGTGATGAAGTCAACCAATATTCAAACTGAACGCCAATCCACGCATAGGGATATTCAATAATGGAAACAGCAATAGCAAAGCGAAGTGCGATGTTTGTTTTGCCCTGAAGTCCTAATTGTAAAATAGAGACATTCAACGTGCCGGGCGGAATCGATCCTATGAAACTAAAAAAGAACCCAAGAAGTAAAACATAAAGATGATACATATCAGGACTTCACGGCTTTGAATTTTTGGTAAATCATTTTTCCTTCCGCAAATGAAAGATAAGGAATTCCACGTTCATGGTTTTCCTTACTTACGCGATATAAATTTTTCCAATGTACAATCAAATCGCGTATTCCGTCAATGAGCGAAGTGCCAGGATGATAGATGTGTGCAGGCTCTGCTCCACATCCGTTTAACTCAACTATCATTACTCTGCCATTTTCCAGATCGTCAATACTTCCGCATCGCAAATCATACCTTCCGAAAAAGAAACCTGGAATCTGTTTACTGATTTGATCAAATGATGAATTCAATTTTTCATTGATCAAATAATTGGCATTCAAAAATTTCGTGCCTAGACAATGATTGCCGATGGAAACTAATTCTTTTTTTTGCCCGACTGCTAAAATAGTTGAAAGCTCTTCGCGGTATTTCTTCTCAAGAGTTTCCCACTGAAGTGCTGCACGATCGTTATTCAAAATCAATTCCTTCAAAGAAGATTTTCCATCACCCTCAACAAACAAAAATTCTTTTCCTGTAATAGAGTTTACAAATCCTTTCTCAACACTTGGGAAACGAGTGTAGTAAACACCAAACTCGTGCGGCAAATCAACCAACTCTTGAATTAAAAAATCAATTGTGCTCTCAAACAAATATTTTTCCGCCTCTTCAATGGAATTAATTTTTCTTACCATCCAACCGCGTTCGCCAAGATCAGGCTTTAAGATCACAGGGAAATTCAAATCCATTTCTTGCATTTTCGAAATAATTTCTTGCTTCGAGCCAGGCAATTTTACCAGCGCAGCCTTGGGTTTCAAACTGTCGGGAACTAACTGCAACACTTCATATTTGGATTCGCCCATCATACCACCGGTGGGAATACCAGGGTTGCTTGCAGAAAAATAAAATAAAGACCGTTCCTTTACTGCATAAAAAAACCACATCACGAAAAGCGGAAATTGAATAATTCCAAAAGGCCAATATTCCCAGTGCAACAACTTGGTAAAAAAATTCCGAAAAGAAAGCATTCCTGATTAAGAAGCCGAAGCTACAGAACTTTCACGATAGCGGAGAGTGGAGGCGGCTACTCCAAAATCTTGAGGTATTGCAATACGAGGAGCCACTTCGCGAATCCCAATCTTCATAATCGCCATGTGGTGCACGGCATGTTCAATATTATATGTGAGTTCGCGAAAATAATTTGTCTCGATAGTGACGCAATTGTGATCTTGTAAATCATAACCCACTTCCAGATTCAATTTTTGATCGAGCGATTGTGATTGAATGAAATTTTGAATGCGATTAATATAACTGAGTGCAATGAATTTATCAGACTCAATCAACTTATCATGAGCGCGTTTATCATAATTCACTGTTCCGTTTTGAAATCCTTGCTCAAGACAAATGAAAAACTCCAGCGTGTGACGCAAATGCTGGCCGATGGAAGAACCACTCAACGATTCAGATGGAGTTATAAACTCTTGCTCCGTCATTTGTTCAACCACGGACGAAAGTTGGTTCAAGATTGCATCACATGCTTTTATTAATTGCATAAATCCTAAAGATTAAAATTAAATATTTCTTTCAACACACCAACATGATACTCTTTTAAGGGACAATTTTTTTCCAATTCTGGTCGGCTTTGAGTTTTAAACTCTTTTCATCCTTATTCCAATCTTTAAGTGTGTTGTTTCCCCAAAAATTATAGAAGAGATACACTTTGCCGTCTATGATTTTGAACGTCTCGGGATCAATTTTAACCTTCTCACCGGTGGCGCCCATTGCATACGCGCACCAGCCACCAAAGGCAGGCTCATACTTTTCGGGGGATATTTTGAATTTGTTTAAGTTACCATGGTTGGCAAATAGATAGGTAATTCCCTTGTAGCTAAAACTCAAATCGTCTTTTCCTTCGGCAGGTTTGTTGTCAAAATAGCTGACCGGATCATAGCCTTCGATGGCAATATTTTTCTTGATGTTGTAATTCTTCTGCCGTGCGTTATCGCTTTGTGCTGATAAAGTTCCAACGGTTAGTGAAAGAATAAAAATGGCGAACGTTTTCATTTCTTATTTTTTGATTTAAAACGGGAAGGACAAAAGTGGGTTGAATGCGAAAAACGATTTGTCGGGAAGGTTACAAACAGGTCTTATTCAAAGAGTTCTTTCATCAAAGCCCAAACCAAATCAGGCTCATAACCTTTGGAGATTGCATATCGCGCCACCTTGTCCTTTTTTATAAAAGCATTTTTCTCTTCAATCATTCGGTGTTTCTTCTTAAGAAGTTCCCGTAAGGTTTGTTGATAATCCTTTTCTTCTATTTCCTTCATCCCCCTGGTTATGCATCGATTGGTGAGGCCGAGCATCGTTAACTCGTTCTGGATTTTTAAACGCCCCCATTTTTTCATTCTGAATTTTCCCCCGGCAAATGCTTTGGCAAAACGCTCTTCGTTTAAAAAGCCCTCCGTGATGAGCCGCGAAATGATTTCATTCACTTCGTCAGTATGGAGGCCATAATCAAAAAGCTTTTGTTTTACTTCCTTGTGAGCGCGTTCCTGATAAGCACAGTAATTCCTGATTTTGGTCAGCGCATCCGCAGGATTTAGTTTTTTCTTTTTGAAAAAATCAGCATCGGAAGAGAAACTCATCTTCCAAAGATCGAACCCGGAAAGAATAAATTCAAATGGAGTTTACTGTAATTCCTTGATGTAGCCTTTGTTTTTCAGGATGCTGCCCAAAAACTTGCGCTCGTTATCAGTGTTGAAAATTTTGAAAGGCAAATGAATCAACTGTGCTTTGTTCACGAAAAGAAGATAATAGTCTTTGCCTGCCTGTGCCCTTGTAATCTGATCCCATTTCAATGGCATGCCTTCACGGGCGTTGATTTTCATAATGATTTGCTGACTGGTGATTTCATAGGAAAAACGCTCAAACAACATTTTACCTTGGTCTAACTGCGTAACTCCATAAAATTGAATCCACCAGAAAAGAACAAAGAGCCCGCCTCCTAAAATTGCCCCGATAAACCACCAAATGCTTGGAATCCATAAATAGAGGAGGCAGATCGCCACCACAATCAGGCTTACCCACCATTGTTGCTTCAGCACATTCTGCAATGCCAGCTTGATATATGTTTTTTTCTCCAGCCTGTAATTCTTGGTTTTGACGATCATAGTTATTCAAATGAGGCGCAAAAATAACGGATTCAAAATGGAACGCTATACGATTTTGTAATTTTTGTATTCGCCTATCCGGTAGCCGGTAAGGGCATAAATAAATCGTTTGAATTTTTCCTTTGATGAATAGCGCTTCACTGATATGTCGTGGTCAAATTTCCAGTTCTTTTTTTGAATGCGATCTTTCATCACAGCAGGATGAGTGCCACTGAATAGTTCCAATGAATCAATATTGCTGTAATCGAACTCACTTGCCTTCGCTACGTTTTGATCTATCCAGTGATCATCGTGATAAAACTTGTTCCAGTCCTGCTGTTTGTTTTGCATCGCGCGCGGGTCTTTCACCCAACCGTAATGATAGATGAACGCATCAATCAATTTCACATGCAATTTTTCATTTGGCTTTTTCCGGAATCCCTGCGCATCGCGATAGGAAAAAATATTCTTATTGTTTTTTACGATGCGAATTTCCCTTCGGTACCAGTGCCATGATTCTCCAATATAATCGTATGAACCATAAAAATGTTTGTAGTGAAAAAGCAGACCATCGACATTCGGATCATCCTTGAATTTGATCATCGACTCACGAATAGTATCATAGTATTTTTCATGAACGGCTTCATCTGCCTGAATGTAAAACGCCCAATCACTATCAGGTGAAATTGCTTGAAAAGCTTTGTCGGTTTCCAGTGCAAAAGTGCGTCCGCCTTCGCGAAGAGAATCATCCCAAACGGTTTCAATAATTTTTATTTTTTCAGATTGAATGCCCTTGATTAATTCCAGCGTATTGTCTTCTGATTTTCCGACCGCCACAATCACTTCATCACAGAGAGGCAGAATAGACGAAATGGCTTCCACAATCGGATAATCATACCTTATTGCGTTTCGAATAATGGTAAAACCACTGACTTTCATTCTCAGCTAAATTTATTTTCAAAGTTTAGAAACTTGGGTGATATAATCACAGTTTAATTCTCAACTTAAACACGTATTTTTACAATTATGGCTGAATGGCTCACCGTTATATCACTGATTTTCTTCGGGCTTGCGCTCATTGTTGTCGAAATCATTTTTGTGCCGGGCACTACGTTGGTAGGTGTGCTTGGTTTTGTGTTTCTGTTGGTGGGTGTTGGTTTGAGTTTCAACTATTTTGGAGCTGAGGCCGGTTGGATAACGGTGGGGTGCACGGCTGTAGCTGCAGGCGTTTTACTTTACTATTCTTTTTCGGCAAATGTGTGGGGAAGATTTTCATTGAAGTCATCGAACAATGCTCGTGTGAACGAAGGGGAATTGGATGAACTACAAATAGGAGCAGAGGGAAAGACGGTGTCAGCCTTGCGTCCTGTGGGCAAGGCGGAGTTGAACAACAAAACCTTTGAAGTAAAAACATTGGGCGAATATCTCGAAGCGGGCAAACGCATTCGTATCATTAAAATTTTATCAAATCAAATTATCGTAGAACCAATTAACTAAACTTTAAACTTATGGGTGGCGGATTAGCATTTATGTTTTTTGTATTTCTGGGCATTATCGGCTTTTTCATGTTTTTCTATTTTGTGCCGGTTGGATTGTGGATCAATGCCGTTTTTGCTGGAGTTAAAGTAACAATTGGTGAATTGATTGGGATGCGCATCCGAAAAGTTCCGCCTGGCACTATCGTTAATTCATTAATCACAGCAACAAAAGCGGGGCTACAGTTGACAACCCGTGAATTGGAAACACATTACCTTGCTGGAGGAAATGTTCCGAACGTAATTCGTGCACTGATCTCGGCTGATAAAGCGAATATCAATTTGAGTTTCAAACAAGCGACTGCTATTGACCTCGCTGGTCGCGATGTATTTGAAGCCGTTCAGATTTCGGTAAACCCAAAGGTGATCAACACGCCTAAAGTAGCTGCAGTTGCTGCCGATGGGATTCAATTGATAGCCATCGCGCGCGTCACAGTTCGCGCAAGTATTCAGCAACTCGTAGGTGGTGCAGGCGAAGAAACAATTCTTGCACGTGTTGGTGAAGGTATTGTGACCTCAATTGGTTCAGCAAAATCTCACAAAGAAGTACTTGAGAACCCTGACAAGATTTCAAAATTAGTTTTGTCTCGAGGCCTGGATGCAGGAACGGCATTTGAAATTCTTTCAATTGACATTGCCGATGTAGATGTGGGAGCAAACATCGGTGCAAAACTTCAAACCGATCAGGCAGCTGCCGACTTGAAAGTAGCTGAAGCAAAAGCGGAGGAAAGAAGAGCGATGGCCGTAGCTGTGGAACAGGAAATGAAAGCGAAAGCCCAGGAAGCGCGCGCCAAAGTGATTGAGGCAGAAGCAGAGATTCCAAAATCCATCGCGCAGGCATTTATTAATGGCAACCTGGGCGTGATGGATTATTATAAAATGCAGAATGTGCAGGCCGATACAGAGATGAGACAATCCATTTCAGGCTCAGGAAAAGGCACTACGCAGAATCCAACAAAGTAATTTTTTGCAAATAGCTGAAGGCGTGCTACCTTTGCAGTCCATCAAAATAGATGGCGGGCATAGCTCAGTTGGTTAGAGCATCAGATTGTGATTCTGAGGGTCGTGGGTTCGAGCCCCATTGCTCGCCCTTAAAAGTAAAAAGCCTCATTTTATGAGGCTTTTTTGTTTCCACCGTATGAGGTTTTGTATCTTGGCATTATGATTACGTGGTCAGAATTAAGGAAGGTGTCGCTGGAAGAGAGAATTCAGGCTCTTTATGAACATGCTACGTTCGTGATGGCGATTCGCTACTACACTTATGAAATAAATCTCTACCTGCTCGGTGATGAATATGTAGAAGTATTTGTTGACCACAAGCGCGCGATGATTGCACGCGTTCAATTGCTTGACCGAAATCATAGCAGGATGAAATTTTACCAAGATCAAATAAAACTCGCGCTTTAGCACTTTTGTTTTGGTAATTGACCAAGTTGGATTACTTTTGCATCCCACATCGCGGGGTGGAGCAGTTGGTAGCTCGTTGGGCTCATAACCCAAAGGTCACAAGTTCGAGTCTTGTCCCCGCTACTATAACAAAAGAGATCGTTAGCTAACGATCTCTTTTTCTTTTTGTTAGCCTTCCGAAATCTCGTTTCGAGTGTGGTTAGTTCGTGTTAGTTTCAGGTAATTGTTTTCTTAAAAATTTTATCAGTTTTACCCCGGTCTCGAAAAACTATTTTTCACTCATGGGGTACTCGTACAAAGTTGTTTACAATAAAGACAATCGCAAAAACAAGAGCGGACTTCACAGCATTTTCATTCGCATCACAGTTGACAGAAAATCAAAGTACTTCAACTTGAATGAAAAAGTAGAAGAGAAATATTGGTCAGGCAAAGAGAACCGCTGGATAAAGGAATCTTTCCCGTTTGCGTTTCAACTGAACACGATCATTAAAAAGAAACTGGACTTCCTTCATCACTACGAGTATCAGCAAAAAGTTTTTGGGAATGGAATTTCGATGAAGGGTCTTTCAGAATTTTTTCATAAGAAGGCCGACCCAAATGTTTTCAATGAGTATGTGGATGAATTCATGAAGAACGTGAAGGGCAAGTCAATCAACACGATGAAAAAGTACAGAACCTTTGTTGACTACCTGAATGAGTTCAATTCAAAAATACTTTTCAGTCAGCTAAACGAGTCGCTATTTCAATCATTCGCCTCCTGGCTCCAACAAAAAGGAATGATAGGCGTGACGGTAATAAAATATTTCGATCCTTTCAAAGTAATTGTGAAGCAAGCAGTGAAAGACGGCTATCTTGAAAAGAATCCCTTTCAATACGTTAACCTTGGAGTACAGGCAACAAAAGGAAAAAGAGTTTATCTGGAGGTTGAGGAAATTTCTCTTTTACGAAACCTGAAAATACCTGAAGACCGTCCGGATCTTGTAGAGCCTCGCGATCACTGGCTATTCTGTTTTTACGCGAGCTTTTATTACTCTGATCTTCTGAAGCTGGAATGGACGGAAATCAAAATTACGGAGCGCGGATATTGCATTGTAGCAGATCGGTACAAGAACGAAAACGCATTCATCGCTCCCATTCATAAATTTCCCTATGCAATTGAGATAATCGAAAGGCAACGCGGAAAGGACGCGACTTTGGTTTTCCCTGGCGCAATAACAGAACAGAAGTATAATGGTAAATTGAAGGACTTGGCAAAGCTTGCCGGCATCAATAAGAATTTGATGAATAAAACTGCCCGACATTCTTCAATTCAATTTTGGGAAGCTCAGGGCTTGGAGACCCAACACACTGCGAAGATTGTTGGACATACTAAAGAGAGCACAACAAAAGAGTACTATGACCTTTCAGTGAGAGATATTAATTTACGAGTTGCCAAGCTTGACTTTACATCTTTAAATCTCTGACAAACACCTGCAGCATGTAGTACATTGGATCTTCACTAAAGCCAAGTACACGATATCAAACCCGGCCATGGTATTAGACCAGGTGCAAAGCCTTGCCGGAAATGGGACCAGTGCATTTAAGGTTTAGCAACAAATTGCTAAGTTTGAGAATGGGCATGGAAGGAAAAATTTCTGTTAAGCATTTCTTAAAAAAGAACCTAAAACCTTTAGTTGAAGGAAGGACAAAAAAATATCCTCTCTACGTGCGTATCCGTCTCGACAATAAGAAGGCTGAATTTAAAAGTGAATATTGGGAATACTTAAATGCAGACAACTTTGAAAAGATGACTGAACACTTGACTAGAGTGTCCTCGAACTCTTCTCGCGAACTCAAAGATTCAAGCTTAGTAGAGGTATCCGAAGAAAACGTTTATGTATCGGAAGATGAATTAACGCAACAGGAGTTTTTAAGCAAACTTTCAAAAGAGGCAGAAGTAGTCAGAGAAGTCATTTCCATCTACAGAGATATAGGTATTAATATTATCGAGCACAATCCCAAATTAACAATAGACATAGCAAAAACAGAGATAGTCGAGGCTGTATTTCAGGATATGAAAGGAATTCTGATGGAGAAGCTTACGGACAACGATTACACAGCGATGTACAAACTTATCGATTGGAGAATACCCTTCTGTGACATTATAAAGGCTCTGAGAGAAGCATCCTATGACAAAGAAAATCCTACGCAGTTTTACAAGGATGTTTTGATCGAATTTGATCTTAATTCCATTGACTCTCTCTTAAATTTTACACTTCCTAACAACCGCCCCAGAATTTATCAATGGGGAAATGAATCACTTAAAAATTCCTTGAAGAAGCACCTACTTAGTTCTACTTCAAAAACGTCAACTGACAAATTACTTAGGCAGATAGATTCAATCTTCAACGAAAAGATAAAGAACTGGCATAGAAAATAATTTCGTCACTAATTCTAAATTGATGACGAAATAGCTTATGTTTGTGTCTGTGATGGCAATAAACTGCCATTACTTAACGAGAATGGCACAAATAAAACAAGTGATCGAGCTACCCGCTGAAGAATTTCAGCTTCTCAAGGAAACAAGTCAGAAAATTCTAACCGCGCTTCAAAATCTCAACCTGGCTCCTCAACCTGAGTACTTAACAGCGCAAGAGTTTATGGATCAATGCAAAATTGGTCGTTGGAAATTCGATTTAATAAAATCGACAGGGAAACTTCCCTGCAAGCAAATCGGCCGCAAATACTACGTTCCTAGGGCAGCGGTACAAGCCTACTTCAATGGCGAATACACTCTCGATGATTAAAAGCAAAAAGCTCGCTTCCCCAAGCGAGCTCTCTTAAATAAATGTTTAACACAAATAACAACAACATGACAAAGATCAAATCACGCGCACCAAAAAGCAATCAGGCAAATACGTCCTTATTGCCTCATTCAGTTACCTTAAAGACACTAGCTGAAGAATTCAAGAGCTCAAGCAGTGAATCCAAAATCATCAAAGCACTTTCTGCAGCCATCAAAGAAGCTGAACTAAGTGACGAAATAACGGATCTGAAACTCAGCATCCTGTATGATCTCCTGTATTGGCTCATGGGCAACCATTCAATAAAAGATGTTGTTCTTGTCCACAATCTTTTTGATAGCCGGTTAAGAAGCGGCAACCGAGAAAAAATTTCGCTTGAAGAAAAGAAGGGATATGAGAACCCAACGTATGTGATTCTGGCTTTGAACGACCTCATTTTGGAGTGTGATTTTATTTGGAAAGAAGGATCAAAAAGCAGGGAGCACCTTTCCACACTTCGCCATTTGAGAGACTATCTTATCAAGGAAGAGCATTCGCAAAAGGTGTTCACACAATTTCAAGAACTTCTCGCCTGAGCTTGAAATGAAACCAAACGAAGTTGAAGAAATTGTGTCGGTAATTGAAAGTTACTTTCAGACAATTGCCGACCGTCTTAACAAGCTGGAGCGTTCTGTCTTAGAGTTAAAACTAAAAGACCGGCTGTCCTTCAGCTTGAAAGAAGCCGCGGAGTTGGTAGGAATGAGTCACGAATCCCTTTACAAGTATTCTCAAAACGGAAAGATCAAGTACACGCAGCCCGGAGGGAAACAAGGCGCCATTTTGATCTTAAGAGAAGACCTTATCGAATTCATTTCTACCCGCGCGGCCAAGGACGAGAGTTTCGTCAACCCTAATCAAAAAAATAAACAAATAAAGAAATGATTACAGCAGCAGTTTTCGCAAAGAAAGACTACGTGAGTCGAGACGGCCACGTGCCGTTGATGTTCCGCCTCACCATTCACAGAAAGGTTTACACTATCAAATTGGATAAGAGAATCAAAATTGAGGATTGGGATGAAAACCTTAGAAGGGCCAAAGAAAGTCATCCAAACGCACAACTATTCAATGCCTACTTGGCCAAGATTGAAAGCAAGGCTGAGAAAATAATTTTGGAGGCGCAGTTAACAGAACGCGTCATTACGTTCGAGTCGTTTCTCCGGGAATATGAAGGACTCAGCCCATACGATTTTTATCATGTAGCTTCAAAGTATTACGACACCAAGCGAGGCATATCGTCTCCGGGCTATCTTCAGAAAATCGAACATGTGGTAGGAAAGCTAAAGGAGTTTAGCCCGAAGCTGGAGATACACCAGGTTGACTACGATTTTGTAATTCGGTTTATCGCACATCTTCGCGAGAAAAGACACAATTGCCAAAACACGATCAATACAAACATAAAAGTCCTTCGAAGAATATTCAGGCTTGCAATCAAGTTGAAGGTGATTAAAGAAAACCCATTCTCGGATTATCAACTTACCACAATCAAAGTAGAGCGGCCATCGTTGACGATGCCGGAGCTTAAGAAGTATGAAGATCTATTGAATTACAACCTATCAGGGATTCAGCACCAAGTTTTGTGCTGGTTTCTTTTAGCCGTATACAGCGGAAGGCGATACGATGATTTGCGAAACTTCGAGACATGGATATTCCTGCATGACCGTATAGTTTTAAAACAGGCAAAGCGAATAGCCGGAAGGGAACAGCCAAAGGAGATTACTGTTTTCCTTCATCAGAAATTGAACCTCATCGTTTCAGAAATCATTTCGCGGAACTACAGGCCGCTTACGAACAGCAAGGCTAATGTCATTTTAAAAAGCATTTCTGAACTGGCAGGAATAAAGAAAAACATTTCCTTTCATTCCGCTCGCCATACGTTCGCAAACATCAATAAAAGGCTTACACAAGACTTAACAGTAAGACGCGATCTACTCGGGCACGACAGCATTAAGAGCTCACTGATTTACGATCATGTTGATCAGGACCTTTTGAAGGAAACCATTTTGAAGTGGGACAAATTATAAAAAACGCAAACCTCGTCAGTCCCCGCAGATCGATTCAAGCAACTAAATCCGTAATACCAACTAACTACCAAATAGCGGTCGGAAAATTATGTTCGATCGTTCACCATACATGAACTTAGCAAGTAGAAATAGAATGCAGACTCTTTTGGAAGAAGCCATCAAAATACTTTACCAATCCGAAGGGACTGAGATCGCTCGTGAAGAAATACGAAGCGATTTGAATGAACTACTCTTGGGAAGGGAAAAGCTGGCATTCACGATGAAGGAGCTAAGTGATAAGGTTAGTATACCTGTTAAGACCCTTTACTATTATGAAAAGCAGGGGCTTTTGCAGACAACAAACCTTGAAAAGGGGAATAAGATTGTATCGAGAGAGGATGCACTCAATTTTCTCAAATCACTAAAGGCCAGGTAGCAGTTTGAGAAAAAAACACGGGATTTTTTTCTAAGGCGGCCTTCCTAGATAAGACCTGTAACAGGTTAGCACACTTTGAGAAAAAAATGAAGCAAGTATGAAAATCGGGACATTGAGCAAAACAGATATTGGCGGGGAACATGCTGAGGGTGTACTGGATAAGGACCGTGCATATGAGAAAGAGTTCAAAAAACTAACAAGGCTTTCAATGTTGGGAGGTTATAATGTGCGCATTCAATCGGCCATTCGGGAATACCTGTGGAATGAGTGCAATATTTCTATTCCGCCTCTTTACAGTGATTATAGAAACGAAAAAAACGTGATTTTCGATTATGAAGCCTACGGAACTGAGCTTGAGAAGAAATACGAAGAGTTATGCAAGTATCATTACATGCTGGGCGAAAACAGAATTGGGATAGTTGAATTCAAAGATCAAAATCGCTTTCAAGTCATTCGTCAACGTGTCGGCCAATACTATTCCAAACACAGGCTCGACCCCGTTTGGAACAGCACGAAGTCAAAAAAATTCCGTGCCATCATGGCGAAGTTTCTCACGGAAGAGAAATGGTTTGAACAGTTCCAGCCAACGCACCTGGTGCTTACCGTGCCGCACAAAAACGGTGAGTGGAGAGGAAAACAAATCTACATCCGAGAGTTAATAAAAGCTTTCCGCGATTTACGTCATGAGCGTTGGTGGAAAACCTTCATTCATGGCGGACTCTATTGTGTTGAGGTAAAGAAAAACAAAGAAAACGGCTATCACATTCACCTACACGTGTTATGTTTTCAATACACCGATCTGAAAGACAGAAAAGGAAGACGCATTGTAAACCAGGTAAACCATGTTCGCGAAAAGATTGTGACTGCATGGAAAAACATTGTTGGTAATACATCCGGATACGATGGAGTTCACTACTCCAGCTTGTATTTCCATGAGCGCGATGAAAACGGAAAACTTGTTTTTGAACCTAATTGCTATTGGATGGCGAGCGATGGTGATCCCGAAACAATTATTGACGCTGACGGGAATACCATGGATCCGATGGAAATAAACATGAGTATTCCGAAGAAACGATACATCCAGCCGGGCGACACTGTCGAACTATGGATCAAAGGCGTGATGGAATGTTTGAAATACCACTTCAAACCTGGTGTGCTGGAAAGATCAGATCGCACGTTTGACATTCCGCTGATTGTGGAAATTCTGAATCACACCAAAGGAGAGCGCTTCATGAGCAAGTTTGGAAAACTACACAATCATCCGGGCTTGTCTCTTAATGGAAAACAAACGGATGACGACATTGATGCCGATTGCCTGGGCGATGCCGAGGCCGCGCAAGATAATTTGATTAATCCATTCACAGGCGATCGCGTATTGCCGGAAGATTATTCGATCATGTTTACAGGTTTGGAAAACCTCTACATACTTCATGATCCTGGCGGAGGTTGGCCACAAATCCGGGTTAAACCACAAAGCCACATTTTGTCTTTTGAACAAGGAACCTCCGTGAAAGAAGCTTTCACACAGTACCTCAGTGGAAAATTTACAAAAGGAGTTAAAGGAATGCTTGCTGAAGAAATTCCTATGGAGGGAATGTGGTCAGTATGGGAGAAACAATTAAAAACGTCCAATGTTTGTGAATGAAGACTGAGGTAATTATGGATAAAAAGGTAGAAGACCCTATTTCGTATAAGCCCTCTTATTCTATGATGGATAACATACTAGAAGAGTGCGGTAAACTTCAGATTTCTCGAACTAAACTCATTGACATGGCGCTAGAAAAATATTTTAATTCATCGGTAAGAAATGAAAAAACCAAAGACCGTCTGCTTGAACTTACAGAAAAGTATTTGAGTGATGCAAACGAGATAAGAGGTAATACCAAAAACCCAGTTTCGTAATACCAACTTAGGGCAAAATTTCAAGGTTATTAATTTATAGTAATTCAACTTTGAAGAAACAAACATTCCCGTCATGGAAACTATCGAAAGCAAAAAGGAAAACAAAGAACAGGTAACCTTTAAGGACAAAGACATCTGGGCTTTTTTGAAGAAACAAGCTGATGAACAAAAATCTTCAATCGGTGCAGTGGCTAAACAACTACTTAGTAATGCGGCAAAAACACCAGCGCCTGCACCTGTGAAAAGCAATCAAGTTGAACCTGCGTTGTCTATAGACGAAAACAAAACATTGGATTCAAGTAAGCTCGATTTGATCGCTGAATTACTGAGCCAACTCGTTGTTTCCCGCGAAGAGGAATTTGCCGAAAACTTGAGAAAAGAATCCGAAAACTTTGAAGAGGAGTTCCGGTCTAAGTATTTCATTCTTGGATTGACTGAAAACCAACGAAACCTGTTTGTAAAACTCTTCAAGTACAGAGCGGAAAACAAGAAAAAATATTCAGATAAAATCGAAGACTTGTTCTTCTACATGTTTTTGAAATATGTTAAGGACGATTGGTTTGAAGATATGCCTGACGGCTTCAAGGTAGAATTCAAGGAAGCGTTTGTGGAATACTTCCAGTCAAAGGAAAAACCGGAGGAAGAGGACAAGGAGGAAGAAAAAGATTAATCGAAAACACTCTGTTTTGTTTTTTTAACCCAAACGCCAGCATCAAATGTCATTAAGAGAGTATCGTTATCGTTTTACGGGGCAACCAATTTCAAGTGACTTCGATAGAAGCAAGTCTCTGTTTTTTAGTTTAGGTGATATTTTTGGAGGAGGTGAGGGAAGCGGGGGTGGAGGATCATCTGGAGAGGCTGAATCAGACAGTGCCCCGTCAAGTGGAGCGAGTACAGGAAGCCAGGTTGGTTTCTTCATCAAAGTAGGCAGTGCTATTGCAGATGCATTTGGCCCAAGCAAAGAGAACGCTGACAAGTCAGGAGCCCTTTGGACTGACTATGTAAATAACCCAAATACTAAACTTCCCTATTGGCCTACCAAACAAGAAATGAATCAGGCTGCTGCCGATGGAAATTGGGAGTCACATTTTCGGAATTCAATTAACAGTTATTACGATGAAAACTCAGGTACGTGGAATCCGGGTTCATCCGATGATTGGCGCGGAGCGGTTGCCGGCTTGACTCCTATCAGCGTAAAAGTTTTCAAAGGCCACACAGAGCAGGCAGTTTTGAATTCTCATGTAAACGCAGTCGCAAACGCACGAAAGGGATCACAAGCTGCGGCCAGTGTATCACAAGTCTTCAAAAACGCCAGCCCGATCACTTGGATAGTAACTGCTGTTGTCGGTGTGCTAATTGTCGGAGGATTGATCATATATGGAATAAAGCAGAAAGCAATCAAGGCATGAACCAAGAGCCCATCATCGTAAAACTACTCACCCAAAGTAAAGCAATTCAATACATCGCGTTTGCTTGCGCAATCATTCTGGTAGTGTGGGCAATCAAAGCAATGTTCAGCAAGGAAGACCTTTCAAACGGACTGAAGGCTGTTGCTGGGAAATAGGAAATACATTGGTCCTTAAAAATCTTAAATGCGCGGATCTAGCCTAAAGATTTTAGAGAAGCTTTTATTTCTTAAGGATTGTAAGTAGCCTGTGATTCAGATAAAGCTTTTCCTTTCCTACCTGGGCACTTCTCAACACACCAATTTTTTCAAGTTCCGAAAGATAAGAGCCGGCAGTTTTTAGTTTCGCTATTCCAGCATCTTCAATGAACTGTCTTTTGCAGTAAGGTTTTTGAAATAACAATTCCACCAAGTCCTTTGAGTAAATTTTCGGTAGTTTTTTTTCGATTTCTTTTCCCGTTGAGTTTATCGCATCGGTGATGGATTCAATTTTGGAAAAAGTCAATGCGCTGGTTTCTTCCACTGCTTTGATCATATACAAGATCCATTCATGCCATGCCTCCGTTTCGGTTACCTGTCTGAGCTTCTTATAATACTCTGCTTTGTGTTCAATGATGTAGCGGCTGAGGTAAAGCACCGGGAGCGAGATCAAACCTTCTTGTACGAGATAAATGATGTTTAAAATTCTGCCTGTTCTTCCATTGCCATCTGAGAAAGGGTGGATTGCCTCAAACTGATAATGGATCAGAGCCATCCTGATAAGTGGATCAAGTCCATCATCCGGGAGGTTGATAAATTGCTCCAAGTCTTTCAGTTTCTCTCTTATAGCTCCTTCACCTTCGGGTGGAGTGTACACGACTTCTCCGGTTCTATCATTTTTAATTTGTGTGCCAGGTAATGTTCGGATGCCTGCCTCATTCTGCTTGAGTATCTGAACCATTTTAACAAACAAGTTTGAAGTAATGATCCCTCTTTTTTTCACTTGCTCGTATCCATACCAAAGAGCTTCCTTGTAAAAGAGAACTTCCTTAGTTGCGGGATCTTCAATACTTCGATCTGCCACAGCGGATTGATAAAGTTCATCGTGCGTTGTGATAATGTTTTCAATCTCAGAACTGGCTTTTGCTTCTTGGATGCCAATGGTATCAATTAAGACTGATGGATTAGGAAGTTGTTGAATCGAACCATCCAATTTCGCTAATGCGCGTGTTGCAGAAATGGATGCCTTCAGAATGTATTTAGTCTCCAACTCTATCTTTGGAGGCAATGGAGGTAAGGAGTTGAATGGACTTTTGGCGTTGTATTTCATCTTTTGAACGAGGGCATCGGATGCCCTTGATTTTATAACGAGGGCAAATTTATACATTTTCTGCCCTCGTTCAAAAGAGGAGGGAATTCAATGCCTTCGTTAAATTTACTCCGATGACCGTTGAATCAACTGCCATTCAAAGTAAAAATGCGTTCAATCAGCCTTGAATGAATTACGCAAGAAAGTTTGCATGAATGTTTTAGCACCTTTTAAAAAAAGATCGAATTGGATTGAATTTAATGAATCGAATAGCGTTGTCCCCGCTACAAAGAGACCCTCAAGAAATTCATTCGTGAAATTTTCTTGGGGGTTTTCGTTTCTAGAGCTTTTTGTTCTGCAACCGGTGGAAACGGAAATGACTATGAGTGGGTATTAATGACCACGTCTGACAATCCTAGACTATGTTTCATTTACAATGAACTCGCTACCACGAGTTGGATCAAACATAGAAATGAAAATTATTCGTTCAAAAAAAGTATCAATATCAAAAACTTCCTTCAATTGCTGAAGATCGATCTCATCAAGCCCGTTGCCAATGTGATCATTAAGAGCCAGCCACCATGTGGAGTACTTATTTTGATAAGGCCTAATTTTTTCTTCCTTCTCTTTTATTATTAGCGAAAGGCTATTCATGATGTTGCCAATCACAAAGCCACCACCATCGTCATCATGATAAGAGCCGAGGACATAAGGTCGATTAAAATTCTTGGAGGCTGGAAAAAATCTTAGCGAGAAATTATCTGTCAATTGATATTGTTTTTGCTGATAAAGATAATTGAGATGCTCTATGAAAATTGTTCTGATTTTCGTCATGAGCTTGTTATCAATCTCCAGCGGACGTTGGAAATCATAACTTACAAAACAACTTTGCCCAGCCGCAAGCGAATCGAATGATTTAATAATATTAATTATCCTAGGCCTGAGATTATACTCAAGTTCTTCCAATGGTTCTGCTTCTCCATCGACTTCCTTGAACTGATTCAGCCGCCTTACCTCCACAGCAATTGAATTATCAAGCAGCAAGTCAGGAGGTACTTGACCGTCTGGTTCGTGAATAATGTTTGTGTAGCCTCTCGATGTGAAATACTCAATTGCTACTTGCTCACCAGGTTTGATTTTCCCCATCTACCAACTCAAATTTTTATTGTCGATCAAATGGCTCATGGTGTCCAAAAACCAATTATGAGCAGGTCATTCAGTTTGAGAGCTTAATAAACTTATCCAACATTTACTTTGTAATGAAAACGAAAATTCAAGCTATTTCACTTTTGAATCCTGCATGATTACAATCCGTCTGTCACGAACAAAAAAGCCTTCGAGGTTTTCAATCAAAACTTCAATCTCATACCTGCCAACAGGAAGCGGGACTTTCTGGAAGACACGAAGATTATTCTTGTTATCCTCTGTAATTGGAGTTTTAAAGTCTTTTAAAGTTTTACCGGATGCGTCTTTGATAAATAATTTGGCGGATAGCAATCCATAAATTGATTTAACATCGGCAGCCACTACCAAATTATCGCCTTTCACAAGCGAATCGTATGGACTGATCCAGGAAATGGTTGACATAGAAACAGAGTGGTCGCTTCTTGGATCACTGAAATCAACGATCAATTCATTTGACCTGGCCGAAACTGATTGTGCTTTTGCGATACCAACGATAGCCACAAAAAGCAGAGTGATAGAATATTTCATAATATTTTTTTTTAGCCTCCTGGCGTTGCAGGTGGATCTGGCAGTTTTGTTCCTCCATTGTTATTGCCACCTCCTCCACCGCCACCACTACCTCCAACAAGCACTGCTACACCGACTCCAACTAAGGCTACAGCACCAATCTTCAACATTAAAGGAGTTTTTGATTTGATGGAAAATGTCGGGGAATATGTAAACTCTTCAGGATCATTGGAATTTACAAACTTCAAACGATACCCTTTGCCGGGTTTGGCCCTTTCATTGAACAACCAATCATAACTTCCGGTGTTCGGCAAATTGCTTCTTCGGATGATTAATTCATTTTCTTTGTACAACTCGATGTTGAGCGCTCCGGTAGGATTACCTGATGACCAATGAAACGTGTAACTCTTCCCAGGCTTATAAGAGCTGCGCACGTCTGCTTCCGAAAGTTCAAGGAAGGGGGCAACTACATTGCCCTGGATTTCAAAAGAGATCGGTCCCTTGTAATCCCCAATCTCATTTGTGATACTCCAGATGATTCGTTTGTCCTGACCCGGCCTTACATCCGGCCCTACATCTCCAGTAACCTTGGTGAGTGGTTTGGCAAATTTGTCCACAGATGAAAACAAATTGATCAAGTACTTATTTTTCTTATTGTCATCATTCAGTATGTAACGCACAATAATTTTATTACCGCGAATGTCGATCCGATCAATCTGAACTTTTTGGGCGAGCACAGAACCCCATCCAAAAAAAACAAGAATAGAAAGAAGTGTTTTCATTTTCATGTATCGGCTAATTATGGGATGATAATTTTTCCTGTTGAAACAAAGTTTTGATTTCCGTTGCTCACCGAAATTCGATAAAGGTATAGACCCGAAGTCACGTTTTCATTCGCTTGCCATTTCATTTCCTGAATGCCACTCGGAAGAGTTTTTGAATCGGATGAAATTACCACACCTGAAGAATTAAATACCTGCAGGTTCACGGTGTAATCAACCACTGATTCGGGAAGCCCAAGTGTAAAATTTGATATCCTACTTACTGCCGGATTCGGGAAAGGTTGAGAGAGGATGATCCCTTCCGTTGAAACTTTTACGTCTTCCCCGAAATAAATTTTAAACGAGTGACTTTCGTGCAGCGTAAATGAATATTTCTGCTGAGCGCGCATATTGATTACTTGCATGCTTTGCTCATCCAATAAAAACAACTGCTCTCTTCCGCTACCAAGGTCAGAATTCCAAATCAGTTCGGCTGTTTGACCAATTTCGCCAGTGGCGAAAAATTTCCAGGAATATTCTTTTTGGGAGGGCACTACACTACGCGCAAGACCCTGAACAACTACTTCATTCTGTTTGAAAGAAAGTTCAGGCATTCCTTTAAAGCCTGGAGGATTGCTGGCATCATAGCGATCAAAGCCGTAGTAGGCATTTTCAGCCATACCAATACCACCAATTCGGTTCTCACCATCTGCTTGTAGAATACTCAAATCAACCTGCCAATTGGTTTGTGAAATATCTGATCCGGGATCTTCGGTTGTTACTCGTCCTCCCTTCACTGTTTGTCCCTGGAAAGGAATATAAATTGTAATTGGTGATGTGGATGTGTTTTTTACAAATCCTCCGGAGAGAGCTGGCAATTTTTCTGATGATTTCAGTTTTGCCCACCCTTTGTCATATACATAAAATGAGAGTGTATCAGTGCCTGCCGGCTGGCCGACAAAATTTTGAACGTCACTCCATTTTATGGCTGCAGGATATGGATTTCCAATTTGATTCCATCCTGGTTCAAGTTTTATTGAATCCAAATGACTTCTATTAAAAGCTGGAGCGGTTGCATTGTTGACCGTAGCGGAAGTTGTATTGCTGGTTAATACCCAATAACCTTTTCCGGGATCGACTGAATTGAAATCGCTTTTCGCATATTCATCGTAAACTTTACTTGAAGGATTATAATGTAATAATCTGAATTTTGAGTTGTCTGTTGAAGCGACACCTGGAAAAACAGAAGGCACACTATTATCAGGATTCAAACTATACGGGAATGAGAATATCTTATAGTCTTTTGCACTGTTACTTGTGTTGGCAGGAATTGGGAAAGTGATGGAAGATTGAACCATCTTGACAAAATAAGTTGGTGAAGGTTTTGAAGTTGCATTACCATTTTCATCAGTTGCCATAAAGTAATACTCCATTCCCAAAGAATCATACCAGGCGGTTTGTGTTTGAACAGTATAAGAATTATTCGCAGCGACAGAGGTTGATTCTGTCACAAAATTTGATCTTGTAATTCCGCGATGGAAAAACTGAACTGATGTTACCTGAAAATTATCAGTCACTGTTGCGGCCAGCGTTTGTGTATTTCCGAAGGTTACTGTTGTTGGGTTGGAGCTTGGGAATGTTATCACCGGAGCCATCACGTCCAGAACTACACTATTCTGCGCGGGCGAAGTAGTCAAATAATTGGAAGCGGCACCGCTACCATTGTAGGAGTAGATGGAATAAAAATACTGTGTGGCAGTTGGCAAATTACTTTCATCAAAAATTGAAGATGTCCCAATGTAAGCGACTACTGCATTTCCGACTGTTGCACCCAATGTGTATGAGGTGCCCGATAAAGGAGGGGTGTTAGGCATGCTACCCGCAGCCCTAAGTGCAATGTAGCCACCTGTAGGTGCAGGTATTGCTTTTTGAAATGATACGGTAACAGATGTACCTGTTTGTTGTGAGAAAGTGATGTTGCTGGGTTGTGCAGTAGGAGCTACGTCCAAAGTGGTAATACTTAATGGATTATTTGAGCTGCTAACAGTGAGATACTTCTCTGTTCCCCCTGAACCATTAAAATCAAAAATTTGAAAGTAGTAAAGTGTCGCAGTTGACAATCCAGTGATCGTTATTGGGCCCACTCCATTTCCTACTACAAAGCCGGAACCCAAAGCACCACCCAGACCGAATTGTGAATTTGCGGTATAGCTGGATCCATCTGAAGGGACCGCACTCAACGGTCCATTCTTGCTTGCAACTACCAAATGGGATGCTCCATCGCCTGGTGTAAAATTCAATACCAGCGAATTGTTAGTAACTGAAGTGAAGTTGATTCCACTTGATTGAACAGTGGGAGATACAGAGAGTGTTGTTACACTGCCTTGATTAGTGCCAGTGGCAGGCGGGCTCAAATTGTAATTTTCCGAACCCCCAAAACCATTGAATTCAAAAATTTCAAAATAATAAAGTACACCTGGGGAGAGACCTGTTACAATGATGGGGCTCAATCCTGATCCAACCACGTAGTTGCCAACTCCTAATTGTGATCCATTTCCAAATGAATTGGCAGTATAAGATACGCCATCGTTTGGATTAGTATCAACCGCACTGCCAGCATGCGCCACCAGAATTCGTGATGCGCCATTACCTTTTGTGAAATTAACAGTCACCGTTGTAGCCCCCACATTTGTGAAGGATATGTTCTTGGCTTGTGTGGTGGGTTGGGTGGTCAATGTGATTTGACTACCAGGATTATTCGCACCTAATGATGTGTTGTATAATTCCGTTCCCGAAGAACCTGTGTATTCAAAAACCTGAAAGTAATATACAGTTCCTGGTGAAAGGTTCGTGATGGTAGCGGTTGTTGCTGCACTATTTGCAACTACAAAACCAGATCCAAGGGGGCTTCCACTTCCAAAGGTAGCATTAGCGTTATAGGTAGTCCCGTTAGCAGGTACCGTTGCCAAAGGAGATCCTGCACTTACCACTACTAGCCTAGCTGTTCCATTGCCGGCTGTAAAAGCCACCGTAATGGTATTCGTTGATACCAAGCTAAAAGTCAAATTGGATGCTTGGCTGCTTGCCACGGAAAGTGTAGTTACTGAGATAATGTTAGAATAAGGAGAACTGCCAGATGCATTGTTAGCTTTTATCCTGTAATAATAAGTTGTATTTGAATTGAGTGACGCTGCCAAGTAGGAAGTTGTATTCCCCACATTCACGTTACTATAAACGATAGTAGTAAATCCCAAGTCTGAAGCAACATCGATGCTGTAGGAAGAGGCTCCCGAAACAGAGGCCCAATTAGCAACGAAGGAAGTTTGCGCTATGGACGAAGCAGCGTTAGCGGTAGGTGTAGCCGGTAATGTGAGCACAGAGATGGTCAAGGAATTGGATGAAGTTCCGCTTGCGTCAACTGCACGCAGGCGATAGTAGTAAGTGGTAGCTGTTGATAGGTTTGTATTAACGGTGTAGCTCGTTACATTCCCAACCGAAACATTTTGATAACCACTTACAAAAGTGCCAAAAGTGTTCGATGTGGAAACATCCAGAAAATATCCTGTAGCAGCCGATGAGGCAGACCAGTTTGCAATAAAGCTGGTTTGCCCGATTGATGTAGCTGCGCTTGCTACTGGTGGTGGCGGTATCGTGAGCACGGTTATCGGTAAAGAATTTCCGGATGTCCCTCCTGTGTTGGTAGCTTGAACCCGATAATAGTAAGTAGTTCCTCCTGTCAGCCCGGTCACTGATGTAGAAGTGGAGACTACCGGAAAATTATTGTAGCTGCCAACAAAAGAAGTAAATGCTGCATCGGTTGCTACATCCAATAAATAGCCCGTGGCGCCACCGGAAGTAGTCCAGTTGGCGGTGAAAGAAGTTTGAGTGATGGAAGAAGCAGCATTTGAGGTAGGATCGGCAGGCACAGTAATTTGTGAAATGGTATTTGATGAAGGAGATGTGCCCGTTGCGTTGGTAGCGCGAACTCTATAGTAGTAAGTTACTCCAGATGAAAGCCCGGTAACGGCAATCGAATTGGATGTAACAGATAAATTATTGTATCCTGAAACGAACGAAGTAAAGGCGGCATCAGAGGCAACATCGATACTATATGATATGGCTGAACTCACAGAATTCCAGTTGGCCGTTAAACCACTTTGTGTGCTGGAAGAGGCAGAGATTGCAACCGGTGTGCTTGGGATGGTGAGCAGGCTCGCTGATGATGAATTCCCCGAAGTACCACCCGCATCGGTCGCTCTTACTCGGTAATAATAATTTGTTCCACCTGTTAACCCAGTGACTGAGGATGAAGTTGAGGATACTGCCAAATTAGTATAACCGCTAAGCATGGAAGAGAATGAAGCATCTGTGGCAACATCGAGAAAGTAGCCTGATGCCCCGATGGATGCGTTCCAATTTGCTATGAAAGATGTTTGCGTGACAGCTGTTGCAGCCGATGAAACCGGGTTGGCTGGAATTGTAATTTGTGAAATGGTATTTGATGAACTTGAACTTCCTGTACCGTTTACCGATCTCGCCCTATAGTAATAGGTAACTCCCGGTGAGAGCCCTGTGACTGAAGTTGAATTGGTTGCAACAGATAGGCTATTATAACCAGAAACAAAAGTTGTAAACCCAGAGTCGGTTGCGACATCAATCTCATAAGAAGTTGCACCGCTTACCGTTGACCAATTTGCAACAAATGAATTCTGTGTTATTGATGAGGCGGCAATAGCAACCAAAGATCCGGGAATTGTCAATGCTGAAATGGTCGAAGAATTTCCTGAAGTGCCACCAGCGTTGGTAGCTCTTACACGGTAATAGTAAGTAACTCCACCAGTCAAGCCAGTAACAGACGAAGAGGTTGATGCTACTGACAAATTATTATAACCAGAAACGAATGAACTGAATGATGCATCAATAGCTACATCAAGATAATATCCTGAGGCGCCTGCAACTGCTGACCAGTTTGCAATAAAAGTAGTTTGAGTTACAGAGCTAGCAGCGCTTGCATTTGGTGCTAAAGGAATTGTTATCAACGATACAGTTGATGAGTTTGAAGAAGTCCCATTTGCATTGGTTGCTCTTATCCGATAATAATACGTTGTACCCGCTGTTAAACCCGTAACAGAAGAAGAGGTGGATATAACTGCGAGATTGTTGTAACTGCTAAGAACTGAACTGAACAATGCATCAGAAGCAACGTCAAGGAAGTAGCCAGTTGCTCCACTTGAAGCAGACCAATTTGCCGTGAAGCTGGTTTGTGTGATCGAAGTGGCTGCATTTGCCACCGGAGCGACTGGAGCAGTAACTACTGTAATGGTTCCAGAGTTTCCGGAAGTGCCGGCCGTATTTGTTGCTCTCACTCTGTAATAATAGGTAGTGCCCCCCGTCAATCCGGTTACAGAAGATGAAGTGGTGGCCACTGAAAGATTATTATAACCGCTAACGATTGAAGAGAATCCATTGTCTGTTGCTACATCAAGAAAGTAACCGCTTGCGCCAAGTGTCGAATTCCAATTGGCTGTAAACGATGTCTGATTTACAGGGCTCGCGGCTGTTGCAATTGGATTCGATGGAATCGTGATTTGTGAAATTGTATTTGATGATGATGAGCTTCCGCTTGCATTGGAAGATCGAACTCTATAATAGTAGGTGACTCCAGGAGAAAGCCCGGTAACCACAAGTGATGTAGAGACAACAGATACATTATTGTACCCGGAAACAAAAGAAGTAAAGGCAGCATCAGTTGCGACATCTATGCTATAAGAAGTTGCTCCACTCACCGTGTTCCAATTTGCTGTTAAACCACTTTGTGAAACCGATGTTGCCGCGATCGTGGTGGGAGCAGACGGAATTGTATTTACTGTGATGGTGGATGAGTTGCCGGAAGTTCCGCCAGAATTGCTTGCACGTACTCTGTAATAATAAGTTGTGCCGCCAGTAAGGCCGGTCACAGAGGAAGAAGTTGATGCAACTGAAGCTCCGTTGTACCCGCTAACAAAAGATGTAAATGCTGCATCAGTGGCAACGTCAAGCAGATAACTTGTGGCTCCCGTTGTTGCTGACCAATTTGCCACAAAGCTTGTTTGCGTAACTGAAGTAGCTGCTCCTGCTAAGGGTGCGGTAGTAATGGTAGTGACACTAATTGTCAGTGAATTTCCGGAAATACCCCCGGCATTGCCAGCCCTCACTCGATAGTAATAGGATGTACCCGCAGTCAATCCGGTTACAGAGAATGAAGTTGTAGCGCAAGCGAGATTATTGTATCCAGATACGAAAGAAGTGAATGCAGCATCTGTCGCTACATCCAAAAAATATCCTGTGACTCCCGCAGTTGCTGACCAGTTTGCTGTGAACAAAGTTTGACCAATACCTGTTGCTGCATTTGCGGTTGGATTAGAAGGAATGGTGATTTGAGAAATGATGTTGGATGCCGGAGAACTTCCTGATGCATTCACAGCTTTCACGCGATAGTAATAGGTAGAGCCCGCCAAAAGCCCCGTCATGGAAGATGATGTAGTTGCAACAGAAAAATTATTATAACCAGGTACGAAGGATGTAAAAGCGGCATCCGTTGCCACATCCAGTTCATACGAAGCTGCTCCGCTTACTGCAGACCAATTTGCAACGAAAGAACTTTGGGACACAGAGGAGGCAGCATTTGCAACAGGCGCATTTGTAAGAGTAAGTACAGCAATTGTTGATGAGTTCGCTGATGCACCTGATGTATTTGAAGCTCTGATTCGGTAGTAATAGGTAGTAGCCGTAGTAAGATTAGTATTGACAACATAACTCGTTACGTTTCCGATGGACAGGTTTTGATATCCAGTTACAAATGTTGCGAAGGTGTTGGAAGTTGAAACATCTATGAAATAGCCGGTTGTCCCGATTGAAGAACCCCAATTTGCGGTGAACAGAGTTTGACCAATCGAAGTAGCAACACTTGCAGTTGGAGGTGCCGGAATGGTAATCAGATTGATAACATTAGAATTTCCTGACGTACCGCCTGCATTGGTTGATCGCACACGGTAGTAATAAGTTATGCCGCCTGTTAGCCCAGTAACAGAGGAAGAAGTGGAAGCAACTACAAGGTTGTTATAACCGGAAACAAAGGATGTGAATCCCGCATCAGTCGCCACATCCAAAAGATAACCGGTAGCGCCGGTTGCAGCATTCCAATTCGCAGTGAAGGAAGTCTGTGCAATAGAAGTAGCCGCAATTGCTGTTGGCGTTGCTGAAATGGTAGTTTGTGAAATGGTGTTCGATGAAGGAGAATTCCCTGTAGCATTAACAGAATTAACGCGGTAATAGTAAGTAGTTCCTGCTAACAGACCCGTCACCGATGAAGACGTTGACGTTGATGCAACTGACAATGCATTGTAGCCACTTACAAAAGAAGTGAATGCTGCATCTGTAGCAACATCAAGTTCATAGGAGGTAGCTCCCGTTACTGCTGACCAATTGGCGAGAAAAGAAGTTTGCGTTATAGTTGTTGCAGCATTAGCCACGGGAGTTCCGGAAATAGTGAGCACAGTAATCACTGATGAGTTTCCTGAAGTGCCACCTGCGTTGGAAGATCTTACCCGGTAATAGTAGGTTGTAGCAGGTGAAAGCCCCGAGTTAACAACATAGCTGGCTACATTCCCAACAGGTAGATTTTGATATCCTGTAACAAATGTGGCGAAAGTGTTTGATGCAGATATATCGAGAAAATAACCAGTAGCACTTGTAACAGAACTCCAATTAGCTGTGAACGTTGTTTGACCAATGGCACTCGCAACGACCGAAGTTGGATTAGCAGAAATAGTAATTTGGGAAATGGTATTTGATGAAGCTGAAGTTCCCCCTGCGTTTGTTGCCCGCACCTGATAGTAATAAGTAGTCCCAGCAGTTAAGCCAGTAACCGAAGAAGAAGTGGAGGCAATAGAAAGATTATTGAATCCACTGACGAAAGAAGTGAAGGCTGCATCGGTAGCCACATCCAGAAAATAGCTTGTTGCACCAACGGATGAAGACCAGTTTGCAGTGAAAGAAGTTTGTGTGATTGCTGATGCTGCGTTTGCCGTTGGCGCGCTTGGTGTTGCAGGCAGCGTGGTTAGGTTAACTGGGGAGGAATTTCCTG
>CAZECP010000002.1:0-3275 GCA_964510765.1 uncultured Ohtaekwangia sp. | reverse complement strand
TTGCCCGCACCTGATAGTAATAAGTAGTCCCAGCAGTTAAGCCAGTAACAGAAGAGGAAGTGGAGGCAACAGAAAGATTATTATATCCACTGACGAAAGAGGTGAAGGCTGCGTCTGTCGCAACATCAAGCAAATAGCCACTTGCTCCAGTAACAGCCCCCCAATTTGCAGTGAAAGAAGTTTGAGCGATGGCGGAGGCCGCAGATGCTGTAGGATTGGCGGGGATGGTTATTTGTGAAGCAGTACTTGAATAAGGTGAGTTTCCCGTTGCATTTGAAGAACGCACTCTATAATAGTAAGTCGTTCCTGAAGAAAGACCTGTTATAGAAGCTGAAGTGAGCGTTGTAGAAAGATTATTAAACCCTGTAACAAATGATGAAAAACCTGCATCAGTTGCAACGTCCAGATTGTAAGAAGCAGCTCCAGTTACTGTTGACCAATTTGCTAAGAAGCCTGCCTGTGTAACTGAGGAAACTGGATTCACCGTAGGAGCATCAGGTGTTGTCAATGCTGAAATAGTCGAGGAATTTCCTGATGTGCCGTTGGCATTTGTTGCGCGCACTCTGTAATAATAAGTTGTTCCGCCTGTTAAGCTGGTAACAGATATAGATGTTGAAGCAACAGAATGATTGTTGAAGCCGGACACAAATGCTGTGAAGCCAGCATCAGTAGCCACATCTATTAAATAACCAGAAGCGTTACCAACAGCATTCCAATTGGCCTGAAACTGGGCTTGACCAACTGATGTAGCAGCGGTAGCCGTTGGTGTTACCGGATTGAAGACAGACACTACTTCGAATGTATTTCCGCCACTTACAACATAGGCGTAGTTGCCGGAAACATAAACATCCTGTGGGCTACTTAACAACGCACCATTTGTTCCATTCGACAATAGTGCTGCATGTGTGGGTGTAGCAATAGTACTGATGTCAATGATTTCTAGTGCATTGCTTCCACTGCTCGAGATGAAGCAGTAGTTCCCGGAGACAAATACCGATTGTGGATTTAACAGGGCGGCTCCACCTGAGCCATCCGCGATACTCCCCTGGTGAACAGGCGAAGTAGGGCTGCTTACATCTACAATTTCCAGTGCATCACTTCCCTGGCTTGACACAAATGCAAAGTTCCCTGAAACAAAGACAGAAGTAGGCCCCGAAAGAAGTGCTCCACCAGTACCATCGCTTATAACTCCATTGTGTGCTGGCGAAGATGGATTGCTCACATCCACAATTTCAAGTGCATTGCCGGCAGAACTGGTGACAAAAGCATCTGTGCCCGACACAAAAACGGAACTTGGCGAATTCAAATTTGCGCCTCCGCTACCATCAGTAATGCTGCTAACGTGGGCCGGGGATGAAGGAGTGGAGACATCAATGATTTCCAATGCATTGGCGCCTGCACTTGCTACGTAAGCATATGTTCCCGAAACATAAACTGACAAAGGGTTGGTGAGAAGTGCCCCACCACTTCCATCCGCTATGCTTCCCGTAATGGAAGGAGAAGTTGGATTGCTGATATCCACAATTTTCAAAACATCATTACCTCCACCACAAGTTACGTAGGCATAGTTGCCGCTTACGAAAACAGAGTTGACTCCATTTAAACCTGTATTAAGACTGGATTTATGAACGGGCGATGTTGGATCAGTAATATCAATGATCTCAAGGGCATTGCTTCCGAAACTGGCCACGTATGCATAATTGCCCGAAACAAATACCGATTTGGGTTGATTTAGCAGGGCGCCACCCGAACCATTTGTTATTCCAGCAACATGCCCCGGAATAGCCGTTTGACTATAGGAAGCGAATGCGAATAGAATCGCTAAAAAAAATAGAAATACCCTTTTACTTCTTCGATAAAAGCTAGCCATAGACGGGTTTGTTTGTACCTTAATTAAAAAACTCTCACCGAGGTTACCTTAATAAAGAATTAAAACCAGATAAATATCTGAGCCTCGGAAAGGGGGTTAAATTTAATGCTTCTTTTCGAAATGTGTGGCTAGGCAATTGTTACCCATTTTCGATGAACTTTTTCATTGCAACAATGAAACTGTTTTATTGATTTTGTTGCGCAGAAATATCTTTTAAATCTGATTCAATCTGATTCGTATTGGTTTGCTTGATGAGTTCAGTTTTATGGTCAGACTCACCATTGTTTTCATTACTCAAGCATACATGAGGATGAACTTCCCTGACAAAAGTCACTTTCCCTTGTAATGCACATCATGATCTGTGCGCGATAGTGACTATACCTTAATCCCTCGAAACAGCAACAGTCACGACAACGGTTGCGAAAATTTCTTGGATATGGAAAGTTATCAACTCCTCACATTATTCTTAACAGCAGTGGTTCTCGTTGGAGGCGCAATCGTCTTTAGCTATTATGCTGCTCCTTACAAGCCCGGAATAGTCAAATCAGAACCGTATGAGTGTGGTATTCCCACCGAAGGACCCACCTGGATTCAATTTCATGTGGGTTATTATTTGTTCGCAATCATCTATCTGATCTTCGATGTCGAAACAGTTTTTCTGTATCCGTGGGCGGTGGTGATGAAGGAGATGGCCATGCAGGCATTTATTGAAGTGATTGTGTTCTTAACCATTCTTGGCTTAGGCTTACTCTACGCCTGGAAGAAAAAAGCATTGATATGGGAATAGAAATTAAATCGATGCCCTACGAAGATTTCAACGACAACGATGCGTTGGAAGAACTTCAAAAAGGTGGTGCCAGTGTTTTCACCAGCACACTTGATAAACTCATCAACTGGGGAAGATCCAATTCTGTTTGGCCTCTGACATTCGCGACAAGCTGCTGTGGTATTGAGATGATGGCAACAGGCGGTGCGCGCCACGACTTCGCTCGCTTTGGCATTGAAGTGTATCGTGCTTCTCCTCGTCAAGCGGATGTGATTGTTGTTGCGGGAACCATCGTGAGAAAGATGGCACCCGTGTTGAAAAGATTGTACGATCAGATGGCTGATCCAAAATATGTGATCGCGATGGGAGCTTGTGCGGTGAGTGGCGGACCATTCTATTATAACTCCTACTCAGTGATCCGCGGTGTGGATCAGGTGATACCGGTGGATGTTTACATTCCTGGTTGCCCGCCAAGACCGGAAGCCTTATTATATGGAGTGATGCAATTGCAACGCAAGATTCAGGCGCGCTCGGCTACCAAAGAAGCAAAGGCTGAAACTCCTGTGCAAGAAGAGAAGAAGGAAGAAGTTCAACAGACTCAACCCAACCAAACCCCTGCATCATGACACGCGAAGAGAT
>CAZECP010000001.1:162100-193051 GCA_964510765.1 uncultured Ohtaekwangia sp. | reverse complement strand
TGGGTGACTCGGTTAAGTTGGTTCCGAGCTATAGACCAGAGTTGTACCACATCAAAGAAAATGACAACCTGTATGTGAGCTTGATTTCCAATAACCCGGAAATGAATGATATTTATAACCCTTCCACAGTCGGTTTCCCAAGAAACCTCAGCAGCAGCAGTATTTGGTATTCTCAAATGGGCCATTATGTATTTGGATTTCTAGTGGATCATGAAGGATTTATTACGCTATCAGGAATTGGGAAAGTTAAAGTTCAAGGTTTGACGATCGAAGAATGTGAAAAAGAAGTAGAGGCTATCGCCAGTCAGTACTTGAAAAATGTGACGGCAAAAGTGAGGTTACTTAATTTCAAAGTTACCGTGCTTGGTGAGGTAAATAAACCCGATATGTACTATGCCTACAATACTGAGTTCACCGTATTTGATGCCATTGCAGTTGCCAATGGGATCAAGAATACGGCTTTGATCAATCGCGTTTTAGTTGTACGGGAAATTGGAAACAATAAGCGCAAGACCTATCGATTAGACCTGCAAAACTCGATCTCAATGAATTCTGAGGCGTTTAACCTGAAACCAAATGATGTGGTTATTGTTCAGCCAGCGAGATTTAAAAACCTTGAATTGAAATTACCTGTGTACACAGTTGTGTTGTCAACAGTTACTACATTCTTACTTGTGCTCGACTATCTTAAAAGGTAAATAGAAACTCTGTGGAAGCTAACAACAAAATTATTGACCGAATTGATTCTGAGGCAGAAGGAATTTCGTTCAACCTGATCAAGGCAAAGTTTTTAAAGAATTGGATTTGGTTTGCCTGCTTCAGTTTTGTTGGAGTGGCAATCGCTGTTGTTTACAACAAACTTGCTTTGCCATACTACCGGATTTCAACCACCATTCTTGTACAATCCGACACAAAAGGCCTTGATCTCAATAATATATTTAGCCAATTAAAAACTTCGCAAGGCTATCCTGAAATTCAGGATCAAATCGGAGTACTGAAATCATACAGTTTGAATTTGCAAACCATGCAATACTTCAACTGGAGATATTCCTGGTATAAGCAGGAGTTGATTGCCCGGAGGGATCTTTACAAGAGAGAGCCTTTCTTGTTGGACATGCCCAATGAAGCCATTCAGCTTGAGAATGTCCCAATTCATATCACACCAAAAGGAAATAAGTACTCAATTGAATGCGATGAAAAAGTTTCTATTGACGGTGCACCGCAGAAAGTAAGTTTCAAATTGGATGCTACTTTTGGCCAGCCATTTAAAAACAAATATTTCCAATTTACAATCAGTAAAAAGGAGGGATTACAGCTTCAGGATGGAGATGAATACGTTCTGATTTTTAACGATCTCAGCAAACTTGCACTTGCCTACAAAGAAAGACTGGAGGTGAGATCTTCGAATGCAATGTCAGATTCTCATTTGATCATCGTGGAATTAGTTACCAATCAGCTTGGCAGAGACGTTGACTACCTGAATGAGCTTGGAAAAATTTATATCCAATTTGGACTTGACGAAAAAAACAGGGTAGCTAATAACACTATCAAATTTATTGATAGCCAGATTGCGGGTGTTAATAGTACTCTGCAATCTGCAGGCGATCGGTTCTCCAGCTTCCGTGCTCAGAATAAAACAGTTGACCTGGGACAAGAAGCGGCAAAAGTGGTGGAGCAGTTGCAACAAATCGAAAAAGATCGTGCTGACCTGGACTTAAGAATTGATTACTACAACAACCTTAAGTTTTACCTGGACAACCGGGGACAGAACAAGGATCTGGTCGCGCCTTCCATCGCAAAACTTACAGATGAAGCCCTGAATGCGATGGTTAAAAAACTGAACGATCTTTATAGCAAGCGGGAAGTAATGTCATACACGGTGCAGGAGAGAAACCCCGTCTTGATTTCGCTTAATAATGAAATCGACTTTACCCAGAAAAGTTTGCGAGAGAATATTGACAATCTCATTTCGAATGCGACTGTGGAAGCGCAGACATTAAATGAAAGACAACAACGCATCAATGCTCAATTGTCAAAGCTGCCGAAGACGGAACAAGACCTGATCGGGATCAAAAGAAACTTCGATTTGAATAATGAACTATACACCTTCTTGTTGCAGAGAAGGGCTGAGGCCGAAATCACGAAGGCATCCAACAACCCTGATGGGCAAATTCTTGATCCAACGGATCGGGGAATAGCCCTTTTACTTGGGCCAATTTTGGCAATCAACATTGTGGTTGGTTTATTTGGTGGGCTTTTTATAGCACTTGTTATTGTGGTGGTAAGAGAACTGATGAGTGAAAAACTGGGTGAATTGGAAGATATCTCAAGAAGGTTGGATGTTTCTATCGTGGGGTCTGTTGTTTTCAGCCGATATAAAACAGAGATGCCAGTATTCGAATTTCCGCGTTCTGCACTGGCAGAATCTTTCCGGGGTATCAGGGGAAATATTGAATTTCTTTCCAAAGATTCGGAGAATAAAGTGCTGGCTGTCCATTCATACATATCCGGAGAAGGAAAGTCCTTTGTTGCTTTTAACCTGGCCCTGATTTTTGCCATGACCAACAAGAAGACCCTGATTGTGGATGGCGATTTGAGAAAACCAAGGCTACACACTATTGTTGGCCAGGATAACTCAATTGGCTTGAGTACATTCCTTGACGGCAAAGCCAAACTTGAAGATGTGATACGAGAAACAAAAATCCCTAATTTAAGTTTTGTCTCTTCGGGAGATGTTCACGAAAGCCCAGCTGAATTATTGAACTCATCCATGATCAAGACGTTTGTCGAATCTGTAAGGCAGCAATTTGACTTTGTCATTATCGACAACTCTCCAATTGGCCTGGTTTACGATGCCACATTGATTGGCGCTCAAGCAGATTTCAACCTGATCTTGTTAAGGCTGAACTACAGTAATAAATCAGAGATTAGCGCAATTAATAAAATTGGCTATGATGCAATTTTGAAAAATGTGATGGTAGCCGTGAATGATATCCGGCAAGTGAAAGGCTATGGATATTATGCAGAAGAATCCAAGGCACAAGATGGTAAGTTAAAGTTGAAATCGCTGTTGTCCACTTCCGGCAGATGACTTTCATCATTTCATAAGCCGAATAAAATCATCGTTTTATCTTAATCGGAGAACTAAATTTAATCATTTAGTTCTCCGTGAAGAAGTTGAAAAAATTCACTCATCAACGATTCCAATCGTTGATTGATCATCTGCGAAGCCACAAAGACAAGCAAGAGGAGCAGTCGCTTCATGATATCCGTATAGATATTAAGAAAATCAAATCCATTTTGGAACTATTGAAATTCGTTGATAAGAAATTTAAAGCTCACAGAAACTACGTTTTGTTCAGAACCATTTTTCGCAAGGCAGGTGAACTACGTGACCCTGAAATTCAGGCAGGGCTTCTCTTGCGCTATAACATTGAAGGAGTGCGGGTGAAAAATGATTACCACGCGAAAAAATCCACCTTCCTGGCAGCCACGAATAAGTTTGAAAAGCAAATTATTGAACAGCAGAAAAAGATAGGGCCTTTCATTCAGCAAGTCACCAATCACGATGTGAAATCCTTTTTTAAGGAGAAGAATAAGCAAATTAAAAAAGCACTGACTACCAAACCGGACCTTACCGAAATTCACAAGATCAGAAAAGCCATGAAACTGGTAATCTATTTGGCAGACTTGAATAAATCCGCAAAAAGGAAATTGCTTAACTTCTATCATAAGATGGAGCAAGCTATTGGCGACTTACATGATAAGCAAGTTGTGTTGGGGTTGGTTACCCATGAAAGCAAAAGAAAGATCGATCCTTCTGCAAGAAAGGTGATTCTGGCTGAATGCCGAGACTCGATTTCTGAAATCAGAAAGGAAGCAAAAAAATTCTATCGGAATCATAAACATGCGGTATGATGGCAATCACCGCCATGGGCGACTATTGTCATTTAAAATTCTTAAATTAGGATATAGTTTTCTGGAGGCGAACAAAAAATTAGTCACTATGAAAAATATAATTCACACAATTGAAGATGCCCTGGCTTTCCAACTTCAGGGACTCTATTACTCAGAAGCTAAAATTTTATCTGAGTTTAAAAATCGTTGCCCGGAAATAGAGTCAGAACTCATAGCCAATAAAATCAGGAATTACTCGCTAAGCGCGATAGATAAAACCCTGAAAATAGAGCGGATATTTAACTATCTGATGAAGGAACCTGTTTCGCGAAAAAATGAAGTAATCCAGGCGATGATTCATGAAACACACTTGCTTTTAAACAGCACCACTTCATCCTCACTGCGTGACACATTGGTGATTGGCTGCTTGCAGAATATTAATGCATATAAAATTTCTGGTTACAAAACAGCCTATCGCCTTGCAGAAGAACTTGGTATTGACCCGGTATGTGATCTGCTTCAACAAATTTTGGAATGGGAATACCAGTCGGCAGATGATTTTGCAGGTGTAATCCTTTTATAGAAGATAGGGTTGTAGGTTATATGTCGTGCTTTTTTGAAAATTCAAAAATGATTTTTGCAACATACACTCCCAAGAGTGCACTTGCTAATATGAATAAAAAAACTCCACCTGGTCCAGAGATAATACCAAGCAGATAAAGTAAGACTATTGAAGCTGAGAGGGTAAGCTTTATAATTTTGTCTGCTGAATTGAGATTTTGAATCATTCTTAAAAATTAAAAAAAAACACCTTCAGATTGACAATCCTCCTTATCGGACCGGACATAATTTCAGCGAAGCAATTTCTCCATTTTTTCCTTATTCAAAATCCGCAAACCATCACTCGCAATTTCCACCAACCCTTCATCTTTAAAGTCGGCAAGGGTTCGATTAAGCGATTCAGTGGCCGTGCCTACCATGTTGGAAATATCTTTTCTTCCCATCGATATAGAATCAACTCCCCGTTTTGACAGCTCCTCATTTAATTTCAAAAGCACCGTGGCAACTCGCTGACGAACCGATTTATAGGCGATATCAAGAAGGCGACTCTCCGCTTCATCCAAATCCTTGGCAAGAATTTTTATGAATTTTCCAGCAATGTTTTTGCTTGAATAAATAACCGAGAGAAAATCAGACTTGGGTATGATCAGTATCCGGGCTTCGTCTAAAATCTCAGCAGTCTCGTTGTAAGGTTTATCTTCGAGCAAAGGCACAAAGCCTATAAAATCACCCGCCTTATGTATTCCGGTAATAAGTTCCTTGCCATCATAATTTAATTTGTACGTCTTTACTTGCCCAGCCTCTATGTAGTAAAGGTCATTGGGGGATTGACCTTCCATAAACAACATCTCTTTCTTCTTAAATGTACGCACTGATCTGTTCTGAAGCAGTTTCTTTACTTCTGCTAAGCCTTTGCTCTCACTTGAAAGAATACCCTCAGATTCACTTTCAGTCAACGACCTAAGTGTCTGATTTTTCTTTAATCGCATTTCGACTATATGCAAAAGGCGAGCACTATCGAAAGGCTTGGTGATATAGTCATCAGCGCCCATGTCCATCCCGATTCTAAAATCTTCTTTGTCGGCTTTGGCAGTGAGGAAAATGAAAGGAATATTTGCCGTCTCCGTGTCCTGTTGAAGAATGTGAGCAACTCCATAGCCGTCTAGTTCAGGCATCAGAATATCACATAAAATCAAATCAGGGGATTTTTTCTTAGCGATATCTACACCTGATTTACCATTCTCGGCATACAGTACATTGTAACGTGCCAGTTGCAGTATGCTACAGATGTTATCAGCAATTTCATGATTATCATCGATAACCAGTATAGTATAATTCATAGGTGATTGAGATTCTGATACGATGTTACGCCTCATTTTCATAATCCAGCATGACAAGCATCAATTGGATTAGTGATCTATGTCACTTCGGTTTTAGGCTAACTGGCTAATTTTGTAACCCGCTTGGGACTATCGAATAAAAAATCGATTGATTATGAAAAAGATACTTGTGCCGTGTGATTTTTCAGAAGCTTCAAAAGAAGCATATAAGCTTGCTCTAGATTGGGCCTCCCATTGGGATGGTCAGGTTTATGTTTTGTATGTAGTGCTCATCACCTCACTGGCTGATGGCGGGGGAGGTGCAGAGTTTTACAATGCGGATTATTTTTCCAGAATGGAGGAAGATGCGAAACATGAATTCAATGCGCTGAATCAATCTGCAGGGATTCCGCATATTTCTTCAAAACTGGAGATCATGTATGGCGATGTGAACAACTCGATTAGGAACTTTATAGACAAGGAGAATATTGATCTCGTGGTGATGGGGAATTCCAGCCGATCTGCAACTACAGAATTTTTTGTTGGTTCAAATGCTGAAAAAGTTGTTCGTCATGCCCAGGTTCCGGTGATCACCGTGAAGAAAGCTCTTCCTGTTGTTTCCATAAAAAATATTCTGTTGCCTACAACTTTGGACCTCAATCAAGGCGAGTTTATTTCCAAAGTAAAGGAAGTGCAGGCATTCCTTCATTCAACGCTTCATATACTTTTGGTTAACACGCCAATCAATTTCCTACTTGATCGGGATGCCAATGAAGCATTGAAGGAGTTTGTGAATCATTACAAACTTCAAAATTATGAACTTCATTTCCGAAACTATTACACCGTTGAAGATGGGATATTAGACTTCGCTTATTCAGAAAAGATGGACATGATTGCGATGGCTACTCATGGGCGTAAGGGCTTGTCTCATCTTTTGAATGGGAGTGTAGCAGAGCATGTTGTCAATAAAATTACATCGCCTATTTGGACTTACCATATTCGAAAATAATTCTTAATGTATGAAAGCCAGCTCCTCTTCTTTGAATGCAATATTTTGCCTCCAATCATCAAGATAGTCGATTACATCTTTGATGAACGGACTGTTCCCGTTTCTGATATAAGAGCCTGCGGCAGCCATCGCCACGACCAGGCACTCAACAACCTCAAAGCCCGCCAGAACTCCAAGACAATACCCGGCATTCAAATTATCGCCACCTCCTGTGAGTACCCTCGGTTCTTTCACCATCATGCCTCCTATTTCGATTATACCTTTGCGGGAAATGAAAAGAATTTTATCGATGGGATGAATCAGTAGCCGCTCGATGTTCATGGTCTTAAAAATGAATTTTGCTGCCGTAGTTAAATCAGGCAATGCACCTGATGACTTCGCCTTCAAATAATCCTTGCCATTCAATAGCGCCCAGATGGAAAGCGCTTCATTTTCGTTGAGACACAACGTTACTCTTCCGTATGGTGAAAATGAACTTATCAAGTCAACCACTTCATCCACATCTTCTGCACTGCGCTTGGAAGGATCGCAAAGATCAAACACGAAATCAAAATCTTTTTTTCCTGATGGCTTGATCACATCTTGCAACATGCCACACCAGATGTCATAAGCCCATGGCAGGTTTGCCCAATCCACAAAAGCAAGCAGATCACACCGTTTTACAATTTTGACTAATTGCTCATGCCCCATGGCTTCCTTCAGATATTTCCAATTATAGTTTTCAAAAACGCTAAGCTCTGAAAAAATCATCTTGCCATCGGAAAATTCAAGTGCATCGCTTAGCCCTGGATCAAGCACGCTCATTAGTTCGCAGTTAGGATTCATTTTGGTGAAAACCTGCTTCTTATTTGGAAGCCCCATACAGCCAATACATATATTTTTAATGTTCAATTGACCAAGTGCATTTGCAAGGATAGGGGCATTGCCACCCAGTTTAATCTTTGATGTGATCATTTCAACCTGGCCACTTTTACCGGAAGCGGCCTGAATACGTTCAGCAAATTCTGAAATGGTTTGATAATATTCCGGCTCACCGTTAACATGCTTCTGCCTGACCGGCTTTTTTATCTTATCAATGAAACCGTCAAACCCAACCATTACTTTTTTATTAAGCGGCTGTTTATTGATATTCTTCAATTTGCAACTCAAATCCGTGAGCAGGGTAGCATTCAGGGTTTTCATAAGATTTGTGTTTAGTCTTGGCAAACTTATTCTTTAATGAATTTCTGACTTCTTGAATAAAGTTGCCATGATAGCAATCACCCAAGGGGCATGATCCAAATCTGATTTGATTCTGATGATCTCTCTAAATTTGCATGAACTATGAAAGCATTTCTTCTTTCGAAAAGCAGCGACCTCTCCATTGAGCAAAACCCACTTACATTTTCTGAGCAATCTATTCCAGAAATAAAGGAGCACGAAATTCTCATTAAAGTAAGATGCTGCGGAGTTTGCCACACAGAACTTGACGAAATAGAGGGAAGAACACCTCCTTCCGTTTATCCGATGATCCCCGGACACCAAGTGGTTGGTGTGATTGAAAAAATGGGAGAAGACGTGAATAAATTTAAAATCGGAGACCGGGTAGGAGTGGCATGGATATTTTCTTCCTGTGGCATTTGTGAGTATTGTAGAAATGGATTCGAAAATTTGTGCTCATCATTCAAAGCAACTGGTCGCGATGCCAACGGTGGTTACGCAGAGTTCATGGCTGTTGATTCACGGTTTGCCTTCCACATCCCGGCATTCTTTTCTGATGAACAGGCTGCTCCATTGCTTTGTGCGGGTGCTATCGGTTATCGTTCGCTTAAATTGACAAACCTGAAAGGTGGCGAGCCGCTTGGTCTTTGTGGTTTTGGTGGATCCGGTCATCAGGTTTTAAAAATGGCGAAGAGCGTCTATCCCGACTCACCTATATTCGTGTTCGCCCGAAGTGCTGCAGAGCGAGCTTTTGCTCAATCACTTGGTGCTGCGTGGGCAGGCGATATTGGTGAGAAGCCTCCCACGCTATTGCAGGCGATTATTGAAACCACTCCAGCGTGGAATCCGGTTATCCAATCACTTTCAAATTTGAAACCTGGCGGAAGGCTTGTGATCAATGCTATCCGAAAGGAAGCGAAGGATATTGCCTCTTTTTTGTCACTGGATTATTCGGTTCATCTTTGGATGGAAAAGGAAATCAAAAGTGTAGCCAACATTACCCGTACGGATGTAAGCGAGTTTCTTGAATTAGCAGCACGCATTCCTCTTGTGCCCGAAATTCAAATTTATGCTTTTGAAGATGCCAACCGGGCACTATGGGAATTGAAAAATCTTCCTATCAAAGGATCGAAAGTGCTGGTGATGAAATAAGCGGATTCAAAGAATTTCTTCGATTTTGTAGGTGATCCCGTTAAATGAAAATGAGTCACCCGTTTCTTTGCCTTTCATTTCAAGATAGATAGGACTTTGTACTGAAATGCCAATGACCGACATACCGTCAACCAAAAACCTTTCCAGACTGGCGGCTACAAAGAAGCACTCTTTATTTGTTATTACCACACAACCATATTCAATTTTTGCGTGGTGATGACGATCTCTGTAGGATTCAATCTTACGCAACTCCTCCAGTTCACGGTTAGCAAGTTGAAGTTGGTCAGCCAAGAGGCTTACTTCTTCTGTTGTTTCTTCCTTGAAGGATTGTGAATGGCTATCATACTCCTCTTCATTCACATTGCCATCGTTCGCCATCATGTCTTGAATTCTTTTTTTAAAATCTTCAATAACCAACTCTTGCCTCACTATGCTCTCCTGCAGGATTTTTGCTTTCAGTGCAGCTTTTTCTGTTTTCATATCAGGATTTGACATAAGCAGTGCTACTTGGTATGGATTTCTGTTTTCCGCTTTGATGCAATGGACTCAAATTGGATGTCTAGTTCGTTGTCAAGTTTTGTGATTTGGTTGCTCAAGGTTGTGAGGTAGTTTTCCAGTTCTTCTTTCGTAGTATTTCCTTTTTCCAATTGATTGGCCAGTTCCCGTCCACTAGCTAACAATTGTCTTTCGTCATCGCTCAAAGCACGGCCATGATAGCGCACAGTCTTTTCAATTATTCCCAATGCTTCGCGCAACTCATTGCCTGCCTGCTTTCCGTGAAGGTCGAAGTAATAGCTTTCGGCAGTGTGCATGTGCAACCCCGCCAAAGACTTGCCGGCCCGCGCAAAGAAATAATTCAACTCGTCAATACCCTCTACTTTATCTACGGCAACTTTTGAAGCCAGCTCCTGAAGCTCTTTTATCGAATTAATGATCTCTTGCTGTTGATTGGCAGGAACGAAATCGGCAATAACCTTCATCGACTGAATTGACTTTTCAATTAGTTTGGATGATTTTTTGTAATCCTTATTTGCAAATGCCTGCAATGATTGGCTGAAAAAATCATCGGGTCTCATTTCTTCAGAAGTAATCTGCACTTGCTCATTCATTGAGTCCACGTGTTTTTCTTTCTTCTCACAGCCCGTGTTTAAAGTCAACAAAATGCCTAATGCAACTGCAAAAGCCACCTTCGATATTTGATTTTGAACGTTAGTGGATGCCATACTATTTTGGGTTAGATACGTGAGTTACAAACAACACGGAAAGTTATCCATCAACCGAATGTTATTCTATGACCCGTATGGACGGTAAAAATGATTTTTGTCACAACTTGTTGAGACAAGCCTAACTCAATCATAGTGCAATGCCTGGATCGGATTGAGATTGGATGCTCGAGATCAGCGCAAACTCTAAGAATCGTCATCATGACAGGAATCCAGATCAGTCACGACTTTCATCATCGAACTTTGAACTCAATGGGTGTTACTTTATGCATGGAAGCTAAATAATCCGATTATGAAAACGATACTATGTCCAACTGACTTTACGCCAAGCGCTGACAGTGTTTCAAAATATGCAGCACAATTGGCCCGAGATACGGACTCGAAGGTCATTTTGGTGGCCACACATCCTAAGAAGGAAAAGGTAGCCGCGGGTGATTTTGAATCAAATGATGATGCTGAACGCCTAAGCGAATTACATGATCTGCTTGCCGGAATTTATCATGTTGCCTGCGGTGAAGAAGAACCAATCAATGGAAATATTTATAAAAAGCTGAGTGCTGTGGCCGATCACTATGATTTGCTAGTACTAGGTTCGCATTTTGGAAAAGAGGACGGGCGCAAATATTCCTCAGGAATTGACCTCGTCAAAATGATACAAGAAACCCTTGTTCCTTTTTTGATTGTGCCGGAAAATTTTAACTACAAAAAGGTGAGCCGTTTGCTTTATGCTTATGATTACAAGCACGAGCCCGATCCTCCACTCATGGCACTTCATTGGCTCGCAGATTGGTTTGATGTAGATGTACAATTTATATCTGTAATCCCGAGCAATATTTCTGTTCAAGAGGAAAATAATATTAACCAGGTACAAGGCAAGATACTTCACAACTGGCACCACGATCGCAAATTAGGCATCGAAACCATTGTATATGATAATGTAGCACAATGCCTGAAGAATTATCTGAACCGATGGTCAGAAGGCGAATTACTTGTCCTGTCTGTTAATCATCAGAACTTGTTGAAAAAAATTTGGCACAAGAGCGTAGTTAAGAATCTACTCACAGATGCCACGCATCCTTATATGATTATCCACAAATAAATATAAACTATATGCAACTCACAATTAATGATCATCGAAAAGTGTATGCTCTTCAGGAAGAGTTTCACCAAGCCTTTCCAAACTTACTATTGGAATTTTTTGAAAAGCCCAGCAAGGTGGGAGCTGCTGCTCCTAAAAAAATGGTTGTTCGTGCCACGCAAACAATTGGCCAATGCCGCAATACCCACAAGAAAGGTTTGCTCACCATAACTCCAGGGATGACAGTGGCAGACCTGGAACGTGACTTTGATGATGTTTATGGTCTCTCGGTCGAGATATTACAGCGCTCAGGTAACTCGTGGACAAAAGCAGATGCCAACATACAACTTGCTTCTGTCAATATGCAGCTTGCATGACTTGGAATTTCTTTTGATTAAATTTAAAAGCCTCTCGAAAAATGAGAGGCTTTTGTTTTGGGTTTGTTTGTGTCAGCACACATTCAACTGAGATCAAAAGAGCGCAAAGGCGGCCTCATGAATATGTCCTTCAGGATCCAGGAAGATTACTCTGTGTTCAGCACCTTTCTGAATCTTTATTTTATAGATATCGGTGATGGTCTTTGCACCATTGTATTTGATTAATTCTGTAGCAGCATCAATGTGCCAGCCTTCAAATTTTTTAATTGTTTCGTTTACTGGCCGTGGCAGTTTAGCATTTTCAATAACTTGCTTTGAGCTCATCAATTTTCCATCCTTATCATACACCGCAGTGTATTCAGTTTTGCCAGCTTTAATCCCTACCAGGTAATAAGTTGCATTTTCCAAAGCATCTCCTTCGAGTTGTACGTTCCATTCTTTTCCATAAAGCTTAGCCGGTAGAAATGAAAAATTTTTGGACACCGCATTGGGGAAATCATTTTTAATAGCGCTCATCACCACTTTGGGTTCTTCGCCATGTTTTACTTTAGTAACGGTGAGTTGTTCTTGTTGAGCAATCACTCCGATTGTCAAACACAACAGCCCGATAATTAATGTTAACTTTTTCATATAAGTTTGTTTATGTTGTTTTAAAAATTATTGAGTCAATGAAGTGACTTCTGAAGATCGGAATAAGCTTCATTGATTTCTTGCCTGAAATTTTTCCAGTTCTTTCTGGCTACATCTTCGTTCTCGTGGATAAATCTGCGCAAGGCAAGAATTTTTCTCGAAGTCTTGTGCTTTGCATTGGAGGCTACATCCTTTAAATCCATCTTACCAAGCGCAAATTTTAATTTCAGAATTTCAAATTTGATCCTGAACCTGTTCAAACTGTTGCGAATATGTTCTATCGTTTCGTTGCGTGGACTTTGCTTTTCGAACCCCGCGATCAGATCGATAAGATTTTTCCGGACATTACTTAGATGTTCTTTAAAATTGACGATCAGCGATTCTTTCGGAGCCTCTAACTCGAGTTGAAGTTCAGAAAGCTTTGTCATCAAGGTTTGTTTGAGTTCTTCTCCTAAAGCCGTGTTGTTTTCCAGTAGTGATTTTATTTCCGAAATGGATGCTTTCAGTTGTTCTTTCAATGCTTTGTATTGCAACTCTGACTCACTTTTTTCTTTTGCCAGCTCCAAACGTAGTTCATCCATTTCATGTCGTGTAGCCTCCAGCAGACTGACTATTTTTTCCTCTTTTTTGTTCATATCTCAAATGTTGAAAGCGTGTGTAAAGTTGAGATTATTACTATTGAATGATAAAGGCCGACCTGTCTATGGGTCGGCCCAACCCTCAATGTATCACTATGCTACCGCAATTTCTTTCTTAGGTTTTGATAAAGTGATTTCTTTTTTAGGGATCACCACTTTCAAAATTCCATTGTCATATTTTGCATCAATCTTGTCTGACTTGGAATTTTCGGGAAGCTGAAATGTGCGGCAGAAGGATTCATAGGAGTACTCTTTTCGTTCGATCCGCCCATTTTCCTTCTCTTCTTTCTTTTCTTCTTTTTCGGCACTGATCGAAAGTGTTCCGTTATCAACTTCAACTTTGAAGTCTTTGCGTGTCAAACCCGGTGCTGCCAGTTCTATCTGGAAGTCGGTATTGGTTTCAACCACATTGGCGAGTGGAGTTTTCACTTGCGGGAATAGATCTGTATCAAAATCTACCCAGTTGTTGAAAAATGGTCCTTCACCGAAGAAATCTGTCAACAGTGAAGGTCTTCTTACTGTTAGGTTCATAGCAGTTGTTTTTGGTTTTGAAATGTGTTTTATTTCATAGACCAAAATTACGCTGACAACCTGTTTCTTTGCGATGATCTTTGTTCCGAAGCCGCGAGACTTTTTGCCTTATCAAAGCGAACAACTTGCATGAATCTTTTTGACGATCTCCTTTTCCTCTTCCGTAATTTTTGCGAAAGCGTGTTTATCTGAAACGTTTAGAATTTCAAAGTAAACAACTTCGTCAACTATGGCATCTAGCATTTTAGATACTGCATTGGAGAGGAAGCCGGCTACTACAATAATTCGCAGCGGTTTTTGTTGATTTAAAAATTCAATAGCAGCAAGTACTGAATTGATATCAATTATTTCATCGACTGCTACAATAATAGTCTGATTCGTAATTTTATTTTTTTGAATGGGCCGAGCATATTGTGCCCGCTCAAAACGGCACGCATGCTGATGAAGAATAATTTGATGAGCGATAAAATCCTGAGGAATACCATCTGTGTTATTTATTACAGCACCGCTTTCACACACTGATCCAATGGATTTGTTTTTTCGCGAAGGATGATTCAATTTTCTACAGATGACCAGCTCCAGCGGAGTATGGAAGCAGGAGCTCAGATGCTTGCCGATGATTGCTCCTCCCAAAGAAGTAGCAACTATAACGGGCTCTGCGTCTGCAAGGTGACGTAATTTTTCAACCAGCACATGCGCCACGCTTGCTCTGTTGTATGCAACCACGTTTTTTGAAACAATCATTCTCAATTTTTTATCAAAAGTATCAACTGGGCGCACCTATGACGATGATTCTGATCATAAGACCTCGATGACAAAAATCACACAGCATTATGTTTTTAATCGCGACCGGTATTGGCTTTGCTAATTCTTGACGGAGTATTTGACGAAGAATCTGAATTTTAGTCTTTCAGAAAAGTGGTGATTGTTTTGATCAGATCTTCGGAGTCGTAAGGTTTTTTAAGATATGCGTTTACGCCCATCGTCATGGCGGCTTCAATGTCACTTCTTTCTGAAGCACCAAATTGGTAATCATAGCGAGGAGTTCCTTTTGATTTTCGTGAAGCAGCGACTTTGCACATTGAGTTTCTTTGTCATCTTGTTTTCTTAAGGCGTATGTGACCACTCGTAAAAGTAGCTCTTCATATCTTCTGGCAACACGGCAATAATGTGATGCAATTCTCCGGCAGAGACATAATGAGCCATTGTTTTTATAACGGCTTCAATCGCGTCCATGGCGTCATTGATTCCTGAAAAGTCGCGCCATGCGGAGCCTCCATCCGTTCGCACCACTTCTTCAGCAAACTCACTCATGGTTTTTATTTTCGTGAAAGACCGGCTGGGCGTCCAGCCATCCACATAAACTGCTTTGATAGGCATAGGAAGCTGGGAGATGAGCTGAAACGATTCCTCAATGGAAAGTCGATTGCGCAAGACATGGAGAACACTTCGCAAAACGCGTCCTGCCCGATCACGATTTTCTTCGTCACCCAAGTGTTGCGCCAACCGATGAACAAATTCATTTCCTTTGGCAGCATGTTTTTCAAAGTTCATAGCGTAAAATTTAAATAGTTAAAAATCCGAATCACTTGCCTCTGCTATTGACCCCTTGGCTTTTCTGTTTTGGTCATTTAACTTCTCTTTCTTTTTCTTTAATTGATTTTCGAGGTTTGCACAAACTTTATCTACCGCCAGTTCAAAACTTTCAGAAGCTTCACTTGCAAATAAATCTTTACCCGGCACGGCCACCTTTACTTCAATCAATACCGAACTCTTGCTGTCCGTTTTTTCTTTCTTAAAAACCACGTGACAACTTTCAATCCGATCATACAGCCTGTCAAGATGGTTTAGTTTATTTGTTATAAATTCTTCTTGTCTTTCACTCATGGTGATCTTTGGAGATTGAATAGTAATTTGCATATAACTTCTTTTTTCGCCTAAGTACTCGTTTTTAATTCAACTGAGAATTGACATTTGTCATCTATTGATAAGACTTTAATTCTTGTTCCACTCCCTTGCAAAATCAAAGATCATTGATCACTAAGATTTTCATCATTTGAATTAGATTTAGCTTCCGCTCATTTTGCATAGTATCATTCACACACAAGAATCTGTTTTATGAAAACTTCTATTTCAGAATTCGCAGACGAAAAATTGACAGCCACCTTCTATTCGATTTTGGTACGGCAAGAAGTTTCCCGGTCGCTTAACCCACGCAAGAAAATTTCACATTCCGAAGCTCATCATATACGCAATGCCATAATAACCATAGGCCTGGGTTTCCTTCTGGCATTAACAATGGTTGTCGTATTTTTTATTGTGTCATCAACTCTAGTTAATTGAGCTTTTCATGCCGTTAATTGAATAGCCTCCTTTTACTTTAATGGTTGATGGGCGTTATTCATTAAACATTTGCTTTGTTGGTTCAAAGACGATAATCCCATCAAATCGTTTATCTGACGGGAATTATTAGTCAATATCGAATACGGCCGAGGCATCATTTCCATTAGGTTTTTAAAACAGGTTATTTTTTGCGATCTTCGATAATTGCTTGAACAACCAATCCTTATATGAAGAATACACTAACTCTTATTTGCCTGGCCTTCATTAGCTATTCCTGCTCAAAGTCTTCACAGGAACAGGGAGGGGATGTCACACCAGCCATATATTTTAGGGGAGGGATGGATAGCGTTACTATTTCGGATGATCCAAAAGATATCGGAAATCTTAAGTTTAACGGATGGAGCAGTCTAAAAAAGAATTCATTGGTTGAAAGTTTTGGCCCAAATAATATAGGCGCAAAAGCATACGCATATCAGGAGATTGTGAGCAACCCGACCAACGCGAATGAAAAAGTAATGCACGCTGTTTTGAAAACAGATGATCCTAACTATTCGGGTACAACACGAGCACAAACTACCTTAACTTTTAAAGATGGTGCAATATTGGATGTATATCATACCTCCGTTCGCATGTTCTTTCATAGTGATGTGGCCTACCTGCTAAACTATTCTCCTAAGATCTCGTGGTTTGATATTTTCGAAACATGGAACGCAGTCGTTTCATCATGGGGTGGCGATCCGGCAGGTTCGGCAAGATGGAATCTCCATATATTTAAGAACGCAGGTGATAATAAATTTTATTGGGTGGCAGCAGGCGAAATAATGGAACCCACCCGCTCAACGATATGGACGGAGCAAAATAAAACTGTTCCTATTCCGATAAATAAGTGGTTTACAATAGATGCCTACATCAAAAGAGGAGATGCTGCGACCGGAAGGTATATCATTAAAATAACAGTTGATGGTGAAGCCACCCAAACCCTATTTGACATTACCAATTACACAATTTATCCTGATCATCCTGAAATACAAATAAAATCCTGGCAAGCTTTCAAATTTTATTTCGATCCAAACATGCTGGATTGGTACGCTACCAACGCAGTTGGTAAAACGCTGCAATGTTATTACAACGATTTCAAGTGGTATAAAAATTAGGTTAGTTGCAAGGCCGATTTTACTATAACCTTTTTATTCAGGTCTTCGTTCGAGTTTCTAAAACCGGTAATGAAACTGAATATTTTCAAGAAGCGCGAGAAGAAGTCAAAGTCAAAATTGGTTGAGTGGCGCGATTCCATTGTATTTGCGGTTGTTGTTGCTACACTTTTTCGGTGGTCGCTGGTTGAGGCATTTGTAATCCCCAGTTCATCCATGGAAAACTCGCTGCTGGTTGGCGACTACCTTTTTGTCAGCAAGTTTCATTATGGTGCACGCACACCACGAACTCCACTTCAAATTCCACTTACACATCAAAAAATATGGGGAACGGAAATTCCATCCTATTTAACATGGATTCAATTGCCATCCTATCGATTGCCGGGGTTGCGGCAGGTGAAAAGGGGTGAGCCTGTGGTATTTAACGTTCCGCGCGATATGACCGATCCTACTGAACGACCAATTGATTTAAAAACTTATTTAGTAAAGCGCTGTGTTGCTATTCATGGTGATGAGTTGCAAATCAAAGACAAACAACTTTACGTAAACGGGGAAATTTTTGAGAATCCAACAGGTACAAAGTTCAGTTACATCGTGATGGCAAATGATGAAATTCATCCTCGTCATCTGCGTTCATTTGAGCTTGATCACGATGACTATACTTATCTTGGAAGAACGCAAGATTCAAAATATGTAGCCTACAGTATGGTGCTTACCAGTGATCAGCATAAAAAAATTAAATCAGCGCCATTCATTGTTTCCGTTATTGATAATCCAACGTATGATAGGCCTGATCCACAATTGATACCAGTTTTAAAAAGTGATGTATGGACTGCCAATAACTATGGCCCAATTGTAATTCCTGAGAAAGGAATGAAAATGGTAGTTAACGATTCAACACTGGATTTGTATAGTGAAATCATTCGACAATACGAAGGCATCAATAAAGTAGCAACGGACGGAGACAAACTTTACATCAATGGAAAAAAGGTTACTGAATACACTTTTCAACAGAATTATTATTTCATGATGGGTGACAATCGCCACAATTCTCTCGATTCACGTTATTGGGGTTTTGTTCCCGAAGATCACATTCTAGGCAAACCGTTATTCATTTGGTTTTCTTTTGACAGAGAGGCTGATCTCTTGCACAAAGTGAGATGGAATCGCCTGTTCAATTTGATTGAATAGATCGCAAAGAAATCATCGGATGAGATGACTGGGGAAATCTTTTACGCTGGCGCAACAAATTTGTTCCATCACCTGACGTAATTGTACTTTTAGCATGCCGATGGTGTGATCACCTCCCTCACTTCCAAGAGCGGCTACTCCATACATAAATGAACGACCAAGAAAAGTAAAGTCAGCGCCATTTGCCAACACGCGTGCAATGTCTGGCCCGGACCGTACACCACTGTCCATCATAATGGTCAATTTGCTTTTATATTTCTCAACTATAGGCAGTAGCGAGTGAATGGCAGATTGCCCTGCATCCAACTGACGGCCACCGTGATTGGATACAATGATTCCATCAAGCCCAAGCTTGATAGCCATTTCAGTATCTTCTACACTTGCCACACCTTTCAAAACGATTTTACCTTTCCATTTGTCTCGAATGGGTTTGATGCGCTCTTCATTAAGTCGCCCGGAAAAAGTTTTATTCATGAATAAGCCTAGCTGCTTCATGTTCAGCCCTTTTGGCATGTATTGCTTCATGGTGGCAAATTCGGGCTGGCCATTCATCAACGTCCTGATGGCCCACTCCGGCTTGCCAAGTATTTGTAAAATATTTTTGAATGTCATGCGCGGTGGCATGGCAAGACCATTGCGAATATCGCGCGGACGAAATCCGAAAGAAGGCACATCACATAGTAAAACCAATACAGGATAATGTGCATCGGCTGCTCGCTGAATAACACTGTCTCGTACTGATGCCTCCGCAGGATGATACAATTGAAACCAAGCCTTACCTTCTGTGAGATCACCAACTTTCTCTATTGATGCAGTGGAAACCGTGCTGAGTATGAATGGTACATTGTGTTTATTCGCAGCTTTTGCGAGAATCTCAGGTGCTCCTGGCCAAATCAATCCTTGCAAACCAATAGGTGATATGCCAAAGGGGGCATCGTAAACATGCCCAAAAATTTCAGTGCGCATGTCTGGTGTTTTGAAAGTATCGAGGTAGAGAGGCTTTAACTCCACTGCACGCAATTCAGACGTGTTCTTGTAAAGATTAACGTCTTCATTACAACCACCGTCTAAATATTCGAAAGCAAATCGAGGGATCTTTCGAATTGTTTTTTTCCGAAGGTCTTCAATGGAAGGGTAGTTGCTGTTATAGGTATAAATGGGCATGGGAAAGATTTGTAAAAGTTGATCAACTTACCAACTCAAATCTAATTCATCTTTTTCAATTACCATCCTGCTCTGTCTGTAATATCAGGACATAATGATTTACAACATAGTCATCCTGCCAATAAATATTGAATACTGTGAAAGCAAAGAAATAGTATGGAGAAATAGTACGGATAGAATAGATCTAGTTGCCTTCGTTTTTTCTGATTCTGGTTATCCTGCTCGAGAAATTGCTCACCTTACTCAATCCTTCAATATTTCCAAGTGAGTCCCTCCGAATCAAAACAGAATCACCTATGCGAACTTTATCAAACAGGTCCCTATCGACCTTTAATTTGTTATTGATCCCGGGGGCAAGTTTTAAATAATTGAATGAGAGCAAAGATTCTTTGCCAATCACTTCAAATTTTCCAACCCAACCATAGCCTCTTTTTCTTTTTTTTAACTCGCGCCAATTAACCCACAGAAGAAATCCAACGAAGGGCGTAAACAGAATAAGGAAGTATTCTGACAACTGGATGTAAAAACTTATTGAAAAGGGAATTGCCTTTGATCTCTTAAACATAAGCAATGGCCCCATCAAAGCAGCCAAGGCTGTTATTAAAACTATCCACCACCAGTTCTTCTTCGAGAAAAGAGGATTTGCTAGTGGCGGATAGCTGATTTTGTATTTACTATAAAACTCAAGGTGCTTCATGCTCAGGAGACTTGTAAGTCATCTCTTCCGCTCTAAGCCAAAACATTTAAGACAATAACTAAATTAATTCCAGCCTCCACCCAATGCTTGATAAATGTTAACCATTGCGTTCATCTGTTGCTTCCTGGTTTCCACAAGCTCAAATCGAGATTCCAGTGCGTCCCGTTGTGTTAACAAAACCTCCATGTAATCTGCTCTTGCAGATTTGAAGAGTCGTGTTGCTATCTCAATGGACTCGGTAAGCGCTGCTACTTGTTGGGCTCTCAGGTCATAACTGTTTTTCATATTCGAAATATTGGACAATTGGTTGGCCACCTCTATGTAGGCATTCAAAATCGTGCGCTCGTAATTGTAAACAGACTGTATCTGTTTGGAGTTGGCACTGTAGTACATCGCCTTGATGGCATTTCTATTAACCAAAGGTTGAGCGAATCCACCACCAATAGAATACAACATAGACTCAGGCTTACTAATAAGGTAAGATGCATTAAAGGCCTCGAAGCCAATTGCTGCAGAGATGTCTAAACGTGGGTAAAAATTTGCTCTGGCAACTTTTACATCCAACTTTGAAGCAGCCAGGTCAAGTTCAGCCTGTCGGATGTCAGGGCGATTTTGTAACAACTGCGAGGGGAGTCCTGCATAGATGGCCGCAGGTTCCTGATTTATAAAAGTCTCTGAGCTTCGTGCAACATGCTGAGGAAATCGGCCAACCAAAAAATTGATTCTATTTTCAGCCTCGATGATTTCCTGTTGAACATGAAAGATTCTGCTCCTGTTTTTCAGTACTTCGGCCTCGAACCTGCGCACGGCTAATTCCGTTACTCTCGCAGCCGTCTTTTGAAGCTTCACTATTTCCAGCGCGTTTGTCTGGATTTCAATATTGGTCTTAAGAAATTCCAATTGATTGTCAAACGCCATCAATTCATAGTAGGAATTAGCTATCTCAGCAATCAAATGGGTGACTAAAAAGTTTTTCCCCTCAGTGGTAGCGAGGTATTTAAACATCGCTGACTTTCTTGCGTTCCTTAGTTTTTTCCAAATATCCACTTGCCAGGAAGCATTCGCTGCGATAACAAAGTCGGGTAGGGGATCAGGAAATTCTTTTCCTGGAGCGATCTGATCAGTCGCCTCAACAGATCCGGATCGGGTATATCTTGAAACCTTTTCCACTCCGGCACCAGCCATCAAATCAATGAACGGGAGATACTCTCCCTTTCTTGCCCTGACTTCATTCTTTGCAACATTGATTTCCTGCAACACAATATTCAACTCCTGGTTATTTCTCAATGCGGTATCGATGAGCGCATTCAGGTTGGGATCTGTAAAGAAATCCTTCCACTTGATTTTAGCAGTGTTAGTGCTGTCCTGGTTGTCACGATAAGTCGTTGGTACCGATTTATTTTCCTGTCGAGGTACCATCGAAGATGGTACCGTACAAGCTGCATAGATGAGGGAAAGACATACGATCCCTATATATTTAATTATCTTCTTAGTGTTCATTTTCTTCGCGTTCATCTGTTAAAGGGAAATTGTCCATTTTGTGGACGAGGCCTTCCGTCAATGAGTCTTCGTCCTCATCTCTGATCAACTTTCTACCTTCAGCTAACCTGCCAAAAATGTAGTACAAACCAGGGACGATAATCACACCGAACACTGTTCCGAAAAGCATACCGCCAAGTGCTGATGAGCCAATTGTTTTGTTGCCAATGGCTCCGGCACCATGAGAGTAAACAAGAGGAATCAAACCCGCAATGAAGGCAAATGAAGTCATCAGGATAGGGCGGAAGCGCACTCTGGCCCCTTCAATGGCAGCTTCAAGGATTGTCGCTCCCGCTCTGTTTTTCTGAACGGCAAATTCTACAATCAACACTGCATTCTTACCCAACAAACCAATCAACATGATCAAGCCGACCTGAGCATAAATATCGTTTGCAAGGCCCATGGATTTGATGAGCATGAATGAACCAAACACACCAGCCGGTAAGGAAAGAACTACCGCCAACGGAATGATGAAGCTTTCATACTGCGCAGCCAACACCAGGTACACGAAGGCCAATACGATTAAGAAGATATAGATCGCTTCATTTCCACGCCTCACTTCATCATAGGAAAGAGCGGCCCAATCGATATCATAACCGCGAGGCAAAACTTTGGCAGCCACTTCCTTCACAGCAGCGATCGCCTCACCCGAGCTGTAGCCTGTTGCGGGGCCTCCCCGGATGGCTGCTGTGTTATACATGTTAAAGCGGTTAATTTCGTTGGCTCCTTGTTTCTTTTTAATTTTCATGAAAGCAGAAAAGGGAACCATTTCACCACGATCGTTCTTCACCCAAAGATTCAAGACATCCTGAGGAAGTTGTCTGAACTCTGGAGCAGCTTGAACAAACACCTTGAAAAAGCGCTGATACTTGATGAATCCAAGCTCATATGTACTACCCACAAAAATCGAGAGAGTATTCATGGCGTTACCTATGGAAACGCCTTTCTGCATCGCTAATTTGTTATCGATTTCGATTTCATATTGCGGATAGTTGGAACTGAAGAAAGTAAAAAGACCGGTTAGCTCTTTGCGTTTTTCCAATGCTTCCATGAATTCATTCTTCACTCTTTCGAGATCTTCGTACGTGCCATCGGGATTTTTGTCCAGCATCTGCAATGCAAAACCTCCGGCCGCTCCGAAACCAGGTACAGCTGGTGGATCAAAAAATTCGATAGTAGCACCCGGAAGTTGCTTTGCTATTTCTTCCAGTTCAAGGGTGATCTCCGACACGGTATGATGGCGCTCAGACCAAGGCTTTAAGTTAATCAAACACGTTGCCGCATTTGACCCACGACCTTCGGTAAGTACTTCATAACCTGCTATGGAAGAAACAGATTGAATGCCTTCTACTTTCTCCAGAAGTTTTTGCAATTGAAGAGAATAGTCATTGGTTCGCTCCAGCGTTGACCCGGGAGGCGTTTGAACAATGGCATAGATCATACCTTGATCTTCCGGAGGAATAAATCCAGAGGGAAGATTGCTTGCGATTAAAATAATGCCGCCACCAAATCCAAACCATAAAGCTGCTGTCACCCACCTGCGGTTAGCAATGCGCTGGAGAAGCCAAACATATCGGTTCGTTACTTTCTCGAAGCCCCGGTTGAAGCTGTCGATGAATCGATTGAACAAATTCCTCTTTCTGGGTTGTCCATGTGTGTTTTTCAAGATCATTGCGCAAAGCACGGGCGTAAGTGTAAGCGCCACGAGACCTGAAAGGATAATTGAACTCGCCATTGTAATTGAGAACTGGCGATAGAACACACCGACAGGACCCGACATAAAGGCAATTGGAACAAAAACTGCAGTCATCAACAAGGTAATCGCGATAACGGCCCCGCTAATTTCGCCTAACACTTTCTTTACCGCGCGATAAGGAGAGAGGTGCTCTTCAGCCATCTTCGCGTGTACCGCTTCCACCACCACAATCGCATCATCGACCACAATACCAATCGCCAACACAATGGCGAACAGTGTGATCATATTTATGGTAAGTCCAAATGCCTGCATGAAAATAAATGCACCGATCAGAGAGATGGGAACAGCCAGAGTAGGTATCAACGTGGAGCGCCAATCGCCCAAGAAGATGAACACAACCAATGCCACTAGAATGAATGCATCGCGGAGTGTGTGAATAACGTTTTCTGTAGATGCGTCAAGGAACTTTGATACATCATAACTGATTTCGTACGTCATGCCGGGAGGGAAGTCTTTCTTCAGTTCTTCCAGCTTCTTCTTTACGTTTTCAATGACGGCACTGGCATTACTTCCGTATGTCTGCTTGAGCACAATGGCGGCAGATGGATAGCCATTGATGTTGGAATAAATATCGTAATATTCACTTCCCAACACCACCTTAGCCATGTCCTTCAGTCGCAGCAATTCACCATTTGGATTTGCTCGGATAATAATGTTTTCATATTGAGCCGGTTCGTTATATCGATCGGAATATGCCAATACATATTCCAATGCTTCAGCCCGTTTGCTATCACCTCTACCAATCCGGCCTGGTTTACCGATGATACTTTGATCAGCCATGGCATTCATCACATCATCGGGGGAGATTTTATAGGCGCGCATCCTTTCAGGGTTTAGCCACACACGCATGGCGTATTGACGGCTACCAAGAATCCTTGCCTGGCCAATACCATTGATACGCTGAATTTCCGGAATCATCGTAACACCCGCATAGTTGAACAAGAATTTCATGTTGGCATTCTTGTCTGTACTATACAGGTTCACATACATCAGCATGGAAGGAATCACAGGTGTAATGATCACACCCTCGCGTTGCACCAATATTGGCAGACGATTCCGAACCTGCTCCACCCGGTTTGATACTTGAACCAACGCCTGGTTGATGTCTGTTCCAGGTTCAAAGATTACCTGCACGTTCGCTTCACCGGCACTGGTGGCATCGGAGGACATATAGCGCATACCCCATGCTCCGTTGATCGCCTGTTCAATGGGGATGATTACGGACTCGGTAAGTGTTTTGGCACTTGCACCGGGATATGATGCGGACACCATTACCACAGGAGGTGCAATGGAAGGAAACTGCGATGTAGGCAGGGTATTTATGGCCAGCACACCCATGAAAATAATCACGAGTGACAGCACGATAGCAAGTACCGGCCTCTTTAAAAATGCGTTAAACATTTCTTTGTTTTGTTAAATGGAATTACTCAACGTAAACTTTCAACTTCGGAAGTACGGTCTTAGGATCCTCGTACTTGTACTCAGCGATTTTCTCATTGTCCCTTACCTTGCGGATACCCTCCAGCATGATTTGATCGCCTTCGGATAAGCCAGAGGAGATTACGAACAAGTCAGGCATTTCAGCAGCAATGACAACTTCCCGTTGATGGATGACTTTGTCTTTGTCAACTACAAAAACATATTTTTTCTCAAGCACCTCAAAGGTGGCTTTCTGAGGAATGATCAATGCATTTTTCAACACTGCCGTGGCCAACACATTTCCGGTTTCGCCATGCCTGAGCAAACCTTTTGGATTTGGGAAAGTAGCACGAAAAGCAATGTTACCTGTTTCATTGTTAAAGTCAGCTTCGATCGTCTTTACTACACCAGGGTATTCGAATACTTCATTGTTTGCCATCAAAAGCCTCACCTTCATGAGACTGTCTTTTTTTAGATTGGTTTTGTAGTTGAGATATTCCGCTTCCGGCACATTGAAGTACACCCACATCTCACTGTTGTCGGATAGGGTAGAGAGTAGATCTCCTTCATCAACAAGACTTCCAAGTCGAACATAAAAGCGGTCCATGATACCATTGAATGGCGCTTTGATTTCGGTGAAACCAAGGTGAACCTGCGCCAATGACAATTCAGCCTTTGCCTTGTCGAACTTTGCTTTTGCCAGCGCAAGTTCATTGGCAGACACCACGTTGCTATCAGCAAGCGATTTGGTATTCAAGTATTCTATTTCGGCAAACTTTGCTTCAGCTTCCGCCTTTTGCAATTCTGCTTTATATAGTAGCGGCATGATCTGAAACATCAGGTGCCCCTTCTGCACATACTTACCTTCATCTACGTAAATATTCTGGAGATAGCCACGCTCCAGCGCCCTCAATTCGATATGCTGAATGGCGCGAATCTGGCACACGTAAGCCCGTGTTACGATGGTATCACGCTTCAGTGGGCTGGTAACAAGAAATTTAAACTCTTCTTCTTTTTCTTCGTGCTTGGACGAACAGCCTGCCAGGTATATTATTGCCAGCAAGCTCGTAAACATGAGAATTCTACTCATAGCGATTTTCAACGTTAGAATTTTTAGCTGTTGTTATGAATTAATTAAAAAGACACAATTGGTAAATGACCTAAACATCAATACCTCATCTGATAAGAGGCATTAAGATCGACACAATAAAAAGTGAAATTGCTTCGCGAACAGGCGAAGGGGAAAATCAAATCCGGAATGCCTTGAAGGCTAGATAGGACGGATTGATAAAAGATAAATTATAGGATGTTTGATGATGTGCTGCGCTAAATCCAAATACTTGACTGTTAATTGACTGTGGAAAAAGCAAGGTTACAAAATGACTAATTTCCACATACCTCTTAAAAAAAAGATGCTCGTCTTTCTCTTCCCTCAATTCTTGTTCCTCAAACAGGAATTCTTCCTTACCTGACGGAACAGATTGTAAAGTCGCTGATTGATCCGGAGCATGAACGGATTTAACAGGGGAGACGAAGATACCCCGATAAACATGAGCGAACATCTGGCTGTAACCGATTAGCAACAGTAAAAAAAGTGTAGCCGGGTATTTTAATAGCGGTCTCAAACCTAATACTCTAAAAAGTTTTGCTCTTCTCGGGCTGCAAATAAGCAATAAAAAACTCTAATTTTTTTATAATCACGAATTATTTGTAGGGCAAAAACAATTCTTATAAGATTAAAATTACATTAATACTGTTTGCAAACGATGTCAACAATATCCCTGACCATTCGATTAAATCGTGACGTGTTCTAGATTTGTGATCCGTAGTGAACCTCATAAAAAATTTTAGGGTCCGTGTATTTCTACTAAATCAAACTGCAGGTCAGGGATGTTAATTAAAAGTTACATAATTTATATTATGTTAAATATGAAAGAGAGCCAGTATCACTCCCTATATGAATGATAACTTGGGCAAGCCAGCTCTTTATGAACGGATGTGATCTTTGCCCGATAGTTAAGCATGATTTCTTGAGTACCTGCAGAAAATGGTGAAAGATTTGATGTAGTGAAATCAAATGAATAACTGAAATACAAATTCTCGAGCAACTGGAGATTGATAAATGATATCACAGAGTCCCCGCTCCGCCAGGAAACGCCTACACTAAAAGCATCATATAATATAACTGCTCCATTTAAATCAACTGATAAAGGTTGCCCTTCTTGGGTGCGTAATAGAATAGATGGATTTAGTTTTACATTTTTACTCACAGGCAAGTATGCCCCAGAACGAAGAAAGTAGTTTCTAGTTTGTTTCATCTGATCTGCTACCTGAGAAATATTGTTAACGAATTGAGTATTGATCAAATAAGGAACTGAAAAACCGGCAAAGAAATTCTTGCGGCTATAATATATCCCTGCTCCAATATTAGGTTTAAATTGGTTGTACGGAATAAATTCTGGGTCTGCTCCCGTTTGATTTTTTAAATTCAATGAGCTGAAGTCCGCATTTAGGAAATAAAACATTCCCTGAAGACCAAATGATAAAGTTGATTTCGGAAACTTAAGCTTATAGCTATAGACAATGGTCGCATCTTTATTCGAATAGCTTCCGATCTTATCAACATTGACCATTAATCCTAATCCTACTTTCCCTTTAAGAAAAGCACTATGAGCAGCAAAAGAAAAGGTCTTGGGTGACCCTGGAAAATTAATCCATTGATTACGGTACGTTGTGGTAGCACTCAATTGAACATGAGCACCTGCATAAGCAGGATTGATCATTAATTCATTAAAATAGTACTGTGAAAATACTGGATACAATTGCGCCTTCACTCCTGCCGATAAGAAACAGAGTAAAGAAATATTGAAACAGACTTTGCGAATCATACTGTAAGACTAATCAACTAACTCCAAATATCCTACAATACTTTTCGATCCATCTCCCTTCGAAATCACAAAGAAATATGTACCTGACGGCAAGTGTGTACCCATTATGCTAATTCCTCTGTTCGAGTTGCCGTCAAAGAGCACATTTGAATTGTCATAGCCATCAGCCTCATACACTTTAGTGCCGGCCCTGTTGAAAATCTCCACATGATTGCTAGGGAAATTCTCAATACATTCAATAAGGAAGAAATCATTATTTCCATCTCCATTTCTTGATATACCATTGTATGCCAGGATATCTGCAGGTAAGACAACATCCTTATCGGTCTCGCATCCTAAAGTGGTAACAACTTTCACGGTATATTGTCCTGCCATCGCATCTTGCAAGTTGGGGCCATCGTCCACTTGTGCGCCATCATGATACCAAGCCACCCTTTCAAGAGAAATATCGTTCGAAACCAAAAGAGTTATGAATCCATTGGCATTATTACAAGTTGCGCTTTGAACAAGGAAGTCAATATCAGGAAATTTCTTGTTCTCGATGATAGGAGCTGTTACAGGATTTGATTTACATCCCGAAATTCTATTGGTCGCGATCACCGTATATTTTCCAACATTCAAACTGTCATACAGCTCACCCGAATGATCAATCGGTGGTGGTGGATTGCTTCCATCGGCCCAATCAAAAATATAATCTTTTGTAACTCCACTAACAGATGCAGACAAAGAACCGTTATACCTGGGCCTCCCATCGCTCCAAGTCAAACAACTCGTCTGATCAGACAGAACCAGTACTGTTGGATCCAACACAGTTTCAGGTTGGTTGGGAATATTGATCGTTGCTGTTCCAACACAACCGGTAACCAGGTCAGTGGCATTTACAGTGTAGTCAGTATTAGTGAGGCTGTCAATCTCACTGCCTGTATGGATGATGGACCCGGTAGCTGTTGTTCCTTGATACCAATCAAAACTATAGTGCTGAACATCTCCTCCTACACTTGCAGCAGCCTGACCATTTGGTTTCGTTGGATCGCAGAAAGTAAGTGCCTTCAAAAGTGCTGTTGTTACTGCAGGTGTTGCCTGATTTTTATCAACCACTACTGTAACAGGTTGACTCACGCAAGTATTGTCCAAAATGTCGATTGCTACAACCGTGTAATTACCATCAGGTATGTTTTGAACATCATCGGTTGTATAATCAGGTGTTGCCGGATTTACGGTATTGCCTATGCCCCAATAAAAATTGTAGTCAAACTTATTATCATTAACAATTGAAGCAAACACTTCACCATTATTAGAAGTACAATAAGTAAGCGGACTTGAAGAAGCGCTCACAATAATTGTATTTGTAATCAATGGTACGGCATAGGCGTCCACAGCCCAGCAGTTATTTGTGTTATTGATTGCTTTTACCGTGAAGGTAACTTGTGTTTGACCTGATGGAATAGTGATCCCGTTAAGTAGGCTGGTGTTAGCAATTGGAACACCTGCAGGCGATGGACGCTGATCACCAGAGTACCATTCATAAGAGTAGCTTGCACCATTACCTCCACCCTGCGCGGTCAAGAAGCCTGTCTTTGGGTTCACACATCGTTCTACATTTCCAAAATCAATTAACGAAACTGTAGTTGAACCAATGGTTTGGTCATCGACCGTGAACGCATAGTTGGTAGAACAATTGCTAACGGAGTTTAAGGCCGTCACAAAATAGTTACCAGGACTTAGGTTGCTCAAAGTCGTTGAGTTATTACTCTGCAAAACTGTATTGGAAGCATCTGTCCAAGTGAAAATATAATTTCCAGGGACAGGCTGGCTTAAATTGTTTTCGAGTATAGAAGTAATTGTAGCAGTGCCATTCGATGGAACACCCGTGGCTAAGTTACAAGTGGTCACCGCAGGTGAACTAAAGCCGGATGGATCAAAAGCCACAATTGTAGGGCTATTGTCAATAGTATAACTTCTTACTGAAGTACAGTTTGTTGCATTTTCCTTGACACGAACAGTATAATCACCTTTTTGAAGATTTAAAAGTACCTCTCCATTGGTCCCTCCAGTGCTTAAAACCGGGCTGCCGGTAACATCGTCCCCTGTGAACCAATTGTATGTATAACTCATGGGATTGGCCTCGTTGATTGTAATTTTTCCTGTTCCAGTCACACTACCTGAGCAATTCAAATCTGCATTCAAAGTTTCCGCTGCAATAGTTGGATCGGTATGAACGTCAAGAATATCCACCTTGAAGGGAGCTGTAATACACCCTGAACCAGGGTTGTTACCAGGAAGCTTTTGGGCTGTTACAAAATATGTCCCGGCTCCCATTGTAGGATATTGACCAGCCCCTACTCCTGTCTGCAAAGAACTGCCCGTTATCTGAGCCGAGGTCGCATCTACAAGAGGGGTACTTGATGGACTGGATAGATACCATACGTAAGTGTAATCAGTTGGAACACCCAAGCTCAGTGTTTGTACCTGGATGCTTCCATCGGGATTGCAAATCATCTGGTCTGTCTTCGAGGTTGTTAATATTTCAACAACTGGAGTATCATCCAGCACTTTAACAGACGCATCGGAGAAGCACTGAGTTGCTGCATTCGTAACCCGAATAGCATAAGTGCCACCGCCAATTTTATCCATGCTAAGAGTTGTAAAAGGACTAAAGGTGTTTGCTGTTGATGAATTGGATGCACTGTACACATTTCCTGCCAAACCATCAGGATCGTTTGTCCAAACAAAGTTATATCCGGAACCAACCCCAGGCCCTGTACTGGTGATAGCAGTCACAGTGATCGAGCCATTAAAATTTGTATCACAAGCGGTATTTTCAACAGGACTCAACGAAATTTCAGGATATGCCCTAAGATCTTTTATGACCACGGTGAAACGAGGTGTGCTGCAACCCGATCCGGGGGTGCTTGCTGTTTGAGAGAGGCTGCTCTTCTTGGTGGCCACCACTGTGTAAGTTCCCACGTCAAGAATTGCTCCGGTACCAGGACCCACAGGGGCTAAAGTGGCCGAGCTGGCATCCTTCCAAACATAGTCATAGTCACTGGTCAGTGATGCGCCATTGATCGCTGTACCGTTCAGTTTCAGTTGTGTCACCGTTGCACTGCCATTCAAAATATCACACCGATCGCGGTGAACAAGCAACGTGTCGCTCACCACAAATGGAACTGTATTCTGCTGTACAT
>CAZECP010000001.1:157104-162000 GCA_964510765.1 uncultured Ohtaekwangia sp. | reverse complement strand
CATCCTTCCAAACATAGTCATAGTCACTGGTCAGTGATGCGCCATTGATCGCTGTACCGTTCAGTTTCAGTTGTGTCACCGTTGCACTGCCATTCAAAATATCACACCGATCGCGGTGAACAAGCAACGTGTCGCTCACCACAAATGGAACTGTGTTCTGTTGTACGTTCACACTGCCGTTTGCAGCACACTGGTTGGTCAGGTTGGTCACGGTGATGGCGTAGGATCCCGGGCCTACCCGCTCCCCTGCTGCACCTCCAATTGCTTCTGATTGAAATACTTGTGATAGATTGCTCAAAGCAGACCCACGGTCGGTAATCGTTGTACCTCCCGGATTGCTGGTCCAATCAAAACTGTAGTTGGTCGTTGCTGCAGCGAAACCCGTGGTCACCGCTGCTACCGTGATCGAACCATCATAGTTAGTGTCGCACGAGGTGCTCGGTGTGCTGGTCAAAGTAAGTATTGGATACGCCCTCAGATCTTTTATGACTAAAGTGAAAGGAGGCGTGCTACACCCCGATCCGGAGGTGCTTGCTGTTTGAGAAAGGCTGCTCTTCTTGGTGGCCACCACTGTGTAAGTTCCCACGTCAAGAATTGCTCCGGTACCAGGACCCACAGGGGCTAAAGTGGCCGAGCTGGCATCCTTCCAAACATAGTCATAGTCACTGGTCAGTGATGCGCCATTGATCGCTGTGCCGTTCAGTTTCAGTTGTGTTACCGTTGCACTGCCATTCAAAATATCGCATCGGTCGCGATGTACGAGCAACGTGTCGCTCACAAAGAATGGAACTGTGTTCTTCAATACGTTCACACTGCCGGTCGCCTGGCATTTATTGACTTGGTTAGTGACAGTTATGTCATACTGGCCCTGGCCTACACGCTCCCCTGCTGCACCTCCGATTGCTTCCGAAAGGAATGTCTGAGATGGGTTGCTCAAAACCGTGCGATCCGTGATTGTCGTACCCACAGGATTGCTGGTCCAATGAAAATCGTAATTCGTTGTCGTTGGGTCAAAACCTGTGGTCACCGCTGCCACCGTAATCGATCCATCATAATTGGTGTCGCATGATGTGCTCGGAGTGCTGGTGAGAGTAATAGCCGGGTAAACGCGATCATCAAGGATATCTTTTCTCAAAGGTGCTGATTCACAACCGATACCTGCACCTCCTGATTTGCGAATTGATTTCACAAAATACTTATCTAATCCAATGGCTGGATAGGTCACGATAGTAAGTTGATCATCAACACCTGGTACAACTGTTCCATCTAAAACGGGAGGTGTTATCAGATTCGACCTGAACCACACATAATCGAAATCTGCCACTGTGCCGCCTGCACCATCCACAAACACTTTCAGGTTGTCAATTTTTCCATCAAATGGACCACAATTGATTTCATTGGTGACATCAGCTGTAATAGTAAAGACGGGAGGAGTGTCACGAACAACAGTTGTTGAAAGAGTATTGGAGCATCCAGTTACATCATTGGTTGCTACCAACGAGTAGCTCGCATCGGCAATGTTGCTGAACATGTTGCCAGCCCCTGTATTACCAGATGCAGAGTTAGTTGGCTGGCCTGCAGCACCGTTTGGAGTCCAGGCATAACCATAGGTCGCTCCGTTGCCAGGACCGCTTACTGTCACCACATCCACTTTAATAGTTCCATCAAACACAGTGGGATCACAGGATGTGTTTCCTGTCGGTGTCAAAGTAATTTGAGGATTAACAGTTTTTTTAGCTATAGTTACCGAGAAGGGTGAACTTGCACAACCAATTCCCCCGGTAGCGTTATTATCGGTAACCTTTGTAGCGGTAACAGTGTATGATCCTTTCCAGACAGCACCTGCCGCAACTGGTCCCAATGGGTTCGAATTGAAAAGTTCATCGCCCCCAACTCCATTATTAGCAGTAGCGTCTCCAACCGCAGATAATATGGTAGTGTTTGTTGAATTGTCTATCCAATCAAATCTGTAATCGTCTAGTTTCTCACTGCCACCGCCAATCAAATTCAATTGATTAACGTAAGCCTTTGCCGATTGCTCAAGAGTCTTAGTACAATATTCCGCATCAATTGCAATTACATCTGCGGAAGTAATTTGTGTTTTAACTGGAGCATCCAATACTGTGAAGTTCTTTGTTGTCGTACAACCTGTTGATGCTGTTGCCGTGAAGGTATAAGTCCCAGGAGCAAGATTTTTTGCGGCCTGACTTCCTGCAGCAACATTATTCAAAGGGAATGGCGCACTGCTCGGAGACATTGTCACCGTGAAGGTTGTTGGGTGAAGCACTTGATCAACCTGATCTGCCGGGTCTCGATCAAAATTAATATCAATTTCACCATTCACAGCGGCAGGAATACAAGCATTGTTAGGTGTGATAGGCCCAGTCAACGCGAGTATTGGAGCAAGTGCATCACGCCCGATAATTACATCTTGTTGGATGTGACAGTTGGAGCCATAATCTTGCTTAACGTCCACGACAAATGTGCTTGGGGATAACGTTGTTGAAAGAGTAATATTTATTCCGGCAGATTTGCCATTTTGAGTTGCAACGACCGTTGCACCTTGTGTAAGGGTAATATCATAGGTTGCCGCAGGCGGAGCACCCGTAGGATCTTCAATCTCAATGACTATCGATCCATCATCTGCACTTGGTGGGCAAACAGTCGAATTTGTTTTCTTGATTTTGATAACTGCATGTGAACCAATAAAGGGTAGTGTATGGGAAACAAAATTCTTACAGCCAGTGGCGTTATCCGTGACCTCAACTGAATACAAACCTGTTCCAATTCCACTATAAACTGAACTTGGGTTCGTTGGACTTGGTGTGAGGGCTGCAAAGTTTGGAGGATTGGTGTAGTAATTAATTGGCAGAGCTGGATTTGTGCCAGACGGAACATTATTGTACCAATTGAATGTGTATCCAGCAGTAACAAAGTCAGCAACTGTTCCATCTCCATCTGATGTTAAGTCAATGTGAGTACCACCAGAGTCCTTTAGCGTTATTATTGTCCCGCCCCCGGCAACACTTTCAACAAAATAAGTCTGATCCTCTACAAGTCCAATTGGCAAAGTCAAAGCTGCATCTCTACCAATCAAAACTTTTTGACCAACAGCCAATCCTATCGATGAACTCAGTGTAAGTTGATCTGTCGCAGCAACTCCGTGGAATGTGACTTGAGAGCTATAAACTGCTCCAGTCAAAATACCATCTGATGTGCTGCAGAAACTTGGAACAAAAGTATTTTCAGCCTCTGGATTGATAGCAGGAGTTTTATCATTCACTGTGCTAATCAACTGAGCTGAGGCGCACTTGGTTGTTTTGTCTCTCACCACCACAGCATAATCACCAGGAATCAATTTTCCGTACGTATCATTTGTTGCCACAGTTGCCGAGCGCGTACCAATTAAGCTGATGGGGTTATTGAGTGAAATTATTGTCTGTTCATCAGCGGCATTACTCCCATCGTACCAGAAGAAATCGTATGCCCCAACTGCCCCAGGTGCCGGAGTCGCTACAATTTTTCCATTGTAGGGACTACATGTTGTCATATCAGTTATAACTGTGGTGACTGTTGGAATTGTCAATGTTTCTTTCAGGTAGTCCGTCTGTGTATTGCTACAGCCCGTAGAAGTACTTACCACGGTTAATTTGTAATCTTGATTTCCTTTTTGGCCGGTAATTGCATTTGCAACCGTGGTGGCGGATGTTACCGTATTCAACCATATGAAAGTGTAGCCTGCCGTAACACTGGCAGCGCCACCGATCGATGTTTCATCAATGGTAGCCGTTAATGATCCATTTGGAGCAGAAGTGTCGCACGAAGTCTGATCAACTTCCGCTACTTTAATAACGGGGATGAAGAGATTATCATCGACCGTAACAGACACAGGATTAGAAGTACAGTTTGAAGCCGTATTTGTAGTTGTTAACGAATAAGTACCTGCCGCCAATGAACCAATTGACGAACCGGTTCCTGTAAACCCCGATGGCCCTGTCCATGCAAAAGTGAATCCCGGATAAGGACTTACTTGATTGACACCTTTATAAACAACCGCTGAAGCGAGTGCTGTGTTTACAAATGCGGTTCCATTGGGTGTACCTGTACAATTCGTGTTGTCAGTCTCTTTCAAGGGGCCAAGCACAGGAACCGTCTTGTTGTCAGCCACTCCTACCGTGGCCGTATTTACACAACCCGTTTCAAGAATGGTTACTTCAACCGTGTATTGAATCAAAGATGCTCCACTTAACCCGCCCTGAACTCCAGCATAAGTAATATTGTTGTCAATGGTTGTATTCAAAGTAGTTGGCCCTGGTGTGCCTGAAGTTGAATTTCCATCGAACCATTTGTAATCGTAGTGGCGGCCAGTTGGTACCACATTTTTAACTATGGCCACTCCATCCGGAGTTCCACCAACACAATTGGTGGATGGAGTTTGATCCATTGTGATGGTAGGAAGTGTCTTGGCGCTGGTAACATTTGCTGTTGCTGTTGATGACTGGCATCCGGTTTTAGTGTGTAACACTGAAACCGAATAAGCACCAACATCTTGATTGGTCAATATATTCTGGCCGATTCCTGTAAGTCCGGTATTCCACGTAAAGGTGAAATCACCCGGCACGTTCCCTAGATAATTTCCAGTTGAATTAACCGTTGCTGAAACTTGTCCATCAAATGGTTTCGGAGGATTAGTCTTAGCGGGATCACAAATTGTAGTTGGTTGAGCCACTAGGTTAAGAACCGGTAGCGCCTTTGAATCAGGTACATTTACAGAGGTTGTGTTCTGGCATCCATCTATTTTCCGGGTCACCAGAACAGTGTAGTCATATCCTGCACCTCCTTGCAACTTCACCAGGCTTGCCTGATCAGATGCGTTGGTAGCAACATTCACAGGGA
>CAZECP010000001.1:114115-157004 GCA_964510765.1 uncultured Ohtaekwangia sp. | reverse complement strand
ATGGCGTTGTGAGTGCTGGGTTGCATATTGCATTATCGGTCTTCGAAAGCGTTAATGCGGGAAGTGCTTTCAGGTCAGGAACGTTCACTGTCGTTGTGTTCTGGCATCCATCTATCTTCCGGGTCACCAGAACGGAGTAATCATATCCTGCACCTCCCTGCAACTTCACCAGGCTTGCCTGATCAGATGCGTTGGTAGCAACATTCACAGGGAATGAAACAGGCCCTGTCCATGAATAGGTATAGTCCGTTAATGGCTTTCCCGAATCCATGTTCGTAACGCTGGCCTTGCCGTCTTCCTTCCCTACTACACAGTTAGTTGACCCTGTTGCTACAGTTCCAATAATGACGGGCAATGCTGCTGAATTGTTGACAACAATATTTGAAATGGTCGAAACACAGCCCGTACTGATCTGCGTAGCCTGAACTGTATAGGCTGTGGCCCCTCCATTCAACTGCGTGTATTGGTTGTGGTTGGGAGATGTGCCCTGGACTCCGGCTCCCATCCCTCCCCCAAATGCAAATGTGTAATTGGTAATGCCCCCAACCATTGGGTTCACTGTTGCTGTCACTGTGCCGGTGAACTGTGCCGATGGCGTTGTGAGTGCTGGGTTGCATATTGCATTATCGGTCTTCGAAAGCGTTAACGCGGGAAGTACCTTTGCATCAGCTACCAAAACAGTAGCAGTATTTTGACAGCCCGATGTCTTGTCAGTAACTTGTACTGTATAATTCTTTCCCGCACCTCCTTGAACGTTTGGCAATTGGGGATTTGTAGCCCCTGCAATGGTTGTTGCTGTTCCAATTCCATTAAACCACTGATAGTTAAAGTTAGCTGTCGATCCAACAGCAGTGTTGTTCACAAAAGTGACCTCTGCCATTCCATCTTCTTTGCCTGGAACACAATTGGTTGAAGGAGCTTGGTTTGTAGTTATTGAAGGAAGTGTTGTAGCGTTCGTAACTACGGCAGTAACAGGCGCAGCAGCACACCCCATATCAGTTCTTGTAGTTACAAGTGTATAACTGCCACCATTCAATTGAGATATTGTATTGCTTGTCGCACCTCCAATTACCGGATCGGTTGCTAAAGCTCCATTATGCCATACTAATTGATATGGTGTAAAATCAACAACTGCTGAACCATTGTAAGACACGGATGCTGTTACAGAGCCATTGAACGTACTGGATCCAAGTACAGTACTACATGTTAAATTTGGTGATGGCGTGAGCGTGACAACAGGATAGATCAAATTTTGAGTAACGGTAACTTCATTTGTAGCAGTACATCCGGTAGCAGTGTTAATTGCTTGCACTGTATAAATTCCCGCTGCGAGTGCTGATGGAGAAGCAACAGCGTTTGCCGGTAAAGTATTTTGGCCTGCAAACCAATTAAAAGTGTAGCCAGCAGTAATTCCGCCTACATCGGCAGCTACAGAACCATTCGGAGTTTTAGAATCACACGAGGTTTGTTGGGCCGTCATAGAGGGGCTTACTACAAAAGGAGGTGGTGTACCCACGGACACTGTTACCGGGTTTGAACTACATCCACTCGTATTGTCCTTGGCAACTACTGTATATGATCCTGTTGGAATTGAGTTGTAAGCTGCTCCAGTAAAATCTGAAGTGGGTTTCACGGCTGCACCATTGTACCAACTAAATGTATAACCTGCCGTTGCCCCGCCTACATTAGCAGATGCACTTCCCGAATTCGCTGGTACGCAGATGGCATCAACCGCTGCTGCCGAAACTTGTGGAAGCACAGTATTGTCAGGAACAGCAAGTGACGCAACGGATTGACAGCCAGAAATATTATCCGTAACAAGAACTGTATATGTTTTTCCGCCTTTCAAATTGGAGGCCACGCTACCCGTTCCTATTTGAGGTGAAGTGAAAATATCATTGCCTTCATACCAAGTGAAGGTGTAGTTTGTTAGTGGATCGCTATTATTAACGGTAGCATGCATTTGTCCATTAGGTGATCCGCAACTTGATGATGGTTGATCAACAACGATGGAGGCTGTTAATGCTGGCAATTTTGGCTGCTGGGTAATTGTAATAGAAGTTGTATCCGATCCACAGGAAGCTGTTTTATGTCTTGCATAGACGGTATAAGTCCCTGCTCCAAGTCCAGTGTAAGTTGATCCTGCAAAATCGGCAGGCGCTGCTTTTGCAACAGCACCATTCGACCAATAAAAGTTATAGTCGGTTGTGTTCTGAACACCATTGATCAAAATGTAAGCTTGTACTGCACCATTATCAGGAACAGTAGCACCAAAGCACTTGACATTATCAGAAATTTTTGAAGCTGTTACTACAAGGGATTTTGGAATAACGTCAGCCGAAATGATGTTGTAAGGATCACACTCGAGAAAGTTTGTGTTGGGGAATGAAGGGGCCGCAAGAGGGATAGGTGATGTACCGGCATCGTTCAGAGAAATGTATAACTTAAACGCACCACCGGTTCCGGTAACTTTGAGGTTTTTGAAATAGGTAGAGTCGTTCTTAACAAGATTAACATTAATATTTACCGTATTGAGTTTTAAGGCACCAGCTTGAAGCGGGTCCCCTGAATAAAAGGTTACCGGTATCGTTGCGGTGGCTGTTACATTTCCAACGTTCTTCACACCAATGGTCACCAGAAAATCAGTATCCGGGCACGTAGGCTGCTGAACGCTAAACATTGTCTTAACATTTATCAAATTAGGTGCAGCAAATTGTACACAGCCATCCGAGTTAAGGTATGGCGATTGGTTAAGAAATGAATTGAGCGGACGATTGCTTTGAACGGTACAAACTCCCGTTGAGAAAATGGACGTCTGTTTCTGCATCACTTTTGGGATGGTGAGATCATCATTTACGTTCGCAACAAAATAATCGTGCTGATTCCAAAGTTTGCGAGCCGGCACCCAGGGAACAGATGCTGATTGGAAAACGCGGACACATGAATTTTCAGAGTAGCTTAACGTGCAAAAATTTGACCATGCAAGTGCGTCATCATATCCGCATGTGACACACAACTCAGTTGTTCCATCGCCATCAATATCCGCGACCACTGGATATTCAACATTGGTTCGGGCAATACATTGTTGTTGCGTATTAATCGACCCATCATTTCCATTTACAATGTATAAATACTGTTCATCCCGATATACGACTTCGGCCGCTCCATCACCATTAAAGTCATACACGGTACATCCCGTATATCCTGATGTTTCTTCGTTAACTGTAATTCGCCACTTCTGATTCCAATTTTCATCGAGGGCATACATGTACTTACCAGAAATGTATGTCGCATTCAATTTGCCGTCTCCGTCAATATCAGCGACATTTATTCGACCCGTTCCGTTTTGCCATCCATTCTTATAGTAGGTACCTGAAGTGTTTGTACATCCGGCAATAAACACACTCGCGGGATTTGCATCAATAAATGTTTTCACAACATTGTTCTTAACATCCCAATAAAACACAGTTGTATTTTTATTTTGACCACCATCTGAGCCCGATGCGATAACATCCAGAAACCCATCCTGATTATAATCAGCTACACTTGTAGAACTTTGCGATTGGCGAATGTAAAAATTAGCAATGCTTTTCTTTGATGTAAGGCTACCCGAATTTAAAGTTCGAGCACCAAGATTAACAGAGAAGATATTACAACCGAGTATCAGTTCTAACTTATTGTCGCCCGCACCGGCCACATTGCCAGAACCATCTAAAATATCCACAGCTACGGGAGCTCCAACCACATTACTGGTGTTCGTTCCTTTTACAATACGGATTCCGGACTCAGCAGCAATAATTTCATCACGAGAAAAGATTTCAGTTTTTCCATCATTATCAAAATCTGCCAAGCCAAACATGAATGGATCTCCCGAGAGTTTCGTGCTCTGCCATTTCAAATTCAGATTGCAATCATATGCATAGAGATACTGGCTACCATCGGATGTAAATATCCAGCCACAGTTACTATTGTCAATGTTTCCAATGGCATGCTCACGCGCCAGAGAATAACTGACTTTTAAAGACTTCTTAATGCTACCATCATTACCATTGAGTACATAGATATACTTATTTTCCACTTCCATCACCACCACTTCCGGAATGCCATCTTGGTCAAGATCTCCCACTGAAGCTCTGTTGAGGTGATTGGTAGTCTTATTTGGGGATTGCCACTTCAATTTCATCGTAAACTTTGGGAATTGTGTGGGCTTAATAACACAATCTATATCCTGAATGAAGGATCCGGCACATTTTGATTTGTTGATCCCATTTCCAGAGGCTAAGGAACAGTCACTATCAAAACAATCAATAAAACCATCACCATCATCATCTTTGCCATTATCGCAAATCTCCTGACCAAGGCCATTGATTGCCAACGAAGTAAACAGAATGAACAAACAAAGTTTGAAAGTCTTCATTTTTTATAGTTAATCAACGAACAATATTAACACTGCCGGCCTTGAAATCAGAAGAGGAATCATCACATTTTATTACATAGTAATAAACTCCGGCAGGCAAGATAACTCCCTTCGAAGAAACCCCATTCCATTCAGTAGAATAGGGTTTAGCTTCATAGACCTTAAATCCACGTTCATCAAAAATGATAACTCCGCATTGAGTTTGAGCAGCAATGTTTGTGATCTTCCATGTGTCATTTATTTGATCGCCATTGGGCGAAAAATAGTTGTATGGAATTAAACTGCTAAGGGCGTTATCCTTTGAAACGCCAACTGTCACAGTAGCGGATCCAAAACATCCGTTGGTGTCTTTACCTGAAACAGTATAAGTTGTATTTTGTAATGGGGCGGCTACTGGATTGTAAATGAGGGAATCAGATAGCGTAGCACCTGGTTGCCAAATGTAATTGACAAGACCTGTGGCTGTAAGATTTGTGGTTGTTCCCTCCAGTATATTTGGAGGAAGGGCTGAAGCGACCACATTGGGGGATGAGAATTGAGCAATTGTCTTGTTGTTGGATATTGAGCAACCACCAATGGTTGCTACTATCGAGAAATTACCAGCCGTTTTTGCATAAATGGAGGATGTCTGCTCTCCTGTACTCCACAAGTAAGTGTCAAAGCCTGACGGAGCCTGCAATTGCAGACTATCCAACGGACAAAATGTAAACGTGTTTGTGGGCGATGTAATGGTCAATGTAGGAGCTGACTGGATGGTTATTGACTTTGTTGCTGAAGACTGGCAACTCTGGCTTAAATAGGATACCGTTAGTTTAACACTGAAGACCTGCGCAATTGAATAGCTATAAACGGGATTTACTAGCGAAGAGACTCCCAAATTATCACCAAAATCCCAATTAAATTTTACACCAAGCCCGGTAGTGTCCGGGTCTAACGTAGATTGATTTGTAAATATTACTTGTTGACCGAGGCAACTTATGGAAGGAAAAGTAAAATTGACCACCGGAATTTGAGCCACTCGCACCGTCTTACTTGTAGATTGAATAACAGGACAAGATGGGTTTGATATAGAAGTCAATTTAACAAAATAGCTGCCGGAAGATATCGCATTAAAAGTTGAACTATTCGCACCACTTATATTGCCGGATGTTTGCTCAGCCCATTGATAATTATAACCGCTCACGATAGGATAAGCCGATAGCTGTTTTGATTGTCCCTGACAAATGATATCTGCCCCTGAAGTTATCACTGATACTTCAGGCACACTGACCACATCCACAATCACGCTGGCACGCTGGGTTACACACGATCCGATCATGACCGCAAGATCATAGGTTCCTGCCTGACTCGCTTGAAAGCTATTTCGCATAACAGATAAACCATGCGCGGTGAATGAACCGGGGCCCGTCCAGACATAATCAGTGGCTCCTACATTATTTACAGATAATGTTAGAGTTCCATTGACACATACAGGAGATACAGGATTTGGTGTGGCTGTGGGTAATGACGAAGCTGTCACTATTGTAACTTGAACTGCATTAGACGTTTGAGAGCAAGTTCCGTTCGTTAATGTCACAGTATAAGAGCCAGAAGCAGTTACATCATAAAACGAGCTCGGTGAGGAAGCTCCTAATGAAGTTCCGTCTTTGAACCATTCGTAGTTACTCCCAAGGCTATTTGAAGCCTCCAATCGCTGCGTCAAACTGCTGCAAACCGTAAGAGGTCCAGTTGGGGAAAGAACGGGGATGATGCAATTCAAATTCCGGAATACAGATATTTTAGAAGCTGGAATTGCAAGGACATTATCGTCAATACTTGTAAAAATCAAATCAGATCTCCCATCGTTGTCGATGTCACCAATTTTAGCAACTCGGTTAATGTATGTGGTTGCCAAACCTTTTTTTGTAAAGTTGAAAGTACCAGGGGTACTCTGATTGTTCAGAATCGTAACCGATTTTTGTGTGATGCTGGCCACCATCAAGTCTGTCTTTCCGTCTCCATCAACATCGCCAAAATCAATTCCCCAGGGTTTAGCATTCGCATCGAATAAAATTGGCGCTGCCAACTGAATGGCTGAGGAAGATCCTTGATTTTTATAAATTAATACGCCACTTGCTAACAGTCCAGTCGCGGCCAAGTCGTGTTTACCGTCACCATCCAAATCACCGATTCGTAAATTTGAAATGGTCGTCCCCGATTGAATTAATTGAGGTGTGTTGAATATAAAATTTCCTGGGCTGCTCAAATTTTGGATGACTGAAATATTCCCCAGGGCCGTTAAGAATTCACTCGCCACAATATCCGGTAACCCGTCACTATTCAAATCACCAACTTCCAACCCGTCAACCCCTGCGCTGCCAGGAAGTGAGATATTAATAGCTGCCCCGAATTGAATAGACGCTACCGTGCTGGTGTTCGGCACAATGAAAACGCGCCCGGCTGATTGATCTGTAACCACCAGGTCAGATTTTCCATTTAAGTCCATGTCTTTCACTTTCACCTGACTAACCTTTGCGCCAGTAACGGTAAGGGTTTGCATCACAAATGAGGGAATCCCGACAACACTCGTGTTTTTGAAAATAAAAATGCGGGAACCATTCTTCTCCGATACAAGTATTTCCGGCTTCGCATCTCCATTCAGATCGGCTGCGGCAACGTGAAAACTTATTACACCGGGAATGAGCAATGACTTTGTAAATGATATTGTTCCTGTTGAGCTGGTATTAAGAAATAAGGCGATGTTGGGTGAGTTGTCGTTTGCAGTGGCTATATCTGTTTTTCCATCCCCATCAAAATCAGCCATGGTAAAGTCATACAAACCACTTTCGGCAGCAAAATCAGATTGTGATGAAATAGATAATGCATTAAATGGATTCGCCCCACCAAAACTCAAAAGAAATGCATCCTTTGAAAAGCCAGTAGCTCCTGTAGATGTATTTACAACTCCAATGTTATCATAGGTAGAGCCCAAAGGAACCTTCACAGAGATAAGTTGATCTGAAATGGTTTGAGGTGTCGCTGTAACCCCACCAAAAAGCACTTTTATGTTGGAGGCATTGGTTCCGAAATTCACACCTTGAAGGGTAATGATTTGTTGACCCGCAGCCGAGAGGGAACTCACCGACTTTACATAGGGAACCTGTGCCTGGCTTTCAACCAAGAAAGATGCAATAAGAAGAAGCCCTACAAGACATTTAATACTTTTTTTATCCGGCAAAACCATACCTTATCTTAATCTTTATTCCTGAACAGTTAGTAACCAAACTTTGCTGAAAATCTTATTTTTCTGAAGTCTGTCTCTTTCTTTTTTGGCGTCATCAACCTGATTTTCTTGGGCAATAAAAACATACCACAAGTTTCTTGCAGAGAGATGGCCAAAGTCAGAACTCTTGTAACCCATGGCCTTCAAGGTATTGGTGTAGTGCTCTGCATTGGCCCTGCTCTGGAACGCCCCTGAAATAACGTATGTACCTAATTCCATTTCTTCATGATGGTTTCCACGTTTCACAAAATCATGGCGTTCGTTAATCGGTTCATTATGGGTATCGTCATGCTTACCCTCGCCATGCTCTTCAATGTGTTTATCCAGCTCCTTTCGCTCTGCTTCGTGTTCCTCATTAACTGGCTCAATATCCATTTGAGGAAGTTTCTGCTCGTATCTTGGCTTATGCCGGGTGGAGTCCTTTTTTAGGTCAGGAGTTACAGGTGTAGTAGTTGGATTATCTTTTTTTATAACCTGTGGAGTCGTATTCGTTGATATAACCGGTTGGGTAACATTATCCTTTTTTACTGGCGGGTTGGTATTAGTTGATACAACGGGCTGGGTAACATTATCTTTCTTTACCACAGGAGTGTCAGTTTTTTTGATCACTGGCTGCTGTGGCGGTTTCTTTTCAGGCACTTTTGCAATGACAGTCGGCTGTTTGGGTGGCGATGTCTTCGTAATCTGTGTCGGAGCTGGAGGTATGCCCCTGAATTTCTTCTCTTTACCTATCTTCAAACTTAACAGAACTTCGTGAGTTCGGAGTGGTAGATCACCCCCCAAACCTATTTCATAAAAATAGCTTAATGACAGATTATCAACATTAAAACCAACTCCAGGTATCAGTCCTTGATACTGCCTGTAGCTGCCCGAAAGCCAAACAGATTTATTGAAATTATATCTGGCCGTTGCTTCGAACAAGCTTCCAAAAACAGCTGAGTACCTGTACAACCCATACACTTCCAGAGGAACACTTGGGATCTTTTTCGGCTTTCCGTATGACTTGGTTGACTTGCCTTTTACAAACTTTGGGTTGGGATTCCACTTACTAAACGAAGCCGACACAACTAACTGATCGGAGTAAGAAAAGGAGTACTTGGTGTCGAGGTTTTGGGAATTAACTAACTTAGGAATGCTGAACCCAAGATTCAAGCCATTTGTGTTTTTGTACAACATACCGAATGATATGCTCGGAATCATTGTGCTTGAAAGTGAGGCGAGCGCTGGATCATCCGCCACAGTCATACCATTTAAATTTACAGAGTTGGAAAGTAGCCCTCCTGACAATCCAAAGAAGAGCCTGCTTGAAGTGTTCAATGGAATGCCATAAGCATAAGCTAAAGATACATCAGTCGAATTTAAAAAACCTCTTGATACAGTACTTACCTTGAAACCAACGCCAGCTCTACGCTCATCCAATAATGTTGTGGCAGTAAGAGTTCCAACTGATGGAGCATTTGGTATTTGAACCCACTGCCTTCGGTAGCTGGCGCTTAATGTAGTTTGTTCGGTAGCAGCAGCCGCTGGATTGTAGGAGAATGGGTTTATGAAATAACCATTGTACAATGAATAGTTCTGAGATCTCAAACAAGTTGAGAGTAAAACAAAGAAAAGCAGAGCAATTAAACTTCTCACAAAATTATTTTTAACACCAATTCTGCACAGTTCGATCAAGCAATTTAGCAATTCCTTTCAATCGATCATAGCTTAATGCGAATTTATGATCCTCAGTGATGTTTAGGTGCAACTTAATCAGACCGTTGTATAAAATGGGATTGAATCTTATCTTTGGGGTTGATTGGTATTTTTAATTATGCTTGCCACCCTACCATGAGTCGGATTTTTGCATTGCTCTTTTTTTCTTTCGCTTCTATTCAAACTTATGCACAGCTATTGGTAGGTCCTGTGGCTGGAGCTGGATTCTCAAAGGTTTTTTATTTCGAGCCTCAAACGCGCTATCAGTCAATGCCTTCATTTGGATTTGATATAGGTATGATGGCACAAATGAAAGTGAAAAAAAATTTCACCTTGAACGCACAGTTGTTATACGCTTACAAAACTAAAACGATCAACGGAACGGATGCCAGCAGGACAGACTCTCAGTTCCGACTAACTTCCTCCATGAATTATATTGAGTTGCCGATTTATTATGCGCTTGAATTCAAAAGATTAACAGGGGATCTTACAGGTCAGGGCGGACAAACAAAAGCATACAATTGGTTTATTGGAGCCGGCCCTGTTATTAGTTATTGGATGAGTGAAAGAGGCACTTTACGAAGCAGTAATTTACATGAAATATTAATCGATCAGCTTGATTATACAACACGATTCGGCCAACCCGATTCATTACTCAATCCCAACACCGACATTGCAGTTAAAAATGTGAGTGCACCCAATCGTTTTCAATTTGGAATAAATATCACGGGGGGTATATCATTTGAGCCTGTCGGTTTTCACAAGATCATAGCCTCCATGCAGTTAACCATTGCCCAATCTTTCATGGGTACAAGCGATGGGCATTTTGTGCTTGTACCTGATGATGTGGACGTGATGAAAGCAAAAAATCACAGCTTGCGATTTTCAATTGCTTATTTACTCGATACCAAAATTGATAAACGTAAGAAGGGGAAGAGCACCAAAAAAGTACCTACCAAAAAAAGAAAAAGATAAGGTAGTCAGACACGATCTAAGATTATCCGCGACTCTTCCAGGTCTAGCTCATATTCTATTTTTCGCAACGCCTCTTCGGAAATCCTGCCATCCTTCCGCATAGAAATCAGAATATTTCTTTCAACCTTTAGCAAATCACTTTGCACCCGGTGAAAATCTGAAACCTGATCCATCGTAAGCCTTCCGCTACCATTGTTGGTGCCATTTTCTTTTTGAATTCTAAGATTGCGAATTTCATACTTGGTCTTAATTTGATTCAAGACTTCATCACTTAAGCCGATCGAATAATTTTCCTCAATATGTTCAATCACCTTTCCAACAAGGTGAAGGCGTGCTTGTTTTTCTTCGTGCAATTCTTCTTCACTTGGTTTTATCCCCAACCATCTTATCAGGTAAGGAAGCGACAATCCCTGGATCACCAGAGTGGCAAAGATTACAGAAAAGGTCAAAAATAAAATCATGTCCCGGTTTGGAAATGGAGACCCCTCGCCTACTGTGAGCGGGAGTGCCAGTGCGGCAGCCAATGACACAACTCCGCGCATTCCACTCCATGCAACAATCGTTACTTGTCGCATATCAGGCCTGGGTTCGCGGGTTCTGATGCGCTTGCTCAACCATCTCGGCAGGTAGGCACCAGGGTAAACCCAAATCAATCGCAAAACAATCGTAGCTACACTGATGACAATTCCGTAAACAACAAGTGTCAAAGTAGAGTGATCCTTGATATGGCTTAGAATCACAGGTAACTGAAGCCCGATTAAAATAAAAATCAACCCATTTAAAATGAAGATGACCGTGTTCCAAACGGAGACAGCATTAAGCCGAGATTGATGACTGAAAATTTCAGATGAATTCCATGATAGAAAAAGGCCGCAGCTCACCACCGATAAAACTCCTGATACATGAATGTGTTCATTCTCTGCAATTAAATAAGCAACATACGGAGCAATGAAAGTTAAAGTGGTATCATTGATGGCATTGTCGGGTGTTATTTTATGAATCCACTTGAAAACTTGCCCCAATGCCAAGCCAATAATAATTCCGCCAGCTGCCACATAGATAAAATTCAAGGAGGCAAGCCAAAAGATAAATGTGCCCGTAGCAGCAGCGGCAATTCCATAACGATATGCAATTAGTCCAGTTGCGTCATTTACTAAACTTTCACCTTCCAGGATGGTAACAATTCTGCGAGGTATCGACAGCCCCTTTGTTGCTGCAGTTGCAGCTACAGCATCAGGAGGTGAGATGATAGCTCCGAGAACAAATGATTCTGGCCAACCAAAACCAGGAATAAAATAGTGCGCCACCACTGCAATCATGGTAGTGGTGAATAGCACACAGCCGATCGCCAAGAGAGTGATTGACCTTTTAGCAGCTTTGAAGTCAGGCCAAGATGTTGTCCAGGCAGCAGCGTATAATACTGGTGGAAGAAAAATTAAGAATACCGTATCAGGATTAAGAGTGATTGCCGGAAGCCCTGGAACCAAGCTTACGCCTATTCCCACCAAAACGAGCAAAATAGGATAAGGAATTTTAATTCGATCCGTCACCTCGGCTAGAGCCGTGATGATGGCAAGGAGTAAAATAATAATGGTAATGTCGTTCATGCAAAAGATATCAGGAATCAAGATGCAAAAAAGATTTAAAAAAACTGACTGCGTGAATGACGAAATATCTTTCATCAACTAATTTGTTTCGCTTCTGAACCTTTTTGTTACTTTCATGTTGATGTAATTTACCATGAAGATTGCCATCAGCAGAAAAGAACATTTTAATGCGGCCCATCGACTCTTTGTGCCCGAATGGAGTGATGAAAAGAACAAGCAGGTGTTTGGAAAATGTAGCAATCCAAATTATCACGGCCACAATTATGAGTTGATCGTCACTTTAATTGGTGAGGCGGACGCTCAAACCGGATATGTTTTTGATATGAAATTGTTAAGTGACTTGATTGAAGAGCATATCTTAAAAATATTTGACCACAAAAATCTTAACTTAGACACATCTTATTTTAAATCACTCAACCCTACTGCTGAAAACATCGCTGTTATCATTTGGAGAATTTTGAGGCAAGTGATTGACAGCAAGTATGAATTAAAAATCAAATTGTATGAGACCGAAAGAAATTGCGTTGAATATCCGGCCCATTAGACCGATCGATTCTGATTCGGAAGATGAACACACAGTCTCATCTTTTGAAACCCCGTTGCGCGATGACGCCTTTGACTTGTCGGATGATGAGAAGGTAGATAAAATTGAATCGCACTTTCGTGAGATTATGCAAATTCTTGGATTGGATTTGACAGATGATAGTTTAAACGGAACTCCGCGAAGAGTAGCCAAGATGTTTGTAAAAGAAGCGTTCAGTGGATTGAATCCTGCCAACCGACCGGTGGTCCGTCTTTTTGAAAACAAATACAAGTATGATCAAATGTTGGTAGAGAAAGATATCACGTTTTATTCTCACTGCGAACACCACTTCGTACCAATTTACGGTAAAGCTCATGTCGCATATTTCTCCTCAGGCAAAGTGATTGGTCTTTCAAAAATCAATCGCTTTGTTCAATTCTTTGCGAAACGTCCGCAAGTACAGGAGCGATTGACTGTACAAATTGGAAAAGAATTGGAACGCGTGTTAAACACTGAAGATGTTGCCGTAGTTATGGATGCCAATCACCTCTGCGTTGCTTCACGGGGAGTTGGTGACACCAATAGTAAAACCGGTACCGCTTACTTCTCAGGTAAATTTAAAGATGAAAACATCAAACGGGAGTTTTTGAATTATATCAATACCAGGTAGGTTATTCTCTTACAACCCTTACAAATTTAATTTTTCCACCCTGTTCAATTCGTAGAATATAAACTCCGCTTGTAGCGAATGAGAAATCATACGCACCAAGTTGGTAAGAACCTTGATTTGAAAATTCCATGTTCGCCAGCTTCGCACCAAGTGTGTTATAGATTTCTCCGGCTGCTGTGGCCTCACCATCTACCTCCACCTTGAGAATTTTAGTAACAGGATTTGGATACGCATGCACTTCATTTTCAAGCGAACTATTTCCATTTGCAACAATGAATTCTTTTTTCACAGATGCCTTGCATCCTTCACCAGTAGTAACTTCCAAAGTATAGGTTCCAGAAGCCGCAGGCTTTAGTGTTTGATTGGTAGCTCCGGCCAATTTCACACCATTTAAATACCATTGATTGCCTGACGCATAGCTTGATTGTAACGTGAAAGGATCAACAACAGTAATGAGGGGATTAAGCCCGCCTTTACCGCCAATATTCACGGTAAAGCGATCACGTCCATAAGTAGCTGCATTTGCCTGGTCAACTGTGAAAATGTACTCGCTCTTTTCACGCACATTAATCACCGACTTTGTGTAGTTGTCCGTTAGCTCAATACTGGTCGAAGAAGACATAGTTTGATAATCTGAGAATAATAATCTATAGGTTCCCGATGTAACATCACTAACTTCCAACTGAACTGAGCTTCCACATGAGGAAGATGGCAATGCGTTGATGGCGTAATTATCATTTTCAAATGACAAAGATGAAAGGTTCATTGCACCAGATCTGTTCCTTAACTTCAATGCGTCAAAGTTTTCGTCAAATCCCGCTGTAGCCAAATCGTTAAAGTAAATCACGGTCTCATCTCGCCCGGAATTTGATGACATCAATGCGATGCGAATTAGGTCGGTTGGTGTTTTTTGGCGAAACATGGTTGTTTGCGTTCCTGCTACCTTTGCTGACTCACTTATAGCCAGTGCTGGCGAACTTCCATTTGCTTTCACCCAAAATCCTTGTCCCATTGCAATATATTGTGAGCCCCCATTGGTGCTAACATAAGTACCTGTGCCACTGTTATACACGTAACTAGCAAACACGGGTGGATCAACACTATAATTGTCAACATAAATCGCATCGTTGATCTTGGTTTTTGTCCATCCGGCAGCAAGCCAGTCGATTGTTGATGGATAAGGATTACCTACCAGGTTCCATCCATCATTGCTGGTTCCACCACTTGTAGTAGTGTAAGACACAGGCAGACTTACTGATCCACTCCAAATCGGCCCCGTCACACTCCAGGCTGCGTTTCCATTCGTGACAACAGGATCATCTGATCCGAAAATAAATAAAGTATAACCCTGACCCTTGGTGAATGAAGTGGTTTTGCTATCTGCACCTATCAAAGGAAACTGCGTCCATCCGTTATTAAAGGCCCCTGCCGTGCTTTCGGTATAGCTTGTCAGTCCCGGAATTGAGTTGTCAACTGTAGGGTCTGGAGAACCACCTAACATTACGGTACTATGATTTGTAAAATTACCTGTGACAGGAAGGGACGCCTGTAAATCCCAAACTGTTGTATTTACCGGGGAGGAGATGTCGCGATATACTTGATAATCGTAAGTCGGAGAACCAATTCGTGACATGTACCTCTTTACAGTCACACTCCCATTCACAGCACCTCCTGAAATCGCAGCTATGCTTGCATCAACTGTTGGTTTATCGGAAGTAGAGAGTAAGGTAAATATGCGGTTATTTGAAGCACCGTCAGCATCAAATGTTGCTGATCCTACGTTGAGTATATTTTGCAAATCCGCTCCCACCGTGTTTTCCAAAATCAGATCCGTAGCTGCACTGCCATTGGCAACATTAATGTTATAAAAAGTAATTTTTGAACTACCGGTAATACTTGCTGATGTGGACAAACCTCCAAATGTAACTGCACCTGCTCCTTGAACAAATGTTCCATCGTTTTGCAATGCACTCAGGATGGTTAATGAACTCGGTGGTGTCAGGGTACTTGTTGAGTTAATTATTATCGAATTAAAAATTGTCGAAGGTGCTGTGCTGCCTGTGATTGATTGAGAAGAACCAACAAAGGCAACTGTTCCATTATTGTGGTTATAAGTTCCATTCAATACCATATTATTCCCAACCCGTATTGTGCCTGCACTTGCCGTGAGAGTTCCGCTCGCAACTTCTAAATCATAGAAAGTGGTTGTAGATGACCCAAGTAATGATGAGGTTCCTGCAAACTGTACCTTTCCTGTTCCAGGATCAAAGCCAACAACGGAGCCATTAACTCCAGTGGCATTGTTCGTGAGGTCACCCAGCATTATGAGGGTTCCGCCCGGAGCTTGTTTCAAGCCAATTCCCGAAAGCGAAAGGTTATTATATTGAGAGGATACTGGAGTAACAATTGTTTGATTGGCAGCGCTGGAATAGCTCACTGTATTTCCAGAAGCATTTGCGCTTAGCAATGCAACGGAGCACGTTCCTCCAATGTCAAGTGTTGAATTGATTGCCTGAGCGAAAGCACCTGAGCCTACAAGCGATGTTCCAACACTCAAAGAGCCATTGTTTGTAACCGTAATCAAATTGACATTGACATTGGGTATTGAAATCGTGCCGGTGAGCTGCTGATTGTTAGTGTCAAAATTGTAAAGTCCTGTTCCAGCCGTAAAGGTTCCATTATTTGTTAGACCTCCTCGCAAAATAATTGGTGAATTTCCGGAAGCGTTCAACCATTTTCCATTTGTATTTACAGTAACAAGATCACCAAAAATTTTAGTACCCGTTGCTGAAGCAAAGGATATTTGACCGCTGGTTCCCCCTCCGATGGTTGTTGTGCCAATAACATTAAAATTAAATGCTCCCACTGTTAAACTTGTGCCATCACCTATATCAAGGCTTCCACCAATTGACAAAGGTGCAACTGTTGTTGTTGAAACTGTTCCGGTGAGCTTCAGACTACCTCCAATTGAGGTCATTCCTGCAAGCAATGTCTTGGTACCAGAGCCTGAAAGTTTCAAATCGCCAGTGTAAGTATGGCTCTGTATAGTTTGTGCGCCACCATTATATTCTACTGTACTACCAGCCACGGTTGTTAGTGTGCCGCTTGCTGCTGACCAAATAGAACCGCCCAATTGTAACAAGCCGGTTCCGTTGAGGGTGATCCTTGGACTTGTCTGAAGTGAATTGGCTGTGCTAACATTTCCTGTTACCGTAAGTTTGCCATTATTTATACTCACAACATGCTGTGACGTGCTGCCTGAACTTGTAAATGCGATACTTGCAGCGCTCAAGTTTCCATCCCCCACATTTAATGTATTGAGGCCTGGTGCAGTTGCATTGGGAATAGTTATGGTACCCGTTACTGTTAACGTATTACCTGAATTAACCGTCAGATTGTTGATGTTGGAAGATTGCTGAAAAACCAAAGACTGGCAGGCCTCCTCAGCAGTAATTGTGACCGTATAATTTCCGCCTATCCATACCACATCACCGGCAATCGGATATATACCTGCATTAACAGAACTGGTAAAACCGACAGTTGACCATGTAGTTGAAGAATTCCAATTTCCGGATGTTCTTGAATAGTAAGTTTTGGATGGAATAGTGACAAATCCTATCGCAGGTGAAAAAAAAGTATCATTCACATTTACAGCTGTCGAGGATGAACTGCCCCACGAGCCAGAACTAACATATTGACTGCCAAGAGTAAGCGCATTCGCCTTGTGAGTTGTAAATGTTCCAAGGTCAGCTGCAATGGAATTGTTTATAACAAAATTTGCGTTGATAGTGGTAACATTGGTGAAGGTCTTGTTGACAGATCCTGCCAGTGTTAAGTTGTAGAAAGTAGTTGGAGCACTTCCTCCAATTAATTGTACCAGATTAGTGCCATCGAACACAACTGAACTGTTTGTCATCGCAAGAGTCGCACCATTGTTAATAAAATTACCGGAAATATTGATGGTATGCGCTCCAGGAGTAAATGTTGTACCCAATGAAAATGTTAAATTTCCTGTGACTGTTAAATTTTGTTGAAGTAAGACATTCGCTGTTCCGAAAACAGTTAAGTTATTTGAGACAGTCGTAATTTTACTTATTGTTTTATTACCACTTCCAGCAAGCACAAGATCGTAATAAGCACCTCCTGCTATTATCTGGCCGGCACCAGAATAAGTCACTTGATTGATCGTGCTTCCCGCAGATAAGTTTGTGATGCTGGAAGTTCCTCCAATGTTAAGCGTTGAATTTGTAGCCTGAAGTAGAGCACCTGATCCTCCCAGTGCGGTAGAAACAGAAAGTGAATTATTGTTGGTGAGGGTAATGCCAGAAACAGTCAATCTCGGAATTGAAAAGTCACCGAATAGAGATTGACTATTGACATAAAAAGAGTGGGTTCCTGTTCCCGAATCAAAAGTACCTGACAGACTAATCCCGCCCTGAAAACCCACAGCAGAATTAGCTGAAGCATTTGACCAAAGTGCACCGGTGGCAATTGTAACAAGTCCCCTGAAGACTTTTGATCCTGTAGCAGAAGTGAAGCTCAGTTGGCCACTTGCTCCCCCACCAACGTTAGTTGCTCCCGCCACCGTCAGGTTAAAAGCACCAATAGTGAAAGATGCGTTATCCCCTATGTCCAGATTACCGCTTATAGATAATGCCACCACGGTAGTCGTTGATACAGGTCCACTCAAAATCAAGTTTCCGCTAATTGCCCTGGTGCCAACCTGAAGTGTCTTTACACCATTTCCAGACAAAATGAGATTGCGGTAATTGACACTTTGAACTGTTTGGGAACTTCCGCTGTAATTCACGGTTGCATTTGTTCCAGTGAAAGTAAAAGCAGACGTGCCACCGCCAGAAGTCAAAATGGGAGTTGCGTTGGGCAGGACTAAAGTGCCTGATTGTACCCCCGTTGCCATGGTAAATGTAGTAGTGCCTCCTGTAGGATCAGTAATGGCCTGTAATGTCCCATTAACAGTTAGCGTTCCTGACTGAAGCTGAAAACTTATATTGCTGGTTATCGGTGTTGGTGTGCGCTGCGAAGTAAGTGTAAGATTACCGGAAATATTAAGTGCATTCAAAGTTGAAACTACAGTTACATTTTGATTGACCGTTGGTATCACGGTTCCACCAACTTGCAAAGAAGCGGCATTAATTGTTCCGCTTCCGGCCAAAGTTCCGCTGGATGAGGATGCGGCTAAATTTGGAAACAGAAGGGAAGTCGTTACTGTCAAGGTAGTGGATGAGTTGACAGATAAGGTCGAAGCTTTGCCCACCGTCATCGAATTGCAAGTAAAATCACCATCAACTGTCAAAGTAAAACCGTTACCAATTACAACATCATCTGTGGCTGCAGGAATTGTTCCTCCTGGCCAGGGCGCATTAGGCACAGTCGAACTCCAATTGCCACTACCCGTGGTTGTTATAGTTGCTGCCAGAGAAAGTTGGGAGAAAAACAGAAAACAAACCAATGTAAATACTCTGTCAAGCGATTTAGTAAAAAAATGAATCATGTAAGTGTGCTTTAGTTTATCAACCAGTAATTGCATACGCCAGCCTAATCTATTGTAACTTAAATTTGCAAATTAATTTTCAAACAAAATAACCAAGATAATATCAGCTATGTATCAGACTATATTTTCTAATACCATACACTTCTAATGTTCTTCTAATTAAAGGATATTCTTAAATGTAAAAGTAGGAATTTTGAAGGTAATTAGCTCTTTGCTAAAGGGCGCTTTGAATCATGTATGTAACAAAATCGCTAAAATCAAAATAAAAAACTTGCGATGGGTTATTGGTTATATCTCTGTGTTAACCACAAATAAAGAAAATGAGACCTGTTTCAGCGCAACGGAGTTGGGCCCGGGCTTATGCTTAACACCGGAATTGTTGATCTAAAGACCAGTGACTCTGTAGTTCCGATTCGGTAGCCGGGGCTGTGCCTTCTGTTGTGCGTGATCATAGCAATAAGATCCATTTTTCTTGCTACCGCATAATTCAATATTCCGTCCTCTAATTCATAATGATTGTAGATCGCCTTCTCGAATTTCAGATCAGGATATTTTTTCGCAAAGTCATCCATCTGTTTTTGAACAGTTGCCGTGTCCTTAAATTTAGAAGGCATGTTTACATACAGCAGGTGTATCCTTGACTTAAATTCAAGCGCAATTTTTTTGATAGGCTCGAAGTTCTTTCCGTCTCCACCATCAAACTCACCAGCAAAAAGTATTTTCTTCCATGATGCATTTGTAGTTTCCTTTTTCACAGCCAGCACAGGGCAGTCAGCTTCGCGCATGATCTTTTGAATATTCGATCCAATAAAAAACCGATCCGAAGCTTCATTGCCGTGCGAACCTAAAATGATCAGATCCGCTTTTAAATGACTAGCCTGAGACACTACATTTTCATAGGTAACGCCATGTGTAATAAGTTTATTGACCGAAATATTTTTGAATTGACTGCTTCGAACAAGTCGATCCAACTTTATTTCAGCTTCTACTGTTTTTGCCAATGTTTCCGGATGGTTGTGCTGATCCTCCGTCCGGATTTTCTTCCAATTCAAATCGGTGGTAACATTGGTTAGAAAAACGATCTGAGCCCCCGTAGTAGCAGCAATCTTTGCAGCCATATTGGTTGCCTGGGTAGCATATGTTGAAAAATCAGTTGGAACAAGCAGCGTATTCATGGTGGAGGTATTTTAAGATAACTGTTCTCAAACTTTCAAGCCAAAATTATACTTGATCTTCATTGAGCCTACTGACTGCTGTCAGCCTCCAAAATGATTGTTATCACTCTTTTTTTTGTGTCGTGTTTTTCGTTTGCCCCTTCCCTTTTTCTTTTTCCATTTTTTTGAAATAACCTCGCAAGAGAAAATTGTGCTTGAGCGCCTCCATGTCTTCACTAAATCGTTTTGTGCCTTCATTGATATTGATAATGCTTCCTTTGATTTGTTCCCGGAATGCAGAATCGGTAAGCACCAAGTTGAGCGCCCCTTTTGAATTTAGTTTTTCGGAAAGTATCTTCAACTCATCTCCTGCTATTTTAATTTTACCTCCCGCCTGGTTCACATTTTCCACCGTGGTTTTTAATTTATTGGAGAGTGTTGTGTCTTTTAGTAATACCCCAAGCAGCCCCTCTCCTCGTTGAGCGCTGCTGATCATCTGCTGCAAATCCAACGTGCCTTTGGAAATATTTTTTGTCGCAAGCTTCGCATTCACCACTGCATCTTTCAGATTCTGGGCCACTACGGTATCGCGGAGAATGCTCCACAAACTATTATTATTATTCAGTTTCTTCGTGATCTTCTTTAAGTCTTCAGTGATGATATACAAGTTTTGATTCGTGGTATTAAGTGTGCGCAGCATTTCGTCTCCTTCGATGGGACGCACCGAACCCAATATATCTCCCGATTCTACGGCAGGGGACGAAGAATCCAGTGTATTGATGTTGATCAATTTGCTTCCAATCAATCCATCTGTACCTACCGAAGCCAACGAATTCTTCTTGATAAATTTTCTGACCTTTTTTTCAATCACCATCACCACCTGCACGGAAGTGTCATTGATAAAATCTATTCTGCGAACCGTGCCCACATCAATTCCGGAAAGGCGTACGTTGTTTCCAATCATAAGCCCGTTCACATTTCGGAAGTGCGCGCTGATCTCGAAATTGGAGCTGAACAAATTACGGCTACTGCCAATCATATACAGCATGAAAACAATAAAGGCAAGGCCACCCATTGTGAAGATGCCAAGCTTAAGATTTCGGGAAGTTGGATTGTTCATAATTTATTGTTCAAAAAAACCTTTGACCAGCGGGTCATTGGATTGCCTTAATTCCTGATAGGTTCCCTGGGTGTAACAAATTCCATCCATGAGTAACACCACTCGATTTGCCGTGATACTCACACAATGCATATCGTGCGAAATGACCACCGATGAAGTGTTGTATTTTTTTTGAACTTCCACCATCAGGTTGCTAATCTCCTTTCCTGTGATTGGATCCAATCCTGTGGTGGGCTCGTCATAAAGAATAATTTGTGGTTTCAAAATCAATGTTCTTGCAAGAGCAATTCTTTTTCGCATTCCACCTGAGAGTTCCACAGGCATCATATCAATGGTGTGTTCGAGTCCTACATCTCTAAGTGCTTCCACAACCAGGCTTTCAACTTCATCTTTTGTTTTTTTGAACCAATGCCTGCGCAATGGAAATTCCAGATTTTCTCGTACGGTCATCGAATCATAAAGGGCATTGCTTTGAAACAAGAAACCCACCTGTACACGCATCTCGTCCAATTCTTCATGACTGAGACTGGCTACGTCCTTTCCCAACACTACAATGTCACCCTCATCCTGGCGCATCAGTCCGATGATGCACTTTATAAGTACAGATTTCCCTGATCCTGATTTGCCTAACACCACCACGCTTTCGCCCTTGTACACGTCCAGATTGAAACCACTCAAAACATGATTGTTGCCAAATGATTTTCGAAGCTGATTAATATGCAAAACCACCTCATCCTGTTCCGACATGTTCCTTTGGTTTACTATTTCTTCAGTCTCCATCATAATCCATCAAGTAAGCTGCAAGAGATCAGTTATTTGAACGGCAATCAGGTCGATAATAAACACAAGCAAAGATGAAACTACTACTGCTGAATTGGCTGCCTGCCCTACTCCTTCTGTTCCTTTAGTTGAATTATATCCTTTGTAACAGCCGATGGCGCCAATAGCGAATCCAAAGAAAATAGTTTTGATCAACGATGGTATGATGTCCCCAAATTTGAGTGCATCAAATACTTTGAACCAATACAAATCCCAACTGACGACACCCTTTATATTCACTCCAAGATAACCGCCATAAAGCGCCACAGCGATTCCAAGTGATGTAAGCACGGGGAGCATGAACATGGTGGCCATAATGCGTGTAACCACCAGGTATTTGAATGGGTTTGTACCCGACACTTCCATTGCATCAATTTGCTCCGTCACTTTCATTGAACCAAGTTCTGCTCCGATTCCAGACCCTACCTTGCCGGCACAGATAAGTGCAGTTATTATTGGTGCAATTTCCCTTGTAAGTGAAATGGATACCATCGCTGGAAGCATGGCTTGTGCGCCAAACTCCACTAATGTGGGGCGCGATTGAATGGTCAAAACGAGTCCGATAATGAATGCAGTAGTAGCTACCAGCGGTAAGGATTGATACCCGATGAAATAGCATTGTTTCAGAAGTTCTTCCGGTTCGTAACGCGGGCGAAATCCCTCTCTAAAAAATCGAACCACAAAACGCGTAATGTCACCGGCTTCTTCAAAGAATTTCCTAAACGGGTTGGAGGTTTCCATAATCTTTGTGAAGTAAAAATCAAAAATTGCACCCTGTCTGATCATGACGGTCATCAGACCAAAACTTGATTAAGATCAGAAGAATTTTTGGCAATAAAGCCTTCTTTCCTATATTTAAATCCAAAGTTGACTTTATGCTTCGTCTATCATTTCTTGCTGTCCCTTTGATTTCAGTAGTTGGATTCTGTGGCGCTCAAACATGGAAAAAAGTGGAAGGAAAAATTTTCACTCCCTGGGCTGACAAAGTGAACAGCGCATCACCTCTGCCGGAATATCCCCGCCCTCAAATGATCCGCGAAACCTGGCTGAACCTCAATGGGCTTTGGTCCTATTCAATTCTGCCCTCATCAGGCAAAGCACCATTAACGTACGAAGGAAAAATACTAGTGCCTTTTGCAATCGAATCATCGCTATCGGGTGTTGGAAAAACGGTTGGAAAAGAAAATAAATTGTGGTATCACAGAGATGTCACGCTTCCTTCATCCTTCAAAAACAAAACTGTGCTGTTGCACTTCGGTGCTGTCGATTGGCAGTGCGATGTGTATGTCAATGAAAAGAAAGTAGGAGAGCATAAAGGTGGTTATGATCCATTTACAATTGACATAACTTCCGCCTTGAATAAGGCATCAAAATTTACGGTAACGGTGAGTGTGTGGGATCCCAGTGATGACGGACCTCAGCCGCGAGGTAAACAGGTGAAGCAGCCTCACTCGATCTGGTACACACCTGTGACCGGAATCTGGCAGACCGTTTGGCTCGAAGCAGTGCCAACTTCTTATATTGAGTCAATAAAAATGACTCCGGATGTTGACGCTCAGACCATATCGGTATCAGCAAGTTTTCAAAACCAAAAACCGGGAGATCAGCTTCGGGTAATTGCGTTGGATGGCACTTCGAAAATAGGCGAAGAAGAAAGCAACACTTCATCTACCAAAATCAAAATTTCAAATCCAAAACTTTGGGCTCCGGATCATCCCTTTCTTTACGACTTGAAAATTACTTTGCTTCGGAAAGGTAAAGTAGTGGATGAGGTGAAAAGCTATTTCGCTATGCGTAAGATTAGTATGGAAAAAGATTTGCGCGGTATTCAACGCATGGCTCTCAATAATGAATTTCTTTTTCAATTCGGCCCGCTTGACCAAGGCTGGTGGCCAGATGGATTGTACACCGCTCCTACCGATGAAGCCCTTCGCTTCGACATAGAAAAAACAAAAGAGATGGGTTTCAACATGATTCGTAAACATGTAAAGGTTGAACCAGCCCGTTGGTACTATCACTGCGATAAATTAGGAATGCTGGTATGGCAAGATATGCCCAGTGGCGACATGGGCAACTCCTGGGATCCATTTCCGGGAATAATCGGAAGAGCCACTGATCGTGACCGCACTGCTGAGTCAGAAAGCATTTACAAACACGAGTGGAAAGCAATCATGCAAGCAAATTATAAGTCGCCTTGTATTGTTGTGTGGGTGCCCTTCAATGAAGGCTGGGGGCAATTCAAGACGGAAGAGATCACTCATTGGACGATGGAGTGCGATCCAAGCCGCTTGGTGAATTGCGCGAGTGGTGGAAATTTTTCTTCTGCAGGTCATATCATTGATCTTCATAATTATCCAATTCCTGCCATGCCGGACCCTCAACTTTATGGAGGGAAACAAATAATCGTGTTGGGAGAATATGGCGGACTGGGGTTGCCAATAGAGGGACATACCTGGCAGAGCAAAGATAACTGGGGCTATCAAAGTTTTAAGAATACAGATGAGCTGTTTCAAAAATACAGTTCCTTCATCGATCAGATTCAAAAATTCATTGACCTAGGATTGTCTGCCGCGATCTACACACAAACTACAGATGTGGAAATTGAAACCAATGGGTTGATGACTTACGATCGGAAGATTATGAAAATGCCGGTTGACAGGTTGAAGCAAGTCAACGAAATAGTCTATTCTGGAAATTCAAAAATCCAATTGAAGAAATAAGATCAGAACAATTTTGCCTCGTTGATAATCTCGCGTGTTACATTGTAGAATTCCTTGTGAACGTTGAATGGTGGCTCGCCATTTTGCTCCTTGATCAAATAGCTTCCATCTTCCTGCATTGTATAAGAGTTCACATTATCCATTTGATTATAGCGAAGAATATTTGTTGCTTGTTTACGCAACATTTCTTGTTCAAGCAAGAACAGGGATTCAATTCTCCGGTCAAAACTACGAACCATGGCGTCCGCACTGCCAATATAGACTTTGGGATTACCCGCATTGTGAAAATAATAAATGCGGGAATGTTCCAGGTACTCACCTACAATTGATATCACTTCAATATTTTCGCTCAATCCAACTCTTCCTGGTCGTAAACAACACATACCACGCACACTCAACTTGATGGTAACGCCTGCCTGTGATGCTTCATACAAGGCATCAATCAATTCTTTGTCCTGAATTGAATTTAGTTTGATAACAATCCCCGAAGGAATTCCATTTTTACAATTCTCGGCCTCTTGACGAACTAATGAAATCAACTGATTACGCATATCGCGTGGAGATGTAATCAGATTGATATAAGAGGTTGGTTGAGAATGTCCTGTAATAACATTGAAAAACTCAGAGACATCATGCGCATACTTTTCGTTGGTACTCAGCAAACCAATGTCTGTGTAAAAGCGAGAAGTGGTTTCGTTGTAATTTCCACTTGAGAGATGAACATAACGATAAACTCTGCCGGGCTCATTGCGAACAATCAGCAATAGCTTAGTGTGGGTTTTCAAGCTACTCACTCCATAGATTACAAAGCATCCAGCTTTTTGAAGTTTCTGTGCTTCGCGTAAATTATTCTCTTCATCAAAACGAGCCTTCACTTCAAACAGCACAGCGACATGTTTGCCATTCTCAGCGGCCTTCAACAATGCGGCACTTACACGCGAATCCTTGGCAAGCCTGTAGATAGTAATCTTGATCGAAAGCACGTACGGATCCTCTGCTGCTTTTTCCAACAACTCAAGTACCGGCTCCATCGAGTTGTATGGATGATGAAGCAGAATGTCCCGCTCTTTCAACACATCAAATAATTCACGATGACCTTGCTCTGGAAACGAAACAGGTTTCACCGGAGGACGCGGCTGAAATCGTTTTGATTTGAATTCTGCATGATTGACGATTTGATTGATTCCCGAGAAGTCAATCATTCCCTCTTTTGGAATGATGAAAATATTTTTATCGTCAAGATCCCATTGAATTTTCAACAACCTTAGCAACCACGGATCCGGATTCTCTTCAATATCCAGGCGAACAACGCGACCTGTTCTTCGTGTCTGAAGTTTTCGTTTCAATTCCTCGAGAAAGTTAGTTTCAATATCTTCACTTTCTTCGAGGGTGAAATCTCCATTCCGATTTATCCTGAAGAGGTTTACACTTGAAATCTCAATGTTTCTGAATAAGTGATGAATATTGTGGCGAATAATGTCTTCTATCGCTATGAAAGAAATTGATCCATCGTGCTGAAGGATTTCAAAAAATCGCGGAAGGTTGCTCGGAACCTGAATGAACGAAGTGCGGAGTTGAATTTGATGATGATCTCCGTGCGCCTTCGTTACCACACCAAAGAGCAGCCGGTTGTTTTTCAAAACCGGAAAGGTGTGATAACTATCGAACAGCATGGGCGTGAGCATGGGGTAGATCGTGCGCTGAAAATAAAGATCAACTCTACCTTTATCATCAGGGCTTAAAAAGTCATATTCTGAAATTCTGAAGTTGTTCTTATCGAAGAGTGGCTTTAATTTCTTGGCGAAATAATCATTCTGCTCATTAACGAACTTATGAATCTCATCCAATAGATATTCACGAAACGGCTGCTCGCGCATTCCACTGTAGTCAAAGCGTTCTTTGCCGTAGTCGAGATAATTATAAAGGCTTCCTAAACGGATGGTGCAAAACTCATCAAGGTTAGAAGCGGTGATGGAGAGAAACTTGAGCCGATCAAAAATGCTTCGGTCAATGTGCTTAGCCTGGTCAAGGACACGGTAATTGAATTGCAGCCAGCTTAAGTCACGACTGATATAGTTACTCTGCCTGATTTGTTTTTCAATAGGCGATTCAACTTGTTCGGACAATTCCATCGCTCTTCACATTAATCAAATATCCACTTTCGCGTACTTCGCATTCTTTTCAATAAACTCCCTGCGCGGAGCTACTTCATCGCCCATCAACATCGAAAATAAGTGATCTGCCTCTGCAGCCGATTCGATGCTTACCAGTTTTAACGTTCTCTTGGATGGATCCATCGTAGTCGTCCAAAGTTGTTCGGGGTTCATTTCACCCAAACCCTTGTAACGCTGAACCCCTACGCTGTCTTCCTTTCCATCTTTTGCCAATTGCTTGATTAAAATGTCTCGCTCCTCTTCGTTCCAGCAATAGCGCTCTTCCTTTCCTTTCTTAACGAGATAAAGGGGCGGCAACGCAATGTAAATATGCCCCTTCTCAATGAGTTCGCGCATGTAGCGGAAAAAGAATGTAAGGATCAATGTGCGAATGTGACTACCATCAACATCCGCATCAGTCATTATGATTATTTTGTGATAACGAAGCTTTGTGAGATTGAGCGCCTTTTCATCATCGGCCGTGCCGAATGAAACCCCCAATGCGGTGATCATATTTTTGATCTCTTCGTTCTCATATATCTTATGTTCCTGCGCTTTCTCTACATTCAAAATTTTTCCGCGCAATGGAAGGATGGCTTGAAAATTCCGGTCGCGGCCTTGCTTTGCAGAACCACCAGCTGAATCACCTTCTACCAAATACAACTCGCACACTTCAGGATCGGAATTAGAACAATCAGCTAGCTTTCCGGGAAGCCCTGTACCCGATAGCACATTCTTGCGCTGAACCATTTCGCGAGCTTTGCGTGCCGCAATGCGAGCCTGGGCAGCAAGTATTACTTTGCTCACAATTAGTTTGGCTTCCTTTGGGTTTTCTTCAAGAAAATTTTGAAGCATCTCGCCAACGGCAATATCCACGGCTCCCATTGCCTCTGAGTTACCAAGCTTCGTTTTTGTTTGACCTTCAAACTGCGGCTCCGCAACTTTTACTGAAATAACAGCAGTCAGTCCTTCACGAAAATCATCGCCACTAATCTCAACCTTCGCCTTTTCAAGCAAACCTGATTTATCAGCATAATTTTTTAGAGTCCTGGTGAGCGCCCTTCTGAAACCAGCCACATGAGTACCTCCTTCGTGAGTATTGATGTTATTTACATATGAAACAAGGTTCTCGCTGTAGGATGTATTGTAACCCATTGCAACCTGCACCGGGATTTCGCTTTTATTATTCTCAATAAAAATTGCCTGTGGAATCAATTTCTCGCGAGTTGAGTCGAGATATTCGACAAACTCTCTAAGCCCAATTTCGGAAAAGAAAGTATCTGCGCGGGGCTTTCCACTTTCATCATTTTCGCGAAGATCTTTGAGGTTCAGTCTGATGCCCGGATTTAAGAAAGCTAATTCGCGAAGACGCGTGGCCACAGTTTCGTAATTGTATTCTGTGGTGAGCGTGAAAATTTCCGAATCAGGCTGGAAGTGCTGAGTCGTTCCGGTCTTATCAGATTCGCCAATTACCCGAACTGGATATTGGGGAATCCCCCGATGATACTCTTGCTCAAAAATTTTCCCCTCGCGATAAACGGTTGTGTGCAGTACAGAAGAAAGTGCATTGACGCACGAAACACCAACACCATGTAAACCGCCCGAAACCTTATAGGTGTCTTTGTCAAATTTTCCACCAGCATGCAATACAGTCATTACCACTTCAAGTGCCGATTTCTTCTCCTTTGGGTGAATGTCGGTAGGAATCCCACGACCATTATCTTCTACCGTAATTGAATTATCCTGATTAATCGTTACATGGATTTCATCGCAATAGCCGGCCATTGCCTCGTCAATACTGTTGTCAACAACTTCCCACACAAGATGATGTAGGCCCTTAACACCGATGTCTCCAATGTACATAGCGGGGCGTTTACGAACCGCCTCCAACCCTTCCAGTACCTGAATATTACTTGCTGAATAATTACTTTCTGAACCTGATTTTTGTGAACTCATTTTGCTTTATATAAACTTTCAAAAGTAACTGTTTGTATTACCTTTTCCGCATCTTACAGGTCAATTTGTGGTAATAATTTGAAAAAAGAGAAACGGCCTGATTGCTAAAAAATTTTAAACTTCTACGTTGAAAAATAACAACAGGTTTTTAGCCCTTCAAAAAGATGATGGGAAAATTTTGACGGCAGACCAAGGGTTCTTCAGGCTGATTTATATTGCTTCAGATAAAAGCAAAAAAAACAGAAACTCACTTGAAATAGTACCGAGGCGATGATGGTAAAAAGTAGCTCCATAGCTCCATCTTTTATATTTTTGGTTTGTTTAAAGCAAAAATAAGGTAACCACATCAATAGTCCTAATTTTCAAATAGTTATTTATTTATAATTGAAATGAATATTAAGTCAGAACTCGTAAAGAATTACTCGAAGGAAAGCCTCCATAAAATAGTCGGATATGCCGTGCAAAACCCTAAATCATTTAAGGAATTAATGGCCATATTTCTCGATGAGCATTACCGGTTAATGCAAAGGGCAACGGTACCTGTGGAACAATGCGTAAAAAAGAACCGTCAATTACTTATTCCCTATTTACCTCAAATTATCAAATTGCTTTCAAGCACTTCCAGCGCTCCCTCATTGAAGCGAAACTTACTTCGCACACTTCAATACATTGACATTCCGGCAAAATATAACAGCAAGCTTTTAGACATTTGTTTCTCTTTGTTAATGGATCCCAAATCACCAATAGCCGTTCGTGTTTTTTCCATGACAGTGGCTGCCAATATTTCCTCTAACTTTCCGGAAATTAAAAAAGAACTCTTCTCCATCATTTCAGATCGAATGCCGTACGAAAGTCCCGGATTTGTATCACGAGGAAAAAGGATCTTAAAACAATTGACAAGCTGATTAAAATGTCCGCCCCCCATATTCTGCACATTTGCAAAAGCTGCGGCAACGAATTCACCGGTAATTTCTGTAACCATTGTGGAGAGAAGGTTCTTCATCGCAAAGAAAAATCATTTCAAAATGTATTCACAGGTTTATGGACCGCAATTACATTTACAGATTCAAAATTCCTCAAGACACTATTGTTGATATTACGAAGGCCCGGCTTCGTCTCCAGTGAAATAGCACAGGGAAAAACGGTCAACTATCAGAAGCCATTGTCCTTGTTTTTTGTGCTCAACCTGATTTACTTTTTCTTCCCGGTAATTCAATTGTTCAATGCTTCGTTGAATACACAACTACTTTCGCCCCTTGGCCACTTCTATCAGACAATCATCGCAAAAAAAATCGTTGCCATGAAAATAGACGTGCCCTCCTTTAGCCTGATCTACAATTTAAAGACTACGGGGTTTGCAAAGTTAATGGTCATGGTCTTTGCCGTGGTAGCATCTCTTCCACTTAATCTTTTGTTTAGAAAACGGAACAGATACTTCACCGACCATATCGATTACATGGTAGAACTCGCCTGTTTCAATCTCCTGATAAATGCCATCGCGTTATCTATGATCGCAGCATTTACGGGACTTGGCAAGCACATGGATGAATTGGTGTTAACAGTTATTTTTATTAGCACAAACCTTTACTTTCTCATCATGTCAAGCCGCGAATTTTATAAAGAAAAAGGCTGGCGACTTATTGCGAAAGCAGTTGTGATGATACTTTTCTTAAAAATTGCGCTGGAAATTTACCGATCGATCTTATTCTTTGTGACCATCTACTCATTGTGATCTACCTGCCCAAGGTTGATGACAAGCTTTCGATGAGGGCTCGCGCCTGAAGTTGTTCATTTTTCGAAACCAACTTACAATAGCTTTCAAGAGATTTGATAGCATCTTCAATCTCTCTCTTCATTGCCAATGTCAACGCCAGGTTGAAATGACTATTGGGAAAGTCAGGTTCAATCTCAATTGAAATCTGGTAGTGAAGTTTTGCAAGTGGCAAGTTCCCTGTTTCTGCATAGAGATTGGCCAAATTGTAGTGCGCTTCAAAGTGCCTTGGGTTTTCACTCAACGCCTTCGTAAAGCAGTCGATGGCTTTCGTATAGTTTCCCGTTTGAGATTCAAGTATTCCAAGGTTGCAGTAGGCATCGGCCACGGAGTCACCTTTTTCAATTGCTTTGTGATATGCTTCCTTCGCGTTTGCATTCCCCACTTCGTCCAACATTAAAGCTTCTTCAAACTGAGAGAGCTTATTGAATGAAACGATTTTTCCGCCTGTAAAAAGATTAAGTTGATTGTTCTTTGGCTTTTCGGAGCTTTCAATTTTCTTCCTGACTGGCTTGAAACCAAATTTTTCGGGATTGCTTGCAGGAAACTGAACCACCTTTGCCATGTATTGCAAAGTTATCACGCAATTGGATCGTAAACAAAAACACAAAGACCCACCGAAGCGGGCCTCTGTATCTTAATTTTAAAAAACCAAGCTGTAGAGGGAGGGTTCGAACCTCCACGAGGAAGTTAGCTACAGGACATAAGAAAACTTTAGTGGTCAACCCATTATCCTGCGTTTATCCTTGACTCCCCACCCCCGAGACAGGAGGGCTTGTCTGCCAGTTTCAACACCCTACATTGTAAATTCTTTAGCAAAGTAAACGTATATTTGATTTTTATTAAATACTTTCAGTAAAAATTTATATAATATTTAAACAATTAAATTATTATTGAAAAATAATTCAATTTAAAACCAAAATCATGGACAAGAATTATAAAATCGACAATGTGGACCTGAAGATATTGGAGCTCCTCATGCAGGATGCCAAGCGCCCCTATTCAGAAGTAGCCCGCAGGATCAACGTATCGCAAGGTACCGTGCATGTTCGAATGAATAAGATGGAAGAAGCTGGAATCCTTGGAAAAACAAGCTTGCGGATCAACTATGGTAAGCTTGGGTACGACATCACAGCTTTCATTGGTATTTACCTGGAAAAGAGTGCCTTGTATGAAAAAGTATTAGCAAGACTTAAACTCATTCCAGAGGTAACTAATATTCATTATACAACAGGCAATTACTCAATGTTTGCCAAAATCCATTGCCGTGATACCAACCATTTGAAAGATGTTTTGTATTCGAAGCTTCAGCAAGTGGAAGGAATCGAACGAACCGACACCATGATTTCACTTGAAGAAAGTCTCGACCGCCCATTGAAGCTTTCCGAAGAAAAATAAAAAAAGCCCAATCCAGAACTTTATTCCATGATTATTGTTCGTATTTTTGTTTAAAATTAGTCTAAATAGGCTCAAATGCCCAAAGAAAACCAAGTACTCGAAGAGCTGACCTCGAAGGAATATGAGCATGGCTGGACTGTCGCCCTCGAAACAGACGAAGCACCCAAAGGCCTGAATGAAGATATTATCCGTTTTATTTCTGCAAAGAAAAATGAACCGGAGTGGTTGCTTGACTGGCGATTAAAAGCCTTTCGCCAATGGACCAAAATGACAGAGCCCAAATGGCCAAATGTAACATATCCGGAAATCAACTATCAGGACATTATTTACTATTCGGCTCCTAAGCAAAAAGTAAAGCCAAACAGTCTGAATGAAGTTGATCCAGAATTGGTGAAGACTTTTGAAAAACTTGGCATCTCGCTTACCGAACAAAAACGTTTGACAGGTGTTGCGGTGGATGCGGTGATTGATAGTGTTTCAGTCGCCACCACCTTTAAGGAAAAACTAAGCGAGCTTGGAATTATTTTCTGCTCATTCAGTGAAGCGGTAAAAGAACATCCTGATCTTATCAAAAAATATCTTGGCAGTGTGGTGCCGGCAAACGACAATTACTTTGCAGCTCTTAACTCTGCAGTATTTAGCGATGGATCATTCTGCTACATCCCAAAAGGCGTCCGTTGCCCAATGGAGCTATCAACCTATTTCAGAATTAATGCAGCCAACACTGGCCAGTTTGAACGCACTTTGATCGTTGCAGATGAAGGTTCGTATGTCTCTTATCTTGAAGGATGCACCGCTCCGATGCGTGATGAAAATCAATTGCATGCAGCGGTTGTTGAATTACTCACATTGAAAGATGCAGAGATAAAATATAGCACCGTTCAGAATTGGTATCCTGGCGATAAAAATGGAAAAGGCGGCATCTACAATTTTGTAACCAAGCGCGGATTGTGTTCCGGTGATCACTCTAAAATTTCATGGACACAAGTAGAAACCGGATCCGCAATTACCTGGAAGTATCCTTCGTGTATATTGAAAGGTGATTATTCTTCAGGTGAGTTTTATTCTGTGGCTGTCACCAATAATTATCAGCAGGCTGATACCGGCACCAAGATGATTCATATTGGAAAAAATACGAAGTCAAGGATTGTGTCAAAAGGTATTTCTGCCGGCAAATCTCAAAACAGTTACCGAGGCCAGGTGCATGTTATGAAGCGCGCTACCAACGCAAGAAATTATTCACAGTGCGATTCTTTGTTGATGGGTGACCAATGTGGTGCTCACACGTTTCCTTACATCGATGTTGAAAATTCTTCAGCGCAAGTAGAACATGAGGCTACCACGTCAAAGATTGGGGAGGATCAGATTTTCTATTGCCAGCAGCGCGGCATCGATGAAGAAGCAGCAGTGGCCTTGATCGTAAACGGCTATGCGAAAGAAGTATTGAATCAGTTGCCAATGGAATTTGCTGTTGAAGCTCAAAAGCTTTTGGCGTTAACGCTCGAAGGAAGTGTTGGATAAATGTGGAATTAAAATTTGAATTGATAAATGCTTTCGATAAAAAACCTTTGTGCCCAGATTGGTGAAAAGGAAATCCTGAACGGAATTAATCTCGAAGTGAAGGCCGGAGAAGTACATGCTATCATGGGACCAAACGGTTCAGGAAAGAGTACACTCGCCTCTGTTCTTGCCGGCCGTGAAGATTACGAAGTGACAAACGGAACGGTTGAGTTTCTTGGAAAGAACCTGCTTGATCTCGAACCAAATGAACGCGCTGCAGAAGGTATCTTTCTCGCCTTTCAATACCCGGTTGAAATTCCTGGAGTGAGTACCGTCAATTTCATGAAGACTGCGTTGAACAAAATTCGCGAGCATCGTGGGCAAAGCGCGTTGGATGCAGTTGCTTTCCTTCAGCTCATGAAAGAGAAAATGAAATTGGTGGAGATCGATCAATCGCTTTTAAGCCGTTCTCTCAACGAAGGATTTTCGGGAGGTGAGAAAAAGAGAAATGAAATCTTCCAGATGGCAATGCTCGAACCAAGGCTTTCCATTCTTGACGAAACAGATTCTGGTCTTGACATCGATGCGTTACGCATCGTAGCCAATGGCGTAAACAAACTTCGTACGAAAGAAAATGCAACTATCGTGGTGACACACTATCAACGCTTGTTGGATTACATCGTACCTGATTTTGTGCACGTGCTCTACAAAGGAAAAATCGTGAAATCAGGAGGCAAAGAACTTGCGCTCGAACTGGAAGCAAAAGGCTACGATTGGATTAAAGAAGAAGTAACGGTGGCGTGATGGCTGTGGCAGAAAAAGATATCGCTAAAGAAATCATCGAAAGTTTCTCGAGTTCCGATTTCAGTAATTCAAAGGAAGAGCGCGAACAGGCCATTGCTGCCTTTCATAAGGTAGGATTGCCCGGGAAGAAAAATGAGGAATATCGCTTCACTCCCATTGCAGGTGCACTTGAGAAAAACTTTTCATGGAATAATAAGTTAACACCTTCCTCAATTCGATCAATCGAAGAGTTTCTTATTCCAAATCTTGACGCCAATGTCATCGTATTCCTGAATGGAATTTTTTCCAAGATCCTTTCACGGATTGATCAGAATAGTCAGTTTGAAATAAAAAACCTTACCGAAACATTGAACCAGAAGAAGGAATTAATTTCGACTTTCTTTGAAAAGAATATTTTATCCCGCGATCCTTTCTCATTACTCACTTCAGCTTTCGTCAAGGACGAAGTTTTAATTCACGTTCCGTCAGACTCAACTACGGAGAAGCCTTTGCACATTTTACATGTGAACGATTCCAGTGTTGAACAGGTGATCGCGCATACTAAATTGTTTGTGAACCTTGAAGCCAACAGCAAATTCACAATCGTTGAGTCCTTTCATTCAACAGGCAGCCATCCAATCTTCCATACACTCGTGGAGCAAATCATAGTGAAGGAAAATGCAAATCTTCACTATTGCAAAATCCAAAACGATGCAGGGTTGCACCAGGTTGCAAATACATTTATTCACCAGGATGTCAACAGCCGCGTTGATACGTTCACACTTTCATTGGATGGCAAACTGATCAGAAATAATTTGACCATTGAAGTAGATGGTGAGAAATGCGAATCGCATTTTCACGGGCTCTATTTATTGAAGGGTAATTCTCTCGTGGATAATCACACGGTGGTTGACCACAAGCAACCAAATTCATTCAGCAATGAAATGTATAAAGGTGTGATGAGCGGGAATTCAAAAGGAATTTTTAACGGGAAGATTTTTGTCCGCCCGCATGCTCAAAAGACGAATGCATTTCAATCCAATCGTAATATTATCCTTGACGATACAGCAACGGTAAATACCAAGCCCCAGTTGGAAATTTGGGCCGATGATGTAAAATGTTCGCATGGCTGCACCACGGGCCAACTCGATGATGAAGCATTGTTCTATTTGCGTTCTCGCGGAATTCCTTTGAAAGAAGCTAAAGCGCTTTTGCTTCATGCCTTTGCCTCTGAAACATACGCCAACATTGAAAACGAAGTGGTGAAGACCTACATAGAAAATTTGATTTCAGGGCGTCTTGCTTTCAATTGACATGATTGCCACCAAGACATTGGACATTCAAAAAATAAGGAGCCAGTTTCCTGTACTCAGTCAGCAGGTGAATGGAAAACCACTCATCTATTTCGATAATGCCGCTACCAATCAAAAGCCGTCACGCGTAATCAAAGCGCTAAGCGATTATTATCAAAAAGACAACGCCAATATTCATCGAGGGATTCATACACTCGCAGAGCGCGCCACCAAAGCATTTGAAGCGACTCGCCACTCCATGCAGGGATTCATCAATGCAAAGCATGTTGAAGAAATTATCTTCACACGTGGAGTAACCGAAAGTATCAACCTGGTTGCTTCTTCATTCGGGAGGAAATTCCTGAAAGAAAATGATGAAATAATTATCTCAGAACTGGAACACCACAGCAACATTGTGCCTTGGCAATTGATTTGCGAAGAGAAGAAAGCTGTTTTGAAAGTCATTCCCGTTTCAGAGGAAGGTGAAATTGATTTGAAGGCATTTCAAAAACTATTGAGTTCAAAAACGAGAATTGTTGCCATCAATCATGCTTCCAATAGTTTGGGAACAATCAATCCAGTGGAAGAAATCATCGAGACCGCGCACAAAGTTGGCGCAGTTGTAGTAATTGACGGAGCGCAGGCGGCTGCCCATTTGGAAATCGATGTTCAGAAATTGGATTGCGATTTTTATTGCATCTCATCACACAAGATGTATGGCCCGACCGGAACCGGAATTCTATATGGCAAAAAGGAAATTCTTGAGAGCATGCCTCCTTATATGGGCGGTGGCGAAATGATCAAGAATGTTTCATTTCAAAAGACAACTTTCAACGATCTGCCTTACAAGTTTGAAGCCGGCACCCCAAATATTGCGGACGTTATAGCGCTCAACGAAGCAATTGCTTTTATCAATGAACTAGGGAAGGATCAAATTGCAAAACAGGAAGAAGAGCTCCTCTCCTATGCAACAGAAAAATTGAGGAGCATTGAACGAGTAAGACTGATTGGTACTTCAAAGAATAAAGTTGCAGTGCAGTCTTTCGTGGTGGAGGGTATTCATCACTTTGATATTGGCCAGATGCTGGATGCACGGGGAATTGCGGTGCGCACAGGCCATCACTGCACGCAGCCATTAATGGATCGCTTTAAAATTGAAGGAACTGTTCGCGCGTCATTTTCTGTTTACAATACAAAGGAAGAAGTTGAGCAATTGGTTGATGGTGTTAAACGAATCACCAATTTTCTAAAATGAGTACCATCGAAATTCAAAACGAAATAATAAGCGAATTTTCGCTGCTCGATGGCGACATGGAGATGACTGTTTTCTATATCATGGAACTTGGTCAAAAACTTCCCGCTTTTCCTGAACAAGATCGGATGGAAGATAATATCGTAAAGGGTTGCCAATCCAAAGTGTGGCTCACGGCCAAACTCCGGGATGGAAAAGTTTGGTTCGAAGGCGACAGCAACACAGCAATTACAAAAGGATTGGTGAGCTTGCTGATCCGTATTTTTAATGGCCAATCGCCACAAACTATTTTGAACACAGATTTGTTTTTCATCCAGCGAATTGGAATGGATCGTTTCATTGGCACCCAACGTTCCAATGGATTCGCCTCAATGATCAAGCAGATGAGACTGTACGCACTGGCATTTCAAACTCAATTGACTGAAAGGGTATGAGTGAAACCGTCATTACACCTGAATCAACACAACCGGTTCAGGAAGCCAATCTTCGCGACAAAGTTATTGAGGCGTTGAAGATGGTCTATGACCCTGAAATACCGGTTGACATTTATGAGCTTGGGTTGATTTACGAGATCAATCTGTTTCCCGTTAACAACGTGCATATTTTGATGACCCTTACATCACCTTCGTGCCCATCTGCGGAAGCAATTCCGGGAGAAGTAAGAGAGAGGTTGAAATCCATAGAAGGAATCAATGATGTGAATGTAGAACTAACGTTTGATCCGCCTTATTCGCAGGATATGATGAGCGAAGCGGCAAAATTGGAACTAGGATTTATGTAATTGTGTTTTATCGTGCGGCATTATAATTTTGCAAATCAAATAATTTAAAATATGTATCCCGAACATTTAGTTGCGCCCATGCGCTCAGACCTCACCAGTGCAGGTTTCAAAGAACTTAAAACGGCTGCTGAAGTTGACCAGGAATTGAAAGAGCAAAAAGGTACTGAGTTGCTCGTTATCAACTCGGTCTGCGGATGTGCAGCCGGTGCAGCACGACCAGGTATCAAATGGGCGCTGGAACATTCCGCCAAGAAGCCAGGCAAGCTGTCAACCGTATTTGCCGGGGTTGATAAAGAAGCCGTTTCAAAGGCTCGCGAGTACACATTGCCCTATCCACCATCATCCCCGTCAATCGCATTGTTCAAGGATGGAGAGCTGGTTCACTTTGTTGAGCGCCATCACATTGAAGGTCGCAATGCCCAGATGATAGGACAACACCTGGTAGAAGTGTTTGACGAATTTTGCTAACCATTCATTTTAATATAAACAAAAGGCTCAGATTTCTGAGCCTTTTTATTTTCTGAAAGTTTCCACGTCATTTGGCTATTTCAACAACCGCCTTCACCACATAATCAATGTCTTTCCTGGTGTTGTAAATGTGTGGTGACAGACGGATGCCCCCTGAAGGTGCGACTGCAACTCCGAACGAATGATATAACGTATCGGCTGCCTCGTGAAATTCTTTCCCGGGCAAATTAAAGATCACAATACCTGCACTAAAATCCGGTGAGACCGGTGTGACCAGTGTGGCCTGGGGAACTTTGGATTTGATCTGCTCCTTTAAATACGAATTCAATTGCACAATCCGGCTCTCAATATTCCTTCGCCCAATCTTAGTGTGAAATTCAATGATCTCCGGAATGGCCGCAGGGCTCGGTTCGTTGCGCTGGCCAAGCACACAAAGTTGTTCGTCCACAGTGGAGGCTTCTTTCCACCCACCTCCTATCACGGCCGGCCATATCTTATTGAAATCTTTTTGAATGTACAGCACTCCATTTTCAAACGGGCCCATCAACCACTTGTGGGTACTGGCCGAATAAAAGGTACAACCCATGTCATGCAAATTGATGTTTACAGAGCCGAGCGACTGCGCTCCATCTACCAACGTCATCACTCCGCGTGACTTTGCCTGTTGACAGATGTCTTTGGCGGGAAGGGCGATGCCACTTAAGTTTGAAATATGTGAGAACGCAATCAGTTTCGTGTTCGGTGTGATTGCTTGAAGGAAGGGTTCTGACAAATCTTTAAGCGAGGTTGGATTCGCTGGCACACTCACTTTCTTAATGGTAAAACCCATTCTCTCTGCCTGACTCATCCACACCTCTTTGTTCGAAGGATGGTTTTGCTCCCACAGAATAACTTCATCACCGGGTTTTAAATCGAGGCCGTGAACGATCATGCAGTTACTCTCGCTGGTGTTGCGCGTGATGCCGATTTCATTTTCATCCGCACCGACAAACTGCGCCAGCAGGCTCACCGATTTCTTCCTGATCTTTATAAACTGCTCGCGAAACTGAAACGACACATCCTTGCCCATCGCTTTATGGAATTCCATCACACGCTCCATCACAACATTCGGGCTTGGACAGAGATTGGCCGCGTTCATCATGATGAGATTGGGCGGCACGTTGAATTGCTTCTTCAAATCTTCCCAATAGCTTTCGTCATTGGCATCTACCGGTGGCTGTGGAAACTCGTTTGACTTTGCCAGTGACGGAAGGGCCATGCCTGCCAAAGCGGTGGTCAGAACCTGGGAAAGAAATTTTCTGCGATGGGTTGGTTGAGTCATATGCTTGTAGTCAAAAGTATTTGATGAAACTTACTTTCTTATTATGCCTTGAAGATACCGTTTTTCTCCTGGAAAAGTATGCGTTGCCAGGATGCGCTAAGTTTAACGAAAGATTGAGCACGGGCCGTGAGTACTCTTCGGAAGAAATAAATGGCATGTAAACATTCTTCGCTAGCGGAACCAGGAAGCACAAAGTAGCACGAAGAATCCTTTGTGTGCCTTGGTGTTCATTGTGTCTTAATATTTCAAAAAACTGTTACGCTGAGCCCTGAACTTACCCCACGCTTTTCAAATATGACAGCGCAGCAAGGGTTGAGGTTTTTTATTTTCTCTCTTCAGTTTTATTCACCGGCATGGGTGCAAATGTCATGGGTGCATCTCCTGCTATTCCGTCAATGATCGGTGAAAGTACAAGTTCATGGGCAGTCAGTTTAAGTACTTTCGCTTTCCTCGAATACGGTCTGTTTAACTCAACGATGGAAAGCACATCGTCATCAAGCGACCATTTGGCTGGTCTTCTTACGGCCTTGCCATTTTCAAGGTCAACGTACACCAGTGTATTGTCTGATTTGAAATCATACCAAACGCTATCCAACAAAAGCTTTACTGTTTCATGATACTTTTTTACGTTCTCGTCATCCGCCAGAAAATAGGCCGGTGAGTTCTTCACCTTTTCAAATGCCTCGTACTTTATCAACTTCCATTTATTAACCAATTTGACAGAGTCTTGCCCGAAAAGATTAAACCCAACGATAACAAGAGTTTTTAATAAGATCAGTTTGTTCATAGACACTTTCTTCTAAATCCTTGGTTTTTAATTTCTGAGGTATTGCACAGAACGACACCATTATTTTCATATTCGCGAACCAAAAAGCATCACAAATTCGTCTAAAGTACCAATAAAGAACAGATATTTGAAAAACGAAATATCCACAACCCGCGCCCGCATGAAAAAATTTATTCTTCCTACTATCCTTATTTGCTTCTTCCTGGATGGACATACACAGACCTCCAACATAGCCAGGCTCGACAGCTTTGTGCAGGCGCTGTCATCGAGAGGTCTGGCCATGGGCAGCCTCGCTATTTCCAAAAACAATAAGCCCTATTACCAAAAGACTTTCGGATATGCCAACATCAGTGAAGGCCAGAAAACGAACGCGGATGCACTCACCACCTATCGCATCGGCTCTATCTCCAAGATGTTTACCGCTACCATGATCTTCCAGTTGGTGGAAGAAGGAAAACTGAGCCTCCCCACTACCCTGGCAAGTTTCTTCCCCGACTTGCCCAATGCCGGCAACATCACCATCGCCAATATGCTCTATCACCGCAGCGGCCTGCACGACTACACGCACGACACGGATTTTGACAACTGGATGGACCAGCCCAGGACGCACGAAGAATTATTGAACATCATTAAAGAGAAGGGCACCGACTTCGCCCCGGGTACCAAAGCGGACTACTGCAACACCAACTTCCTGCTTCTTGGATACATCATCGAAAAAATAACAAAGACAAGCTACGGTGACCAACTGAAACAAAGGATCACCGAAAAGCTCGACCTGAAACACACACGCTACGGCCATGCCATCGACATGAAGAATAATGAAGCGGCCTCTTACAAATACTCCGAAGGCCGATGGGTTCCTCAGAAAGAAACCGACATGAGCATACACGGTGGAGCCGGCTCTATCGTGTCCACACCAACAGACATGATTCGTTTTATAGAAGCCTTGTTTGCCGGCAAACTGATTACCCAAAAAAGTTTAACACAAATGACGACAATGATAGATGGCTATGGTATGGGGATCTTCCCCGACAAGTACGGCTCCAAGCCAAGCTTTGGTCATAACGGCAAGGTGGAAGAATTCGCTTCCGCTCTCTGGTATTTCCCATCTGAAAAACTTTCTATCGCGTACATCACCAATGGCATGGTTTATCCGCGCGATGAAATCATGGAAGGCATAGTAAAGATATGCTTCAATGAAAAGTTTGTTATTCCGTTTTCAAAACCAATCGCGTTAAAATCAGCCGACCTGAATAAGTACATCGGCAAATACACGTCACAACAATTACCTTTTGCTGTCAATTGCAGTGTAGAGAACAATCAACTTTACCTGGAGGCGAATGGCAAAAAGTTTGAAGCAGAACCCATCAACGAGAATTATTTTTTCCATCAGCCATCGGGTACGTTCTTTGAGTTCTTGCCGGCAAAGGAAGAAATGCTCATCAAAGAGTCGCACAACGTTTATTACACAAAACGTGAAAGACCATGAGGTAGCAATTCAAAAAGCCCTGCACTCGGATTCTCTTTCACTCACCGTTGTATCCCCGAACAGGTGACCATTTATTGTTACCAATGAGCCTGTCGAAGGGCGACTTACCATTTGCTTACAAAGTACTCCCACCGTCTTGCTTCGACCGGCTTCATGACAGGTTTCAATTGGAATGAAATCAATTTATAGCCTTTTATAAATTCTTAAACGCAAACGGTGCTAATAGTACTGCTTAAGAATTGATCCATCCGGTCAGAGATGTTTCGATGTAGAGACGGGTTAGTTACCCGATGGTTGTTTGTTTTTGATCTTACGTGATTTGCTCTTACACTTGGTGGGCGAAGTTTAAAATGTGCGTACCTTAATTAAGATTTCGGTACGCATGTTCTTTAATTCCCTCACTTAATTCTTAATTTCATCCACTTCATTTAAGAACATGTTCACTTGAATGATAACAAAAGCGATTCTTTGTGACATTGTGAGCGCAGATTGAAACAATAACCGTACTTTAACTTAAAATAATTCCGCTTTATTTTAAATTAAGATGGATGAATTCCAGAACCCGTTCACCAATTCAAGCATAGTGCGTACTCATATTTTAAATTCCCTCACGAAAATTTAAAACTCAGTCACCTTAATTTGAAATTCCTGTGCGGAGATTTAAAACTCAATGTCTTTAATCAGGATTTCCGTCACGCTATTTTGAATAGAGGTAACCTTGTTTTTGAATTCAGTTATGGTTTTGAAAAAAACGGTCCGTCAAATTTTTCTGCATTGGATTGCGAGTTAAAAAGAAGAAGCACAAATGGAACAATGGAACAATGAGCTACTCCTGGGGCGATTCGCGACAGAATATAATTCTTCTCATCAAGCGCCCGTAGCACGGAATGCGGTATATCTTCATAAAAGTATTCGGGGTCGTATTCATTGCCCGTGAGTGCGGCTATCTTTATATAAAACTACCACATCATGAAACACGTAATGCTTTCATTTATTTTCTGCCACCTCTTTGTGTGTGTGCAAGCGCAGAACGAGGAGAAACTGATCAGAGACTATTATGTTGGATACGAAAAGAAAGACTGGAGTAGGATTGTCTCCCAGCTTGCCGAGGGATTTACGTTCACGAGTCCCAACGGAGATGACCACATCACGCTGGACGAGTATAAAAAAAGATGCTGGCCTACTTCTAAGTTCTTTAAGTCAATTGACTTCTCAAAGATAGTGGTGAACGGAAACACGGCCTTCGCCATCTACAACATCACCACCACCGATAACAAGACGGTGCGCAACGTTGAATATTATACTTTCAGCAATGGCAAAATCAAAACCATTGAATGTTTTTTTGGTACCGGCATCGGCTTCCCCGGCAATACACCCAACCCAAAATAACCACTTCGGGCAGTGAGCACATGGTGAATTGGTCTTCCACAACTGCATACTCACAAAAACCTGTCACGCTGAGCC
>CAZECP010000001.1:0-114015 GCA_964510765.1 uncultured Ohtaekwangia sp. | reverse complement strand
ACGTCTTGCCTGCCTTTGGCTACATCTTCATAACCGATGTGGCTGATGGCGCGCAGTTCATCATTGTCGAGGCCGGGATGCTCTACATAAACATACGTTTTGCCGTCTTCCATTTTATCAAGCATGTCAATGAAAGCTTGTATTCTTTCTTCGGTTGTTTTATCTCTGAAATCAAAACCGATGTAGTTAATAGTGTTGTCCCGGATATCTACAATGGGAATGTTGTATTCTTTTGAAAGTCTGGCGTTGAGTTCCTTCATTTCAGGAGCGAAGAAGGTGCTGCCCATGTGCCCGCTCACGTGACTCACCCGTGGAATATATTTCTTTGCCATTTCAATTTGTGCGCGCATTTCTTTTTCAATGTCTTCGATCTTCCAGACATTGTCCATCACGGCCTGGCCGGGATAGTTTTTGTTTTTGAATAGCATCTGGTAAAAATAGCCGTCCGCATTTTTCAAACTCGCGCAGTCGGTGAGCGGTCTCCAGCGAATATTGTCCCACTCACTGGTGATGGCAAAATGCAAACCCACATCGATGCGCGGATTGCGTTGCAGCATCTTCACCGTTTCAGGAAACCACGGAGAAGGAACAATCACTTCAATGGAAGTTTCAATTCCTTCGTTATACGACTTTAGCAAAGCCATATCTGCCGAATGCGAAAAGCCCATGTCATCGCCACGAACGATCAGCCGCGGAGCATTGGCCCTGGTTACTTTAGGAATTGCATTTAAAGTCTTCGAAGCATGATTGAAAGAACTTTCAAAAGAGATGGATGCACGGTCGTCTTCAAATGTGCAGCGGATGCGCTCCGTGTGGGGGCTCTCGATGTATCGCAGCACAAGTTCAACCGTCTTGCCATCGATCCATGAATAGCTCGTTTCCGTTTTGAATGGTGAAAGGCCTGTGCGGTTGGCTTGTGCACGCGCCACCAGATAAGGTCCGTATTTGTTCGTCTCTCCTTTCAGCCATTTTCCGAATCCAAAATCAAATTGATGAACCAACGAATCCGTATTCAACGTCAGGTGACAAACGCCCCCATTGAAATTCAAACTGTAACTCTCCAGTCTGCGGTCATTGGAAATAATACTGTACGTCTTTCCGGAAACGGCAAGCTCTTTTTCCTTACCGGCATTTGCTGACAACGGAAGCGCCAATGATGCAAGCCTTGCCTTCAATTGTTTTTGGATTTTTGAATCCGCCTTCAGCTTTCCATTTTGAAAGGCAGGGAATAGATATTTCCAAACAAGATTAAATTCAGTCTGCATGTTTGCCGATTCAGAGGTAATCGCTATCACCGCATCGAGTTCGGGGAAAACCAAAATGTATTGCCCAAATGCACCATCGCCACGGTAAGAGTTGTGCCGGCTGCGCCACATCTGGTAACAATAGCCCTGCAGCCAGTCGCTCGAATCTTTCTTTGCTTGTGTTGCATTCGGGTCTTGCATGATCTTCATCGTACTTGCCTCTTCCACCCACGATGAAGGGAGAATTTGTTTTCCTTGCCATGATCCTTTCTGCAAAAACAGTTGACCGAATTTTGCCATGTCTTCCGTTTTCAATCGCAGGCCCCAGCCGCCCACATTGATTCCATGTGGGTCAACTTCCCAATCAATGCCCGTAATGCCAAGAGGCTGAAACAAGCGTGGAGTCAAATAGTCAAGAATCTTTTGACCTGTTACTTTTTGAACGATCGCAGAGAGCATGTAGGTGCCAGCCGAGTTGTATAAAAACCGCGAACCGGGCTCATGCGGAATTGGCAAATTCAAAAACGTGCGCACCCAATTGTCGCTGCCGCCAACAATCCCTGTCGGGTCTGGCTCCTGCCCTACACTCATGCTCAACAAATGTTTTACTTTCAGAGCCGCCAGGTTGGCGCTTACATTCGCAGGCGTCTCATCCGGAAAAAATGAAATGACCGGATCTTCAACCGAAAGCTTTTTCTCGGCTACCGCAAACCCCACAGCTGTTGCCGTAAAACTTTTGCTGCATGAATACATCGTGTGTTTAGTGTTGGCGCTGTACGGATTCCACCAACCTTCGGCCACTACTTTGCCATGCCGCATAACCATGATGCTATGAAACTCATGGGGGCTTTTCGCAGCCGCATCCAGGAAATTCAAAATGTTTTGTGAAGAAACACCTTCTGCTTCGGGTGTGCTGCGCGGAAGAGAAGTCTGAGCAGCCATTTGAATGGAAATGAACAGAGCAAGAAGAGTCGGGAGAAATCGTTTCATGGCGTTTACAAATTTGAGTGCGAGTGAAAGTTAATGAGGAATAGCGAATCCACCATTGGATTTTATATTGAATTGTACAGATCAAGCTTTTGGTAAAAGTTGCTGAACATGCGCGGCCAAAAGAGTCTTTCTTCTGCATAACTGTTGCTCGCGCAATTAGAGGCAGGAATCGCTGAGCGATTCCTGCAACAGGCTGTTCGCGGCCGACAGGCCGCGAAACCTTCTGGCGTGCGACTGCACATTATCCAAATGCAATCAATATTTGCCGCACTTACTCGCAACCCTCCGGAAAAAAGCTTGCAGAGTAATATGGGTCGTGACTGTCATATTCGATAACCATCAAATTCGAAATGCTGTCTTCTTATATTGAATGTTTCAGTCAAACTCGATACCTTCATAGAAGAATGAAAACCGAATTGGAACAATCTTCATCGCGCATTCAATCGGTGGATTATGTGCGCGGCTTGGTGATGGTGTTGATGGCCATCGATCACGTGCGGGTGTATTCAGGACTTCCTGCTGGCGGGCCAGAACCCGGGATTTTCTTTACACGCTGGATCACTCACTTTTGTGCACCTGCCTTTGTCTTCCTTTCGGGCACAAGTGCGTTCCTCTATGGCTCAAAACTGAATGACACAAAGAAGCTCGCAAGTTATCTACTCACTCGTGGGTTGCTTCTCGTGGTTCTTGAACTCACTGTTATCCGTTTCTTCTGGACGTTTAATCTTGACTATGCGAAGTTCACTTTAGCGGGTGTGATCTGGATGCTCGGCTGGTGTATGATCCTGATGTCGCTGTTGGTTAGATTGAGGGCAAAAACAGTTGGCGTCATCGGATTAACAATTATTTTCTTTCAAAATATTTTTGCTCTTGTTCCGGGCTTGTTGCCGGAAACTTCCCGCGCGCCATTTGGGAAATTCTGGGAATTCATTTATTCATCCGGATTGGAAGGACCATCGTTCATTAACATTCTTTACGTGATCGTTCCCTGGATTGGTGTGATGGCAGCGGGGTATGGATTTGGAATACTCTTGCAGCAACCTCTTGAGAAGAGAAACAAATGGCTGATTCAAATAGGCATTGCATCTACGATAGCATTTATTGTCGCTGGCACTGCAAAGATTTTTATTGAAGCTAAACCAGAAGCTCCGCCTTTCCTTTTCAATCTACTGAATCAAAGAAAATATCCCGCCTCTCAACTTTATTTATTGATGACATTAGGGCCATCTGTTTTTTTGATGGCATGGGTAGAAAATGCAAAAAGCTTTTTCGCCAAAGCGATGATCACTTTCGGTCGCGTTCCATTCTTCTACTACTTGCTGCACATTCCGCTGATTCATGTGAGCGCGTTGATCGTTCAATTGATCACAGAAGGAAAAACAACTTCAGCATGGTATGATACCGCCCCATACACCTGGCTGCCGGACGAACATCGTTGGAGCCTGGTGATGTTGTACATTGTCTTTGTGATGGATGTGGTCATTTTATATTTCGCTTGCCAATGGTATGAGCGATATAAACTAAATCGTCCGGAGAAGAAGTGGTTGAAGTTGTTGTGATGTTTGGGTCTAAGACATCAATCGTGCAATAGCTTAATTCAAAACACAGAGTTCTCAGTAAGTCCAACAAGCCCGCGAGTTCTCTTTGAAAGTGCGTGCCATTCCGCGCGGGTCATAGTGTGCTCTCTGTTGATAAATTGCAGGCACCCGGAATAGGTGTTCGAGGCCTTCGCCTCGAACACACATGGAGCAGAAATCGCTTCGCGATTTCTGTCTTGCCAGGTGCGAGGAGTACTGTGGCCGAAAGCCGCAAACCATGGTCGCTCAGATTCGAAGCATATTGTTAAAGGTATTACCAAGACCTCACACTGCTTTTTGAACCCGTTCAAGTCTGTGCGAAACACTGTACGCATTCTGTTGATAACGTGCTTGCTCGCGAATTGATTTTTCGTGGCCCGCGGCCACGAAAAATTCTCTTAGCAGAAATCGCGATGCGGTTTCTGCTTTTAGATGCGCGAGCACACGTAACGCGGTCACGGAACTCGTTGAGCGAAGGAAAGAATGGTTGATAATGCGAATCCTAAAATCATCAAACACCACTTCAGGGATAATACTCAGAATGTGTTCAAGCAGAGTTTGAAGGTTCAGCTAATCACTCAACGCAAATAGGTAGTGTAACCGAAAACGTGCTTCCCTCCTTCACCACAGAACTTAATTGAACCCTTCCTGAAAGTTTCGCTACTGTTTCCTTCACAATAAAAAGCCCAAGCCCTGAACCTTGGGAAGATTCACTTCCCCTGAAGAACATGTCAAAGACTTTTCCTTGCAGCTCCGGTGCAATGCCTTGGCCATTGTCTTCAATGTGCAAGGTGAATGAACCAGAAATAGATTTATGATACAATCGGATATACTTGTCTTCCTTGCGATGATCATGATAGCGGATGGCATTGCTAATCAAATTGCCAAGAACAATTCTCATTCGCCTTCCATCGTTCATCACTACAATATCTGTTGGCACTTCATTCCTGAATTCAATTTCTTTTGCGTCCGCCCCATAGCGAAGTGACTCCCAGATTTCGTTCACGAGATCGCAGACGTTCACGCTTTCGCAAGTTACTTGAAGGCGGTTGTTACGTGAGTATTCGGTGATGTCACGTATAAATTTATCCAGGCTGTCGATACGCTGATGCATTAATCCTTTGTAACGAACCTGGTCGCTCGAGTTGGCGAAGTCAAGAAGATCAAGCAGCCCCTTTACCGACATTAGTGGAGCGCGAAGATCATGTGACGTGCTGTAAACAAATCGATCAAGTTCCTCATTCAACAGGGTCAGTTTTTTATTCGCTTTCACCAGCTCGCGCGCATTGTGATGATTGATGCTGATCAGTAAGTAAATCGTTGCAATTGAAATAGGAAATGCAATGGCGAAATTGAAAATCAGGTTGAGTTGAACATACTCCTGCGTATAGTCACGGAAGGGAAGAAAACTATAATGCCCCGTGCTTGCCAACGAGAAAAGCACGGCACTCAAAAGGCTAAAACTGACTGCCACAGAACGTTGACGATAATTAAAAACGGCAAATGAGCCGATTGACAACGGAATAAAAAAGAATCCGGCTCCAGTAAAAATACTCTCGCTGTTCACCACCAAAAAGAGCAGTATGTTCAGAGTCGGAAAAAGAACGTAGTTGGCAATGCAGTGTTGCTTCAAGCGATGCAGTACGATCGAAAAAGCAACCAGGAGCGAAGCCACTACGAATGTGATGGACGTAGCCGGATGGAAGATTTCCAGAAAGGCATAGGTTATCAGCACCAACAAAGAAATGAGTGCATATTGCCCTGAGAGCAACACCTGCCGGTAGGCATTCCACGACTCAATGTAATAGTCTTTCCCAATGATCAGATTCCGAATTGCCTGCTTCATACCAAGTGTAATTTGAACACAAAGGTATAGGCGCTCTAAACATCGGCTTTTTATTTCGCGCTGTTAATAAAATCCGTGCAATGTTTCTTCGATTTTCGAACGAAAACAAGAGTCGATTCCGTTGATTTCTCAGGCCGGCTCCTCATCCAGGTAGCGCTTAGCTTGCATCTGGTAAAGGTTCGCATATTTTCCATTCAGGCGCATCAATTCTTTATGCGAGCCAAGTTCAATGATTTCACCATTCTCCAGCAAAACGATTTTGTTGGCATTCTTAACGGTACTAAATCGGTGAGTTATAAGAATCACCGTTTTTCCTTCTGTATTATTTTCCAGAGACGCAAAAATCTTTTCCTCCGTTACGGCATCGATAGAGGCTGTTGGTTCATCAAGGATCGTAATGGCAGCATTTCGATAAAACATTCTGGCAACGGCCAGTCGCTGATGCTGCCCCTTTGAAAGATCAATACCGTTTTTGAATTCCTTCCAGATCAACTGATCATAGTCTGTAATAAACTCATCCGCTCCTGAATATTTCGCTGCATCCTGTAAACGCTGCTGGTCCAGGGTAACGGATATGCGCCCCACACCAATCGAATCACGTAGGGTTAGATTGTAAACCGGAAAATCCTGGAAGAGAATTCCAATCGCGCTCTGCCAATCATCCAAATGCAGGTCGCGCAGGTCAATGCCATTAATCAATATGCTTCCTTCCGTTGGATCATAAATACGACAAAGTAATTTGATAAGGGTTGTCTTCCCTGAACCATTCACCCCCACAATGGCAATTTTCTCGCCCGGCTTTATAGTGAATGATACATTCTTCAAAACAACCGGGCTCTCACCTTTTTCTGTAGGGTAGCGGAAAGAGACATCTTTAAATTCAATCAGTGGAGGTTCTGCTGCAGAAAAGTGAATGGCATTGTCTTTCGTTTTGATCTGAGGTTTCATGTCAAACAAATCAAACCAACGGGCGGCATAGCGTGCGGCCTCTTCCGTCCACGAGATCGACTCGACATAACCATTCACGGTTTGATAGAAACGCGTGTAGGTATTGAATGCGAGCAACAATCCTCCTACTGCCATCGTTCCCGCCAGTGCTTGCCTGGTCATCAGCGCAATGGCAGCAAATAGAAATAACAGATACCATAAACTCAGAAAATTGTAAGAGATTGATTTTCTTTTTTCCGCATCAATAATTTTCTGATTGTACGCTTGCATGCGCTCGCTCACTTGCAGCCGCAACCACGATTTCAATTTTAATAAGATCACATCCACTGCCTTTTGCAAATTCTCAAAATGTGAAATGCGGTTGCTGATGATACGATGATCGTCAATGGAGAAATACCGGATACGAAAAACCTCCATGCTGTATTTCTTGTAAAAAAAATAGACAGGCGCGGCCGCCAGCACAGCAAACAACACAAGCCACGCGCTGAGCGACCAAAGAATTATCATCGAAGTGATGATGCCGGCATAACTAGTAGCTGATGTAAAAATAAAATCCTGCAGGCTGAGCATACTGCTGGTGCCCCACTCCTGGGCACTTCGCAAAAGATTTTGGTAGGAGTTACTTTCAATCACCCCAATATCAAGCTCGCTTTGTTTATCAATCTTATGAAGGTCCAATTGCATATCCAGATCGAGTCGGAATTTTGCACGGAAATAATTCAGGACATTGGTCATGATGGTAGGTACCAGAAAGGAAAGACCAAGAATTACCGAAGGAGGTATCAGGTCCTGGAATTTTCTTTCGTTAAGCCGGATGCCTATAATCTCGTCAACGATGGAGGAAAAGCTTGTGAATTGAAGATACACTACAGCGCCTTGAAAAATATTTAAAAGGACGATGGTAAGAAACAAAACCCGGTTGGTACGCCACGCAAAGCCAACGGACTTAAGCGCTACAGAAAAAATATGCCGATTACCCGATTCAGCCATGTTGAAACAAGCTACAAGAACAGAAAAGATTTCTTTAGTTCATATCTCTGACCAAAATCATTTCCCGAAAGGCCACCTATTTACTATATTGAATGGCCAACAATACCAACCATCATGAAAACCAAAAGAGAAATCGTAAAAGCCGGAATCGAAAAGAAACGCACCCAGGTGGAAGGATTCCGTCAGCAACTTGACGAGTTAGTGGCTCATGAATGCGGACATGCAGGCAATGAGTATGATGTACATCCGCATTTGCATCATTCCGAGTCAATCGCAGAAGTTCATTTAATGGCCGATCAGTTTGAAACCGCAGCTCACGAATTGGATGAACTGCAGCGTCTTGAATTTTTTCCGGAAGCGCCACACGCAAGCGTAGAGTTTGGAACGGTTGTAAAAACCAATCACGAGACTTTCTTCGTCTCCGCAGGTCTTGATCAATTTGCCGAAGAAGATGGTACTCCAATTCTCGGAATACCTGTGCACAGCCCACTTTACAAAGCCATGAAAAAGAAGTGCGTGGGAGATTCCTTTGAATTCAGCGGCCAGACCTATCGCATTAAAGAGATTATTTGATTTGCGATTTGCTGAGCCGAAACAAATCGAAGGTGCTTACCACCTTTCAGCAAATCATTATATCAATAAATACAAAAAAGCCCCTGGTATCATCCAGAGGCTTCCATCCAATCGACAAACAACAAGTCAGCTTACTTCAATAGCTTTGTGCGCCTTTGCTTGAGCAAGGGTCTTCTTTGCAATTGAAAGTTTAAGTAAGCCATTTTCATAAGTTGCCTTAATGTCATCTTCATTAGTATTTTCAGGCAAGGTGAACGAACGGCTGAAAGAACTATAGCTAAATTCCTTGCGGGTGTAATCTTTCTCCTTCTGTTCTTTTTCTTCTCTCTTTTCGGAAGAGATCGTCAGTACACCATTTTCCGCTATGATTTTGAAGTCCTTTTTTGAAAGTCCTGGCGCAGCCATTTCAACTTCAAAATTCTTTTCATTTTCCTTCACGTTCACCGAAGGAACAGTTTGATTTTTCATCAAATCCGAATCAAAGAAACGGTCTTTGTCGAAGAAATCAGATAACCACGAGTTGTTGATCAGCGATGGCCAATCGGTTCTTTTCATGAGTGTCATAATGCCTCCCTTTTTAAGTTTGTGTTTAACTTGATTCTAATATCGCCTATTGCTACGGGCGTTCACCATGATGCGTATCATCGCAAGTCGAGATTTTTGTTTGGAAAGAAAAGCAGCCCGCCAACACCAATTGATATTTTATCTAAATTGAAAGCGATGATAAATGTAAGTTCATTCTGGGCTAAGCCCGTAACAGAAGTATTGCGCGAACTGAACAGTTCGCCCAATGGATTAACCTCTTCCGAAGCCCGCCAACGACTTAAACTTTATGGCCTCAATACATTGAAGGCAACCACCACGCGGAACGGATTTATTCTGTTCGTCAGTCAATTCAAAAGCCCCATCACACTCATCCTTATTTTTGCCGCCACGCTTTCTCTTTTTCTGGGTGACCTTACGAACACGCTGATTATTTTCTTCATCATTTTTGTGAGTGCCGTGCTCAGCTTTTGGCAAGAGATTGGCGCGCGCGGTGCAGTGGATAAATTACTTTCCATCATCAAAATCAAAGCAGCCGTGTTGCGCGATGGAAAGTGTGAAGAGATCGCGATAGAAGAAATCATTCCCGGTGACATCGTTGAACTCAGCGCGGGTGATATTATTCCCGGAGATTGCCTGATCATCCACTCAAAAGATCTTTTCATAAATGAAGCATCCCTTACCGGAGAAACCTTTCCCGTGGAAAAAAATGGTGGCATTGCCGAAGCCGATGCCGCGTTAAGCAAAAGATTGAATTCACTCTTCATGGGCACGCACGTAGTAAGTGGTACAGCCACCGCGCTGGTCGTTCAAACCGGGGCGCGCACCGAGTTTGGCAACGTAGCAAAACACGTAGCGGCCACTCCCCCGGAAACAGAATTCGAAAGAGGAATAAAAAAATTCGGCTACCTGCTGATGGAGGTCACACTGATACTCGTGATCACTATTTTCGCAATCAACATTTATTTTCACAAACCGGCTATTGACTCGCTATTGTTTTCATTGGCGCTCGCAGTCGGGCTTACACCTCAACTTTTACCGGCTATCATCAGTATCAACTTATCGCATGGAGCAAAGAACATGGCAAAGGCGCAAGTGATTGTGAAGCGGCTTTCTTCGATTGAAAATTTCGGAAGCATGGATGTGCTCTGTTCTGATAAAACAGGAACGCTCACAGAAGGGAGTGTAAAAGTAAAAGACTTCATCGACAGCAGTGGTGGGCGAAACGAAAAGGTTTTTCTCTATACCTATCTGAATTCAAATTTTGAAACAGGTTTTAAAAACCCGATTGACACGGCCATCTTGAATCATGCGGCCTGTGACATCAGTAATTATAAAAAGACGGATGAAATTCCCTACGATTTTATTCGAAAGCGATTGAGCATTGTAGTAAACTCAAACTCTGGTCATCTTCTTATCACCAAAGGCGCGTTTCAAAATGTACTCGATGTCTGCTCGCTTGTTGAAACAGGGAACAATCAATTCAACAACATAGAAGAAGCGCGCGACCAACTCGCTCAACAATTTGAATCGCTGAGCAAAGATGGATTACGCGTGATTGCAGTTGCGTATAGAAATATCAATGACGAGGGAACGATTAACAAGTCCTTTGAACGGGACCTTATCTTCCTCGGCTTCGTCACATTGTTCGATCCGCCTAAAGAAGGCATTCTCGATACAATAAAAAGCCTGAACGAAACCGGAATCAATTTCAAAATTATTACGGGCGATAATCAGCACATCGCTACCAAGCTGGGCAGGAAAGTTTTTTCGCACTCACCCAAGGTCCTTACTGGGAAGGAAATGTATTCAATCAGTGTGGAAGCATTTGTGCGGCTGGTGAATTCCGTTGATGTATTTGCTGAAGTAGAGCCGAATCAAAAGGAAAGAATACTCATCGCGCTCAAGCGAAATGGAAATGTAGTGGGCTACATAGGCGATGGCATTAATGACGCATCAGCGCTGCACGTGGCCGATGTTGGCATCTCCGTTGACACAGCCGTAGATGTAGCAAAAGAATCTGCTGACATAGTATTGCTTGACAAAGATTTGAATGTATTGATGGCCGGAGTGAAAGAAGGGCGCAAGACTTTTTCAAATACACTAAAATATATTCTGATGGCAACCAGCGCCAACTTCGGAAACATGTTCAGCATGGCGGGCGCATCTTTGTTCTTGCCTTACTTACCGTTGCTGCCATCGCAAATTCTCCTCACCAACCTGCTCACCGATTTACCTGAGATGACCATCGCGACTGACAACGTGGAAGAAAACACGGTGGCAAAACCGAGGAAGTGGAACCTCGCATTTATAAAAAAATTTATGATTGCGTTCGGGTTGATGAGTTCTATTTTTGATTTCGCTACATTCGGTATTTTGTTGGTGGCTTTACAGGCAGGACAGGATGAATTCAGAACCGGTTGGTTTGTAGAATCCGTAGTTTCTGCTTCAATGATTGTATTGGTAGTGAGGAGCCCATACAGTATTTTTAAAAGCAGACCCGGGAAATATTTAACAATTGCTGTACTGTGTGTATCCATTTTCACGTTGGCGCTTCCCTTCACTCCTTTGGCGCGAATACTAGGCTTCACCACACTTCCGTTGAATTATCTTCTGGCCCTACTCGGCATTGTGTTACTTTACATTACGTCCACGGAGATTTTGAAACGATTTTTCTTCAGACATTGAAGTCGGATCAACGCGAATCGAAACTATTTACGATCTTTAATTTCATTCTGGTGCGTCTCATGAAATTATTCGTCTTCATTACCTTCATCGGGTTTCCATCACTAAGTCTTGCGCAAGAGGAATCCATTTTAGTAATACACAAAGTTGTTGGTGCTTTTATTAAAGTAGATACCCTTCGCGGAGCAAAGGCAGATTCGGCACGCGCTGCCATGAAGAAGAACTCACAAAAAGAAAATTTACAAAGCCCAATCAATTATTCCTACAAACCGGTTTCTCAACCTGTTTTTAAAACTGAAAAAGATTCGGTTGATTATTACTCCCTGATGTCACAGATGGCAAAACCCTACCTGACACCTGATAGTCGTGACAGTTTGTGGCAGCTCGGCAATCAGCTCGTCAAAAACAGAACACTGCGTTTTGAGGACAGGTATCTGAGTGATCGTGATTTTACTTCGCTTGAGAATATTCCAAATGAAGATTTGCCGAAAGCCAAAAACATTTCCGTACACAACGTAAACGGAAAATTGCCAGCACGATTATGGCTGTGCGAGTCAATCGAAAAATTGGAAATTTTGAATTGCAATGTCAAGAAATTACCTCACCAACTTTCACGGTTTAAAAAATTGAAATCTATTTACGTTGTTAACAATTTATCGAAACGTCCTCTTCGCCTTTCGAGAAACAAAACGGTAACCAAGTTGTTGTTTCGTGGTAAAGGCTATTCGATTCCAAATCGCTTTGCAAAAATAAAATCCCCTGAATGGCTTGATTTATCAGGTTCAGGTTTAACGCAGTTTCCCGTGAAAGCCCTTAACTGCAAAAAACTAAAATTACTTTACCTGAAGGGAAACGAAATCACCCTCTCAGAAGAGAAATTCAAAACCAACAAGATACTGGAGTCGATCGATTTTTCAGGAAACAAAATCACACATGTTTCAAAGGAATTTTCCAGGTTACCAAATTTGATCAGTTTAAATTTTAACACGAACAAAATTGAAAGTGTTGATTCATCATTGGCAAGCCTGTCAAAATTAAGCGAGCTGTCTTTCTATGCCAATAAGCTCAAACAAATTCCTGATGGAGTTTACAAGATGCAAAACCTCACTGAGCTGGATCTATACTTCAATCAAATCGAAAGGTTGGATAGCCGGATCAGCAATTGGAAGAGTATGAAAATCCTTTACCTGGCTCACAACAGACTTTTATCCATTCCGGAAACTATAGGGTTACTTACCAACCTCAATCAGCTTTACCTTCACAACAACCGGCTAAGTGATTTGCCAGTAAGCGTTGGAGAAATGAGAAACCTGAAGATACTACGGATCAACAACAATTATTTTGCAGGATTACCCGCCAATATCGATCACTTGGTCAACCTCGAAAATTTTGACCTCTCCTCAAATCAATTAAGAACATTGCCGGAGAATTTCTGAAACCTGAAGTCACTAAAAATTCTTGCCATGGCTGCAAACCCCTGGGGAGAAGAAACAAGAAGAAATATCATTGACAAGGCCAATGAACTGCGAAGCAAAAATGTGATCGTTCATTTGAACACATTGACGGACGTGATGGAAGAATAAGACTTATTTATTCTTATTCACCTTATCCAGAAACAAGTAACGGGAATCATCATACTTGACCGACTTTGATTCTACATCCAGGATCATTACAGGAGGCGTGTTATCACCCGCTTGGGCAGCCGGCCAGTCAGGAAGTTTTTCGCCATTCGGATTTCCGGTCTTGATAAAATTGGCAAAGTAATTCAACATCGTATCAGAAACTTTGTAATCGTCAGCCGTCCATGCATAATCTTTTACCAAGTCAAGATTTCCCATACAATATTCAATCTCACAAGCGTGAGGTGCACCTATCGGAATAAACTGCGGAGCTCCTTCTTGTCTGCGTTGTGTGCCACCAGCTAAACCGGAAGTTAAATTCTGATCTACCAACGCAGGACGCAGTTTGCTATAAAGATAACGGTACACCGGTTGACTACTATTCTTGCGATGCATATCAAACCATTTCCATGTACTGTAAGCAATGAAGCGATCAGAAGCAAGATTCGTGGCGGCCCATTCCACTTCCTTTGCATTGCCATGCGGATACACTTTTAACGCTTCTTCATAATCATTGGGATAGGCTTCTCTCACTTTCTTCACCAGGGTCTCGTCAGTGATGGGTCCTTGTGTAAACGCCATGCCTGGAATCTCAGCTGAATTCCAACCTAACAACAGTGGAACCTGTGCCTGCTCTTTAGCCTTGAAAATTTCAAGCATGCTTTTCGGATAGAAATAGCCGTCAATCACGGAAGGAAATCCAAAGCGCTTCGACTCCTGATATGCTTCGTACAATTCCTGCGTGCTGGCGGCACGCAATTGTGCAAGGGTTTTATAACCTGCTTTCTGGGCAAAATCCGCCCCGGTCTTTTCAGCTTCAGCCAAAGTCACGGCTGACAAAGCACTGATACCAGAGCCGCTCTCACCGATGGCGCCTGCAATCAAATTCTTCGATAAAGGTGACACCATTTGCGCACTCACCGAAACTGAACCAGCAGATTCGCCAGCAATGGTAACTTTTTTCGGATCACCACCAAAGGCCATAATGTTTTTGCTAACCCACTTGAGCGCAGCAGCCTGATCGAGTAAACCATAGTTACCAGAAGCCTTGTAAGGACTTTCTTTACTTAACTCAGGATGAGCAAAAAAGCCGAACAATGCCAATCTGTAATTCACAGTTACCGTTACAATTCCTTTTTTTGCCATCGCAGCGCCATCGTAACGAGGTTCTGATCCGTCACCGGCCACAAAGCCACCACCATAAAAATAAACGAGCACCGGCAGGCCGGATGTGTTATGCTTTGCCGGACTCCAGATATTAAGATATAAACAATCTTCGCTGATTCCTGCTGATCGAAAACTCATATCCCCAAATACCGGTGCCTGCACAGCACGCGGACCAAAAGCTTTTGTTGGTTTCACTCCTGTCCAGCTGTCGAGCGGCTGCGGTGCTTTCCATCTCAAATCTCCAACGGGAGGCTTTGCATAAGGAATCCCCAAATACAATTGCAGACCTGACTTCGTATCATATAGACCTTCGATTGTGCCATTCTCTACTTTTGTCTGGACAGAGAATGCGTCCCTCATTTGTGCATTCATGGTGATGATGTTGAGCATGCTCAGCAAAAGCAAGAGCGGCCGGAAAAATCGGTGATTTGTTTTCATTGTCTCAATTTGTAACAATAATAATTAGCGAATTGAAGATTCCCGAATTAATTTTGTTAAAACTTATAAAACGTGCGACCAGCGGATTATTTGCCACACATTGCATACGACTCAGTGGTTATAGGTTTTTCAGGTAAAGACTTGAAAATATTAATTATGGAGTATCATAACACCGGCTTATTTGCACTGCCGGGTGGTTTTGTAAGAAAGGATGAAACACTGGACAATGCTGTTCGAAGAGGTCTGGAAGAACGCACCGGGTTGAAAAATATTTACCTCGAACAATTCCACACGTTTGGAAGTCTGGAACGATTTAAGCCTGAAGTGATGGAAGGAATACTGGAAGCCAACGGCAGAAATACCAGAAACATGCAATGGCTTCTTGATCGTTTTATATCGGTTGGCTATTACGCACTAATCAACTATGAACATGTAGTACCCAAGCCCGATACACTCAGCGATTCCTGCCGATGGTATCCGGTTAAAAAACTACCGAGGCTGATTCTTGATCACCAGCAGATTGTGGATACTGCTATTCAAACCCTTCGCGACAATCTTGATCGCAAGTTGGTGGGCGGAAACCTGTTGCCTGAAAAATTCACCATGAAGGAATTGCAACAAGTGTATGAAGCAATCCTCGGTGTGAAGATGAGGCGAACTTCTTTTCAGCGAAAAATGCTTTCTTCTGAAATACTCAAGCGCCATGACAAAAGATTTTCAGGCAAAGCACACAAAGCGCCTTATCTGTACAGCTTCAAGAAGAAAAAATCCTGATGTCGATTCAAAACATCAATGACTGGCTTTCACTGGATGATCACTCGGCCATACCCAAGTATCTCCAGTTGGCAAATGGAATTTTGCGGGCAGCAAAAGAAAAGAGAATCAAGCCGGATGAAATCCTGCCTTCGATCAACGAACTTAGTTTTCAATTAGAGATTTCGCGTGACACAGCTGAAAAGGGTTATCGGTATCTAAAAGAAAAAGGAGCGCTCGGCTCCGTGCCCGGCAAAGGGTATTTTCTGAAAAACTCAACTGTAAACGAGCCCCTCAGATTATTTTTACTTTTCAACAAGCTAAGCGCTCACAAGAAAATTATTTATGATGCCATTTTCAATCAATTACAAGATCAGGCAATTCTTGATTTGTATGTTTACAACAATGACTTTGCCTTGTTTAAAAAACTTCTGAACCAAAAGACCGGAGGTTATTCACATTATATCATCATCCCCCACTTTATCGATGGAGGAGAAAAAGCTCCTGAGATTATCAATCTGTTGGAAAAGCAAAAGCTAATCCTTCTGGATAAACTGATAGAAGGTGTTACCGGCAATTTTGGAGCTGTGTATGAAAATTTTGAGAAGGATATTTACATCGCCCTTGAGCAGGCGTTGCCGCAACTTTCGCATTACAGTATATTGAAAATTGTTTTTCCAGAACACTCGTATTTCCCTACTGAAATCATTAGAGGTTTTCAGCGGTTTTGTGATCAGTATGCATTCACACCCAAAGTAGTAACATCTGTTGATACCGAGCCCCTGGAGCACGGGGATGTTTTTATTTGCTTAATGGAAAATGACCTGGTGACTTTGGTTGAGAGAACAATTGCATCCGGCCTAAAGGTAGGCTACGATATTGGCGTGATCTCTTACAATGAAACTCCGATCAAGAAAATAATTCTTAACGGCATCACCACCATCTCTACCGATTTCCAACGCATGGGCGAACGCGTAGCATCAATGATTTTGCAAAATCAAATGGCCAAAGAAGAAGTTCCTTTCTATTTGAAGCTGCGACCATCACTATAGAAATCGGGAACAACATTGATGCTGCATTTTGAAGACATGTGCCAAATCCTGGTGCAACATCTTAATCATTCAATCCCTCACCGTTAAGAATCTTCTTTAAACACTTTTCAACTCGCGCTTCGCGTGTCAAAGCTTGCTTGGGTTGAGAGAAATAGAGAAGGTAGCCTCTTTGTCTTCCAGGCGTCAATGATTTGAAAGCTTTCTTCAGTGCAGGCATCTTATCAAGTTTATTCTCAAACTCAGCGGCCATTTTAAATTCGGTAGTTTTTTTGAATTCGAATTTAACACCTGCCCTTTCCAATTTGATTGCTTCCTTAATGTAAGCTTTGATGCTTTTTTCCAGTTTTAAAATTTCTCGCACGCTGGTAAACCGAACCTGTCGTGCAGATTGCACGTTCTCTGTTTGTTGAATAAGAATATGTTTTGGATCTGGCAGCAATGCGCCTTTGAAAAACAGCAAGGCACAATATTCCTTGAACCCATGAATTAAAACGATGTTACGTTTCTCCGATGTGTAGCATGCTTGCCCCCATTTCAATTCTTCTGATAGCCCACAGTCGAGAATGATAGCTCGCAATGCTTCAAACTCTTGGCCCCACCTTTTTTCTCTGGCGAAAAAGAAATCAACCTTTGAATTCATGTTTTTATCATCAATGATTTAAACTCTTAACAATCCACGAAAGCCTCTTGCCGCATAATACGATTCAGCCCCATTATGATAAACAAATACGTGATCATACCGCCTGTCACAGAATATGGCGCCACCAAGTTTTCTAATTTCTTCCGGTGTCTTTACCCAGCTGGAAGTTTTTGTATCAAAATTTCCGAGCCGTTGCAATTGCCGGTATTGCTCTTCCGTTAAAAGTTCTATGTCCATTGCTGCAGCGGCATCGAGAACGCTGTTCTTGGGTTTATGTTCCTTCCTTGAATTCAATGCTTCACGGTCGTAACAAAAACTTCTTCTGCCTAACGGACTTTCAGTCGAACAGTCGCAGAAAATATATTCCCCCGCTTTGTTATCGAAGGCTACTACATCCGGCTCACCACCAGTTGCCTCCATCTCATTCAGCGACCAAAGTTTCGCAGCATTGACTTCCAGCTTCGCAATCACTTTCGTCCAGTCCATATCCTGATAGCGATTCCTATTATTTTCAAAACGGTTCTTCAATGTTTTAAGCAAATCACCTTTTTGCTTTGCTGTCAATTCCTTCTTCATCTGGGTTGATTAATTGATACAAATTTTCTTTCGGAGGGTCGGAAATACCAGGATACGACCGTCAGAACTAAAAGCAGCAACGATGGAAAGATTTCCTTTACTGGGTCTCCCAGTGCAAGATGAGAAAATAAGGCGCCCGACATGGCAAAGAAAAATCCTGCATACGCCCATTCCTTAAGGAGAGGAAATTTCGGAACAAGTAAAGCAATCACACCCAAAATTTTCCAGACACCGATCAGTGTTAGAAAATATTCAGGATAACCTAAATGCGAAATCATATCCACGCCACCCTGTCCTTCTTTCGCTTTTAGCAATTGCACAAAGCCTGTTGATACCATGCCCAATGAAAGCCAGATAGTAGCCACCCAATAAATAATTTTATCCCTCGTATTCATAGTTTCATTATTTTAAGTTACGAACAATTTCTTCCAAACGGTTATGAGCCATGTTAAGACCTTGACGAAACGGCATGGATAACATCTGGTCACGTTGGGACACTGACTGAAAGATAGAGTGGATAGTCAGTTTGCTCGTATCGGTACTTAGCTTTTCAAATTCCAGGATTTCAAGTTGCACACCAAACGGCATGTTCTCAAATTCAAAGGTGCGTGTGATTTTTTTGTTTTGAAGAAATTCGTGAATCGACCCATTGAATCTGAATTTATTTCCTTTCGGATCAGTGGTTTCAAATTGAAAGCTGCCATGCTTTTTGTTTTCCATTTTCAACACTTTCGTTCCCATCCATTGTTCTACAATTTCAGGCTCTTCATATGCTTTGAATAATAATTCCGGTGGCAGATCAAACTCGCGTGTAATCGTCAAGTCCTGTTTGCCATCTCCGGCATGTATTTTTGTTTTCAGCTCCATATTATTTGCTTTTGTATTTCTTCATAATGGATTCCAATTTGCTGAATCGCTGCTCCCACATCTGGCGGAACGGCTCAATGAAATCCGCTACTTCTTTCATCTTTTTTGGATTGATATGATAGTACATCTCACGACCGTTCTGCTCCTGTTCCAGCAACTCACATTCGGTCAGTATCTGCAAATGTTTTGAAACGGTTGGTCGTGCCGTATCAAAGTTGCCGGCAATGGCGCCTGCTGTCATTGATTGGGTTGCCAGCAATAAAAGTATTGCTCTCCGGGTAGGATCAGCAATGGCCTGAAAAACATCTCTTCTCAAATTCATTGTGTAGCTATTTGACTACAAATATATATGTAGCTATTTAACTACGCAAGTAGTTCAGAAATAAAATGTGATCAAATTTTTATGGATGAGTGCAAAGAAATTAAAAGACATCAATCTTATGATGCTTTTCTTTTTGGAACGGCCACTTTCTTCTCCACTTTCTTTGCTTCGCCTCTTGCCTTTTCCATTGGTTTCTTTTTGGCAGCTTCAATGCTTGCTTTCAGGGCAGTCATGATGTCAACCACTTTCGGCTCCTCTTCGGTGATAGTCACTATTTCTTTGCCTTGCACCTTAGCGTCAATAATAGTTTTCAACTTATCGTGATAGTGATCCTTCATTTCAATTTTTGAAAATTTGGTTGACATAGAGTCAACTAGCATCTTGGCAAGTTTCAATTGTTCTTTTTCTGCTTTTACCTCAAGAAGCTGCGGCACCTCGTTTATACTTCTTACTTCATTTGGATAACGAAGGCGGTACATCAAAATTCCTTTCTCTTGTGGAGTAATCAACACAGGAGTTTCGCGATCGCGCAGCACTACTTTACCAACACCTACTTTTCCACTTTCTTTCAAAACAGCCTGCAGCAAGCCATAAGTTTTTGCAGCGGCATCTCCATCAGGTCCTATATAATATGGGGATTCAAAAAGAGTATGATGCACTTCATCGGACTTTACAAATCCCTGGATCTCAATCACGCGTTCGCTTTTCAACTTCACCTTGCTAAAATCATCTTCATCAACAATGACGTATTGGCCAGGCTCATATTGATACCCTTTCACAATGTCCTCCGAGCGTAGCACCTGGCCAGTTACCTTGTCCTTCTTCTCATAGCTTACGGGGTTGTGTCCATCTTTGGAAAGCAGATTAAAGCTAATAGTTTGTGCGGTGTCAATCGCATTATAAATCCTGATAGGGATATTCACCAAGGAGAATTGTATGTGTCCTTTCCAAATAGCGCGCATATAATTAATTAATTTAACTTTATGATGCTAAAATATTGATAATGAGTATTAAATCAAAATAATATTAATGAGATTATAGGTATAAGCCTTTGAAATGCTCATTTGGAAGGTTATCAAAACTATTGCGGGTTTCTAGAATGCCACAGGAAAAATCAAAAAAACTTTAGTGGTTTCGATTAGAAAGGTAAAACGAAAAATCAACGTTCATTAACTATTTGCTGATTATGATTTCATTAATTTCGAATCAATGAAATCCTCCCTCGTAATTTTTTTTTCTATCGCTTTGACAGTTTCCTCCATCGCACAATCTGCCAAACAAAAAGCCCAAACATTTTTTGAAAAAGGGGAAGACACATTTCGCAAAGGCAGCTACAAAACAGCGCTTGCTCATTATAACGAATGCCTGCGATTAGATCCATATTTTATGGACGCATACTATTCGCGCGCCATGACGCGCGAAAAACTGGGCGACTCAAAGGGTGCTTTGACAGATTACAACATTTATCTTGAATCGAAGCCCCAGAACTCAGAAGCATTGTTCACTCGTGCACTCCTTCGTTACCAATATGGGCAGTGGGCAATGGCACGAGAAGATTTTTTAAAAATCCTGAAGTCACCTCCTTCCGAGACAAGTACAGTTTTTTACGCGACCGGCAAAGAAAATGGTCAGGCAATCACTACTATGCATGGTCAGGGCATCCGACCGATGATGTTGAACTATCTGGCCATGGTGGATACTAAAATGAAAAACTACAAGCGATCAATTCAATACCTCGATTCCGCTATCAACTTAAATGGAAAAGAATCTGAATATTATATCAACCGTGCTTTTGCCCGGCAAATGATAGGTGACACCGCCAATGCTGTGACTGATTATCAAAAAGCCCTGGAGATTAATCCTGATGGAGCCATCGTGCGCCACAATATGGCTGTTTTGCTGGCAAGGAAAGGGGAGTTGAAAGAAACGGAAAAATTACTTACAGAAGCCATCGAAAAAAATCCAAACCTTTCTTATTCCTATTCCGAACGAGCATATAACCGCTCTGAACAAAAGAATTATAAAGGCGCATTGGAAGATTACAACCGGGCAATCAAACTTGATCCCACAGATGTTGATAATTGGATGAATAGAGCCTTAGTAAAGGAAAAATTGAAAGACAATAATGGAGCACTGGCCGACTACACGGAAGCCATCAAAATAAGAAGTGATTATGAAAAAATATGGCTTAACAGAGGTAATCTCATGTACAAACTAAACCGCCTGAAAGAAGCTATCGAGGATTATACAGTCGCCATTACTTATTATCAGGACTACGCCAACGCTTACTACAACCGAGCTCTTGCTTTTCAAAAGAGTGGGAATCTTCCAGAAGCTTGCAAAGATCTACGGAAGGCTCAATCACTCGGCATCATTGTTGACAAGAAAGTGAGTCAGACAGTTTGTAAATAATTGTAATTTCGATTTTGCTTTCAAGGAATAACTCCAATCTAACATGCTCAGACTTCTATTTCGGTGGGTGTTGATTTTTATAACCTTCGTTTTTTTCCTGGCAGCCCTTCTCTTCACTCCCATTGATACCGAGCCAATTGAAGAAAAGTCATTCTACAAAAAAACAATGCAGGCGATTGACCAGCTCGAACTTTACAGGTCAAAGCCCGTCTCCATTACTCAAACCGGTTGGTTCAAAATTAATATTACTCCTTCGTTTCCCATGCACATGGCGGGCTATGCCCCGCGCGACCATTTTGATGCTGTTCATGATTCTGTTTTTATCCGCGGGTTAATTGTGAGCAATGGAAACGCAAAAGTTTATTTCATCTCTGCGGATTTACTCATCTTCCCGCCTGTTTTGAAAGAAATGATCTTGAAGGAATACTCAGATAAATATCCATCATCCATCTCCAATGGTTCTTCGAACTTCTACTTCATGGCAAGCCACGCACATAGCAGTCTAGGCACGTGGGATGACAGTCTGGTAGGAAGATTAATACTTGGTTCTTTCAATGAAGAATATTGGAGCGGTATTTCCAAAAAAGTGATAAATGCGGTGGAGACAACGGAAAAGAAACTGATCCCTTCCAAAATATACTACCTGGAACCGGATGCCAGTGATTTAGTTGAAAATCGGCTTGATTATCAAAATGGTGCAGTAGATGGAAAAATTCGTTCACTTAAAATTGTTCGCAATGATAGTACAAAAGCATTGATGATGACCTTTAGTGCTCATCCTACCAACATCAGTCATTTGAGTTTGACCCTGTCAGGAGATTATCCGAATGCACTTATAAAAAGAGCAGAACAAGATGTTGATTTTGCTATGTTTGGAACAGGTATGGTTGGTAGTCACCGCGTAAAGGGAATGACGAAAAAGGAATTTGAAATGTGCGATGAACTTGCCGAGAAACTCTATTCAAAAATTGAATCCTCATCACTACTTGCAATTCCAGATTCGTTGAGTATTACTCAAGGAAATATTCCTGTTGAATACGGAAAAAGCCAAATGCATGTGTTCCAAAAATTTGCTGTGCGCGACTGGGCTTTCAATACTCTTCTGCGTCCTTTACATGGCGGCATCAATTATTGCAAGATGGGACCAATTCTTTTTCTAGGAACCCCTTGCGATTTCTCTGGAGAAATCTTTCGAGAAGATAAACTGGGAGAATTTGCTGAAGCGCACGGAGAAAAACTCTTCATCACCAGTTTCAATGGCGATTATACAGGCTATATCACTTACGATAAACATTATGGACACACCGAGCAGGAGGAAGTGATGGCACTTAATTGGGTTGGCCCTGGTTTCGGCAAGTACTACTCAGATGTAATTAAGAAATTGGTTGAAAAAAAATAGGAATCAATATCCCTCCGCTTTATCATCTCCTCTCGGATCTGCACCTGCTTCCAGTTTCTTGTTCGGAAGCACCAGGATAGCATCCACTCTTCCAATACTCCGCCATGTAAAAAGTTGATGACCCATTTTTACAAGTTGCGAGCTATCCTGATCTTTGAATGCTGATGGTTCCGCAAAAATCTTGTCAGGCATCCATTGGTGGTGGAATTTCTTTGCATTCACAGCCTCCTGCATGCCCATGTCATAATCAATAACATTTAGTATCGTTTGAAAGACCGAAGTGATAATTGTTGTTCCTCCAGGTGTTCCAACTACCATCATAAGTTTGCCTTCTTTTTCAACGATGGTAGGTGTCATTGAACTCAACATGCGCTTGCCCGGCATGATTTTATTCGCCTCACCTCCCACAGCTCCATAGATGTTAGGAACACCGGGCTTCATGCTAAAGTCATCCATTTCATTGTTAAGAAAAAAGCCAGAACCACCCACCACCACTGCGGAACCAAAGCCACCATTCAAAGTAGTGGTTACAGCCACCGCATTTCCTTCCTTATCAACAACTGAAAGATGCGTTGTCTGAGGAGATTCAAGATAAGCAAGGTCTCCTTCTTTTATTTCATTGCTCAATGTCGCTTTATCGGGATTAAAATTTTGCATTCGCAATTTATTGTATTCAACACTCGTCAGTTCCCGGACCGGTATTTTCACGAAATCAGGATCACCCAAATAGCCGGCTCTATCCGCGTAGGCTCTCCGCTCTGCTTCAATAATCAAATGTGAAGCCTTTGCAGAGTTCCATCCCCATTCATTCAACGGGTAATTTTCAACCGACTTCAGCATTTGAAACATCGCCACTCCCCCACTTGAAGGTGGTGGCATCGAAGTAATCTTGTAGCTTCTATAAGTTATGGAAATAGGTTTACGCCAAATAGCGTGATAATCTTTAAGGTCTTCATAAGAAATCAACCCATTGCCACGCTTCATTTCTTCAACAATATCTTTTGCTGTCTGTCCATCATAGAAACCATCGCGCCCCCTGTCACGGATACGCTCGAGCGTATGAGCGAGGTCAACGTATTTTACTGAATCACCTTCCTTCCAAATGCCAATCAGGTTTTCGGGTTCTACGGTGTTATACTTTTTAAGATCATTTTGAATATCATTCAGGTTTTCAGCTTCACTTTTTGTGAGTGTAAATCCATGCATTGCAAGATCAATCGCAGGTTGTACCAAATCCTTCCAAGGCAGGCGTCCATACTTTTTGTAAGACTCATCTAAACCTGCAACAGTCCCCGGCACACCGCTGGCCAAGTGCCCCAGTACACTCTTTTCAGGAATAGGTTCACCTGTTTCTCCGAGATACATGTTTGTTGTTGCTTTAGCCGGAGCCTTTTCCCTGTAGTCAAGTGCATCAAAACTTCCATCTTTCAAACGCACCAACATAAAACCTCCGCCACCAATATTTCCGGCCACCGGATATACAACGGCCAAAGCAAACTGTGTGGCAATTGCCGCGTCAACTGCATTGCCTCCCTTTTTCAGAATTGCAACACCAACTTTGGATGCCAATGGATGCGCTGACACCACCATCGCGGAGTCAACAGTGAGCCCCCTAACACGTTCTTTTTCTTTACAGGATAGAATTGAAACCAAACACGCCAACAGGGGAAGATAAAAGCCTGAATTTTTCATAGCGTAAAAAATGGATTAGCATAAAATTACTTTCAAAATCGAAGAAACAAAACCCAAAGCCAGTCTTTCAAAAGTGGATACATCATTCCCAAATCGGGCTGAATCCAATGTCTTCTATTGGAATTTAGCCCGCTTTCGTATCTGGCATCGAATTTTCTATAGAGGAAGCATAACACCAACAAAACAAGTTATGACAACCAACCAATCAATCGGGAACGAAGGCGCAGAAAAGAGCAAATCATTTTTCAATAAAGCCCTTACTAAATACCTGGTTTGGATCGGTATCATGGCTGTGCTTGTTGTCATTGTAAATGTGATTTGATTTTAATTCTGATATCCAATAAAAATTCATTAATCCTAAACCTAAAATTTTATGCAACAAAGACCTTACATAACCGAGCAAGCGCCAAGCTATATTCTTCCGCTTAGCGTAAAACTTATAAAGTATTATGTATTACTTGGCGCCATGACGATGATCATCTTCCTTGTTGGCGCATCTAATCTGTAAAAGCATCACCATCTATAACGATGGCTTAATCTGAAGGAGCTGCTACATGAGCGGCTTTCTTTTTTTTGGTTTGAAAGTCAAGAAGCTTTTAGCGACTCAATTTTTCGTGCGCCTGTTTTTAAAAAAACGCTTCTTCTTTTTCGGATTTTCTCCGTCCGGTTTCTTTTTGCGAACTGGGTGATAGGTAAAACTCGGTCCTAGCTCTTCGGGCAATGGCGTCTTCTCAATTTCCTTTCCAATCAATCGCTCGATGCGATGAAATTTGAACTGATCTAACGGATTGATGAACGTTACCGCCACTCCAGTGCTTGCGGCCCTGGCAGTACGACCAATGCGATGGATATAATCTTCTGGATCAGGCGGCACATCGTAGTTCACTACCAGGCCAATTCCCTCCACGTCTATCCCACGCGAAAGCACATCAGTACCAATGAGAAGCTTAAGTTGCTTGTTTTTGAAATCGCGCAATATCACTTCACGTTCGTTCTGCTCGAGATCTGAATGAATTGCTTGAACAGGCAAGCCCGTCTTTCGTAGAGTTCGATCCAATTTTTTGACATTGTCTTTTGTGGATGCGAAAATCAAAACACTTTCATACTCTTTTTCTTTGAGCACGTGAACAAGCAATTTTTCTTTCTGATCATCGTGAGTCAAGTAGGCGCGCTGCACAATTCCCTCCGCAGGTTTTGAAATAGCAATATTAATTTCCCTTGGGTCATTCAAAATACGATTAGCCAATGCACGAATCTTTGGCGGCATGGTAGCGGAGAATAATAAGGTCTGCCGGTTGGCAGGCAGATATTTTATAATACGCAAAATATCATCATGAAATCCCATGTCGAGCATTCGATCGGCTTCGTCAAGGACAAGATGCTCAACATGATCCAGCTTGATTGCACCTGAGGCAAGCTGGGCGATCAACCGACCCGGTGTTGCTACAATCATATCAACGCCAGCCTCAAGCGCTTTCTTCTGTTGATCCCAGATGGCTCCATCCCCACCGCCATACACGGGAATCGAACTGACACCGGTGAAGTAAGCAAAACCTTCTACTTGCTGATCAATCTGCTGAGCCAGTTCCCGTGTGGGCGCAATAATAACTGTGTTGAGGTGCCGCTTCTCTGAGTGAATAATGTTGTTTAAAATAGGAAGAAGATAGGCCGCAGTTTTTCCGGTTCCGGTTTGAGCACACGCGATAAGGTCATCTTTGGCAAGAATAGCCGGGATCGCTTCACATTGAATGGGAGTTGGGTTTTCATAACCCATGGATGTAAGGCCGTCCATCAGCCTCGCATCTAAATTAAAATCCTCGAACGACAATTGATTGTAGATATTTTGGTTCCTAAATCATGCAAGTTACACATTCAACGGAGGAAGACAAAGAATTGAAAAACAGCCCAATCAAAGTATCTTCTTCCCATACTTTCTGCGAGCAACAAAGCCTTGGATAATTTTCTTCAGCCACTCGAAATATAAAGCGGCATAGAGAAAAAGGGTCATCGACCAAATCACGGACACATTAAAATAGAGGGTGTCCAGTTTTCGTCCGGCCAGGTGCTTTGTCGGAATGTAAAAATTATCCCGGAAATCCAACCAATGGTCGGGGCGGTGGTCATCGAAGTACACGGGGAATATTTTTTGAACCAATTCACCTTCCCATTCCACAATGCGCACAGGGTCCGTAGTGTTCTCCACCATTCTTGTCACTGCTTCATTCTGGTACTTATCGCGCAGCCGGTTGAAGCTTGCTCTCTTTTCTTCATCATCGGTAAGTTCGCTCACCAACTTATCTTTCGCAGCGAGGGCATTGTCGTAGCGAATTAAATAAAACTCCAACAATGTGTTCAAAAACTTGTTGGTCGCCTGGTAAGTAGCGGAGTCAAACTTTCCAACCTCCAATTTACCTAATTGACCAAAACGGTCTTTACCCAATGAATTGACTTCATTGCTAAGTTCCGTTTTTAAAAGCTGAAGCGTTGAATTCATTCTTTCGTCATTCTTGTTCCTCCAACTCTCGCGATGATTAATAACATATGCCAATTTGGTTTTCAATTCAGGAATGTAGTACAACCTTTTGTATTGCGCGATCGCCCGTTTCTGATCTAGTTTATAAAATTTCCTTTCGAGTGGATTGTCTTTGAATTGTGTAACCATATAAGCTTCAAAAGCCCAGCGCGATGCCATCATCTCACCGAGAATCGGAATTCCATTCGGGCTGCCAACTTTAGGATTAAACTTATCGAAGCTGATTACAACACCACTCAATAACAATTGTGGAATGATGAGTATTGGAATCAAAATATAAATAGTGACGGCAGAATCGAATGCAGAAGAAATGTTCAAGCCCAACACATTCGCAAAGCACGAACACGAGAACAAAATCAGCCAATAACGAAATTCCCCGAATGGAATCTCGAGCAACGAATTCCCAACCAAAACAAAAGTCAGCGTTTGAATTCCCGAAAGGAAAAACAAGATCAAAATTTTAGAGATGAAATAACTGCTGCGGCTTAGTTGAAGAAAACGCTCGCGCTTCAAAATTTTCCGATCACGAAAAATTTCTTCGGCACTCACAATCAATCCAACGAACAAAGCCACTACGATACTCATAAAAAAATAAACCGGAACATTGTCGTTTTTGTAAAATGTATAAACCGGCTTCTCAACTCCAACGTAATCATAATACTTCACAAAATAGCCAATGAAGAGCGCGAGCAAAGGCGTGAGCAACATATTCACCGTCATGTACTGCCTGTTGGCAAATTTGGACTTCACATCACGCTCAATGAAAACTTTAAGTTGCCCAAACCAATTTGGAATTTTTTGAACAGCAGGCAATTCTGCACTTACGTCTTCTATTTTTGGAATCTTAATTTTCTTCTTAAAGTATTGATACCATTGGCCGGGAGAAACTTTTCGCGTGTGCGTAAGCCTTCCGTATTCATTTACCACGCGCGTCTCGATGATATTAAAGATCTGCTCAGGATTAACGTTACCACATTCAGGGCACGCTCCCGGTGTCTTGTTGGCAGCATTAATCATTTCCTGAAAATAATTCACCGACTCAACCGGATTCCCATAGTAAATCTGAAAGCCACCAACATCCAAAATAATGAGCGTATCAAACATTTTGAATATATCGGACGAAGGTTGGTGAATCACCACAAAAATCATTTTGCCACGCAGCGCCAACTCTTTCAGCAAATCCATAATGCTCTCTGAATCGCGGGACGATAGCCCGGAGGTTGGTTCATCAACAAACAAAATGGAGGGTTCGCGCAAAAGTTCGAGACCAATATTCAATCTTTTTCGCTGGCCTCCGCTGATCGTCTTTTTCAAAACCGAACCAACCCGCAAGTCGCGGATTTCCGAAAGCCCAAGATTGGCAAGCACCCGATCCGACAAGTCCGCAATTTCCTTTTTTGAATAGTGTCGGAAACAAAGACTAGCAGAAAAAAAAATATTTTCATACACGGTCAGGTCTTCCATGAGCAAATCATCTTGCGGAATAAACCCGATCACGCCTTCCACTTTCTTCGGCTCTTCAAAAATATCGATGCCATTCACCAGCACCCGGCCACTTGAAGGTTTATCGGACCCATTCAACACACTTAAAAGTGTTGACTTTCCGGATCCGCTCGCCCCCATCAAGCCAATGAGCTTTCCGCCTTGCTCTGCTATACTAATGTTTTGAAGACCGGCCCTGCCGCTTTTAAAATGATAGAAAACATGGTCGGCCACAAAACTTAGCTGCGTACTGGACTCTTCCTGCAAAAATTTACTGACGATATCACTGTAATAAATCGTTTCGATTTTTGTACTGCGAATCGTGCTGCCAGGAGGAATCACATCCACCCTGCGCGACTTAAGCAACTGGCTATTCAGGTATAACGGTGTGATGCCGATGTACTTGATAAAATAAGTTTCAATATCGGCAAGACGGAGAATGGCAATTAAACCGGAAAAACCCTTGATCCATTGATGCGGGCCAGGATGATCATTTGCTTCCTGCTCATTATCAATAAGCAATACATTTTTATGTGCAAAATCCTCGGTTTCTTGGCCCAGTACAAAAGCGCGCATTGAGCGGAAATCGTGCGAGGGAATTTTCAGCGCCTCACCGATGTAAAAAATAAGATTACTCTGCCTCTCGGATAATGTGTTGTCTGCAAAAACAAGTTCAATAATCTTTACCACCAATACTGCTTTTTGTTCAGTGGTTAAAGCCTGGTTCACCTTGCGGGCGATCTGCATGATCTGCGACCAATCATTGACAAACTCCTGTGTATCAGCGTCCACAGACTCCATCTCATCGGTGGCATTTCGCTTATTAGCTTTACAGAATTCATCGAAAAGAGAAAGGTAGTAGCGCAGGCCATCCTGGTTGAGGTGAAGTGACAAGAATTCCTTGATGATCGAGCGCTCATCCTCAGTGATTCGCTCTTTCGCGACAATGGCAAAAAATTGAATAATCGCCTTTAACAGTTCTTCACTCATCGAAACAAAATATCGCTTTCAAATTAGGAAAAATATCCCATTACACGTGACCGCCTTTAAAAAGTTTGACCCGATTTGAAAAGTTCCGTCAAAGGAAAAATTCCATCGCCACTCACCCAAACTGGCCGTTGACTAATCACCGATTTAATTTAATTTTGGGCGAATTAAAAAACGGTTGTGAAGGAGCTTCTGAAAAAACTGAGGAGGTATGAAATCCAGATTCGCAAGGCCATCAACAGCCAGATGCAGGGTGACTTCCATTCTATTTTCAAGGGCACCGGTCTTGAGTTTGATGACGTGCGCCCATATCAATATGGTGATGACATCCGCACCATCGACTGGAACGTATCTGCGAAAGGTCACGGCACATACGTAAAGACCTTTCGTGAAGAAAAGGAGCAAACCATTTTTTTTATCCTTGATGTAAGCGCTTCGCAAGACATCGGAACACCGGGCAAAACAAAAGTTGACATCAGCAAAGAAGTGTGTGGTGTACTCGCGTTGTCGGCCGCAAAGGAATCAAGCCACCTCGGCCTGATCTGCTTTTCGGATGAACGGGAAATCGCGTTGAAGACTTCGAAAGGAATGCCACAGGCGTATGAGATCATCCATCACCTTGTGAATCTGAAGCCCAGATCATTGAAAACAAATCTATCAAAAGCCATCAACTTCGCATTGAATTTTATCAAGCGCAGAAGCGTGGTAATTCTCATTTCCGATTTTGTTGACGAAGGCTACTTTCAAAATTTAAAATCGCTGGCCCGCAGGCATGACTTAGTAGTCATTCGGATCACCGATAAGCGCGAGACACAATTACCAAAACTCGGCATCATACCAGTACTTGATAAGGAATCCAAGAAAACTATTTGGGTGAATACTTCCTTTGGTGGTTTTCGGGAAAAGATTGCAGCTCACAATACTTCACGTCAGCAGGAGCTTGTTGATTTCAGCCGCAAACACCAAATCAATTTCGTTTCCATTGACACGGGTGAAGACTATGTTCCAAAGCTTCTCCGTTTGTTCAAGACCAGAAACAAAACACTTAAAACAACGTAAAGGATTTTATGGCGATTCGTGTTTTGAGTTTCTTCCAACTTCGGTTAATTGTTCCCTTGATGATGCTGTTTACCTTTAATAGTGTAGCAGCACAAGATGTCAAAGTTTACGGACGCTTCATGACCGATAGCACAGAGATCGGAAAGCCCGTTTATTTTTCTCTCGCGGTAAAGTATCCATCCAAATCAACTGTTCTGTTTCCTGATTCCACTTTTTCGTTTGCTCCGTTTGAATGGGTTTCCAAAAATTACGCCATCACAAAAACAAAAGATGGCATCAGCCATGATAGTGTTACCTACCGTCTTGCCAGCTACGAAATTGACAGTATTCAAACTTTAAGACTACCGATTTTTATCGTGCAACAAAAGGATTGTACACAAGTTTTTTCCGCTACTGATACTTTGTTTTTGAAGAGATTGGTGAAAGCAACGTTACCTGATTCACTCTCTATCGAAAAACTTCCCTTGAAAGTAAACACGAGCTATTTACCTGTCGGTTGGCAATTAAACTATGTGATCGCGGGGATTGTCATTGCGATAATTATCGTGCTCTTGATTATGGTCTGGGTTTTTTATGGGAAGAAAATCAAACGTCATTTTGCGTTGAAGAGACTCTCTAAAAATTATGCAAGTTTCCTGGAGAAGTATGATCTGTCCGTTGACAAACTAAATTCAAACTTTTCGCCACCCGCTGCCGAAGCGACACTTCTCATCTGGAAAAAATATCTTGAATCTTTGCTGTCCAAACCTTATACAAAATTCACTTCCAAAGAAATCCGGGAAATGGAACAAAATGAATCGTTGGGCAAAGCGCTCTCTGCTATCGACCGGATGATTTATGCCAACATGAATGAGTCCACCGCACCCTTCTACAACCTGAAGGATCATGTCTATCAGCAATTTGAAAAGAAGAAAACAGAACTGATGCATGGATAAATTTTCAGAACCCTGGTATTCGATCGACTGGTTTTATCCATCCACTTTCTCTGCCTTTACGTGGGAGAACAAATGGTATTTGTATTTTTTATTTGCCATTCCAGTTGTCTTTTTTTTCAGATGGTTCACCCGTTATTTTATCAATCAAAAACTTCCGGTTGCTTTGGTAAAAAGTGATCTTAAAAATTCACCACTGAATTTAATCCGGCTGATACCTGAAATACTATTGATGATTGTATTGGCCCTTGTGATCATTGCCCTCGCTCGCCCTCAGCGGAGCAACGAAAAAGTAGAACAATGGGCAGAAGGAATTGATATCATGCTGGCAATGGACATTTCACAATCCATGCAAATCCAGGATTTCCTTCCTAACCGCCTTGATGCCGCAAAAAAAGTAGCGCACGATTTCATTCAAGGAAGATTACAGGACAGAATCGGACTTATTGTTTTTTCAGGCGATGCATTCTCACTCGCTCCGCTCACCACTGATTACGATTTGCTTTACTCCTACCTCAACGATATTTCTTTTGATATGATTGAATCGAAGGGAACGGCAATTGGAAGTGCATTGGCAGTGGTTACCAATCGAATGAGAGAGTCTGAATCAAAATCGAAGGTATGCATCCTTTTGAGCGATGGTGAAAGCAATGCGGGCAATATTGATCCTATCACCTCTGCCGAATTAGCAGCAGCGCACAATATAAAAATCTATACGATCATTGTCGGCAAGGAAGGCTTGGTACCTTTCGGAAAAGATTTCTTCGGTCGCCCACAAATGGTGGAGAACACGGTGGACGAAACAACCATGCGCAAGATTGCTGACATCGGCTCAGGAGAATTTTTCAGAGTAACCGACAATGCGGCTTTGAAGAACGTGTTTACAAAGATCGATCAATACGAAAAAGCTGAAATCAAAGAAAGTCGGTTCAAAGACACCACCGATTATTACTATATCTATCTACAGTGGGCAGCCCTGTTTTTCCTGGCATGGATGGTTACACGATTGACCTTCATGACGAATGTGTTACAGGACTAGCTAAAACTTTGAGCATCCAGAATATTGTATCTGATCTCAATCAAACAAGGTCAGATTCCCAAACTGATCTGCTGGGGGCACCGGCAATAGCAAGGATGGTCTGTCGAAAGTAAGATCATTCAGTTTTGTTGAGACCGAAAATCCATCCCAACTTTCAGATTGTGGCGATGATAATAATGCGATCAACTCTCCTTCAGTTGTTTCTTTTGACAGCCATTTTTTCTCTTGTTCTTTTCCAAACACAACAGGCATGCGTTCGTTGGCCATAGTCACAAATGAATTTGCGGCAGTTGTTATAAGGGTAAATGTATGATACGATTCCTGGTCATCATCATATTCTTCCCATATGGCCGGAATTGAAAAAAGTGATTTATCTTTCAACACAAAACGCCAGGGGATCAATGACTTCTTTCCGAATTTCTTCCAGGAATAAAATCCATCCGCAGGAACAAGGCAGCGATGCTGAACGAGATTCTTTTTAAAAGTGGGCTTATCTCCTATTTGCTCTGCACGCACATTGATGATGCGCTCCGCCAGCGATTTATTTTTCGTCCACCCGGGTGGCTGGCCCCAATAGAAAAAAGAAAAACCTTTGGGATCTTCATGCGTGATTACGGGCACAAGTTGTGAGGGAGAAACATTATAGCGCGATTGAAATATCTCAGGTATTTCCACACCAAAACGCTCGGCCAACTGCCCTGCTGAAACCCCAATTGAAAACCGTTCAATCATTTGTTGTTTAAGATAAAATCCAATGCACGTTGTTCGCTCCAATATACCCCCTTTTTATTGAAGCTTGCAAAACCAACGTGACCTCCGCGCCATGTTTTTTCAAATGAAACAAATGGATTGCTGATTTGTGGGAAACACTCAGCGCTGAGAAAAGGGTCGTTCACCGCATTCACAATAAGTGTAGGCACGTTAATACTTTCAACAAAGAAAATAGAACTGCATTTTCTGTAATAATCTTTTGCACCATTGAATCCGTGCAGTGGCGCAGTAAAGCGATCGTCAAATTCTTCGAGAGTTTCTATTTTATCAAGATTAGAAACGTCCAATCCATTCATCACGGAAGCTTTCCATGTCACTTTCTTTTTCAAACTTTTCAAGAAACGGTGGGAGTAAACAAAGTTAGATGGTTGCGAAATTTTCTGACAACTCGTATCAAGATGCATAGGCACGGAAAAGACTACTGCTTTCGAAATACGTGAATGAATTCCATCAGACTTTTCACCTAAATACTTCAGCGAAATATTTCCCCCCAGACTAAAACCAATCAGGTTGATATTCTCATAACCTGAGCTAACAGCATGGCGAACAACACCGTCCAAATCATCGGTGGCGCCACTGTGATAAAATCGCAATGTTTTGTTCAACGCACCGCTACATCCGCGGTAATTCCACGCGATCACGTCAAAACCATTCAAGAAGAAAATCTTTGCCATCCCCATGATGTAAGCACGATGCGAATTGCCTTCGAGCCCATGAGAAATGATGACAAGTTTCTTTGAACCTTGTTTCAACCAATCAAGGTCAAGGAAATCATTATCAGGAGTTGAAATCCGCTCACGCTGGTAAGGAATCAAATACACCTTGCGCAAAAGTGCAGGGTAGATGGTTTCGAGATGACCATTAAATAAAATGAATGGAGGTGAATACATTTGAAGTTTAACCTTCCTCAGGAAAAATATCTTTCAAATCAATCACCAGCCCTGGAAGGCTAGCGGGTAAAACCTGATCCCCACGAACGTACGGCTTTAATTTTCCTGTGTACTTACCGCTAACATCCAGCGTATAAACCAGCAAAGTTTGTTCTTGAGGGTGAACGACCCAATACTCTTTTACACCTGCATCTTCATATACTTCGAATTTTTCCCGAAGATCTTTTGCTGAAGTATAACGAGATAAAATTTCAATAATCCAATCAGGCGCTCCCAGGCAGCCACGTTCATCGATCTTGGAAGGATCACACACCACGCACAGGTCAGGCTGCACTACTGTAATGATTTCTTTATCACTCTTTCTGTCTGGAGCCTGGGGCAAACGAACATCGAAAGGAGCTAAAAATAGCTGACACTTTTTGCCTTCTAAAAAATTTCCGATTTTTAAGGTAAGCCTCAAAGAAATCTTTTGATGCGTGCTGGTTGGTGCGGGGGACATTTTAAATATTTTCCCTCTGATCAGTTCAGACATCTCTGTAAACGACCATGAGAGATAGTCGGAATAAGTGTAGGTACCGGAAAGATCAGGCTCTTCGACTTTCATCGGATCAAATTTAAGTGGCCCGTCTTCAAATTACAAGACAATGTAAAGTCATGGTCTTTGCTGAAAAAAAATCTGACCATTGGTTCGCAACAGCTTTGTTCAGCTTGCAAAAGTTTGACGATAGTTTACTTAGAATCTCAGATTACCAGTTGTTCTTCTTTTTCAGCACCATGATGTGTGCAAGATGGTGCTCACCATGCCACGCATAGTTGCCAGTCATCTGATCAAGACGGATGTGCCTGCTTGACTCAGGGTGGATGAATTCTTTCCTTAATTGCTCAGGCAACAATTGTTTTAACAGACCAACCCACTTTTGATGCAGCGACTTGATCATGCTTAACGGATATTCAACTCCCAATCGGGTATCAGGGGTTTCTGCCCACTCCTTTTGGTTATAAGCCTTGATGGTAGGCGTCTCTTCAGTGAGCGCCCACTTCACGCGGATGTACGCATTCAAATGGCTATCGGAAATATGATGGATCAATTGACGAACGGTCCATCCGCCTTCCCGATAAGGTGTGTCAAGTTGCTCATCACTCCAACCCGCAACGGCTGCTTCCAACTTGTAAGGCAGCAGTTCAATCCTCTCTACAAATTTTTCAATCTCTTCCTTGGTATATTCTTCTTTGGCCTCGTACTTTCCAATCGGATATTTAGGATCATCGCTATAGGTTGGTTCCTCTTTGCTTTTATTCAAAGCTTCCAAGGCCTCGGCTTCCGAAAAAGGTTTGTGGAGTTTGACAGGATCGCTTCGTTTCTTGACTACGCGAATGTTGGTTAGTTCTATCAACAATGAAAATGCAACTGCGAAGTAGATGTATCCTTTTGGTATCACATATTCGAGCGCTTCGAGGAACAACATAAAACCGATAAGTATCAGGAAACCTAAAGCCAACACTTCCATTGAGGGGTGGCGTTGAATAAAATTACTGATTGCACCGGAGAAGAACATCATCACGCAGATAGAAATAATTACTGCAAAAATCATGATGAGTACTTTATCAACTATACCGATGGCCGTCAGGATGGAGTCGAAAGAGAAAATGATGTCGAGTAAAATGATTTGAATGATTGTACCTGTCAAGGTTGGTACCGCAGACTTTTTGGTCCCTTTCTCTCCCTCCTCGCCTTCCATCTCATGGTTGATCTCCATTGTGCTTTTTGCGATGAGGAAGAGACCACCAAATCCAAGAATCAAATCACGGCCACTGAAAGTGTGCTCGCCATGAAAACCGAAAAATGAGATCAACCAGTCTGGTAAAAAGTCTTTTACTGCAAACAAAGGCTCTTTGAAACCGATGATCCAGGTAATGCCAAGCAGGAAGCCGATACGAACAAACATGGCCAGAAACAAACCGGTATTACGTGCTTTGCCGCGCAGCTCTTCTGGCAGCTTATTGGAGACAATGGAAATGAAAATGATATTATCAATTCCCAAAACAATCTCAAGAAAACATAGGGTAAGAAGGGCAAGCCAAGTGTCGGCTTTTAGAAAGATTTCCATACGTCAGGACCTGGGTTTGGTTTGGTGTTTGTGCGGTAAATCTAAGTAAGGTTTAGGCATAAAAAAACTTCCATTGAGGAAAAAAGAATGCCTCAAACCACCTTATCTGTTTCATTCAAAAATGAACTTTTCAGGTTGGTTTGAGGCAACTTGTAGCCTTTACTTATGAATAATAATAACTTTTTTTCGAATCGCATTACTGCCATCTCCGACTTGAAGAATATACATCCCCTCCGCCAGATTAGCCGTGTCAATAGTCTTTGCTTTTTCGCCCTCATTAAAAAGGCCAACGCTATGCGTGCGTCCAAGTTGATCAGTCACCTCGAGTGAGGTGGCCTGCTTGACTGACTCTGGCATTTCAACCAACAATTCCTTATCAGCCGGGTTGGGATACACCTTTATGGATGTCTCATTGAGTGGCTCGACATATGTCACAACTGATGGCAATATAGAAGGGTTAGGCAGGTAGGCCGCCTGCAATACTTCTTTGGTCTTAATATCCTGAACAAAAGCCACTACTGCAGCCTGACTGATATCTGTAATTTGATTACTAGGTATAGTCCAAGGATCAATCGTAATAGTTGACATGTCACCTTTCGCAAGAGGCAATGTGAGCGTTTTGCCCGAGGCATTGGGGAAAAATTTTCGTGCGACAAATTGATCTGTCCCAACTTGTTTTTCCAAGACGGCAACAAATACTTGCAACTTTCCTGAGTTTATAGCTTGAACGGCAGTGATATCAACATCCACTTTTGAAACGGAAGGATTTATTGCGAGCAAAAGCGGAGAAGGTTTTAATGCACGAAGCACAACATCATTTGACCAGGAACTTGATGTGAACTTCCCACCGCTCGCGCCATCCAGATAGCCATTTGGCAACAACGAGGCAGTATTGGTTATGCCATAGAAAGCAGCCCGTGCATTCAAGTCTGTCGGATTCACAAGGTTTTCAACATCCGCATCCGGCAATCCAGTATGATACTCCAGTTTAACTATTTCAGAGCTTGTACTGGCCACTGATTGGAAGGCAGCATCATTGGCCGCAGCATTCGACAAATTTGTGTTTGTAAAGTTCTCTATCAAACTAATTCTATTACGTTCCACGATCTTCACATTTGTGAAAGCAAAGCCAAGGTGGCCATTGGTTGAACCTCCGTCACTACCAAATGCAACCCTAAAGCGCACTTTGTTTCTTTTGACGGCTGGTATTTCATCAAGCGAGTGACGGGCATCGTACCAAATTGTGTCGCCTGGTCGCGACCATCCATAAAAATTAGGGTTAAAAGGATCTCCTGGTTTTCCGCTGACACCTTGAGATGTATACCAATTTAGCCCTGAATTCTGAGTATTGCCCAAAGTCACCCACTGCTGAACACCTCCCACTACATCAGTTGAATATTGCAGTACCGCGCCATCTTGCTGTTGGCGAGCGTCCATAAAGTACTGGAGATTAATTGCAGGCTTGATGTAACTAGACATGTCCAGGCACGGACTGTTCACATAAGACTTATCGTTTGTATTGTAACTTATATTATTCCATGCGGGCAATAAATTGCTGGAAGTAGGTCCTTGACTACCAAAATTCCATGTGCTAAAACCGGCCTGATCCTCGGGCACCCAGGCTCCATCTCCTGCCACTGCAACCTGAAATTGCGGATCAGACATATCATAAATCTGTGTTGGACCAATGGGTATTGTTAACGAATTATAAAATTTTAAAATAGAAACTGTCCTTGTTTTGAAATTTGTACAGGCACCATTGCCTGAAGCTGTTCGCCCTGTAACTGTAACGTTATAAGTGCCAGGTGCATAACCATGAATAGGATCTTTGTAGGTTCCTCCTTCCGAATAGCTATTAATTCCGGTTCCAAATCCCGTGACAATCAAATCTCCAAAATCCCAATTGTAATCAGTGACTCCGTTTGTCTGAGAGGATACAAAATTTGTTAAGTCTCCTTCGCAAACATTCGAGAAGGTAAAGTCAACAGTTGGAATAGGACCAACTACCTGAAGCTGGTCTGCGCAATCAGGCGCATTGCAACTATTCGGGAAATTAACCTTGTCATTGTTACTGACACATGATACAGTAGTTGAGTTCATTGTTACGGGCGCATACGCAATATCTAGGTGAACAGAGTAGTTACCAACAGTCGAGTATTTATAAGTAGTGTTTTGATTATTGTCCACCTTCACAGGAACGTCATTGAAAGTCCATGTGTAAACTGGATTGTTACTAGCGGAATTTCCTGATCCATCCGTAGCATTGTAAGGGATAACATCCCCGTCACAATGAGCTATTACCGAATAGGAAGCAACGGGGCTGGGCAAAACGTGGATTGTTTTTGTAATTGGATTTTGACACGCATTGCCTCCACCGGAACTAACATTATATGAAAATACGATATCTTGAACTAAACTTTGGTTTGCCATCACATATGAAAAAGTATTTCCAGACAAAGACTGATTAGCACCATTAATTTTAAAAATTGTTCCAGTTGACTGATAAGGCGTGAATCCTAATGTAATGACGTTACTGTTACCATTTGTACCGGCACTTCCATTTGCACAGAAAAGTTGTTGATCTGAAATACCAGTAATGTCAACCTGCAATTGAGGAGCAACCGAGAATGAAACCGTAGAAATTACATTATTACAATAAACATTGTCATAAGAATGATAAACGATCAAGAAGGAAATGGTATTGAGAGGGTTTGCTCCTTTGCTCACGGCATCATCAAAAAATGTTTTCGGCAAGAAATTAAGATTGTTGTTAAAACTCTTATTAGAAGAAGATACAAAAAAACCAGTGCTTGAAGTATAGTTCGCAGGACTAGTTGTGCCTTGATAGATAACGTCAAACCACGAAGTAGTTTCGGTACCTGTTAACGTAGTCGCATTATCATTATAACATAACGAAATCACCTGGTTAGGTGAAGCCTTCGTAATATTATATGGTGTCGAAGGTGTATTGATAGAATAGGATGATGGCACTGGTGGATTAACCGATATCGAATTGTTAGTTGCATTGTTTTGGCAGCCATAGCTATCTGTGATCAATGCAGTTATCACAATGTTTTGCCCAGAACTACCACCACCTGCCGCACTGAAGGCAGACGCTGGATCCAAACTTCCATTGCCGCTGCCCAGATCAGAAACTCCATAACCCGATAATAAAACACCAGAACTTTGAACTGTTTTGAAGGTCACAGCCGGATCATAATTACAATAGGTTTTAACAGTGATAGGTTGAAAGGCAATGGTTGGCGTCTTGTGCACAAACACATTGATGATCGAAATACCCGAACAGGGAGTTACGTTATCACTGCCTTTAGTGCCTGGGTCATAGGACAATCTTATTTTTACTGTTAGCGTATTTGCCCTCCAAAAACCTGGGCTTATGTCCGGCTGGTTGTTCGTATTACTATTTGCTAAACTTGTATAAAATATTCCATTATAAACAACATTAGCGTATTTTGAATAAGTAGTACCGGACCATGTATTGCCGCTTGCTACCGTTGAAACTTTTGACCAACTGATATTGGAATCAAAAGTAGCTTGTCCCACATTCACACCTGCATTTACGATTGCTCCACCAGACCCCGCATCTTTTAACCAAGTAGAACCGCCATTGAAGCTCGTCTCAAAAACCCCTGAGGAAGGAACACTGCTTAGCAAGTTGTAAGGAACTCCGGCACCTTGAGCGTCCGCTTGACATATATCCTGATTATCCGACAAGCCGGACATTGACACCACTGGGTTTCTGTTAACATTGACAAATTGTAAATTATAGTAAACCCCGGCTTGCCCTGCATTGCCCCAAGGATTAGTTCCAGTGGTGGGATCATAATAGAAATATCCCTGATCATATTTTTGCCCAGTAATGTTTGTCCAATAAGTAGATCCCCATGTAGGATCGTCAGGGGCTATTCCACTGCCATAGTAAGGGGCATTGAAGATGATACACTGATAAATTCTTCCATGCCAGCGAACCACGCTTCCAGGATATGTAATTGTACCACCTTGTCCATCTGAATAGCTTTGACTAGCAGTATAATAACCATAAACTGGATCATACTGGGAAACATAGATACTAAAAATATCCTGCGGATCCTTGAACTCAGTATAGATCGCTGGCAAGACGGATGTTACGTTTGGAGCGTTGTTATAATTAGGATTTGTAAACATCCAGTATTTGCCACTGTATTTTAAGATAGTGGAGTTACCAGAATTCCCGCCATAGTATCCTTCGTAATAGTTACGAACAATTTTATCCGTATTAAAATCAATTGTAAGAGCCCCTGCCTTCCAATTTGCATCGAGAGATGGAGCAACTATAGTTGAGTAAGGCCCAAGTTGCCCGTTTAGGCGATACAATTCTCCAGCATAAGCAACAACGTCATTTTTATAATAGGTACCACCTGCGACCCATGAACTGGCATAATAAAATCTGGAAGTAGAGTTCCAAGATGACACATAATTATTAACCTGCGTAACCACGCTGGCATTGATTGTTAAATCAATTGCTGTTGCAGTATTACCAAGATTTCCTGATCCGGATGGTGCCGCTTGATAAGGGGCCTCACCACTACAGTATTGGTTAGCCACAAAATCAAACACTTGATTAGAAAGTGTCATGGTTGCGATCTTGAGGCCACCATTATTCTCCAAGCAACCATTCTGATCCGTACCTGAAAAAAAGATATCGAAAGTTTGTGGCAAGGATTGATTGTTATCGTACGCTTGCGCTGGGTCAAACTTGTAAGTATTTGGAGCTGTCTGAATAACACCTATGCCAGTGAATACTGGGTTGGTGGTAGGTATATTCACTTGTAGCAACTGAGGCGATGCCTTCGTAGAGAATGTAGTTGTGCCAGGTTGAGTCAGGAATAAGTTAATTTGAGGATAGACATAGAACTTAGTTGTATCAGTCGCGCTGCAATTATTTCCGTCTGTAACAACTACCTGAAAATTGTAAGTCTGCCTAGAGCCTGTGGTATTATTTATTATGACTTGAGGATTTGAGACACCTGTGATTGCCCCGCCACCACCACTCGCATAGGTACCAGTTAATTCGCTCCAAGCATAAGTGTAAGGTGGTGTGGAAGGTGTTGTAACTGTTGGCGATCCCCCAAGGGTAACTGCAGTGCCAGAACATTGTTTTGTACCGCTTACAATTGAGTGCCCGGCATCTGCCGCAGGTTTTGGATTGATAGTAATTAAAGGAAAGGTCAAGCTTGAACTCTCGCAAGTAGAAGTTTGAGTTACATAAAATTGATGAGTTCCTGCAACCGCTGAGTTTATACCCAGATCCGTTTGAAGATTGGCTGGCTTTCCAGAAAATACAAGTGTTGTTAAAGCTATGTCGCTATACCACTTCAGACTGGAACCAGTGGCACTCGCTGATATGGCGGAAATGTTTGTTCCCTGGCAGAAATTATAACCACCTCCTGTTATGGTAGGTGCTGTTGGGGCAGCGGGAGGAGTTGATCCTGAATTGACCGTTCCCAAGATTGTTGTTCCTGTTGTTAGCCCCTGAATCGTCAGTGTAGAAGCTGGATCGACAATAATATTTCCGGTAGGGTTTGAACCATCTGAAATTACTTGCAACCCGTTGATGCTAATTTGATCAAGTCCATCAATTGCACTACCCGCTGGAAAGGTAAAATTGAAAGTGGCCGATGAAAAAGAAATCGATGAAGCTGTGGCTGAAGTTATATCATCACCATTGGGTGTACTAACAGAGACTCCAGCCGTTCCGGCCTTGAATGCAAAACCGGATGCATCAAATTTCAAGATCAAATTCTTGGTCGTTGAGGCGGTGCCCTGAATATTGTTAACTGCAGTCTCATTCAAAACAATGCTGCCAAGCGGTCCATAAACGTTCTGACAAAGTGTAACTGAGGGCGCGGTTACGGCTACGCCAGTTGAAGCTGTAAAATCCCAGTTCCCGGCAGTTATCCCACTAAAATCTACCCCGCATCCAGAAAGTACTTTGTTGCCGACAACCACTCTATATACCGTGCCGAGGCTTAGGGTATTTATGGTTATTGTCGCTACATTCCCTGTAATACTTACCAAACTTCTATCTATCGTCTGAGTTGATGGCGATCCAAATGGATCTTTAGTAACTACAATGCTTTTTTCAGCCGTAACTCCAGTAGCAGTCGCAGAAATTGAAACGTTTTGATTAAAAGTAATCGTGAGCTTGGTGTTGGTGGCTACGTTTATAGCTCCATCAATGGGCGAGAGCGAACTCACGCTGAGGGGAGATATCGGTGTGGCAGACGTTGCAGTTCCTGAAGACCACGTGCTCCCCTTTCTTGTAAAAATCTTGAAATCTGCCTGCGTGCAATTGGTCAATCCCGTAACCACTACTGATGTTCCTGTACCCTTGTAAACAACATATTCCGTGGAGGCCACTGTAGCATAACCGGAACCAAAGGTGGCAGACACCGGAGTGTAGGTAGATCCATTGCCGCTTGGAGTTGTTGTGATGCTGCCTGACTGACTTGCAACTATCATTACTTCATCAGAACATCCGGTTGGACTAGTCCAACTTAGCGATACCTGTCCGTTGCCTGCTGTTGGCGTGAATCCGGTTGCATTATTCGGGGTTGAAGGTGTTGGATTATTAGCAGTGGTCGCACTTGAATAGTTGGTACCATTCACATTAAAGGCCGCAAAATAATAAGTTGCTCCAGCAGTCAGTCCAGTAATAGCCACGCTGTTGCTTGTCCCCTTATAAACACAATACGCACTTCCATCATTTTCATATGGAGTTCCAGAGGTAAATGCCGTGTTAGCTGTATAAGTGGACACGTTTGCTGTAGGAGAGCCAACATTAATTGAAGATCCTTGCTTGGCAAAAACGATAATATTATAAACGGTGCCTGGGTTGGTCCAGTTGACAGTCCCTGCATCAATACACGTGGCCGTGAACGAAGCTCCTGTTACATTAGAGGGAGGAAGTGTTGCATTCACTTCAACACCTGATGACCATGTAGTTCCTTTTCTTGTAAAGATTTTAAAATAGTACGTGAGCCCATTCGTCAGTGCTGTGATCGTTGCGGACGTGCCAGTGCCTTTGTAAACAACATATTCAGCTCCCGTAGTGTTAGTACCCGTACCTGTGGCCCCATACTTATTAGATGCATCAGCCGTATATGCACTTCCATTACCAGATGGTGCCGTAGTAACACTTGCAGTTGACGCAATGATCATTACCTCATCCGAGCAAGTCGGATTAGTCCAAGTGGAAGTAGTTACTTGACCCGTACCGGTGGTTGGAGTAGTAAAACCTGTTGGATTAGGAGGAGTTGAAAATGATGCCCCTGACGCAGAGTTGTTATTAGCATTATAGGTTGTATTCTTAGCATCAATAATCAAAACGTAATAAGTAGTTCCGGGTGTAAGTCCGGTGATGTTTACGGAAGTTCCGCCACCTTTATAAACACAGTGTGCGTTGGCATCTCCTTCCCACGCTGTTCCCGAACCAAAAGTAGTATTTGCTGTGTACGCGCTGATATTGGCGGTTGGTGTGCCGTAGGTTACTACTCCGGTTGAACTCACAAAAACAAGATCACTGGCTCCACTGGCTGCCAGACCGGTACCAGTCCACGAGATAGTAGCAGCATCGGTGCAAGTTGCCGTGAAGGTCACCGTGGTAAAGCTTTGGGAAAAGGCACCGTATCCCTGAGCAACCACAATAAGCAAAAAAAGAAACCCTTTAATTGTAAAATTTAATTTCATATAAATTCTCTTAATCTTATCACTCAATTATTTCACCGTTGGCATCTATCCTTGAGGAAAGATGAACTCAGTAACAGATGCCCCAAACCCTTACACTATTTCAAGATTTCTCCGTTCGAATCAATTCTCATGACAAATGCCGAGTTGAGCCCGTTGGTGTTGGAAGTTCCACACACCAAAAAACCGCCATCATTCAAAAGCCTTATAGAACTAACTGTATCATCGCCCGATCCGCCATAGTTCTTATCCCATACAACAGTGCCGTTGATGTCAATTTTTAGCAACCAGATATCCAGTCCTCCATTCCCACGCTTGAGGGTTGTCGTCAAACTTCCTCCCAATAAGAATCCATTATCGGCAGTACCTGACACTGCGCTGCCTTTGTCGTCCGATTCGGAAGTTGGCGTATCATCAAGATTCGCGGGAGTCACATTTCCATTTACTCCGTCAAAGATTAAAATAGTTGAGGGTAAGAAATTCCCCTGGGCATCCGCCTGGATAAAAAACATATTGGATGTATTTCCCTGGCTATCTGAGAATGTGCCAATTATTCCGTAGGTCGCAAAACCCAAATTCATTTCGCTAGCTACAAAGCGATTCTTGGTCAACAATTGTCCAAAATAGGAGTAGTTCGTAAATGTCAGCTCTGGTGCAACAAGGGAGTTTGTCAGATACGATAAGGTCTGAGAGAGGTTCACCTTCTGTACGGAGTTAGCCCATAAAACGTCACCAACGGGAGTAACAAATACATTCTTTGCATTTGTAAAATCCTGATCCTGTAGGGTAAAGGTCCGTGTCCATAACGTGTCGAGACCAGCATCACACGCTACCAGAAACGACTTAGATAAATCGTTTGGCTGAGATCCCTTTTTGTTACCTGCCATCACGCAAGTTCCATTAGCATCGACAGTTAAACCAGTGCCTTGGAAGTCAACGGTCGGATTGGCTGGATCAAAGTAAGCGAGACTGGCAAGCTTGGTGGAAAGGTCACTGGAATACTTTGTCAGCATAGCTTTTGTTATCACGCGATCATTTATGTTCAAAGCTGTATCGTTAGTTTGAATACGATTCCCAAAAATCAAGTAACCATCCGACACTTCACGAATAGAGTTCACCGATGAACCGTATATCTCAACTTGCTTGATCAGATTGCCATGAATATCCAATTTGTTAATCACAGACCAATTTGCAGTATCGTAGGAATAATTTGCACCAAGCAGGTAGCCGTCTGAAACAACTTCGCAAACTTGCCCACTAAGATCACCGCCCATTTCGAAAATTTTAATAAAAGTCGTTCTATTGGTGGCAGGCGCAGATCCAAAGTCATTGCAGCTTACTGCCAAAATCGAAACAATGAACCCAGAGGTTATGACCGGTAGTAGCTTTCTTCTCATTTACGTTTCTTTTTCTTTGGGTTGAAAAAATTTTGCACATATCCCAGTGATAAGGAATACGATGTCAGTTTGTAGATACCCTCCGCGTACTTGAAATCAAAAACCTGCGAAGAATTGATATACGTATTCGGAATGCTAGTGATTGAGCTGAAGCCATATTTGAATCGGAATTCAGCAACCATATATCCACCGGCAATTCGCATACGCATACCGGCTCCTACGATTGACGACAGATTAAATTTGTTAGCTGCATCTAACGTACTAAATGTTGCCGGCCCCATAGTGGTGAATCCGGCTCTTTGCTCGTTGAATGTTACGTTGGAGGAAATCATGTAGTCTGGAGACACTCCTGCGAGCACATAAGGTCGAAGTTTTGATTCCAGTAGTTGGTATTGAACAGTGACAGGAACAGAAACATATCCCAGCTTATTAAGCGCTGTGGTTGAAAACTCCCCGGACGACTGCTGAGAAGTGGATGTTCCGGTAAAACTCATAAGCTGAATTTGAAGCTCCGGATTAATCGTAAACTTATCCGAAATGGGTATCTCACCAGTTATGGAACCAGTGAAGCCAAAACCTGATTTACTGCTTAGGTTTGAAATAGCAGCATTGTTAGAACTTACAAAGTTTGGAAAAAGCGCATTGGCTCCTCCTTTCACTCCTAACCGGTAAATCTCCCTAGTGCGAAAGGTCTTATGCAATGCAATCAACTCAGCAGGTGCGACCTCTGGATTTGGTCGATAATACGGATCTGTCCTTAGCAAATTTAACATCGCCTCATCCGCCTTCTCTGGTTCCTCCAAATAGATGTATGCTTCAGTTAACAATTCATATGCCTCCACTTTCTCCGATTTTTCGCCACTCTTCAAAATCTCGGTCAGGAGATCAGGAAGCTCATGCAACCTTCCTTGTTCATAGGTAGAACGAGCCAACCTCAAACGTTGTGCATTGGTGGTCAACTGTGCAAAAGCAACTTGACCAATCAAAACAAAAAATAAAACTGGTAAAAATCTCATCATGCACTATTTGTTATTGGCCGGATAATTTGTACACGTGCTTTCATAGGGCAAATCCCGCATGTACAAAGTCCATTCTTCTTTGTCCATATTCCGCTTTACAAGGCCGCACAGTTGGGTTGACATCGTTGTTAATTTAGTTGGCCAGGCATGAATCGTTTGGTTCACTCCTTTCACTGTTTCCTCGCGTGCATGAATACCTGCCATCAATTGTTCATCATCGGGTGTGAATGCTACACTCCAAACCCAGTCGTGATCGCTTAATACCTGAGGCTGCTCATTTAATTCTTTCAGATTCCATAAACGCACTGAACCATCTTTGCTGGCGGTGGCCATAAACTGCCCTGAAAAACTAAACTTAATTTGCTCTACCTGTGAAGTATGACCCGACAATGTCCGCACAGTTAAACCACCGTCCACAATGCGCACGATGCCATTCTCATCACCGAGCACAACTCTTCGGCCATCGGGCATAAACGAAACGGAAAGAATGTCGCGGTTATTTAAAATTGAATATCGCTCAACAGAATAGTTATTCTTCACACTCCAGATATACAAATTACCATTCACTCCGGCACCAACCAGTTTGGAACCATCAGGGCTCAGGTCGATGGAGGTCAATTTCTCCTCCGAGTGAACTACTTCTTTGGCTGTGCTTAAATCTGAATACATGATACTCTTACCGGAATTACACCTCGCAAAAAATCCCTTGTTGTCAGGTGTGAAATTGATATTCTCAATATCCGATTTGTAACCCAAAATCTTTTTCGGTTCCGATCCGGGACTGCCGAGGTTAAATACCAAAGCGTAGTTGGCATCACGGTCAGCATTGTACAATCCTCCGGCCGCCAGGTAGTTACCATCCGGACTGACATCAAGAGAATAAATACCGTAATCCACTCCTGCCGGGCTGGCGAATTCTTTTAACACCTCTCCCGTCCAGGTTCCACCTTGCAAGCTCCACCGTATTACTTTTCCATCACTGCCGCCCGAGAAAATATTCGAACTTGCCTGGCGCGTTACAAGAGCACGAGCTGCCCCTTTGTTATGCCCCTCGAGACTTTTGGTCAACGGGTGATCAAATTTTTTCAAGGCCTGGAACAACCCATTATAAACATCGTTATCATAGGCATAACCATCGTGCGCAGTATTAAAGTTGAATGCTTGCTGGGCTAGCAATCCTTGCAACTCATCATCACTCAATTCCTTCGACTTCAAAGCGATCGCTTTCGCAGTGGACAAGTAGCGCTGTCGGTCGGCCTCCTTCCTCGCTGCAACAGCTTTCAATTCGTTTTCCTTTGCTATTCGCGCATTCTCTTGAGCTATCTGTTGCTGCTTCTTTGCCTCGGCTTCGTTACGTTGTGCCTTCAAAGCATTTGCATCGGCAAGTTTCTTCTGCTCTTCCGCTCTGGCGCGTTGTACATTGGCTTCTATCAAATTCTCCTCTGCTTGCTTTTGCGCAATTCGCGCTTCTTCAGCAGACTTCTCGGCTTTGGCTCTTTCCTGAATGGCAATTTTTGTTTGTTCAACCGCTTTGGCCTCATTTTGTTTTGCTAAAGCCTCTTGTTCTTTCGCTATACCTTGCTGCACAAACGCATATACCAACGCGATCAATGCAAAACCGGTAATGATACCAAACACAATAGCGGTAGTGCGCGCGCGTTGAAGTTTACGCTTGGCTTCAAGTTCTTTGATGCGCTGCTCGGTTTCAAATTCTTTTTTGGAGTATTCCAAAAAGATCATTGTTCGCTCGAAAGCCGGATGATAGCGCTGCCCCCATACTAAAGTGGGCTTGTGCTTTACTTGCCAGTTAAGAGCCAGTTGCAAATCCGGTGGCCTCCACAAACCGGCCTTGCCTACCTGGTACATGTTGGCCGCTTCTGCCAGGCGTAAATACATCTGCACCGCATCCGCTTCATCGTCCACCCAGTTTTTTAATCGTACCCAAATGCGCATCAAACTTTCGTGTGAAATATCGATCATCGATTTGGATGTAAGTGCATTGCCATGAGCAGGTGTCAACAAGGATCTTCCCGGCTCACGGAACTTCTCAATCACTTCGATCACATCTGCTTCGCTCACATCACAGATGGACGCTATCTCATTTAGTTTTGTTGGTCTGCGGATACCGAAGTTTTCACCGCGCTTTTCTGTGATGGCTTTGAACAGCACTTCGCAAATATGTTTCTGCGCTTCATCCAATTCATCATACGCTTCGTTGGCATGCATCGAGAGCGCTTCGCTCATTGTACCTATGGCCTCGTAGTGCTTGAGGTCCAGCGGCTCATCTTCATAATCGCGGAAGCGTGCCCAGTAACTCCAGGTACGCATGAGCGCGTGTTGGAGAATAGGCAATTGGTCAGGATTATCACCCAAATCGTTCAGCAACTGCTGAACCAAACGAGGAGCGATCTTCGCGTTACCCACTGCCACCGGCCCTTCAATTGCCCTGCGCTTTTGATCGCGCGTCATCTGAGGAATCAGGTAATGGCTGTCATTAATCTTTCTTGTAAGTTCAGGAAACTGAGCACAATCACCGATAAAATCAGAACGCATGGTGATCGCCACATAAATCGGAGAATCTTCATAGTTCACCGCTTCCATCAACAGATTGATGAAGGCCAGCGACTCATTTACAGAATTTGGATCGGTGCTGTCTTTGAACCGGAATAATTCTTCAAACTGATCGACCAGGATCAGGTAGTTTACATCTTCTGATTTTCTGAATTGCTGAATCGCTTCTACCAAACCAAGCGAACTACTTCTCAATAAAGTAGAGACAATCGTGCGCTTGATTTTTTTATCCTCAACATCCGCATAATTGTAATCCTTAGATGTCTTCAGCAAGGCTTCGGCCATGTTATCAATCGGTCCGCCACCGGGGCGCGTCACAACCACTTCCCAGTTGGGGCTCGCATCCGTCAAAAAGCCTCCGTACAAAATCGGAAGTACACCACAATAGATAAACGAAGATTTACCACTTCCTGAAGGGCCAATTACGCCTACAAAGCGACTCTTCGAAAGTTTGAGAAGCACTTCATCGCTCTGGCCTTCGCGACCAAAGAACAAATGGCTTTCTTCTATCTTAAATGGCCGAAGTCCCGGAAAGGGATTGGCCGTTCCAACCATCGAAGCCGTGCCTGACATTGTTTCAACATTCTGGCTCATATTCTTCAGGGATTAAATTCTTGTAAAAAATTTTTGAGATTCTCCATTGACTTTGTTGAGTCGCTGGAGATTACCGTTAAGTTTTGATTCTTATAATTGTCAACATTCCCGGTGCCGATCAATGCTTTGCCGATGATCGGTTTGTTTCTGCCAAAGCCCGGTGCCTTCAGCAAATCCAGCAGTTTCATGCGCACCCATTGATCGTTCACCTTTCCTTTGTAAACAATTGCTCCATCGAACGAGCGGAGGTTGTCAATATGTTTTTTTCTCACATCCAACAGCTCACCTTCAAATGCGGGCGTCAGCACGTTGAAGCCGTTCTTTTTCAATTCGTCTTTAATCGGCTCAACTTCATTCACATCAATTTTATCATGCACCAGGTAAATAGACTTTCCTCCGGGCATTTCAAAACCTTTTCGTTCACTCACATCCATCAATTCCTCGCGCATGATGTTTTTGAAATCCTCCAGCGGGTTCTGCAATATTTCGGCTCCCTCCTGTGCTTCGGTATCCCTTCTCAATGTATCGATAAAGGATTTCTGGCGGTCGCTGGCGTTCTTCAAATTCTGAGCAATCCAGATCAAACGGGAAAATTCTTCACCACGAAGTTTTTTGGAAGTAGTGACCTCTGCTGCAATCCTGTTCTGAATATCCACCACAGAACGATCTGCACCTTCGGGAATTTCCCCATAAGCACTTCCAATCAAATGCACCGACATGGAACATTCTTCTAAATCCTTTTTTACTTCGCGCTCCAAATCCTCAAGCCTGACAGGCAAGGTGTGATTTGGGAGGACAATGAAACCATGTCGTTGCAATTCCCTGCGAATGATATTGCGCTGAACTGAAAGATCATGGCCCGTTTCAGCGAGGTAGATTGTTTTTCTTTTGTAAATATTTTTTACGCTGCTGCCTTTTGCTTCTCCTTCCTTCAAAGTCATCAGCGTTTCCGAAATATCATAAGCCAAGTCAACCATCTTCATCCAGTACTGCTTCTCCGCTTCCTGGCTGAAAAAATCAGAATACTCTTTCTGCGCACCTGTTTCCGCATCCAATTGGTACATTTCGTAACCTATGGAATCGCGCAGGCGTGGTGGTTGCTCCTGAAGGGTGAGCGGTGACTTTAAAACTTTGAACACCCTATTCACTTTCGATTGTGATGTGTTTTTATAGAAGGTTTCCACCAAATCAAGGCAGCGCCCCGATTGAATGAAATCCCGCGTAAGAATGGCTACCAGAATGGACGCATTGTCGAGGGCGGGTGCAGTGGCGGTATCAAATTCCGATTTGATTACTACGTTCGGCTTGCTCCCAAGCACTTGTAGCAACATCAGCTCAAGAAACTTTTTGAATTGCGTCACCCAACCCTGCTCGCTCTTCCGGGAAGCTTCGTTGTCTTTTTCCGCAAAGGTGATTAGTACATCTATCTCCATAGTTTGTGTTTGTTTGTCGGTGTTTTGTTATTTTATCCTTCCACAGTTTGTCTCTTTTCTTTTGTAACATTATATATCAGTCCTTGCGCGAGATCATGATGAAGCGCCATCACAAAATAGAAATCGATCAATTCAATTTTGAAAATTACGGAGCGCTCAATGGCAACTACTTCATCCACTTTTGGTGGTCTGCCTTCCTGAAAGAATTCTCCATACACATCTCCTCTTTTCATCAATTGAACTTCCTGTTGCTCGAAGTTTAATCTGGCTTCGCCTGATGAAAGAATAATAATGGGTGCTTCAGCGGAATTAATTTTGAATTTGTCTCTCGGGTTAAGTGTTATCGGCAAGATCTTATCCGACAAGTCGCTGAGTATCTTTCCGGAAATACGCTGGAATGCCGGCACCTTTTTCACATACATCACCATTTCGATAGCCAGAAAAAATCCATCATCCAATCCATCCAGCAATTGGTTGTTTTCAATAGAAGAGTCAAGGAATTTTTTATCCTTATAGGGAAGTCTTTCAGAAATGGTTTGATACGCTTCTTTGTCTTTATTATAAACCACCCAGGCAGTTGTCTCTTGCAAAAGTTTATCCTGGTTGAACATCTGGCTGACCAAGCCGCGGCTTACACGAAAATCTTTAATGTAGGCCGTGCAATGCACTGCGCAAGCCTTCGTCCAGCGATTGTTGAAATTAAAATCTCGATTGAGAATGTAGTTGATCGTTTGAATCGGATTGTAGCTTTCGCGTGGAAAATACACTTGCAGTGTCTCCAGTTTTGCTTTCGTTGGCGAATCATCGAGCAATGGAATCAACTTCGGCTTCATGTCCTGATCGACAAAAAGATCCAACAACTCCAGTGCGTATTGAATACTGTCAGGGGTTCCTGCTTCAATGTTCTCTTTCACTAACTGAACCGATTCTGGTTCGTACAACAATGAAAGCAACAAGGTGAGCTGATCATAGTTGTCGCGGATCTCTTCCTGCAATGCCTCGCGCAGAAAATCATAAATCGGATCGTGTGGTATTTCATCCAGTGCGGCAAGGTTCCACAGGGTTTTGCCCATCTCTGTATCCAACAAATCCTTTACAGCCAATGCTTCACGCCCGTGCGCCTGATAGTTAATGAAGCGAAGAGCATACAGAATTTGTTTTACAATGCGCTTATCAGGATAATCAATTTTCTTCCAAAGTAACTGCAAACCCTCCTCACCACCAATATGCCCCATGATTTGAATAAGCTTCACCATCACCAACTCGCTTTGGCCAGACTTATGAAAGGCCGTGTCGAGGTAGTGAAGAACAGGTACTCCTGCTTCCTTTAAAGCGGAAGCTGCCTGGTGTGAATACAGTGGCGATGAGAGCAGGTCGATCAGCACGTTCCAGGTCTCAGGCCGCTTTACTTTTCTGGCTGTTGTAATGGCTTCAGTACGAACACGCGGGTCATGATCGCGCATCAATTCCAACAAAATAAAAATTGTCTTGTTGTTCGTGAGCTTGCGCATGAACTTGGCTGCCAGCACGCGATCACTTGCTTTCACCGACTTGCTAAGCTTCATCAGCTTGTCAGCAGAAATGGAAAGCAAATCACTGTCCTCGGCTTCACCTGCAGCTTGATTAGCCAATCCTTTTATGTCACTTTTATCGGGTGCTATCAAACCCAATTCCTGGATTTTATCAAGCGCAAATTGCTTCACCCGTTTTATCTTGCTCTCAGAAAGCTGCATGATGGAAGATTCAAAAAGAGCAGGCTCCAGCTTTTCCATCAGTTTCAAACCGTAAATGACCTTGATCTCTGCATCGCTCTTCACCTCTTTATCGAGCATGGTGTCCATCGTAAACTCCTTCACGATATCCTTCTTCACTGCATCTTTGTTTTTCATCAAAGAGTCTTGCAGCGTGTGCTTGTAGCCGGTGTACATGCGCTTGGCTACAAAATACCACACCACAATAATTGCAATCGTAAACGCGGTGATTGACAACAAGTCAAAAGTATCTGGGAAAGAGTTAATGAAGACAATCGCTCCCCCGGCTACAGTACTTGCCAGCGCAAAGACGAAACCTTCAATCTTGGTTTGAACGTCAATCTTTGTTGTCTTGTCAAGCGGCACATAATACAATTTGAAAATGGGTGTGTCCAGTGCATCGCGAAGTGAATTGATAAAGAGTTTACTCATCGCAATGGCAATGAAGAAGTAAACCACCGTGTTTTTAGTTTGGCCAGGGTCATCTGGGTTATACCCAACAAAATAACCAAGCCCGAGCGCCACCACTGTAAACATCACCAGCACGGCCGGTGTCACCAGCATAGCCACTCCAAGGCCATAGTCTTGTGCTATGCGATCGGTAACAAAAGTGGTAAACAAAAAGCCGAAGATCACGATGGTCATCTCAAAGTAACTCAAGAACACTGGCAGCGCGATAGAGTCTGGTTTAAATTGAACGATCGTTACGTTATAAAATGAATAGTCAACAAACCGAAGGGCAACAAGCGATGTAATAATGAATCCCGCCATTAGCAGGACATACTTATTGGTAAGGAATCCTACGATGGAAATCTTCTTGATGTCAGACTCGGCCACCATGCCGGTCTTTTGTTTGCCCATGTATTTAATACTAAGCACAATGAAGAAGACCAGGTAGCCAACAATACTAAAAAGCCCGATTGTATATAAGTCCTCTGGCTTTACACCAGCGGTAAGCAAAATAGGAATAGTGAAGAATGCTATGATCGAGGCGATATCGGTGCCAATATCCACACTGCCGATCAGGCGCTTGCCATCGCGAACGTTGAACATACGGTTAAACGCTCCCCAAAACACCAACTGAACTATAAAAGTCAGAGGGAGGATTAAAGCAAATCCTACAAAGTAAAGATTTTTAACATCACTTACATAAGCTTCACCAAATTGCACAAAAGCGATCACAGCAATGGCGATGAAAATATTGAAAATGGCTAAAACGGAAAATGGAATCCTTCCTTGAAGGGCATTATAAAATATGGTGAATACCATTCCTGCTCCTCCTGACGCTAATAAAGCCCAAGGCAGGTCTATCTTCTCGTTAAATGTATTTAAGAACAGTGTTTGGGAGGCAACGGACACCGTAGCCAGGAAAAGCCCCATCATAAAACTCATGATCAACAACAGCCCTACCGGGCCTCGTTCATCGTCCTCAACATCGAGCATTTTCCAAAATCGGTCGAGCATGGGTTTGGGTTTAGCAAATAAAGGTGAAACAATTTGTCGAAAAAACCAAAAAACTTACGCCTATTAGGGTAACCAATAACAACCTTGAACTAAGGATTTTAGAACTCAAGTAAGAAATCTTACTTGCAGCTTGTCGAGCGAAATGACTTTCGTAAGTTCGTGGCAAGAATGTTGGGGTTGTGCGCGTTCAGCTTACTTCTCTGTTCACAAAACAAAGCAATCGATGAATAAGAAATACATCATTTTGGCGCTGTTAACCTTTTGTTACTTTATTCCGAAGGCGCAGGACACAAAAAAGTTAGCCGAAGCACAAAAGCTCTTTAGCATTAAGAGTTACGAGAAGGCGCTTCCTCTTTTCCTCGAGGCTATTCAGTCAGGAATAAAAGATCCGCTCGCATTTTATCAGGCAGGAGTTTGCTATCAGAAGTTTGATAACATTGACGATGAAGTAAAAGCCATTCCCTTTTTTGAAAAATGTCTGAATGGTGGAACGGGAATTCCTCCCACGCTGCGATTTGATCTTGGCAATCTTTACTTAAAAAATGAGCAGATTGATAAAGCTTTGGAAATGTTCTCCAGCTATAAAAATGCCAACAAAGCCGATAAGAAGGCAACATCCAATGCCGACAAAATGATTGAGGTGTGCCACAATGCAGCAGCGTTGATGTCAGTACCACGGCCCTTCACCGTTCATCCATTTTCAGGAAGCGTAAATACTTTTTATACGGAATACAATCCAACCGTTTCCGCAGATGAAAGTGTGATTGCCTTTACCGCCCTTCGACCTAACACGGGAAGAACGCGTTCCGGGGATAAATTCATAGAACAGATTTATGTTTCCTACAATAAATCGGGAAGCTGGTCTGAGCCGGTGGTAGTTCCGATTTCGTCCGAATATAATGTTGGCACTGCTGGCATCTCGCCCGATGGGCAGAAAATGATGGTGTTCATTGGCGGGGCAACTGACCCTGGTAGCTTATATCAAATTGTAAAAGATGGCGAAAGCTGGTCAAAGCCGAGCGCACTTCCTGGAAATTTCAATTCACCCAGACTTGAAACAACATGCAGCATTACCCCGGATGGTAAAACCATTTATTTCGCGAGTGATAGACAGGGCGGACGCGGTGGGCTTGATATCTGGAAAGTAGAAATGAAAGCCAATGGCCAGTGGAGTGTACCTGTCAATCTTGGCCCTGATGTTAATTCTCCGGATAACGAAGATGCCCCCTTCATTCATCCTGATCAGCACACATTGTTCTTTACTTCGGATGGACATCGCACTATGGGCGGAAGGGATATTTTTAAATCAACATTGATTAACGGCAAGTGGTCTAAGCCGGAGAATATGGGCTACCCTATTAATACCACTGCCAACGATAACTATTTTACTTTGCTTGCGGATGGCAAGCGCGCCTATTTCTCCAGCGATCGCAAGGGCGGCAAGGGTGCACAAGACATTTACTATATCGACATGCCGGAAAATTCTTCCACGATTCCTCTTACGATGATCAAAGGAAAGATTTTGAATGCAGAAACCGGCAAGCCAATGCCAACCAAAATGTACGTAGTGGACAAGGGCACGAAAAAGGAAGTTGAATTTGTGTATGATCCCGATCCAAAAACCGGAGACTATCTTATCATCCTCCCTCCTTCCAAAAACTACGACATCATCATTGAGTCCGAAGGATTTTTACCTTATACGCTGAATGTAAATATTCCGAACCAAACTTATTTCCATGAACTCTACCAGCAAATTAGTTTAAAAACAATCAAGCAATTTGATGTGGTGGTAGGCCAGGAAGTGCAAGTGAAGAATGCATTCTATGATACCGATCAGGATGCCAAAAAGGATTTGCGCAAAGAACACGAAGCAAAATTGGTGAAGACCGGATCGGTAGATGTATATGACATGATGCTTGACCTGGTTGCATCAGATGACAAGGAGGGCATTGCCTATCTCGTGAGCTTGATTGAACATACCGATCCGATTGAAAGTGTGAACTTCAACGAAAAGGAAAATTCAAAACTGGAAGTAGCAAGCCGTACTTACTATTATGACGAAAGCGATGAGAGTAAGTTTGAGCAAAAGCAAGTTGAGGGAAAGACGGTTTTCTCACTACCAACGATGGTGGTAACCGAAGAAGCACAGAAACAAAAAGCTGAAGCCCCCAAAGTCACTTATTCAAAAGAATTGCTTTCGAAATTCGTGAAAATATTTTTTGACCAGGGCAAGAGCGATTTGAAAGCACAATACAACGCACCTTTGAATGACATACTGCAAGTACTCAATACAAACCCTGGCCTTGGTGTAGAAATTTCAGGATTCGCCTCCGCAGAAGGGACCGAAGAAGCCAATCGAGAAATCTCCAACAAACGTGCGATTACTGTACTTGACTATCTCAATCACCAGGGAGTTGTGCGCAGGAGAATCGTTGCCAAAGGATATGGCGCAACCAAAGATCAAACTGCCAAACAGGAAGAAGGGCGAAGAGTGGAAGTAAGAGTGGTGGAGTTGAAATAACGGACTTGGTTTTGGGCTCTGTATTGGGCATTTAAGGCATTCGTCCATCTTACTACCACTAGTTTTAGCCATCCGCTAATAAAAGTAAAGCATTAAGTATTAAAGCGAACTGAAGTGGTTCTGCTTCACAAAGTCATGGTCTCGATAGCATGGTTCCTTCGCTCCTCCTTCTGCCTGGCGAGTGTCTTGCATTGCGCACCCGATAAGGCTCCATTCTTGTGAACTCGCAGTTGGTTGAGACTGAATCATTACTTAGCCCGCCAGCGATCCGGAAGCCTTACATAACGGAAGATGAACGGAGGATGGACGGAGGATGAAGCCTTCCTGACCGAACCTTTATTATATTTACACTATGGCGAGAGTAAAGAATAATTATGTAACCAAAGGCTTCAGCGGGAAACTGGGAAACGATTTGATTTTCAAAACCTATCGTTTCGGCACCGTGGCTTCCAAATATCCTGATATGAGCAAAGTAAAGCTCAGCGCCAGGCAAAAGAAAACGAACAGGAACTTTGCTGAAGCGGTAGGATATGCGCGCAGTGTGATTGCAGATACCTCGCTAAAAAAAGCATACGAAAAGAAAGCTAAAAAGTCAGGGCGCACCATATACCACCTGGCCCTCTCCGATTTTCTAAGAGGCAATGTAAAGCATTAGGAAAAAAACGGCTATCGCCAGCAAACAATCACACTATCTGCTTCAATCTTTCCACCATTTCAAGAACTGCCGGACAGACCAAAGTATTTTTAAAAGTCAAGTCCATGATCTGTACCATCTTCTTTCGATCGGTGTGCGGATATTCCCTGCACGCTTTGGGCCGCGCTTCATAAACTGAACAATAATTGTCATCCGCGAGGAACGGGCAAGGAGACGATTTTAAAACATAATCCTTATCGGAATCAATCTTCAAATATTTTTCTACAAAAAGCCCAGGCTTCATCCCCAGGAATTTGGAAACACGATCTATGTCGGTTGGATAAAAAATCGGGCTGGTGGTTTTACAACAGTTTGCACAGGTGAGGCAATCGATCTCCTGAAAGACTTCTTCATGTGCCTCATGAAAAGCTTCATCCACCTTTTTTGAATCCCCTTTCTTCAATCGCTGAAGAAATTTTTTATTCTCAGTAGATTTTGTCTTCGAAACGTTAACAAACTTTATAAGTTCCATTATCTAAGCAGAGTTGCGTGCTGCGTTGATAATTCCAAACATGCAACGTATCACCAGCTTGCGATAGAGCGCTTCATTCGGTTTGTTTTCATCCGTGAGATTACGCAGGTTCATCAAACCAAATTGTTGAATAGCAATCAGGGGAAGAACAACGCGTTCCCGCAGACGCACTGATTCGCGGATGGATGGATTGTTTTCCATCAGTCGTTTTAAATCAGAGACTTCGAGCACCATCTTTTTTGAGAGCATAAACTCGTGGTACATCTTCTTCCAAAATTCTCCAAAGTCAGGATCACTACCAAGGTAAGCAGTCGCTTGATTATACGTTTTCGTTAGCGACATCATGCTATTGCCAAGTAAGGTGCGGAAGAATAACGAATTCTGATAAAGGTTTTTCAACTGCTGATCTTTCCCTTTTTTCTTAAATGCTTCGATGGCCGTTCCCACTCCATAAAATCCTGGAATATTTTGTTTCATCATTGCCCACGAACCCACAAATGGAATGGCACGTAAATCTTCAAACTTCAGGCCTTCAGCAGAATTTCTTTTCACCGGACGAGAACCAATATTGGTATCGCCAATGAATGAGAGCGGTGTTACCTTTTCAAGATATGGAACAAACTTCGGATGTTCCTTCAGGTCAAGGTAGGCTTTGTAACCTTCCTCTGCCAGTTCATCCAGCAACTTCTTGTCTTCATCTGATAAATTATTTTCCGGTCGCGCAAAAATAGTTTCAAGGCCTGAAGAAAGCAGTTGCTCCAGGTTAAATTTACAGGAGACCGGTCGGCCAAAGTTTGAACTGATGGTTTGCCCCTGAATAGTGATCTGCACTTCTTCATGCTCAATCGTATCACCAAGCGAAGCATAGAAGTCATGCGTGTTTCCGCCACCACGCGCAGGAGGACCTCCCCTGCCGTCAAAGAATATTGCCTTGAACCCATTCGCCCTTGAAATACTGGAGAGGTTTTCTTTCGCACGGAAGATTGACCAGTTGGCACGCAGGTAACCACCGTCCTTCGTGCCATCCGAAAAACCGAGCATGATGGTTTGGTGTGAGTTACGGTTCAATAAATGCTGCTTGTACGGATCAATCTGATACAGTTCACTCATGATCGAAGGCGCATGGGCCAGGTCACTGATCGTTTCGAAGAGAGGAACAACATCCAGTTTCATGCCTTCATCCTGATCTTTCAACAGTCTTGCCAAAACAAAAACCTCAATAATGTGCAATGCACTTTGGCAATTGCTGATCACATACCGATGGCTTCCGCGCTGCCCATTTTCTTTTTGGATAGAATAAATGGCAAGAATACTTTGAATCGTTTCTTTCACCAGGTCATCTTCCAATGCATGCTCACGAAGATCTACGTTCAAATTGAGCAGGTAGTGAATCTGTTCTTTTTGAGAACGTGAATTGAATTCCTCAGAAGAAATGGTAAGCTTCTTTGCTGATAATTGATCAAGGATTGAATTCCAAACCGCATCGTGTTTGCGACTGTCCTGGCGCACATCCAGACTCGCAAAATGGAAACCAAAAAGTTTTACTTTCAAGGAGAAGGCATCGAGTAATTCAACAAACAAACCATTGTGCTCCTGCAATAAATGAGTTCGCGCTTCTGCCAGATCATTCAAAAGTTCATGATAGGAAGTGTAGTTCTTTTCCTTTCCATACGCCATGCCGTACACCTTCTGCTCAATGATGGCAATTATTTTTGATACGCCTTGAAACGTCAATCTTCTGCGAAGAAGGCGCAAGTCGCGGTAGTAACATTTAAGCACTGTTTCTTTCAGCTTCGATGCCACACGTAATGTTGTCTCGCTTGTTACAAAAGGATTTCCATCCCGGTCACCTCCTGGCCAGAAGCCAATCACGATCAAGCGGTCGTTCTTCCATTCTGACAAATCCATTTGCAAACCGGCAGCCAGAGTCTGAATAATTTCAGCAGCCGTTTTGTAAAAAACATTTTCCAAAAACCAGGTCAAACTCAGCGCCTCATCATATGGAGTTGGTTTTGTTTGATTGATGAAACCTGTCTTCCCTAATTGAAGAAGCAACTGGTTCACCTGACCAAGATCATTTTCTCGAATGGAATCTTCCAGGTCAGTTAAAATTCCAAGCACGTGACCCGGATAAAATTGAGTGGGGTGTGCTGTCAGCACTACGCGTAAACTGAAATCGTTCAAGCGCTCTCTCAACTCTTCTTTTTTATTTTCATACTGTGCGCGCAACAGGAGAGCGTGCACTGTACCTTTTCCCGTAAGGTCATTCACTTGCTCGAAAGCAGCATCCTCAACAGAATCAAACAAGGCTACTTGCCGCTCCACATACTTGATGAAACTGAAAAGCAAATCAAATTGCTCCTCGGTGGTAGCTTGCGGAATGTAGTCGGAGAAAAATTTCTTGAGGATTTCTTTTGCCGACAGGCCGCGCTCAAAACCAATCTCACACTCCTGCTGCAATAGCGGCAGCAACGTGCCCACGCGCAGAATATTTTGAAAAGGTAAATTCAAAAACAGGCTGTTGTAGATATGGAAACGCGATGCCACCAGCGAATCGTAACGTGAGTTAACATCCATAGGTCAGTCAAAATTTCCTCAAATAAATGGTAAAATCCACTACTTTAATAGGTGAATGAAATTTTTCACCAACAAATAACTTACAACTCTTGACGGAAGGTATTAAAAGGGGTAACTTTTCATCACACATAAACCTGGCTTATGAAAAAATTGTTCTACCTGATCCTTGCGCTTTTGTTTGCGTCATGTCTCGGTTATAAGGAGCTTCCTGTTGAATACGATTACAGCTATAAGGGCAATTTCAAACGATACAGAACATTTGATATCATGAAGCCAATCGGTGCAACAGACAGCACCATGACCAATGAAGCAATTGAAAAATCCATTCTTGCGAGAATGAAATTTCTTGGCTACAAACGAACGGCCACTCGTCCACATTTAATTGTTGGCTTCAAAATGTTTTCGGATAGTCTTCGCTTCAATGGGTACATTCAACCTGATATCGAAGAATGGGTAAGAGGCAGACGAGAAGAATTGAATTACGATTCAAAAAAGTATAACCTGAAAACGGGCACGCTGCTAATCCAATTGTATGATCGCAGGCAAAACAGATCCATCTGGCAAGGCTACGCAACTACGCAATACGGAGGTATTGATTTTAACAATCAAAGAAACTTACGCAATGCCGTAATTTCGATTTTAGATAAGTATCGCTTTTGGGCCGATGGCTTTATCGAAGCGCAAGGCAAGGAACAACCCGAAGAGGTTTCAAATCCATAGCATTGAAAATATTATTATATTCCAAACAGTATCCACTGTCGGTATAGCAATTATTGAACAGCAAATTTTAAATCAGTATTCAGGAAAAAAATTATCCGCGGAGAGGGAGGGATTCGAACCCTCGGTGCAGTTGCCCGCACAACGGTTTTCGAGACCGTCCCATTCGGCCACTCTGGCACCTCTCCAATAACTTATACGTGATATCAGATGGCAAATCTAAATGATTCATCCCGTTTTACGGGAATCACAAATCACAATTTCCTGTTTTGATTTTTGAATTTATTCGAAGCGCAACGACTCGATAGGGTCCAGCTTCGAAGCTTTGTGCGCGGGATAATAGCCGGACAGAAGTCCGACAACAATACAGATCACCATTCCCATTAACATCCAGAACCACGGGAGCACAAAAGTTTTTATCCCGATGGCATTCGAGATGATGTTCCCGATGAGTATTCCCAACAGCACACCACCAACGCCCCCAATCAGGCAAACAACAATTGCCTCAATCACAAATTGCTGACGGATACGAAGTGGTGTGGCTCCGAGGGCTTTCCTCACTCCTACTTCGCGCGTTCTTTCCGTTACAGATACAAGCATGATATTCATCAGCGCGATCGAAGCTCCCAAGAGAGTAATAAAACCGACACCGAAACCTCCGATCTTCAAACCACTGGTTATGCCTTCCATTTCCTTCGCAAGCGATTCGCTTTTCTCGATTTCAAAAGAATTAGGATTTCCAATCCGATCGTGCCTGATTTGTCTTAGCAAGCCAGTAGCTTCGCCCATCGCGTAATCAAGTTTGTTAGGATCAGTTACGGCAACATTGAGTCGATAATTCAATCCTTGACCGGAAGCTAATTGGTTTGCAACGATGATCGGGATCAGCATCATGTTGTCAAAATTATTTTCTGAAAGCGATCCTTTCTCTTTCATCCAACCAATTACTTTGAATTGATTGCCTTTGAAAGACACAGTGGTGTTTACCGGGTTTTTGCCTTCTCCGTAAAGAGTCTTTGCCAATTCATATCCAATGATAGCAACCCGACTTCCATGCTGAATTTCAAATCGTGAAAAATTTCGCCCCTCGCGAAGGTTCAATCCTTTGATACCCATGTATTCTTCATTCACTCCCTTCACATTTACATTGGCATTGGTCTTTGTGGATCCATATTTAATTTCGGCCAGAATAGTAAGTGTAGCGGAAAGGCTCACGATTGACTCCACCCGATATTCATCGATAAACTTCTGCGCTTCATCCAATAGCAAAGGAGGAAATACTTTCTCCTTTACGCCCGCCTGGGCCGATCCACGATTGTATTTTGAATAAACATCAAATGAATTTGCGCCCAATGAAGCGAGGCTCTCGTTCACCGAATATTCAATACCATCAATTGCGGTAAGAATCCCAACAAGGGAAGTAATGCCGATGGCTACGATCAAGGCAGTTAGAACTGAGCGCAAAAGGTTTGCTTTTACTGACCTTAAGCCTTCTTTTATGTTTTCAACAAGATTCATCGATGGAGATCAGGGATTTGTCTTTAACAATTGTGATATTTGAAGAACCAAAAACCAAAATTATACCTTTATTCGTTTTGGTTAAAGACTCTTTGAGCAAACATTTGTTACACACTGAACGGCTTTTACGATGGGAATGAGGATTTTGTTGTTGACCGCGGTGATATTTGCGAAATCTTGCTTCGCCAACTCGATACTGATACCAATGGATGAAAAACAGGCTAACCACCTGAAGGCCTATGGTATTGCCTATTGGATATTAAAATCAGAACAAGAAGTTGACTGGCTTTTGAACTACCGTGGCGGCAGCTTCATGTGCAAATACAGCCCAAAGATTCAGAATGAATTGGTGATTCGAGGCGTGAGCTACGAAGTTATTTCGGAAGCCGAAGTGAACGCAATCGTTACACAGATTGCAAGCCCCGCGCTAAACTTTGATATTATGAAATTGGAGAAAGCACCGCGCATTGCGGTTTATTCCCCCAAGTCGAAACAACCATGGGATGATGCCGTAACTTTGGCCCTCACCTATTCAGAAATACCGTACGATGTCATTTTTGATGATGAAGTTCTTGGCGATCAATTGACCAAATATGATTGGCTGCATCTTCATCATGAAGACTTCACGGGGCAGTATGGAAAGTTTTACGGATCGCATGGAAATATGCCATGGTATCTGGAGCAACAACGTGAGGCGGAGGAAACGGCACGCAAATTCGGGTTTCATAAAGTATCTCAATTAAAACTTGCCGTTGTTAAGCACATCAAAGCTTTTGTGGCTGGCGGTGGATTTCTATTTGCTATGTGCTCTGCAACTGACTCTTTTGACATCGCCCTGGCGGCCGAAGGAATTGACATTTGCGAAAGCATGTACGATGGCGATCCTGCCGACCCTCACGCCCAGGAGAAATTAAACTTTGAAAACACGCTTGCCTTCACCAACTTTCATCTATCGCGAGATCCTTATCAATATGAATTCTCCGACATCGACAACAATGCTTACGAGCGCGGGCTCGTTCAAGCCAACGACTACTTTACCGTGTTTCAGTTTTCAGCGAAGTGGGATCCAATTCCAACTATGCTCACACAAACACATGAGAAATCGATCAAAGGCTTTTATGGTCAAACTACCGGATTCAAAAAGAACTTAATCAAGCCCGAAGTAGTGGTGATGGGAGAAACGAAATCAATCAACGAAGCCAAATATTTGCATGGAGTTCTCGGAAAAGGTTTTTGGACTTATTATGGCGGCCATGATCCGGAAGACTATCAGCATCAGGTAGGTGAAGAGCCAACCGATTTGAATCTCCATCCCAACTCAGCAGGTTTCAGGCTTATTCTCAACAACATACTCTTTCCTGCCGCCAAAAAGAAAAAACAGAAAACGTGAGATTGCTGTTAATCCTCTTTATTTTGGTGGGATGTAAGACATCGTCACAAGATTCTTCATTGAAGAAAATAATCAATCAAGAGCTGGATGGCGATTATAAAATCGAGCTGAATGATTCCAAAACATATGCACTCGCATGGAATAAAAATCAAAGCAACGTAAACTATGTGGTCGTTAAGCTTTCAACAAATTCAATCATCTTAAAAAAAGTAAACATTCATGCTGAGGTTACCTGGCACGATGATCTGCACATCAAAGAAATAACAAAGTCAGGTCAATTCAAGAAAGACGGTAGCGCTACCAACGAGATCAAACTAATTAACGTGAACGATTTTACAGAAGCCAAGAAATGAATAAACCTTACCTGCTCACCATCCTATTTGTAATCTTTGTTTCAAGTCTCACACTCTTTAATTGGAGCGAGAAACAAGGAGCACTGGAATTAAAGGAAAATGAATTCAAAGGAGAATCTGAAGAAAGAGAAGACCATGCGGATGGGCCTCAAGAGTTTATAAAATTTCATCAGGGAATTCGCACCAGGGCAGATGAAGCAAAGCCGGGCTATCAAAAAAATTATCAACTGATAGAATTACAAAAGGCAAAAACATTTGCATCCAGAAAAGCAGCTTCTGCCCGCACGCAATCAGGAAATGGAGTAATTCAATTTATCGAACGCGGGCCAGGAAATGTTCCCGGAAGAACGCGAGGCCTCCTCGTTGATCCTGATGATGCTACGCACAAGACATGGTTTGCCGGTTCTGCAAGTGGTGGAATTTGGAAAACAACGGATGCGGGCACAAGTTGGCAATGGCTCACGTCTTCATTGCCAAATCTTGCCACCACAACATTGGCGATGGCTGCTTCCAACCACAATGTAATTTATGCGGGAACCGGTGAGGGATTTGGCGCAGGCGATGGTGTACGCGGAACGGGAATTTTCAAATCCATAGATCGCGGGAACACCTGGAGTTTTTTGTCAAGCACAAATTCATTTGCTGATGTAAATCGGCTCATTGTCAATCCATCCGATGAAACGATGTTGATCGCAGCAACAAATGATGGAATCTACAAATCAGTGAATGGCGGAACTTCATGGACTAAAGTATTCTCAGGTGTAGTTCAGGATCTTCGATCAACCCCCTCCAACTTTTCAATACTGTACGCTGCGCAAAACGGAATTGGAGTAATTAAGTCGATTGATACGGGATCAACCTGGAGTTTATCAAATACAGGCATGACTCCAAACGGAAGAGTTGAAATTGACATCTCTCCTGTGCAACCCAATCGCGTAATAGCTTCTGCAGAAGGAAGCTTGTCAGGAGCCAATTCTGATTTATATGTTTCTGATGATGGCGGGAGCACATGGTATTTGGTGACGCTTTCCTTGTCAGGAAAAACAGTGAACTACCTGAGCACGCAAGGATGGTATGACAATACGGTTGCCTTCAGTCCGTATAACCAAAATGTAGTTTACGTTGGTGGAACGGGAGTTTATCAAGTTACACTTGGCTCCGCCTTGACAGGAACCACAGGCAACTATACGATGAATGAAAACAATACCGCTTCATTTATAGCGCTCACAAACTTCAACGGAACATACTATGGCGGAAAACTTGATGTTGGCAACGGTATCAATCAAGATAGTGTGGAGATCAGGTTTGGCACTGGTAAGCATCAAAGTGCCCATCGGTTTCTTGTGCCAGACGGGGCTACATCGGGAGTAGCAGATGCCAATTACACCTATCAGGACTATGTTGATGTGCCTTTTGAAGTGTGGGATTTGAAAAAGAATCAACAACTGATGGTTTCTTTCCGCGATCAGGACAGAAATGGTGTCTTTGACCTTATCGGTTTTGACAATACAAATTCAACGGCTACGTTGCAAAGCAGAGAATATATTTTTGTTCACAATATTGCTTACAATCCAACCACACCTTCTTCGCTGCTCACAGTTAACGGTGGTCAAGCCGTTCAGCAAATGTATTTCATCTGGCCAACACTCGCGAGTGGAGCTACCTGGACGCCCAATTCACTGCCCACCTCAAACCTGCAATTTTACTTTCAAAAAATTAACAAGTACAGCAGTACCGTTGTTTCCGTTGCTGATGTGTATGCTGAATACGATGGAAAAAATAATTCGAACCTTGTACATCCTGATCAGCACAACATTTATCCAATTAAACAAGATGATGCCCAGAATAAATTCCAGCTTCTTTTGGCAAACGATGGAGGCGTTTTTCTCTCGGGCATTTCAACATCTCCCGGCACCACGCAAGGTGAATGGAAAAAAGTTGGCAATGGATATAATACGAGCCAATTTTATGGGGTAGATAAAAAGCCTGGAGCGCAAGAATACCTTGGCGGAATGCAGGACAACGCCACTTACTTTACGCCCTCTGGAACTGTCTCTTCTGCCTCCACTCTATTCAGAACAAATTCCAAACTATCAGGTGACGGATTTGAAGCTTTGTGGCATAGCCAGGATCCAAACAAATTGATTGGTGGTTCACAATACAATAATTTTTCCCGATCGTTGGATGGAGGTAACAGCTGGTCAAGTGCCATTTCTGGTTTTAGTTTATCAGGAAGTTCCCCGGATCAATCGAAGTATCCTTTCATTTCCAAACTTGCGAGTTCTAAACAAGTTCCTGACGTGATCTACACGGTAGGCTCTGAAGGAGTATGGAAATCAACAAACTTTGGCTTGACATGGACGGTGACATCGATCAGCGGCAATTGGCAAATCAGTTCTTTTGCAGATGTTGAAGTGTCGCGAGCGAATGCCAATGTTGTTTGGGCTGGTGGTGGGATCGGTTCTGGGGGATCATTGTTTCTATCGACCGATGCCGGGAAATCTTTTACAAAAGCCAATGACGCCTCTGGCTTCGTCCTTGGAAATCTTACCAAGCTTGCATCGCATCCGAACGATGCAAAAATTGCTTACGCCCTTTTCTCATTTGCCAAGACCGCGAAAATTTTCAGGACCACTGACCTTGGACAAACGTGGAATGACATCAGCGGATTTGGATCCGGCTCGTCAAGCACAACAGGTTTTCCTGACGTTGCCGTTTATAGTTTATATGTGAGACCAGACGCTCCCAATATAATCTGGGCAGGAACAGAAATAGGAATTATTGAATCACTTGACAATGGTGCATCGTGGGCTTTGTTGACATCATTTCCAAACGTTCCTGTTTGGGATATGAAAGGTCAGGATAATGAAGTTGTCATTGCCACACACGGCCGAGGCATCTGGACTGCCGAACTTCAGACTGATCAAAATGCCAACTTCCCGATTCCGCAAATCCTGGCAACAGGAACGAGTCCGCAATCAAAATTTGTAATGGAAGTTGTGATCCCTGCAGGCTATGATTCAACGCAGTTTATTATTAATTCACAAAGAGTGGGTTCACTAATTTCAGTTAAGGATACACTGATTGTTACCATCGGTGGTCTTCAAAAAGGTTCGGTCACGGCACAGTTGATTTCCTTTAAAGGTTCTGCCCCTGTTTACTCAACTCAATCTACAGGAACCAATCTTACTCTTCAAGGTTACAAAACAAGCTTTTACGATTATTTCACAAGCAGTTCAAATTTTTTTAGTTCAGGTTTTTCACTTCAATCATTCGGCACCTCGAATTCAAGTTTGCAATCAACGCACGGCTACACAGCAAATAAAGATGTGTCAGCAATTTTACTCGTTCCAACGGTTGTTTCTTCAGTCAATTCAAATATCTCCTATCAGGATGTGGTGTTGGTTCAACCAGGTTCTACCGGATCTGTTTTTGGACAAGCTGCGTTCAATGATTATGTGGTGGTAGAAGGAACAAAAGATGGTTTGAATTGGAAGCCTATTGCAAATGGCTATAATTCCTCCGCCAATCAAGCATGGTCAACTGCTTACAACTCAAGTGCAACTGGTGATATATCCATGACGGTCACTGAGAATTTTGACTTACGAAGTAGTTTTGCTGCGAAAGATACTCTCCTCATTCGGTTTCGACTTCATGCCAATAGTGATGCCACCACGGGATGGGGATGGTCGATTGACAATCTCTATATTCAACAACAACCAACTGCAGTCGAACCGGATGAATCGTTCGATGTGCAGCTTTATCCAAACCCAACTTCTGGGAATTTCAAAGTAAGATATCTGTTGCCTCAAGATTCTGAAATCGGGTTTCAAGTTTGGGACATGACAGGAAGGAGTTTGTATTCAAAGCAATTGGGGAATCGGTCCAAAGGAACATACGAAGAAGAGTTCGACCTCACCGATTTTAACAACGGTCAATACCTTATCAAGGTGAGCACTTCAATCGATACCAAAACGCTCAAGTTCATCATTCACAAATGACCTATTACCCTATTTTGGATAATAGGTCATTTACCTTAAATTTGCGGACTTTTCCACAGAATGCTCAACCATAAGCAGCAAACCATTAAGAAATCGGTGACTATTTCGGGTGTAGGGCTACACACCGGAGTGCAAACCACCATGACTTTCGTGCCGGCCAAGCCGAACCACGGAATTAAATTTCAACGAATCGATCTTCCCGGCTCTCCGATCATTGAAGCAGATTGTGATCGTGTAGTCGATGTGTCAAGAGGAACTACGATTGAACAAAGCGGTGCCCGTGTAAGCACGATTGAACACACCCTCGCGGCCCTGGTGGGTTTGGAAATCGATAACGTGCTCATTCAACTGGATGGACCGGAAGCTCCTATTATGGATGGAAGTTCCATTCAATTTGTAGAGGCTTTGAAAGAAGTTGGCACAGAAGAACAAAATGCGCTCCGTGATTTTTTTGAAGTGCAGGATTCTATCTTCTACCGCGAAGCAGCGCGCAATGTGGAGATCGCTGCATTGCCGTTGGATGATTACCGCGTGACAGTAATGGTGGATTATAACTCACCGGTTCTGGGAAGTCAGCACGCTTCTATCACAAGCATTCAACAATTCGAAAAAGAAATAGCAAGCTGCCGCACGTTTTGTTTTTTACATGAGTTGGAAATGCTCTACAAAAACAATTTGATCCGCGGTGGAGATTTGAACAATGCCATTGTGATTGTGGATCGCATAGTCGAGCCGCATGAGTTGGACAACATTGCAAGAATGCTGAACAAACCAAAGGTGGAAGTGAAGAAGGAAGGCATTCTGAATAATATTGAATTACGATATAACAACGAACCAGCGCGTCATAAACTACTTGATATCATTGGCGATCTTGCTTTGGCAGGAAGACCATTGAAAGCACAAATATTGGCAGCAAGGCCGGGGCACGCAGCAAACGTTGCTTTTGCAAAAAAATTGAAGAAGTCCATGCAGGAAGCGGATAAGAAGGGCGTTCCTAAATACAATCCTGCACTTCCTCCTGTGATGGACATCAACAAAATCGCGAACACCCTTCCGCACCGTTATCCTTTTTTGTTGATTGATAAAATCATTTATCTCGACAACGAACGCGTGATCGGTGTAAAGAACGTGACAATGAACGAAAATTATTTTCAAGGTCACTTTCCTAGAAACCCCGTTTATCCAGGCGTACTTCAAGTAGAATCGATGGCGCAGATTGGTGGTATCCTGGTTTTGAATACTGTTCCTGATCCTGAAAACTATTGGACCTATTTTTTAGGTATCGATGAATTCCGTTTCCGTAAAATGGTATTACCTGGTGATACTTTAGTTATTCAATGCGATTTGCTTGCTCCTATCCGCAGAGGTATTGCGAAAATGTACGGACGCGCTTATGTAGGTAATACGCTGGTGTGCGAAGGTACTATGACCGCCAGCATCGTGAGAAAAGATTTATGAGTCAATATCCCCTAGCAAACGTCCACCCGGACGCTAAAATTGGTAACAACGTAACGATCGAACCTTTTGCGACCGTAAAAGGTGATGTAGAGATTGGTGATGGCTGTTGGATCGGTCCTAATGCGGTAATCTGGGAGGGTTCACGACTTGGCAAAAACGTAAAAGTGTATCCAGGTGCATCGGTCTCTTCTGTTCCTCAAGATTTAAAATTTGCCGGTGAAAAAACCGAAACCTTTATCGGTGACAACACTTCTATCAGGGAATTTGTAACCATCAGCCGTGGCACTACTGATAAATTGAAAACCGTGATCGGAAAGAATTGTCTTCTGATGGCATACGTTCACGTGGCACACGACTGCACAATCGGTAATAATTGCGTACTGGTAAATGCTGTGCAGGTAGCTGGGCATGTGACCATCGAAGATTGGGCAATCATTGGAGGAGCAAGTGCAGTTCATCAATTTGTAAAAGTGGGAGCGCACGTGATGGTATCCGGGGGAAGCCTGGTTCGAAAAGATATTCCTCCATACACAAAAGCAGCGCGCGAGCCTCTCACCTACTGTGGCATCAATACAATTGGCTTACGGAGAAGAGGATTTGACTCAGAGAAAATTTCAGAGATCCAGGAAATATACCGCTTCATCTTTTTGAAAGGATTGAACAATTCAAAAGCACTTGACCTTGTTGAGAAAGAACTTTCACAAAGCCCTGAACGGGACTACATTGTCAATTTCATTCGCGCTTCAGAAAGAGGAATCATGAAAGGTTTTTCATCCGGCTCTGCCAATTTCGAATGAGGATAGTTGCTCAAAATCTGGGCAAGCGTTTTAATCGCGAATGGGTTTTCAAAAATTTTAATTTTACTTCTGAAGAAGGAAAGCAATACGTGATTCTTGGGCCGAATGGGTCAGGAAAATCAACATTGCTTCAGATACTTACGGGGATTACTCCCCAAAGTGAAGGGTCTATCAAATACCTGAATTCAAGCACTGAAGTGGCAGCCGCTGAAGTCTATCGACAGTTTGCAATCTGCGCTCCCTATCAAGACTTGATTGATGAGTTCACCTTGAATGAGATGATTCATTTTCATTTTAAATTCAAAAAATGCACGATAACATTGAGCGAATTTCTCGATCGGCTTGAATTGAAAAATGCGGCCAATAAATTTGTCGGCTCATTTTCTTCGGGGATGAAGCAAAGATTAAAAGTCGGCCTGGCTCTTTATTCAACCGGTGATCTATTGTTCCTGGATGAGCCTTGTACCAACATGGACAGCAGATCGATTGACTGGTATCAAATGCAGTTGAAATTTGTTTCTCCGAAAACTACTATCATCATCGCATCGAACCAAAGCCATGAATATCCAAACTCTGCCTACCCAATTGAGATTTTAAGATACAAGTAAGGGTTACAAAAGCATTTCCCAATCAGATTAAACCAAAAATCAGGATTTTCGCACCTGTATTTTTTAAATGCAATTGAATTTATTAAGTTTAACACGACTTTAAAGCATACAAATGAAAGCATTACGTTACCTTTTTGTTCTTGGCTCAGTAGGAAGCCTGTTATTTTTCAGCAGTTGTGGTGGTGGCGGTTCAACTCCAGAGCCGGTAGCAGATCAACAGTTCACCAAGTTATCAAAGACATGGACCATTGCTTCGGCATCTAATTCTGTTGTACTTGATGGAAATGATAGAACTCCAGAATACTTAGCTGGTACAACAACAGGAACCTCTGATCCCGGTCCTATGACTTTAACAATCTCAGGAACAAAAGGAAATGCCTCCACTTATACCTACACCTTGGCTGGAAGACCACAACTCAGCCCTTGGAAAAAAAACGGTAGCTGGCAGTTTGGAACCGACCCAACTAAATCCATCACGCGTGATGATGGGGCATTGATTACTTATGTAATTGATGGAACTAAATTGACAGTTAGTTTTAATTTTTCAGGAACTGGCTATACTAATCCAAGAACAGGAGTTGTTACCGGAAACTGGACTTTTATATTTACAGGTAACTAATCAAGTCTCACAGATTCTATTATTTTTGCAGCGGCAAACTGGCACGACCAGCTCCTGCTGAACTCCCCCAGGATCGGAAGGTAGCAAGGGTAGGCGGTTGTAGCGGTGCGATGTTAGTTTGCCACTTTTTTTATCACTGATTTTCTATCTCGTCTTTCTGTTCTTATGATTCCCCTTACGTCTTGGTTCTACCCAATTCAATCAATAACATTCTAACTCATTCTATATCCTATATTCTTACTCCTAAATTCTAAATTCATTATTCCTCACTTCACGTACTTTTTGCCATTTCCTTTCACTGCTGAAACACAGAAGAACCCAACTACCTTACTTCCACTCGCATTTTGATTTTGAATATTGGTTGAAATATTGGCAAGCGGCTTGGCAAATAATTCTCCGAATCCACCATTCCGGTTGGCCATTGTTTTAAGTTGAGTTACGTGGTCAAATGCTTCTCGGGTAAGCGAATGAACTTCCACATAAATAGAATCTCCGGCAGCGAGTGGAGCAAGCATTTTAGTGTCATCCTTCGGGTCTTTATCCATCGCATTTACGGAACGTCTCACTGGTGCTATAAATGGAATACCATCAAAATCACCTCCTGGAGAAAACCCTGAATCAAATGCAAGGCTGATCTCGCTGGGCCTGTTCAGGAGCATTCCATTTTTATAAGTTCGAATCCAATAGGCATCTCCCGCTCCCGGCTGATCAGTTCCCCAAAATTCTGCTACCGTTGATCCATCCGGATAGGCAGCGCGAACTTGTTCTGCAGAAAAGGTAATGCTGTCAACCGCTGTGGTGCGTTTCATTGCCGAGTTGGACTCAAATGTCTCTCCGTTTAACAAGACGGTCAGTTTGTACTTTCTTCCAACTGCTCCGAAAGTTTGCCCGACTGACGGTATCCATTGATAATTTCCCTTATCCGTAGGATTCTCATCAAAGAGATAAATTGTCCCAAGGTCATCGGTGATAGAAACGGCTGCACCACTAACGCCTTCCGGTAACGAAGAATCAAAATAAGGTTGTGTATAGGTAATTTTCACTGTCTGAGTTTCTGGCTTATCATTGATCCACGCATCCACCACCAGCACAGGATCAGCCTGCTCTAATTCAGGATTGATTACTTTCTCGCAAGAGAAAAGTAAAATAGAAGGAAATATGATCGATAAAGCTTTGAAGTATTTCATCACACTTTTCATTAGCTCAGAAGTTAAAGTTGTAAGAAAAAGAAGGAACAAATGAACCGATAATGGTCACTTGTTTTGCCTGCGTCTGTGCTGCTTGATTAGGCGCTACACGTTGATCGTTCTGCTGAAAATAAATAGAGAACGGATTTTGATGCGCATAAAGATTATAAATCGAGAATACCCAATAATCATGATTCTTCCGCGGCTTCCCGTTTTTAGTCTTCTTACCCTCCAACCGGAAAGCAACATCCAATCGATGATAGTCGGGGACGCGCACATTGTTTCTTGAATTGTAGGCATTGTAAGGAACAAGGATTCCGTTTTCGTAATAGCGCGAAGTTGGAAAGTTGGAAGGTGTGCCGGAGAGATACACAAAGTTCGCTGAGACCGACCAGCGTGAATTAATTTCATAGAAGGCGGCTATCTTCAAGTTGTGGCGTTGGTCAAATCTAGTTGGATACCAATCGTTGTTGTTGATCCCGTTGGTTTGAAGTTCCGTTTTAGCCAATGTATAGCTCACCCAACCGTTCAATCTTCCAGTTCGTTTGTGTAAATAAAATTCAACTCCATACGCCCTACCCTGTCCGCTTAATAAATCCCCTTCAATCTTTTCATTGATAAGCAAATCGGCACCATTGATATAATCAATCTGGTTTTGAGTTTTCCGAAGATACGATTCGACTGAAAACTCCCAATTGTTATTTTTCAATGTCCTGAAATATCCCAATGCATATTGATCTCCGACTTCAGGAAGAATATTATTAGACGAAGGAGTCCAGACATCGAGCGGGTTGGATGCCGTTGTGTTTGAAATCAAATGAAGATATTGAACCATGCGATTATAACTTGCCTTAACGGAACTGGTTGGCGTTAATTGATACTTTGCAGAAAAGCGTGGCTCCCAGTTGTTGTAGGTGACGATCGATTCACCGTTTTTGTAATCTTTCGTTGACTTTACTGTTCTTCTTCGTCCTGGTATTGTATCGTTAAAGGTGTAGGCGGTGCCCGGTCCCATGTAATCGAAATAAGAGAAACGCAAACCATATTCAAGAGCAACCCTAGAACCAATCCGCTGACTATTGCCGATGAACAGTGATGTCTCTAAATTGTTTTTCTTAGGCAGATTGCGCGGAACGGCAACACCATTGCTTACCGCAGTAGAGTTAGCGGGAAGGAAATAATAGTAAATGGCCTCGCCTCCAAAAGATAATTCATTATTACTATTAATGAAGTAGGTGAATTCAGGTTTGAAAATATAATTGGTGATGGACGAACTCCAAGTGAAACGATCGAGGTCATTATTTCCAAACTGAAGATCATACGAATATTGGCTGTAAACGCCCGTCACATTTGAAAAGAGACGCTTGTTGTATAAATGATTCCATCGCACAGTGGCAGTTTGATTTCCCCAACTGAAGCCTTGGTTTTTGCTGAACAAAAAATTATCACGGCCAAAATATCCGGACAAATAAATACGGTTGTTCTCACCAAATTTGTAATTCACTTTAGCCGTGAGATCATAAAAATTGAGCGCACCACCATCCTTCAATACTTTCACAAACGGGCGCGCCAGCACATCAATGTATGATCTTCTCGCTGCGACTATGAAAGACCCATTGCCTTTATCGAACGGACTTTCCAAAGCAAGCCGGCTGAAAATGGTACCTATGCCCCCTGTTGTTTCAAACTTCTTGCTGTTACCCTCTTTCATGCGAACGTCAAGGATGGATGAAAGCCGCCCTCCATATTTTGCCGGAATTCCACCTTTATAAAGTTTTGTATCTATCACCGCATCAGGGTTAAAAACTGAAAAGAAGCCAAGCATATGTGAGGAATTGTAAACCGGGGCTTCATCGAGTAAAATCAGATTCTGTCCCACATTTCCTCCTCGTGAATTATAGCCCGAGGCGCCTTCGCCCACGGTGCTTATACCTGGAACATTCTGAATGGCTTTAATTACATCTACTTCACCAAGAAAAGCGGGAATCTTTTTAATGGTTTTGATATCAAGCTCAGCGGTACTCATCTCAGTACTCTGCACTTTGGTTAAAGGATCTCCTTTGGCATTTACCACAACTTCCTGAAGTTCAGCCACTGACTCCTTCAATTCAACATCAAACTTAATATCTTCATCGAGTGAAAATTCCTTTTCCATCTGCTCGTAGCCAACAAATGAAAAGTCAATTTTATACTTGCCGGATGGGAGCGTGATGGAGTAAAACCCATAAGCATTGGCCGTTGTTCCTGTTGCATTTTCTCTAATGTAAACGGTGGCACCAATCAATGCTTCACCATTGGATGCATCTTTGATATAGCCACTTATGGTGTGTTTGGTTTGGGAAAAGCCCTTATAAAAAAACAAGATCAGGAGCAGAGGTAGTATTCGCTTCATGCAGAAGATTTAAATGCGCAAATATAACGGAGTTGATTACCGTTTAGTTTAAGAAAAAGTGTTGCTTTCGTATTCAAATCGGATGACTCATTTGAGATAAAAAAGTTACTTTTACCACAAAAAGAACCTCAACCAACTATGAAATTTTTCATCGACACAGCAAACCTTAGTGAAATTAAAGAAGCCTACAACCTTGGCGTATTGGATGGCGTTACCACCAATCCATCCCTCATGGCCAAAGAAGGAATTGCCGGAAAAGAAAAAGTGATGGCGCACTACAAAGCCATCTGCAATATTGTTGACAACAATGTGAGCGCAGAAGTTATCTCAACCGATTTTGACGGGATGATTGCCGAAGGAAAAGAACTGGCAAAAATTGATGACAAAATTGTAGTGAAAGTACCGATGATCAAAGAAGGTGTAAAAGCAATCAAGAAATTTACGAGTGAAGGAATCCGTACTAATTGCACATTAGTGTTTTCGCCCGGCCAGGCAATCTTGGCTGCGAAAGCGGGTGCAAGTTATCTATCTCCGTTCATCGGGAGGCTTGATGACATTTCACAAGATGGACTTGAGCTGATTTCTCAAATACGATTAATTTATAACAACTACGGGTTTAATACAGAGATTCTTGCAGCCAGCATCCGACACACTATTCACCTTGTGAAGTGTGCCGAGATTGGTGCCGATGTGGTGACTTGTCCATTGAAAGTGATCACAGATTTATTGAACCATCCACTCACCGACATAGGCTTGGCAAAATTCTTAGCGGACCACAAAAAAGCAAACGGATAAAATGTTCGATAACAATCCGGTTCTCCAGGTAAAAGCGGCTTCCATTTATCAAGGTCAAAACATTGTATTGCATGACATTAATGTTGACATTGATAAGGGTGAATTTGTTTTTCTGGTAGGAAGAACCGGCTCAGGAAAGTCGTCTCTGCTTAAAACACTTTATGCCGACTTGCCGCTGCATCAGGGTGAGATCAATGTGTCAGGATTTAATCTTGGGAAGATAAAGAAGAAAGAGATTCCCTATCTCCGCAGAAAAATCGGAATTGTATTTCAGGATTTTCAATTGCTTCCTGATCGATCAGTTTCTGAGAATCTATCTTTTGTGATGAAAGCCACAGGCTGGAGTGACAATGCGAAAATTAAAAACCGTCAGGCAGAAGTATTGATGCAAGTAGGTTTGGGTGCAGTGGAGAAAAAACTTCCACATCAGTTGTCGGGTGGTGAGCAGCAGCGCGTAGTGATTGCCCGTGCGATGATCAATGAACCAACTATTCTTATAGCTGATGAACCTACAGGTAATCTCGACCCTGAAGTAGCCAATGATATTTTGAAAGTATTCCAACAAATCAATAAGAGCGGAACAGCCATTCTGATGGCAACTCATAGTTATTCGCTGATTAGAAAATTTCCCGCCCGGATTCTTAAATGTTTTGAAAGCAAAATCCTTGACTCGAAGAAAGAGAATTTTGAACTCGAACCAGAAAGCTCTTATTGAAAAGAGAAAATTTGCGCAGGTAAACTTTCCATAAACCAATATCTGCTATATTTGCAGCCTTGCAAACCACGGAGAGGTGGGTGAGAGGCTTAAACCAGCAGTTTGCTAAACTGTCGTACGGGTCAAACCGTACCGGGGGTTCGAATCCCCCCCCCTCCGCAGAGCCCCGCAAACGAGCGGGGTTTTCAATGTATGGTCTCGTAGCTCAACTGGATAGAGCAGCTGCCTTCTAAGCAGCAGGTTGCAGGTTCGAGTCTTGCCGGGATCACTTTAAAAATAAGCTGTTGGAGGATAAGAATCTTTTCCTACCTTCGCGGCTCGAAAAAATGTTCGGGGTGTAGCGTAGCCCGGTATCGCGCTTGGTTTGGGACCAAGAGATCGTCAGTTCGAATCTGGCCACCCCGACTCTAATTTGAAAAAACCCTGTTTTCAGTTCGAATTCAGGGTTTTTTTGTGTTTTTAAAAAGTTAGTAAGAAAGTTAGTAAGAAAAATATTTCGTCTTGATCTCGAATTCAAAAGGTTCTTACTAAGTCTTACTTTTAGTCCTGACTACAATTAATGAAGTTTATCAAAGCATTTATTGCACTCATCTTTAGTGTTGATGCAGACACCGTCACAGATGGCACAGCAGTGATGACGTTGATCTTTTTGGGATTTATTGCATTGATGTTGGTATTGTAAAGATAAAGACCTGACTTGCTGAGTTTCATTTATGCCCCACATTGCTCAATGAATCAGCTATAGCGATTGAATCTGCTTTAGCTTTTAACTGAATATCCAATTCAGACGATCTTCCTGCACTATCATATTTTATCTTATAACTCAAATCACCTTTATTCGTGATACCAAATATAGCGATCAATGCGCCAATAAATGCAAAGGAGATTCCGATGGTTGCGGTTCTAACTGTGAATTCACCAAATGAGATCGTAGAAGTTGGATGGCCTTTTTTGCCTCGGAATTTCCATGCAACCAAACCACCTAAAACAACAATTAGGAATCCTACAATAACTGGCAAATTCTGTGCTAAGAGAATAGAATTTAATGGGTCATTCATAAATAAAATTATTATGAATTAAAAATAAACCTTACTATAAAAAAGATGCAGAACGAAATAGGAATAACTCCCAAAAAACTTTTGCTTTATTTTCTCTTAATCCTTCCAAAAATCCATTTAATAAATGTTGTTCCAATGTAAGCACCAATCGCCCCGACAATACCAAGGACGAATGATGTGAAGATCGATGCAAATGGAATACTGATTAGTGAAAATGCTGTTCCGAATATTATGCTCAATGTGTTTTGGGTTTTCATTTTAGTTTTAATCTTGATTAATTAATGTCTTCCTAAATAAATTCCATTTGAGTAGGATGTTGTTGTCCGGTCAACAGGTCTGTATAATGGATATAAATCCTTGTTGATCCTCAAGTACTTTTTTAGTTCGTCTGCATGGAAAGCAACCTTGTCCTTGATCGCTGATCTGTAGAATGTAAACTCATCCAATGACGTGCTTTCGCTCTTGTCTGAATGTTGTTTAACAACTCCGGCAACAGTTGTCTTGTAATTCAAAAATGGGCTTGCTTCCAGCCAAGTAGCGAAGCAGCAAAGCGGTTTGATATAATCATTCAACAATGTGCTATTGAGATCAGTCAAAGTATTACCTGAAATCTGGCTCTTAATCTCACTTACTAAAGCTGTCCCAAGAATACTATAACAATGCATTTGTTCGGCTGAACTAATGTAAGGTTGAAGGGTCTCGACATCGATGTTATTACTTATGGATGTGTTTTCTCTGATGTCTTCAACTGTGATTAAATTTATCATTGTTGAGGAGTAGGAATTGGATTAATGTTATTGCTTGTCGGCTCTGGTAGTGGTGGAAGTCCATAAACAATTGCTCTTCTTTCATCAATTGTCAAGTCGTTAAGATCAACTGGAGGTTGTGTAAGTTTCAATGGTTCATTGTGGACACTTACTTTACCAAGCTGATTAACTGCAAGTAGTTTATTGATTGCGTTCAACAAGATGTTTTGGGCGGGTTTTACTACTGCATCAATAAAATAAAGACGGGCAACATTCAACTTGTTTGCGTCTGCATTTTGGCCAAATGAATTACCCGCATCGATACCCAACAATGATGTTGAACCTCCATGCGCTATCGCAATTGAAAGTTGAGCCTGTTGGATTAAGTCCTTGAACATGCTATTACCCAAGTCATCACTTACCGGGACGAATTCAGGTTTTGCGGCTGATGGATCATTGAAGATGAAAACAACCTTACCGCTATTGGTAGAACTTGAATGTTTGCGTTTATAATCCTGAACAAATTTGTCCTTCTCGTCATCGCTCATGTTCGAAGGAATGTACATGAAGCCACCAATGAAATAACCATTGTTGAGTTTATTGATCAGGTAGTCACTCAAGAAATAATCAAGGTTGATCCAGTTGAGAGCACTTACATAAGATGGCATTGCGTAAATATCATTTGAAGCTGAATATTGCTTCACATACAATAACTGTCTTCCTTGAGTTGTTCCGCTTTTCGGGTTGAACGCTGGAATCTTTATAGCCCCTGCAATGTCGTTGGCTTTACGCTTATCCTTTTTGTTTTCGATTAATCCCCAAGTATCCGAGTAATAATAGTTGAGAACTCTTCCGTATTTGTCCGGTGCTTCTGCCCTGATGTTGGCTGGATTAACATGTAGAATCTGGTTGATTCCACCTCCAGCGTTGTAGATGACCTCGAAACATGCAGCCGAGAATTTTGAATAATCGAAACACGATTTTTTAAAAACATCGTCAAGACTATCCCCTACCGTGTTACATGAGTAAATGGTGTTGGTAAGTCCTGAACTGGTGTTATCAATTGCATAAAGACCCGAACCATAGAACAGGTTTGCTTTTACATTGACGAAGTTTGCATGTACTGCACTCTTGAGATAAAGATCATTCAGTTCGTAGTGAAAAGCATTGTCAAAGTCTTCTCTCGTTGAGTTAAAATAGACGATTCCTCCAGATAGTGTGGTGATGTTTGGCTTTAGTGCCTTGTAAAATTTTGTGAGATCAATTGTCTGTATTGTAGTTCCTGACATCTCATGTTATTAGTTATTTAAGGTTATCATTTCTCTTTTTGCGAGACGTTTGTCTTTTTGAAGGACAGTTATTCCGAATCCGTATTTTTTATAATAGTCCTTTTCCAATGTTGTACTTTTCAAATTACTTGCAACCCAATCCCGTCTTTCATCAAGTTCGGTCTTGGTTGTCTTCTTTCTAATCTTAGTTGCAGGTCTGAAATACCGATCCTCATAATGTTCACCTCGTTGTCTGACATGACGATCTTGGTAATATTCAATCGCTTCCCTTTCCCAAATCGTAATAATTGAATCTTCAAAACTTAGAGGTCTTGGTTTGATAGAATTGTATTTTTCAAATATCTTCTCAAACCATGTGTCAGTTGTGACAGGAATTTTAATTCCGTTTGCTCTTAAACATTTTAAAACAACAAGATGTCTTAGTCCGGTATTACGATACAGATAAAGACTTGCATACTGATGGCCATAGTCCCGCTCATTTTCAATTAGGTTGATAAGAGCGGTAATTACAATTTCAGAATTTGGATGAGTCGAAGACTTTTGAATTCTCCTTAATTGTTCAATCGTTTCGATCTTCACTTCTTCAAAATCGTCTTCGATCTTAGTGTCCTCCTGATCGTTAAAAAACCAAAAGTCTTGATCGACATACAAAGGTTTTAATGCCTTGAATCGATCTAAATAAAATTGTCTGGCAATTGAATAAACGAATGAGAATTCTTTCCCCTCCTTGATCTTATTATTCAACGCAATCAGTTTCTCTATAATATGGCTTGATCCCTCATTTACGAGCGTTTCATTGCTGTTTCTGAATTCGGTCAACAAGACAACCCGGCAAACATGTATTATCTCATTCAAAAATCGGTTGAACAAACTTGATTGAACTCTTTTGTCAGCTTGGAAAAACAGTACTATGTAACTAAGGTTGTTCATCTCCATTAATTGACAAATGATGTTATTAAATACTTATTCAATGAAGAACTGTATGTGACCGTGATTGCTCCGTAATTTGTATTAATATCTGCATCGTGTGTTCCATCTATGTTAAGTGAGGTTGCATCAAGGGTGATCTCGTTGAAGAATGCGTTCCCTGTTGCATCCTTTACAGTGAATGTCTTTCCATTAGGAATTGAGCTTGTTGGCAATAGCAATGAGATTGCTGTCAATGACGTATCAACTAAAATGGTTTGGTCAGCTAAACTAATTGAAGTACTTCCAGTAACAATTCTTATCGAAGGCGAACCCAATGTTGAAGTGATTCCAGTAACAAAACCCTTGTCAACCAACGAACGTGGAGTATAGTGTGCTGAGTAATCAGAATTATATTCAATACCACTTTGATTAGTGCTTGTTCTGTTGTCTGTGATCTTTAAAGAGTGCGCTGAATTTAGACCCGCTTCAATTACAGTGTGAGGAGTTAAATTTGCATTACCACCATACATTGCCGCTCCTGTCGAGGTTGTTCCAAATCTGCCTGTAACTGTACCGCTAACGAGATAATCAAAGTAATTATAAGTGCTGTTAGTAGTTATTGCACCAAAATTTGAAGAACCTGCACCTAAATAAAATTGATTAAGTTTTGTTGTATAACCGAACGTTAAAATATGGTTGCCATCAATAGCAGTGTCTTTAATCAATGCACCACCAAGTTGAATAGTGTTACCCGTTACTGTTAGTGCATTGGTTGCACCTGTTATCGTTCCACCGCCTCCTGTATGAGTTGCAGTGTAGGCAGTTACCCACGCAATATCGGGCAAACTTCTTTTGACAAAATTTGCAGTATAATCACTACTGTAAGTTAATCCCGATGCACCAAGTACAGTTTGGAAAAGTGTTGGAGCAATTGCGCTTGATATAATTTTAGTATCAGTTACAACGACACTTCCGTTTGTTGTAACCAAATATAAAGTTCCTCCTGTTGGTGCTGCCAAAAATAATTGTGTTGCATCAAGGGCAATTGCACCACTATTTTTTATTGTTGCTTCAAAACTATATTGTCCAATTTGGACATTGTAATCAGGGTAAGCGGGGTCAAGGAAAGTTAATTTACCACCACCGAGATTTATAACCGTGTCGCCTGTAAGCGTTCCTCCTAACACTACTTTTTTATTTCGCACAACTAAACCGTTGGTTGCACCACTTATTGAAGATGTGGTAATACCTGTTAGTTGTGAACTAACGTAAGAACTAACAAAACCTTTATCAACCAATGATCTGTTTGTAAAATTCGGTGAATAATCTGCTGCATATTCAACACCGCTTTGGTTACTGCCTGTTCTGTTATCTGAGATATAAAAACTATTTGGAGTGTCGTCACCAACTTGGATAACTCCGAAATCAGTAAAAACGTTTACATACTTGTTAGTACTATCATCGAATACATAAAGACCAGATGTGTTAGCGTTGCTCGTAACGTTTAAGTCGCTGCCTGCTGCTGTATCAATATTGATCCCATAACGTGAATTATCTTGATCTCTTCCGATGATCATTTTTGAACCATCGCCAGTACCAAAAATCTTAACTGAGGTTGCACTTATTTCCGAAACTCCGTAATTGAAATCTGGATCATTATATAACTTAATATGTCTGTCAGTACTGTCAACCGTTGAACCACCACTAATTAACAATTCATTTGTCAACGTGTTTATTGAAGTGTTGCCAGTTAAAGAACCACCAAGAACAATATTTTTTCCTATTGTTGAAAGTCCATTCGTTGCACCAGTAAGTGTTCCAGTAATGCCCGATAAAGAGTGTTCAATGTCCGTGATTCTTGTATTTGTAACACCTGAATATTGATCGAAAGCAGTAATTGAAAGACCAGTAAACGGAAGGAGAGCAACATCAGACTTTACGTTGACCGCAAGTTGTGTCTTATCAACTTTAAGTTTTAAAGATTCATTATTTATATTGACGTTGCTCATTAGTTAATGACAATAAAATTCCCTTTTAAAAATCCTCTCTTAATTCCTGAATTGGTTAATACCATTTGATACCAGTACTCTTTACCCGCTTGAAGATTGTTCATCAAAGTCCATGACTTTAGTAATCTAAAACTCCCGTCTGCCAATATAATTGAGCCGTCAACAGTTGAGAAAGTCAATAGCGATGTTGGATCGCTTGCTTTATTTTTTACGATCAGCGTTGAACCTGTATAGCCACTAAATGAAAAGTAACCAGTTGTAGTACAACCAGAAGTAACATAACATGTAATCGTTTTATCAAGGGTTAATCCTTTTTCAACTGTGATGTCAAATTCAACACTATCGCTTAAATCTAATTCGTGGTTCATTATGTGATTGTGATTGCTGTAATGTTAGAAGCATCTGAACAGAATGTCGAAGTATCATTTCCGTTCAAACTTGCGCCAAAAACGTAGTAAGAATAATTTCCGTGTGGTGCTGAGACATCGGTGTATGTTGTACCTGTTGTCCAACCAAGAGTTGTAATTGTACCTGCAAAGTCGCTTGTCAAATATCTTCTGACTGCATATCCATAAACAGTTGTCGCCCCGCTATCGCTGCCAATTGGTGACCATGATAAATTGACATCAGCCCCAACCTGATTCGCACTCATTCCGGTAATCGGATTTTGCAATCTATGTGGAAGCGTAAATGTTAGAATAGTGCCTCCGGTTGTGTAACCAGATTGTGCCACTATTTGAGATTTGAATGTCGTACTTGTTGAGCCAAAGGCACGAGCATAATTGTGAGAATCAAGATCAACATTGAAAACGCCTCCGGTCAAGCTGATTGTTTTTGAATAATTGTTGACCGATGCTCCGATAGTATCCTTATAGTAAACCGTAACGCTACCTGTTCCCCCACTCACATGAAGTTGAGGAGCAATATCCCATGAACCGTAATATTTAGTATCGGTATGCGAACCGGTCATACTAAGTAATGGCGGAGAATTTGCATTTGTAATGCTTATTGTGAACAACGGACACACCTCTTGTCCTCCAGCACCGTTCAAACCAGTACAAAGTGCAACTTGATATTTATACGTTCCTGAGAATTGACCAACATTAGTGTCAGTGAATCCGGTCAATGTCGAACTGTTGACGATAAACACCGTTGATGAACCGCTTGGATGACCAACAGGATTTACTCTGTTGATCAAGAAAGAATTTACGGGTATCGTCCAAGGATTATGATTAGTCCAAAAGATATAGATGTCATTACCTCTCGTTACTCCGCTTAAATTATAAACTCGATCATAGTTCGAAATCACTATTGATTGAACAGGACAATATGGATGTTGCTTACCTCCGTTTGTGTTCTCACATACTGCAACTTGATAAGAATATGTTTTTCCAGTACTGGCATACAAACCAACATTGGTGTCGGTGTATCCCGTTGCTGATGAACTATTCACAATGAAAGTATTCGTTGATCCTGATGGATGACCGTAAGGATTCGTTCTCAGAATTTTGAAGCTTTGAGGAGTAAATGAATATGTTGGATTATGCCAACTTAGTTTAATTGAATTCGGCATTAGACAACAGTTAGAGTGAATGAGGTTATCATGTTGGTATCAATCCCAACAAAAACGGATTCGGTCGTCATGCAACCAAGAGAACCAGTATCCTTGACCGTTACCGTGTAGGTACTTGATGCAAGACCCGTGAATGAATTTGAAGTCGTGAAGTTTATTCCATCTAAAGAATAGTAAACAGTTCCTTTATTACCAGTAGTATTAACAATAAATCGGCCATCGGTTGAACCAGTAGTAGTTGTTCCGGTTGTACTAACAACAATATTTAAGTTGCAGCCTTCGCTTACTGAAACCTTTCTAACCCGATCATAGGAATTACCAATAAAAGCAAGTAGTTGTTTGTTCTCGTTAATATTCAAGTTTGATTCAAACTTGTTTTGTACCAATGGTGTGTAGTGGCCTGTTATGTACCATTCGTTATTTGCATTCATCAGGAACACACAACCACTTTCGAAAGAATACCCATCAGAGTTATTGAAGTCAGGATAAACGATGTCAAGCTCGTTTAAATAATAAACTCCTCTCGTGTCGTAAGTCTGTTTCTCTGAGAAGATACTTTGTTCATCAAAACAATTCAACCGGGTAAAAATGGATTGATCAATAATGACAGTCTCCCCGCTTAAAGAATAGTCAAAGCCATTGGCTGACGTGAAGTAAATTTTATCAATATATGGGAGTGTCGATTCGCAAGTCATCAACTTAAAGACAAATCAATCCGGTCAACACGCAAATAAAAAAAGGCTCACCACAATTGATGAGCCTGAACAATCGCTTGAGAGGCTAAAATTTTTATGCTACTAAAGAACTAAAGGCAGCGAAAGGAATTTCTTTTGAATAATTCTTTGAACTGCCCTCAAAGGAAATAGTCATCCCTTTTGCATCAGTGTGTTTTTTCCCCGAATCAAGATCACCAACGGTCATCTTTAGACCTAACCCGGTATCGCCCAATATGTCATAGGTTGAGTCATCATATTTCACGATTACCATGAACTTTCCGAATCTCAATTTTTCAATGACCGCTTTTTTTGCAGCCGTCAAATTCGTTAGTGCAAAATTTATTGTTTGAGTGATAAAGTTAGAGTAATCTGTGTACGTCAATTTCTCAGTAACTTGATTTGTTTCCAAAACCGCATCGAATGCAAAAGCCTTATCGCTGTTTGAAGCAGTCAAGCCAGTTACATTCGAATTCGAATCGTACTTAACAGTAAAGTTTGATTTATTAAGTACATAAAATCTTTCCGATGCAAGACCACCAAATTGTGAATCACTGCATAAGGTTGAAGTAATACCCGTTGTTATTAAACATCCCATAAAAATTTAAAGTGTTTATCAATAAGATTATTTATGAGTATGATTAACCGTACATTACGATTTGAGGAATGTTGGCAACACCAACGTTCTCTCTCCAATGAGCTTCGAATCTTACTTGACGATCGAAGTTCACAGGGTACATGTTCTTTAAGTTGATACTTGCAAATTCGGTGTCAATATTTGTCAAGATGTGGAAGTTTGATCTCACTCCGGCAACCATCATGTTAGTTGGGATACCACAGACTTTCAATTCAATTCCGTTGAAGTCCAATTGCTTGTCCCCAACAGAAGTATTGAAGCCCATTGTTGCCTGTGCTTGCTTGTATGCTTTTGCAACAGTTGGAGAAACGAAAATGATCAAGTCATTCAATAATTCAACAGTTGACAAAGCATCAGGAATCTTGTTATAAACCTTATTCAATTCAGCAACAACGTTTGAAGCTGTGATAGTAACTCCAGTTTGAACAATTGGAGAACCAGTTTTGATTTGTCTGATAAACCCATCGTACAAGGCAAGAGTATAGTTTGTACCTCCGGTCAAATTTGCTCTCCAAACTCTGGTTTCAAAATTTGCACGAATGTATTTCTGTTGCTTCATCAACAAAGCTTGCTCTGCATCGGCTGGAAGGTCTTCGCTGTTAAGCATTTCGTCCGTCCAGTCCTGTTGATAGTAGTCATCAATACATTCAGTCTGATTCAACCAATATGGTTGCATTGTAATTTGAGTCTCTGCGTAAGTAGTCTGAGAGAGCGGAGTAAACGTACAGGTCTTGCCCGTTCCCATTGCGCCTGTCAAATCGATTGAACGAAGATTGTATTTGTAGTTAATGTCATTTCTAACTGTAATACCTTTTGTGTCAACAGTTGTAGCTTCAAGCAAAGCCGGGGTAAAAAATTCTTTCGAAGGTTTACCAGCGTATTTTGATGTAATGCTGGTTGTCGATGCTAAATTTTGTTTTGTATTTTCCATTTCGTTTATAAAAATCTTTTTTAAGTAATTAGAAGCCGTATTTGAATCTCATTCTTTCGCTTGCCGTCATTTCATGTTCAGGCTTGGAAGGTTTCTTCTTTGCCAAGTCTTCAACCGTTTCGTTTTTCTGAATTGGAGTCGCAAGAGGAACTTTCTTTAAGGTTTCAATCTCAGCTTTCAACTTTTGCACTTCGATTTTCAATTCGTCATTTTCCTTTTTGAAATCTTCCTTAACTTCTTTAGCTGGTTGTTTTGCTTTTGATTGCTTCGATAATTGCGCATCACCAATACTTGCTAAGTTGCCTTGTGCATCGACCGTCAATTGCTTTCCGTTGTCGAGGTTGTAAACACCTTCTGGAGCGGGTGACGTATTTGATGGGTCTTCGTCATCGATAACCAGTACTGGTTGACCAACCACTGAGTATTCAAGTAGAATGTCATCAGGAATTGATTTTGATTGTTGCTTTTGACCTGCATCTGGAGCGGTTGATCCGCTTGGTGCATCAGCTAATTTGATTTCTTTCTTTTCGCCTTCTGCTTTTTCCATTTCGCTCAAAAGCGTTTTGAACTTTTCTAAAAACTTGTTCATGTATTCGTCTATTCGATTAAAATTATTTTGCTTGTCTTTTTCATTTGAGAGTTTCGACAAGTAGATTTCAACTGAAAATCCTTTCAGTTCACCGTCAACAACTTTCTGAAAAACTTGAGGGTCTTCGATCTTGTAAGCAACGAACCAAGAGCCGATTGTTGCGTCTTCAATTCCTTTCGCCTGAACAGCTTTCAACAATTCAGGAGAATCGATAATAAATGATTCGATTAAGTAGCCTTGAGTATATTGCTCATGTTCAACATTGACGTTCGAAGTCATTTGCTTCTTATGAAAATCATTTCTGATTGCTTCAATTGAATCAGAGGTGAAGTATCCGTAATAGGGTTCACCATTATTGTCAAATCTTAAAATGTCCTTATCAGGTATTAAAGCAAGACCTGCAACAACCTGTTTTAAGTTTGTTGCCTTGAGTTCGATGTACTTCTTTTTTTCTTTTGAGAAATACTTGAAGTCGCTTTCGATTGCTGGTTCACTGACCAACGACATTGTTCTAACCCCTGAAAGGGGATTGGATTTATCAATATCGAACTTAACTCTCTTAATTTTTTCCATGCCTTACACTAGTGACAAGACATGTTGATTTTTCCTTATAACATTTTTTACAATGCCGCTCTCGATTCAAGAACCTTCACATTGGTCTGTTTGTCGGTGATCTCCTGAACGCTGACGAAGATGTTTGCCTTTTGAATCGCATTAACAAGGTCATCCCCTGTTAAACTCAAGAACTTGCTTTCGGTAATGACCGGAACGGTTGAACTAAATCCACCGGATGCAAATGATCCTTTTCTCATTGCCTCAAGTGCGTTGACCAACTTCGCACCGACATCGGAGAACAAAACGTGTTCAGGTACTACATACTCGTTCTCATGAACAACTCCGGCAACTTGATAACCAGTATTGTCTTTCAATCCAAGACCTTTAGTGAAACCACCTTGCGCAAATGTTGGAGGCGGAATTGGTTTTGGTTTGTTAGCGGCAATCACACCGATCTCAACTGCACCAAGTGCTCCGGTAATTGCAGCAAGAACATAAGAAAACGGTGGAGGTGAACTTGAAAGTGCTTGTGTTACACCCATTGCCGTGTTAACCGCAGCCTGAATTAAACTTGTCTCCCATGTGATGAGGTTCTGTTTGTTCTGATAGTCAACCTTCTTCTGTTCGAGCTTCGCTCTTGCCTTTTGTGCATCTGCTTGCTTCTTCTGTTCAGCGTCAATTTGAAGTAATAACTGGTCATGTGCTGCTCCTTGCGTTTGACTGAGTTCAGCCGTTAGCGTTTGCAATGCAGCCGTTGATTCTTGAAAAGCATTGTTCTGGATTTCGATTTCAGTTTGAACCGAAGCAATGTTTTGACTTATTGTTTGGGTGATCGCCTGACTTACTTTGGTCAGTGCATCCAATCCCAATTTTGCATATTGGTTGATCGTGTCGATCTCTGCCTTAAGTCGAGCATCGGCATCGTCTTTTAACTTCTTATCAATTGCAGCCTGTTGGTTGGCTGCATCCTGTTTGTTCTTCTGAGATTGTTCAAAATATTTCTTCTCAATAGCGACAATCTTGTCGATCCTTTCCTTTTCAATTAACTCACGTTGTTCAGCGATTTGTTTGTCACTACCAACAAGTTTTGATTCACGTTCCTTTGTATCAAGGTCTAATTGGGCAAGTTCTTTTTGTTGTCCATCTGCAAGGGCATCGATTCGAAGTTGTGCGATGTTGTCAGCCGCTTCCTTTTCTGCTTTTGCTTTCGCCTGATTTCTTGCAGCTACTTGAGCAAGGAACTTTTCAAGATCGTCTTTGCTTGCCTTCTCGTCATCGGCTCTTTGTTTCGACTCGGTCTTTGCCTTGTCCGCTAAATCCTTTGCAACTTTCTTATTGTAGTTGTCTTCGTTGGCTGAAAGAATGTTTAACTGATTGTTGAGGTCAGCAATTGTTTGTTCGTTGGCTTTGATCTGTTTGTTTAAGTCCCCGGATTTCTTTGCAGCGTCTTCAATCGATCCGCCAAAGATGTTTGTCAAAACTGCTAACTGACCAAGTGCAATATTTCGTTTAACTGCTGCAACTAATTCCTCTTGAACCGAAGCTAACCTTTTGTTGTCGAGTTCAAGTTGTGATTTGGTTACTGCTAACTGTTGTTGAAGATTTGATCTTCTTAGATTGAATATTTGTGATTCCTTATTCCCTTGTGCGGTTAATAAAGCGATCTGGTTTTCGATTGAGTGATTTAAACTTTCTAAACCTTTTTTCGCCAGATCAATATTTTTCTGTTGGGCAGTAAAGACTTTCTCCTGAGCAACATTGGTCAAACCGAGCGCATCGGTAAAACTTCCGACTGCATCCTTAACCTTCTCCCAATTCTCGATTAACAGTCCGATGGCGATGATCGCAAGACCAATGCCTGTCAAAGTCAAAGCTGTCTTCGCACTGTCACCGAATAATTTTGCATAGAGAGCCGACTGCTTGAAGCCGTCAATGTATTGAACGAATGCAGCACGATTGGCAGAAGTAAGGCCTTCCATCAATGGCTTGATCGAACTGACAACGGCTGTGAGTTGTGTAGCTACCTGTATTGTCTTCTGTACGTCTTCGGCTGCTTGCTTTCCGAAAGCCTGACTGGCAATCGTTGCAATAGAAAAACCAGCGGCTAACGATCCACCGATCTTTGCAACTGAATCAAGTTGTTTCTCGTCTGAAAAACCTCGAAGGTCTTCTTTGATTTCTTTTAGTTGGGAATCTGCTTTTCTTGACAAAGCAGACATTTCTTCAAAAGCCTTACTACTAACAGGGAGTTGTTTTAACTCGCTGTTGATGTCTTTGATTGTTTGTTCTAATTCACTAACCGATTGTACATTTTTTAATTGGAGGGTTAGTTCAACACTTCTATTTGCCACTGATTCATATCGTTCACTTTTTAGGTTATATCTTCTTTAACATATTGATCTCTGCCGTCTGATTGATCGGATCATAATTCTTGATCGAGATCAACTTATACAGTTCACCATTGTATTTCAGGGTTCGGTTGATCTGCATCTCGTCCCAATCGACCTCGTTCATCTTCATCGTTGCCGTTGTCGTTGCGCTGTTGTTCAACTGATAATATTTGTTCTTGTGAAACTTCGAATAAAGATTATCAAACTGGTAACCGTCATTGTCGCCAAATGTCAAACTGAAATCCGTTGTCGGATAAGTGCCGGAAGATTTACCAGCGACAAAGTATGTCATTAATAAATACTGGATTTCTGCACTGAGGACGGATGATCTATCAACCTGATTCCAAAGAGCAAGTAGATTGTTCTTGTCCTGAACCGAAATCAACTTGAAAGGCGAAGCAATCGGAATCGGAACTTTTGTGAACGTTGGCTTAGTTACTACATAGCCAGTCGGAACCCAAAAACCCTGAAAGATTTGATGCCAATGGAGAACAGTAGTTCCGCTCGTTCCAGTCGCCACATACAACCAAGTCCAATCTTTAAACTTCGTGCTGGTCGTACCAGTAATCTGTTCATCATATTGAACAGTCCCATAGTAGTAAGCAAGTTTGAGACCTCCGTCATAATCCATGTTACTCAAATCGTTTCCAATCACGATTGGCGTTGTCTTGTCATCACAGAAAAAATTATTCTTGTTGTCGGTCGGAGTTTGCGTGGTGATCAACGGAATTGAAACCATGTGATGAGCGTCCGGTTGCTTGTGATTTGTCCAAGACGTTCCGCTTATTGAGATCGTGTTGTAAATGTTATACGTGAACAAGTTCGTTGGCGAAAAGACAAGTTGGATCTCCTTATCCGTTCCCGTTGTCTTGTTGTAAAAATCAGAGAATGAATTCTGATAATAATTTGAGGTAGTACCAGTTACATTCCATGCAATTTGTTTCCATAAACTATTTGCTGATAGATATTGACTGAAAGGTTTTGTGAAATTTGTTTCGTTTATCGAACGATCATAACCAGCAGTCAAAGAATTATCGTCATCTGATTGGAAAGTGATTTTGGTTGTTGTTCTGTTTTTGTTTACCTGAATTGTTTCAAGATTTAGTTTCTCCGTGATGTCGTAAGGATTGAGAACATCACCAAACAGCACGTTGAACGTCTCAAAGAAAATCGTTTTACTTTCGGTGTTTATCGTAAAATAAAGGTTGAACAGATTGACAACGGACTTTAAGAAATTTATTTGAGACGTGTCTGGCAAAGTCTTGTTCAAGTTCAAGGTCGTTCCCGTTGCCCCTGAGATAATCGCTCTTGAATACTGTTCGTTCTTGCCGGAGAACAGTAGAACCATTTTCTTGACGTTGGAGTCATTAAAGAAAGAGCCACCCAAATTCCAACCTGCATCAGCAAGGACGGCTTCAACAATTTTCTTTAAGTAGATAGCCGGAGGTAATTGAGGATAATAAATTGGATTCTTGGTACTGAATGTTGTGACACCCGTTGACGAAAAGTAATTGTACTTGAACGCCAAAAAGGTTTCGGGATTCACTCCCGATATGTCGGAAGTGCATCCGCTCATGAACGGGGTCTTATAAAAACAAAATGGGAATTGGTGAGTTGTGTCGTCCGAACTCGTGTAGTTCTGACGAATATGATTTACTATTGTCTTTTCATAATCCCAGGTTATCGAAGGCAATGAAGTTAAATCAGAAAGTTTTTTATTTCCGAGGTCATCGATCAACTGTCCAAACTTCGAGTAGATAGAACATTTGTATTCGTTGTCAAAGCCGTTCAGTTCAAGAATACCATGAAGAAGAACTTTCGAATTGACAATGACCTTGCAATCGAATTGCTTCCCGACAAATATTTTAGTCCGACCTTTTACATCAGGGAATTCAAATACCCTTGAATTGTTTAAGGTCTTCGGAAAAGAAATGGTGAACGTGAATTCTCCGAATCTTTTTGAAAGGTCATTGAGGTCATCAACAATCCGGTTGAATTTAAGTTGAAGGTCATCGGGCTTCGCATAATCCAAATACTCCCGATCATCGATCAATATTTTTAAACTGCTTACGTTCACTCATGGTCGTTTTAGATTAAGGTTATACGCCAACATTGTTTTCGTACAGCGTTTGAAGGAAGACACATTCAAGAAAATATTGATTGTCCTGATTTGACTTCGAGTATTTGAAAGAATCGATTCTCAAAGAGTTATCGATGTTCGTTGAGTATGAATAGATGTAGTTTGAAGACATTAGTTCTAACAACCAGTCAAATTCTTTCTGACTGATCCAACCACTGTCGACCGAGATTTTTTTAACCGCCTGAACATTGTTGCTTGCGGTTGATGTGTAGCCCTTCGATAGACTGCCGTCTGAATTTATTTCCAGAGGCGTTGTAAAATTGGTTGCACTTCGGTTGATAGTTGTTTCGGAATAACCTCTAAAGTCGAACGTGTCAAATGTTCCAAGTTTGTTTTTGAACGCAACCCCAAAACGTGGAGTCGTTTCTGTATTATCGAACAAGAATGTTTTCTTCTCACTGTAATTTGTGTTGCCTGTATATCCCAAGTAAAAATCGAATTGCTTGATCTTCTTATTCGCTGTTTCAAGAGACGAAAGGCCAAGCGTGAAATAGTCGGCATTAATCAAGTAGAGACCTCCGGCATTTGAAAACGTGGTGTTAATGTACCCGTATAAAAATTGTTTGGTCGTTGTCGATCCATCCCAAAACTTAAAATCTCCATATCCCCAAACAATTTGACCAGCGTTCTTCGGAATGAGAATGTATAATGGTTCTCTTGCTTGTCTATGAGTGCGCTTTTGAACTGGACTATTGGTCAACCATTTCACGTTTGCCAATTTCCCTCCGACTGTCTGACCGGAATACACGGTCATGGTGTTGGCAGATAAATAATCAAGAGAAGCGTCAAGAACCCACTTGATACCCGTTCTCCCTTTTTCATTTTTTTTCTTGGTGAACGTTCCGGCTACAAGTGGGTAGTTTTCTCCGTAGGTAATGAAGAACGGTCTTAAGTAAGAATTGTTGACTGTGAATATAGAACCGAAGTCTGGTTTGCTTAGACTAACGTAAGCACTTAGGATATTACTAAAATCAAATTGGTGTACGTTGTCTGTACTGTATGGTAGTTCAAGACCAGCGACTCGTTGGAGGTTGGTCGTTACTATGTTACTTTGATTCCATGTGTAACCAGAAAATTTGTCGAGATACAGGTCGGCATAAAGCGCATAATCTTTAACCAACGATCCAGAATATTTTGAACTTCCGGTAGAGACAACAGTCATGCTGATTCCGGTTGCCGTTAGCGTTCCGGCAGGTGAATAGGCTTTAGCCTGATTCGAGGTAATCGCATAAGAACCAGATTGCTCTTTACTTATCAGCGTGACGGTCACACCTGAACTGTTTACATAATAATTTTTGTTAATGATCAAATCAGATTGAAGACATTGAGCCAATGAACTTGCGATCTGGTTCTTGGTCGTTGTTCCGATCACCGTTCCGCCTGTACTGTTCAACACCTTTCCGGTCAAGAAGTAGTTATCAGCGTTCGGAAAATCTCGTGCGTAAAACTTAGCAGTGTAACCGTTGAGATCAGAACTAAGGGTGATCTGCAACTGATCGTTGTTATGAAGAAGGTTGTTAATTGTGAAAACGTTCTTCGCATTTGCAGGAGTGGCATTGTTAGCCGTTGACAATGTTAGAACAACCGGATTCGATCCGGCTATCATCTTGCTTGGTTCTATAACTGTTAGTGAAGGCATGTTATTTACTGATGGTGAATGATGAGAATAATGAATCGCCTATAACCTGTTCAAGACCGTCAGCGATCTTGACCTCGGCAACATCCAACACCGAATTCTCGACAACGTCAATGAAGTGCTTGCCAGTTATTCCGTTTTTGTAAATCGAATCTTGAATGACAAACGCAAGCTGGTTAGCCGAATACTTTGTACTAACGATTCGGTTTTTCTTTAGCCATTGGATAATTGCATATACCGGAATTTTTTTTGCATTGGGCTTACGACCCTCGCTAACGGCTTTGTAATAATCGTTCACGTACATAAGTATTTGATCCCGCCCAAATTCAAAGTCAACACTGTCAGCCAAGTTTGAATCTTTCTTGATCTTGGTCTTGAGAACCTGTTGAACAGTTAACTTTAGAAGTTTGGTGAAATCAGAACCGAGGTTCGATAAAATGTTTTCTTGTCTTGCCATCAACACGCATTTTCAAAATCTTTGAGGTTACAACTACGTTTCATCGATCCCTTAATTTCAAATCGCATTCCTGAACAATTGTCGTCCGAGAACTCACGAAGTGAAAGAGCGTTAACAGAGGTCACCCTGAATTCCTTCACGGTCTTAAACAACACGTTGGTAATTCCATCACCGATTGATTCAGCTTGACTTATTAGTTCGTGTTCGGACTTGATGTTATCGCCTTTGCCCTTCGATGTGAACAGAACCAATAAAGCGAATTGAACGCCCTTAGTGTTGTCCTGTTCAAAACTGTAATCAAGATTGTACGGGAGTTCTAAGAATGTCAACGGGTATTTTGTAGCCTTGCCCGTTGCCAATTGGAAGTCTTCACCGTAGGAGAATGATCGGATATGTTTATTCGACAGACAGATTTTTTCTATTTCGGTTTTGAGTTCATGTAGGGTCATGATCAATTGACATGACCTCCATTAGAAGACGCAATGAAAAATAAATGCCCTATTGGACATATTGGTCATATTGCCCCTTGTTGAAATTCTATTTTGATTTGATAAAAAAGGTAGGATCGCCCGATTGCCCATATCTAACACCTCCCCACATTTTTGTTCAGGGCATTCAATATTTTGATCCTAATGAAAAATCTGTACGGTTTGACTTAAAGTCATCCTATACATAAGACCAAAAAGACGAACAGTACAAAAAAATGAACTGTTCGTTCAAAATTTTAGACGATTAGTGAAGCACTGTTTGACTATGGAAAAACCAAGCGTTTGCTTTGAAGTAGCTGCTTTTGAGGCTGTTAGCCGTTGGCGGTCAAGCCCGTCCTAAGAGATTTCTATGTAAGCGACAGAACTTTGCATTGCGACTACATAAACACCCGAAAAGAAAGATTTATGAAAAGGGATAAAGGATTAAAGAAAGGAAAGGGGAAACCCAAAGGACAACGTCCGCCTAAACCAAAGCCAAGCGATCTTCAAGAGAAGAACCATGAGGCAACACGCCAGGCCCTGCAGCCCATGTCCTTTCCGGTGTTGGATTTAGGTAATAAGTTCAATTTTTTGAACATCAATATTTCCAACTTGATTAACATATCGAACAACAGTTTCAAATTTCCCGATGGCGGAAATAGCAAACTGGTTTATATTCTATTAGGATGTGTGATCACGCTTTTAATCGTAGTCCTTTTCACGGTTTTATTTCTTGATTTTCATTTTCCGCTCAGCCTCTTCCTGAAAAATCTTCTGAACCTTTGCATCAAGGTTGTTCTTTTCATTTCGGATGTGTAACCAGAATAAGACCGTTTCCAAATCTTTTGTAAGAACAGTATGTAAGTTCGTAATAGAACCCTCAGCAAGCGAATAAGCAATCCCCCACCAACTGAATTTTTTAGCGTGTTCAGCATGGAGTTTGTCGATTGCCGGATATTCTGATCTTGCATTTGCAGAACCGAATTGTAATCGGGGTTCAACAGCTTTGCGCTGGTCAAAAAAAAAGTGCTTAGTCCGTTTGCGATTGGCAACGGCAAGTCCATGAATTCTTTCGATCTTTCTTGTATGTCGTAATCGTCAAGAGATTCATCCGCTCTTTTACAAAGAATGGCGATCATCAAAGGTAAACCTGCAAACGGTTTGTCTTTGTACTGTTCCCTGACTTGCTCAAATGAAATGAAGTCCTGAAACTCGCCTTTTAACATGGACGGGATTACATAGTACTTGTTTCCCCTGTGCTCGAACTCATGTACTGGTTCGACAGGTAGTTGTTGCTGCATGAACTGTAACTCGCTCATCAACTTCCTTACTGTATTGAAGTGTAGTTTCTTTATTACATCAACTTCGATCTTCAAGTATCCTGATAGTATAGCTATTTGTTTGAAGTCCTGATGTTCGTCTATCAACTTCTCTACTTCAATCTGTTGTTGTAGCGTGATGTCATTCCATGAAGTAGGTATGTTATAAGTTGTCTCATCAATTTTTAAAATTTTCATTGTTGGGTAGAGTCTCAAATAATAAATACGACCGAGGTCTTGGAAAAGACTCTTGAACAATTAGAAATTTGCATTGTGTTAGGCTACGATTCTCGGAGCCGACTTGAACGAAGGTAACGGCAAGGCACAATTGTTGGTTTTTGGGTTGACCAGACGGGTCAACTGATTTAAACACAAAAGTTATGGGTCACAAAAAATCCCGTAAACCACTTTGGAAACGGTGGTGGAAAAAAGTTTCCAGCAAGACCGTGAGGAGAATGATCAGGGAAGCATCCAGAATCATTATTGCGTTATGGTGAGAACATGGTCGGACTATCAGACGTATTTATACTGGCAGTAAAATCACCTCATAGTCAATCACAGAAAAGCCTCAACAGACAGTTGGGCTTTTTTATTTAATTTAGTTTCATGGAAAAGGATGAGACAAATAAACACGCAGCCGACTCAACTTTTGCGGTCGTTGATATTGGATTAGGATTGATAGGAATTCCACCAGTTGCATCGTTGATGGGATTAGGTGTTCAGGTTATCACTTCATTTAGAGATGCAATTCTGGTTGACAACCTTCACGCTTTCCTTTCACAGGCAAAGAAGTTGAAGAAAGAAGAAACAAATAATTTTCTTGCAAGACTCGGAGAAGATCGACAGTCATTCATCAAAAAATTGATTAGTGCAATAGACAGGATGAATGATGAAAAGAAATCGGCAATTATCGGGCGACTCTTTGTCAACACGGTAAAAGAATTTATAACCGTTCAGGATTTCAATAGCCTCTGCTTTCAGCTTGAGAAAGTTTATATTGAGAATTTACCGATCTTGTTATCATACCAAGGCATCGATAACGTCCAAGAACGAAGACGAGAGAAAGAATTGAAAAACCCGACTGCCGAACAGAATCTAAGTTCATTTGGTCTTTTGATAATCATGGATAAAGAAGCGCAACTCGGAATTAATCCAACAGAATACGAACTAACTGAATTAGGAAGAATAATTATCAAATACGGTCTGAAAGATTGACCTTAGAACGAAAATTAACTAAGTCATGAACTGGATAAAAGAACACAGCAAGACAATACTCTTAATTTCAATACCTGTTTTGTTGTTGATTGACATACTAACGAGATATTTCTTCATTCTTCATCTGGAATTTGACTCGACTATTTTTAATAACGTAATCACACCTATCGGCACAGTTGTATCAGCAATTCTATTTTTCTATGCGCTTGCGCTCACAATTAAGCAAAACAAAATAATCTTGAGTCAGAGTTTGAAACCACACTTTGACGAAAAATTCAAACGCATCGAAGAAGATTTCCAAAAAACGGGAAGACTACCAAATTATGGTGCACGACCAAAGGCAACTGCAAAAAAAATGGTTGATGACCTATGGGAGATATACAGAGCGTTAAGTCAGGATGCAGAATTCCAAGACGATTTACATTCACACATCAACAATATTGGGTTCAAACCTAACATTAAGTATTTTCAATCACGAACCTATCATGAATTAGCGCAATGCTTGACATCTTATGCAACGAATACGCTGTGGGATTTGAAAGCCGTTGTTGAATTCATTGACGACATTAACAGTTCAAATCTCGTTGACGATGATAAGAAATATTTAAAGAAGAGAATAAAGGAAGTGTTAGTTGACGAATATTTCTGGTTGATTGAAAACAATGATTTTGATGACACCATGTTTTACTTTCCATTCCTAAGATATAAAGACCCATTTAGTGAGATTCAGTTTGTTCACCTTCTTAGACAACCAAACTTTAGGAAGTACTATGAGGTTTTTAAAAAAGAACTCTAATTGATCACATGTAGTAGGAGAATTTTCCTCCGGCACTTAGCAGTTTGTTAACGGACATGATCAACGTATCGACAAAATCGTCATGACGTGCATTCGGAAAAGTTGTTAATTCATATAGGGCGTTGTCATTCCATCCACCTCGAACAAACTTCACTCTTCGACTTTCAAGTTTGGGACTGATGGCATTAAGGCGAACGGCTTTACTGTCGTTGCCTTGTGGGAGTTCGATAACGTTTAGCATAGACTCGACCTTGAGTTGTTGAGCGATACTTTTGCCTGACGCTTTCGGTTCGATGTAGATTTTAGTTGATGGACTGTTAAGACCCTTTACGATTTCTTGAATCTTCTTTACCAGATCGGGGAATTCCAACCACACTTGGTAACAATCTTTTGCGAACAACGTGTTATTGAAATTGCCGACAACGGAGATGCAACTCGGATCATTTGACTTTTTACTGGTGTACGCAGGATCGACAAACAGATGATAATCGGTCAACGGTGAACTTTCAACAATGTCGATCCAGTCTTTCTTGATAATCCCACCTCCTAATGGTGCTGGAGACTGGTTGTACTGAGTTGCGAATACTTGGTCACTGTCTGTCAGGTCGGAGAATGATGTTCTTGGAAACCGATCATCCCAAAGAACACCGTTGACGTAATGCTGACGGAGTTCAACCGGATGAACGTCATCGGTTAACTCCATCGGCAAGCAGATGTGGAAGTACTTATCCTTGTTACTGCTTAATAAAAATGAATAGAGGTCTTTATCCGATAATCTCTGACCAATAAGAACACGGACGTTGACCTTTGGATTAGAAAGACGGTTGAAAATCGATTCACGGTAAATCCGTTGAGCAGTTTCAAGTTTGATGTCGCTTACACTTTTAGCGTCCAGATAATCATCAAGTACAATCCAGTTCGCATGATGACCAGTTACCCCTGCCATCATACTGATGGAAATCCGTTGACCGCCTACGGTGTTTCTGAAATTACTCTTGGAACTACTATCAACACGGATATTTATATCAGGACAAAGTTCTTTGTACCAATTGCTTTCAATCAGGTCTTTTGTCTGCGATGCAAAGTCGATTGACAGGTCATCCGAGTGACTGATGTTGATGAATGTCTCATGAGGATTCACGAAACCCCACACCCAAGCAGTAAGGCAAACGGAAACAATCGAGGACTTACTTACTGATGGAGGGCAATTGATTATGATGTCACGGGTCTTCGCCTGTCGATCACGCATTCGGAAGGCTTCTGTTTGGAGTGCATCGCAGATATACTGATGATGCCAATTGAATTGCCAGGTCTCGGCAGGTTTCAAGACAGATGTACAAGCGTCTTTGAAGAACTCGAAGAACGAACGTCTATACTTCTCCCTTCTAAGTTGTAAAATCAGTTCGCTTTTCCGTTCACCTCTTGAGTTTTTTAAAATGTCTGTTAGTTCCATTCACAGACATGACAATGGCGATAGTAAAATACATAATATTCATCCGTTGACTAACTTCCGATGTCGGTCTTACGTTTAATGCAGGTATGAAACCAAAAGAAGAACAACTACTGTTAATGGACGAAATGCTCACAAAACTTGGTGAGCACCGTCAAGCCGTAAAAGACCATCATTCTTCGCCAACGGATGGCAGTTACAAAGCCGCAAGGACTGCCGACTTAAAACATCTACTGGCAATGAAAGAATTTCTCGATTCGATTGACATGCCAAGTGGTGGTCTGGACGGTCAAATCAAAATACTTAAAGACGAATTAGGAATCTGAAAATTTTATAAAATTTTATAACCCGAAATCTGCTGAGGTTGAGATCACGAAAACGGAGTCAACTCGACCCGACCAAAAAAATTTACGTGGAATCTGTTTGGGAATTTTCCCATTGACTAAATTGTCATGCCGTTGCCGAAGTCAAAATATGAATAGCACGAACAGAAGATTATTCGTTTCGCTTGATCAAAAACAGCCGTTGCCGTTGTCGAAATTCAGAACATTGTTCTGTTTGATTTCTAAATTCGCTGGAATCGATGATCCGAATTTTATTCTCTTCTACTTTTCTTAGCAAGTGTGTTATCATAACACTTCATATAGTGCGATTCCATCTTGATTAATGGGAAAATAAAAAATTGGCGTTTTATATCTTGCATTATGTTAAATTCATTTCGTTGTAAAGAACATTCTGCACGAACGACAACGGACAGAATTTTCTTCATCAGGTTTTTGGCGTGATGTCAATCACCTGTTCGCCCTTGTCCAGTAGTTCCTTGATCTGGTCGAATGATAAGTTAGACAGGTTGTAATTCGTTGTCGTCTTGTTCGTCAAGTGCAGTGCTCCCGTTGTCGGTTTGTGTAGCTTGTACAGGTCTTCCACGTTCCTCAATACATTCGTTGCACTACGATAGTCCTTCTTCTCCAATGCCAACCTATAAACGTGGTAATACATGTCTGTATGGCGTTCAACGATCTTCTCAATGTCCTGTTCTCCCCTCTTCTTTAGTTGTTGATTGACCCAGACGACATCAGCGTCATAGCTATGTTTAGTTAATCCGTAAACGGTCATATACTCATCAGCGATCTCATAGGGATAACGACCAGAAAGGTATTGATCCATCACCCACTTTCGTCTTTCAACGACCGTGTAATCGCTTGCTTTTATTAAATCTGGTACGCTTTCCGATTTTGGTTCGGCAACGGCAGTCAGTTCATTTTTTTCATCCGGCTCTTTTATCAATTCCATTTTCGGTACAGTATTTTATTTTCTTTTCGTCAACGGAGTGTCGGGCATCCGTTGTCGGCTCTTCAATCCGTTTACATTTCTTACTTGATCATCCAATCCGTTTTCGAACTATCAGGTCAGTTTTATTTCATCCTAAATCAACGGGCGAAAAAAACCAGCGGGTGCTGGTTAGTTATACTTGCCGAATAGGAAAACCATTTTTCGTTTATAGGGGTAACTCAATAATTCATGCTTACGATCAGGATACAAATAATTGAATGCCTCCGTGATCTGTTCCACGTCATTATACCCGTCTAATATCTGTTGTTGAAGTACCTCAATGTTCATCGATTCGGTGATCGTCTTCTTCGCAAACTTCCCGTTCACTCTATGCTTTGGTTTGGTGTTCATTTTCTTATCAGCTGTTTTAATTTATTATACAAATCAATTTTACTACAATCACAACCCGAATACGGTTGTCCGGTGATCGTCAACCAAGCCTGTTTGTATGCGTTGTACTTGTCAAAAGCAAACGGTTTACTTAAAAGGGTTTTGATCTCCTCCATACTAACAAGACACTTTCCCAAGTTGAAGGCGCAATCTTCTTCTCTCCCGTAGTTGTTCCTTTTTCAACCACCCGTTGAAGTTCTTTTTGATGTCCCGATTTATTTTCTGGACGTACTGCTCAACTGTTGAATAACTGAATCCAGTTCGTTCGCTTATGTCCTTGTACGTTGCTTTCTCCGTGAGATAGTATGATTTGTACACATGTTGGTGTTTGTCATTGTAGCGGGACTCAACGAACCTGAATAAATATCGTGTGTAGTTATCGAGTTGATTGTAATATTCTTGATTGTTTGTGAAATCTTCTTCAATATCTGATTGATCAACCTCATCAATGTTCACCGTTGTCGGATTCTTCTTCTTTTCATTAATAAAATGATTCTTAAGACTTCGAAGAAAATACCCCATAACATTTGAGGTGATCGTGACACCTGTTATCCGTTGCCGTAAATTCAAATAGACATCATGGAGTAAGTCGCTGTCTGAATATTTACAAACCTCCTTCTCCAAATAAGAGTAATTCGAAGAATAGAAGCAATCAAATTGGGCAATCGTTAAACCAGTCATCACGCAGCATACTTTCGAATAAGGTTATACACTCCGGCAAAGAACATAGCCGTTGAACTGATCAGGATTGAACTCAGAAAGGCATTGCCTAATAACAAGGCGACCGTTAGCGATAGCCAAAAGGTCGAACAATAAAGACACCAAAGAACCTTGAACAGAAAACGGTGGGCTTTTGATAAGACGACAATTGGAATAATCAACCAAAGAAATAGCAAAGACCACTTACCAAACACTTTGAACCATACTTTGGGACTCGCTGACCATTTCACAAACACGTTCTCCTTATCAAGGAAAAAGAATCGCTTTATTATGGATGATATGTCGCTGTACACCATTTCGTAAGCGAATGCCCCCGCTCCTATTACCAATAAAAGTATTTCAAAACCTTCCGTTAAAAATGTCATCCCAAATCTGAATAAACTGCTTTAAGGTTATTTTGTCTTGCTTTCTTTTTAATCGTCCGTTTGAGGGCAGCGTCTTGGACTTTATTTTCTCTTTCAATTTTCTTTTCTGTTACGTTTAGGTTATTCAGGGCTTCTTTCACAAAATCCTTGTGCAGATGTTTATTATTGTCATTGATCTTGTGCTTCTTTTTATATTCTTCAATTTTTCGTTGATAAAATTCAAGGTCATATCGTTTATAGATAAACATCAGACCCTCCATCCCCTCCTCCTTTAAATACCGATAAAGTTTTTTTTGACTGTACTTGGTTCTTGCTAATAAATAGTAAGAGCTGTAATAACGTGTGTAGTTTGATTGATCAATCAAATCGTTGATCGTCTCATATATCTTCTTTCGCTCTTCTGTCAAACCTTTCGTTTGAAGAAGTACACTTAGCCTGTTTTTCGCCTTCAACTTCAAAAACTGGTAGTTGTCGCTCTGGTCATGTAGTGTGATTGACGGATCAATCACATCATGTCCGCTACTATTTTCATCATCCAGACAAAGAGGTGTAGTTACGTTATGTCGTTCTATTTTTAAGAACAACGAACTGTAATAGTGTTTCGCTGATGTGCCTATTAATGAATAGGCTTTTGCCTTTGTCGGATCAAACTTTGGGATTGAATATTCAAGTAGATATGATTCACAATCGCTGATTAATTCTGCATTAGCGAGATGAATAAAGTTCTTGAAATACCTTCTGAGAATGATCTCGTACATTTTTAACAATGCTGGTCTAAGTCGGTTATATATGACATTTCGCTTATTCAAATCTCGTTCGTTATTAAAATCAACTACAAGTTGTTCCTGTACATCTGTCCAATATTTCACTTTCCATAAGGCTTCATCTAAGGTTATTTCTCTTTTATTTTTTCTGTAATGGAATCCGATTCCAAATACAATGACCACGGATATATATCGATGTTAACTGCTTCTGTTCCGATCTTTCCCAGGTTCATCCACTCACTATAAACAGTTGAATCAATTGCATCGCATGTCATGTTGAATTTTAGTTCTTTGTTCGCCTTCAAGAACCGCTTCACTTTCTGAGAGTAACGATCTGGTTTGTCTTCATAATATGGACGACCTGAAAAGCTGAATGGTACTGATCCAGATGGAAGAATGAAGTACCCGTTCTTTGCATACCGCAAGCAAATCTCAACTGCCATCAGGTCACGCTGACCAGTAAAGTTCAGCCAGTTGTATTTTGATTTATCTACTTGGTCATGTCCAAATGGCGGATTCGAAATAATAAGATCAAATCGTTTGTCAGGTAAATCCTTTACCAGACTATCAAGTAAATTCTTATCATAAACATCAGCGCAAATCCAGTTCACATCTGGCATTAATTTTTTACCGATCTCAACAAATTTTGGGTTTAGTTCAATGGCCGTGTATGACTTGATATTCTTGTCATAGTGATCTCGAACGTGCAAAGCCCTTGTCAACATTCCAATACCTGAACACAAATCAAGTACGTGCCCATGACGATAGGCAAACAATGCTACATCGTAAGCGTAATCCGGTGGAGTGAAATACACACCGTTCTCACTCAAGTTATCTGCAATCGCAGGATTGAACTCTTCATAAACCTTATCAATAAACTCCTCTGTAAATGTTGTACCAGTACAAATTTGATTATATAACTCACGCTGTTTCTTTAATTCTGCCTTCGGAATTTTCACCGTTCATCTGTTCAGGGTTAAGGTTATCCTGAACAGGGGCGAACCCGATTCTTTCAAGGCACTTTATAAATTCATCAACTTGATGAACATTAATTTCCAATTCTATTTCTTCCATTAAGTTTCATTTAGTAATAAATGTTATTCGAATAGGTCGTCAAGTTTTTCCCAAAAAGATTTAGGTTCTTCTTCTTTAGAATTCAAGTAGTAGTTATTACTACTTAACCGCAATTTATGAGAATCAGATTTTCGTCTGTCAACAATAAATAAATACATATCGCCTTCGATTTTAAACTCAGCAGTTTCAACTTTTCCGTTGTCTGTTTTTCCGGTTATAAATATTGTCGATTCTATATCATCGATTAAAAACCTTGCATAGGTTGCGGTTACTCCCGTGTGCCCTCCTGTTATTCCAGTTATCATTTTTTATTTATTAGTAATAAAGTAATTCTGTATAAAAAGCAGATCACAAATATTCTGATTGTGTAACCTGTTGATCCTTTCTTTTAGTTCTTCAACTTGTAACGGTGTTTGAGTTTCTCCATGTAGTCGGAAGCAGTCTCATAGTCGTGTCTTTGGTCATCCATATATATTTTGAATTTCATATTGTCGCAGCTAATTGCTTTTTGATTTTCTGATAGCCCACAAAATCAAGATCATCAAAGTCAGTTATCCCAACCAATTCGTTGCTTCGCTTTATCACACGGTTATTGTGTACACTTACATTCTTTGGCAATCGTGATTCATTGTTGAGGAATTTGTTACCGTCTTCGGTTATCTTCCAGAATCCCGTTTGATCTTCGAAGTCGATTGGAGTGATCAATCCCCAATAACGAAGGGACGAATAATCGTTCACGGTCATATTATAATCGCTCTTCACCCGATCACGAATGATCTGGTAATGTTCTCTCCCACCACATTTATTTAATTCGTGAAGGAAGCAAACCAATGACTTTGCTAATGATCTATTTGCTATTTGGGTCTCAAGCAAGGCTCTTGACGTGGTGCTAATGTAGTTGACCAGTTGATCCTTGGTCAACTGTTGACCAAGCAATTCAATCGAAAGTCCTGTGGTTAGACAACGGTCAATCACGCTGTTGATTACCGTTTGCGTTTGTGCTGATAGTACATGATCCATAAGTATCTTTATAATACCTACTAAACCGGACGAGCAAAAGACACGTTTTTGAAAAAAATATTTTTCAATAAAAAAACGCTATGCAAATCGCCTTTGCATAGCGTTGAAACTTACTTTAAGAACTCCCTCTCAAATCTTGGTTTGAGGATAAGGTTTGTCGGGGTTATAATCCTTATTGTTTTTCCTTTGCGCCTTTTCCATTAAACAATCGATTATACGAGCGCAAGGTTTACTCAAACATTTCCGTGCTTCGACAATGCCAACCTTCGAGATCAATTCTGTCAATTGCTTCTCGTTTAGGTTTTTGCACTTTGCACGGAACTCACTAATGAGTTCAAAGACCTGATCAATCAATGACAGTTCTTCAACGGGTTCTTCTTTCTTTTTTGGTTTTGGGATTCTGCCCATAAATTTTTCGATTTACAAAGTAATTCCAGTCCCGCTATTATAAATAGGGTAGCATACTGGATGTGTGCCCTGATCTGTGAGAACCCCGCAGTGATAGATCAAACTGCTGGTAGTTACCGGAAGAAAACTTATCTAAGTTTGGTAACTATAAATTGATGTGCTACGTTTGTACTGTTATAGAAAACGACAACGAGCATTTTATTCATAGGCGACTTTGTTTAAAGTGTTGTTAAAAATTGAAGTCTCAGTGTTCCTGCACTGAGACTTTTTTCTTTATAAGCATATATACGTAAAAAATGGTCTGAATGTTACAAAAAAGTACGCTTTTCATGTAACCCTTAATTAAGAGTCAACGTAGTTGCTACGCTTTTATTCTTAAATTCAGATGAACAACTTACAGGCATTTAACACAAGAGTTCTATTGGAATCCATGCCCTTGCATATCGCAAACGGATTCAGCGCACTTCACAAATACACCAGTCAAACAACTGACTTACTTGACGATTGGCACATCGACAGATCAAAAAAATTAGAAGCCGATTTACCATTAGGTTGGGGCAACGGAAGTTCTTTGAACATGCAAAGCGATTTAAGAATTAAACTTCAATCAATACTCTTTAACTCGACATTCATCTCATGTGTATCGTTTTTCGAATACCAGTTCAAGACCATCAGTGAAATTGCTGGCATCGATTATAAGCACGAGGAACTAGTTGAGATAAATTCATACATACAGAAGTATCATCACTTCGTTTCTAAGATTCTTAAGCTGAATCTTAAACCAAGAAAAAAACAATGGGCTTCATTGTGGGATCATTCCGAAATTAGAAACCTGTTTGTACATGAACAGGCGTTTATTCTAAATAAGAAATCTGATTTGATAAAGAAGATCGACAAGATGAAAAACGTAAGGTTAGATAGGTTCGAAGAAATAATTGAGATAGAAATTACTGATTGTAAATTTATCTATGAGTACATCGAAACGGCTAAGGACTATCTCAACTTTGTTTGTAATGAGATTTTAAAATCACTACCTAATTCAGGAATAATAAATCCCAGGTTAAAATAATAAATACAATAAGAGGGTTCTACTTATCTGCAACTCCCTAATAAGAAGAAAGTAGGAATAAGTATTTAACAGTTTATACTTCAATATCATTTACATTGTAATAAGATTCAATGATGATTCTGATAAGGAGTTTGGCATTCGATTAGTCATCCTCTACTTGAAAGGTGATTAACAGTTGAACATTATTGAGATTCACCTTACGGTGAAGTTGCATGAACCTATTTTATCAACCCTCTAAGAATCAAATAGGATTTAGTTCGAAAGTTATCATTCATACAGTATCCGCTTCCCTAATTAAACTATCTCAAAACGAATTGAAATAATCTGGTAATCCAATTACCCAATACTGCATTAGACTAATAATACCCACAGTTTTTTTGATGACGTTCATCAGTCATCAGGCTGAACCCGTAGATCGAAACCCAATTATTTTAAGAAGTCAAGATTGGTTTTGTGTTCAAGTTATTGCTTCAAGCTATTTGATAATGGTGACCGTCTTCGAAAACGATCACCAAATAACTTGAACCGAAGGGTTGCCCCTCTATATACATATACGGCTTACAGGGCAAAATCTTGAATTGAAATTGAAAATAAATGTAACACATTGACTTTCAGGACAAAAAAGTATTACCGTAATTCGACCCTATGGCAAAGAAAACTGATGACAAAGTAATATGTATGGTTAGCCTCAGTCCCCCCAATGGATGGGACAATGACTATCACTTTTATAGCGATGGAAGGATTCTCCATGTGCATGATCAGAACTCATTCAAATTAAATATTGAAAACTGGATCACCGAAAAGGGCATTAGTGAAGAGACCAAAAAAGCAATCTTGAAAAAGTGCAGCCCTGAACACAAGGCTAAGATCAAGAAAATCCTAAAACTGAAATAAAAGAAAACGAATTCAACTATGAAACCTTGGATATTTACGATTGTAACAATCGCCTGCTGTACTCTTATTATTAGTTACTTTATTGGAACAACAGCAAATCTCAAGGACGCAATTAGTTCAAGTGCAGAAGCGATAACAGCAATTACCGGAGTGATCACGGTACTTGTTGGATATTACATTTATAAAGATTTAGGACTCAATAAAAAGTTTAAGGAACAACAATATCAGATCGTCACCGAATACTTAGCAGAATTGAAGTCGATCAATTTTAATGTTGGCGTGTATGATGATAACGACAGTATGATCGATGTCGCATTCTTGGGATTCTCAACTGATATATTTGAAAAACTTTTGAGCGAACCAGTACACACCAGATACTTAGATTTAGTTCTTGGCATCGATTTTAATAACTATTCTACGGCAACAAAAAAATTGTATCAACTTCGAAACAACTTGTATATGCCAAAAGAGTTGGCAACAGCACTTTTAAAATTTGAAATATCCAGTGCCACAACAAGTACAAACAAAATTCCTTTGAGAATGGCTGTACACGGTGGTGAACCTGCCAGCAATTTTTTGATAGTCCCAAAAAAAATAGGACAAGAAACAGGCATAACATTTAGGGACTATATTGAGACTGTTAAAGAAGCACTTGAATGTCTAACAGAATGGATTGACAAACACACTAACGACAGGGGGAAACTAAATATATAAATCGGAGCAATGACCAATCAACCCGAAAACGAATTTCATGAACATCACATCAAACTAATCTGGAATTACCTGCACGAACACTTTGGTTTTGATCGCAAGGGCTGGAAAGCAAAGTTCAACGAGTATAGGAAAGACCCGCAGCTACTAAGATCGGGTCACGATAATTCAGAACTTAGTCACTTCTACTTATTTGGAAACACTGTTATCAATCCGGTTCTCAACAAAATCCTTTGCCGCAACGAGGCACATCCAACGTTCAATAAATTGGTTCGGTTTATCGTGACCGGAAAAAAACAGGAATAAATCTGTTGCAAAAAATCCTAACTCTATTCCTAACTTCGCAGAATGAAAACAAAAAACATTGCCGACAAGATTATCGAGACCGTTGCAAGAAAAATTAGCCAAATACAAAGTGGGTTAACTTTTGAAGATGTGCGACAGTTAAATAAAAGACGACAGCACCTTCAATCAAATGCGATTACCGTTGACGGACTAAACTATTTCGTGAAAAACATTTCGGTTGAAGAACAGATTTTGATCAACCACAACGAGTACCTGTACAAACTCCGGTTTGAATTTACCGGACGGCAATGCGAACAAATATTCAGCATTAATAAGATGTTCAAATAGTGGTAAATCTTTGTTTTGAATAAATCTTTTTAAAAAATGGAGAAACTGATTTCTCTTTTCATCTTTAATGAAGATGGACGGTCTAAAGCCAAAAGAATTACAATTGTTGCAGACACGGTGTTAATCATTTCTTGTTTGCAGCTCACGTTATATATTTTTGGATTATCAAATTATAATTTAGATCAATCGAATAATGTCTTTCAGGCAATCATTTTCAAATACTACTTGGGTGCATATTTGGTCTTTTTTGTTTTCATCACTTTTGCATTGGTTATGACTTGTGATTCGATAACGTTAATACTTTACACATTTGTAAAACTTTTCCGTTCTAAAAACATAAAGTACAATCATGACACTAAGGTCGAAATTGCTCTACTTGTCAACAAAGTAGCTTCGAAGGCTACCGCTGCATTTACCTCGTTATATATACTATACTGCACCGTTGTGAAGGACAATTTTTCAAGTCTGTATTCATTTAACCATGCCTTCGCATCGGGAATGATACTAATTTTAGTTTTCGGTTTTAGAGTATATTCCATGATTAGAGTTGATGCGGCTCAAGATCAAGCAACATCCAAAAAGTTAGAAACGGAATCCTCCACTGTAAATGAAAAAGACCAGTAAAAAAATAACTGGTCTTGAGAAATGCAGAACGCCTTACCTATTACTTAGGACGCTTGTTGCTTTCTCTGATTATTAAAAAAATCAGAAGCAAAGTGATGACCATTGCCATAACGTAAGCTGTTTACGGTGAAGTTCTGGTAAGGCCTCGAATTTGTATTCCGAAGCGGATCACTGATCATTTAGATTGCATTCTAAACTTAATACAAGGTACAAAAAAACCGTCACGAAGACGGTCTTTCAATTTTGACTTTAACCTTAATCGGTTCGCCAAGATAATTCACCTTTCGTTTGTGCCGTGCCTTGAGTGCATCGCCTTTGGAATCGTAACCCTTGCTGAAAAATATCTCAGCATAGGACTTTGTCATGCTTTTATGTGTTTCGGTAATTTAAACTGATTGAAAAACCTGTCGGCCTTACGCTGCTGAGTTTTCAAATAATTCTCTGATAACCGGATATATTTTTTAAACGTTTCGTATTTGCTGTGTCCGCTCCAACTCATGACCGTTGGAACATCAATACCAGCAATCAAACAACTTGTTATAAAAGTATCTCGCCCCGAATGAAAAGAAACCAATTCATATTTTGGTAAATCCTGTTCCGTTCTTTCAGCAGTCAGTGAATAACTATAATCAATCATGATCGTATCAATCCCAATTTCTTTCAAAATCACTTTCAAATATTTGTTAATCGTCTGGTTAGCCAACTTTAGTTTTTTGATGTCAAAATTTATTTCCTCTAAAATATCTTTAGCATAGCTGAACAATGGAATATGTAAGTTTTTTGCATCCTTATTCCTGTCAGTCTTTTGTGCCTTGATTACTATTGTGTCGTCCTGTATGTGTCCTTTTTTCAAACTGCTAACGTCTGAAAATCTTAGTCCCGTGAAACATGACAACAGAAATAATTTTTTAGTTCTGAACTGACCGTTGACTGTTATTACCTCTTTTTCTCCTTTGTTGTTGACAAACGAAATATCTTTTTTCGGTTGGAAGTTCATCAACGCTTCAATTTCTTTCTGATATAAAGGCGTTGGTTCGCTGGAATGTGTACCCGCTACTTTTCTAAATTTTGTTTTATCTCTAAAATCGTCCGTAAGAGTAAAGCCTAGTTTTTCTTGCTCTGAGTAGTAGTGATTTAAAATCGTTCCCATGTCTTCAAAGTGCTTTTTCAGTGTGTTGGGATCGAGATCAATTTTTTTGGCAAATTCCTTAAATCTTTCTGCCCACTCAAAAGTTATTGACTCAAAAAATAGGACTTCGTTAGTATGTTGCTGATAACGTTCAAGTCGTCCGTTAATCGTCCTAAATCCTTTCCATGTTTCACGAGTCGAATTTGTCTGTCTGTATTCAACATACTCTTTGAAATATTCTAACAACGTTTTTTTATCCTTCCTGCTATACGTCTTTTCTATTATCTGTAACTCGGTTGGTATTGCTTTTAAATAAGGTGCTTCGGCTATGTTATGAAGGCAATACTCCTTTACTGCTTTATGTGCGTTTTCAATTTTATTGTTCAGCGAATAATTATCAGGGTAAGTTTCTTTGATCCGTTCTTTTGCTTGTGACCAAAAGTTAGGAGGTATCCTTACCCCTGCTTGTAATCGCTTTGGTTGGTAGCTTGTACCGTCAGGTGTTTTGGTCTTGAATGTGATCTCAACGTAAATATGACAAAGCCCATCTTTCAAACTTTTCTGCTTGGGCAAAATCATCAAACGGCTGTCGTAATTTGTTGTCGAGTACGCACTTTGCAAAGTCGTTTTTGCAGGTCGTTTTTTAGAAAACTTAGTAGGAATTTGACGGGGTTTCATAAAAACTTTGTTTTGAGTTTGATTACTCAATATCTACCCCGAAAAGTTAGTAAGAAAATAGCCAGAAAAACTAAAGTTAGTAAGAATTTTTATGTGAATTCAGGCTAAAAACGAAACGTTCAAATTTGGCCACCCCGACAATCATACCAAAACCTCATCAAATCGGTGAGGTTTTATTTTTCATGGAAGTCATCCCCGTACCGTTCGAAATAGAATGATTGAACGATCGTAAGTTCTGCAGACAATACTTTTATTTTCAAAAAAAGCAATCGGTTACATTCACTTCATTTTATTTCCTAAATTTCGATCGATTCAAAAATAATTACAATCAAAAATTTATGAGTACCTCCTACTTCCCTACCGTCAGCCAGATAAAATACGAAGGCCCACAGTCAAAGAACCCTCTGGCCTTTCGTTGGTATGATGAAAACAGAATGGTGGCCGGAAAGCCAATGAAAGACTATTTCAAATTTGCTTGCGCATATTGGCATAGCTTCTGCAACAGCGGTGGCGACCCATTTGGAGGCCAAACTCAATTTTATCCGTGGGATGTGAAGAAGGATGCCGTTGATCGTGCGAAAGATAAAATGGACGCTGCATTTGAATTCTTTAACAAAATGAATTTGCACTACTTCTGTTTTCACGATGTGGATGTGGTGGATTATGGAAACAATGTTAAAGAAAACGAGCAGAGGTTGCACGCGCTTGTTGATCACGCCACGCAACATATGAAGTCAAGTGGAGTAAAATTACTTTGGGGCACTGCTAATCTTTTCAGCCACTTGCGCTACATGAATGGCGCTGCAACGAATCCTGATTTTCTTTCACTTGCTCATGCAGGCGCACAAGTGAAAGCTGCGTTGGATGCTACGATTGCTTTGGGCGGAGAGAACTATGTTTTCTGGGGCGGACGCGAAGGTTATATGTCGTTGTTGAATACAAACATGAAGCGGGAGAAAGATCACCTTGCTCGCTTCTTACACACAGCAAAAGACTATGCACGCAAAAACGGATTCAAAGGAACATTTTTCATTGAACCAAAACCATGCGAACCAACAAAGCATCAATATGACTATGATTCCGAAACAGTGATTGGCTTCCTGCGCGCACACGACTTGCTAAACGATTTCAAATTGAACATTGAAGTGAACCACGCTACGCTAGCAGGCCACACGTTCCAGCATGAGTTGCAAATTGCGGCCGATAATGGAATGCTCGGTTCTATCGATGCCAACCGTGGCGATTCACAAAATGGCTGGGATACCGATCAATTCCCGAACGACATCAACGAACTGGTTGAATCGATGCTGATCATAGTAGAAGCCGGAGGCTTCAGTGGCGGTGGTGTGAACTTTGATGCCAAACGTAGAAGAAATTCAACTGACTCAGAAGATCTTTTCTACGCACATATTGGCGGCATGGATACTTTCGCGAAAGCATTGATCATTGCCGAGCAGATTATCAAAGACGGTGAGTACACCAAACTTCGCAAAGAACGCTATGCTTCTTATGACAGTGGCAAAGGTAAAGATTTCGAAAGCGGAAAACTTTCACTCGAAGATTTGAGAAATTACGCAGCCGAAAGTGGCGAGCCAAAAATCACCAGCGGCAAGCAAGAATATTTTGAAAACCTGGTTAACCGGTATATTCTTTAAGGAAGATCTGATAAAAAAAGGCACGCAAGTGGCGTGCCTTTAGTTTTTAAAGACATGTCCTGCCCTGAAATAAGTTGACACAATCTTGAGGGTGTTTTGAAGGAGCGAGCACACATGTCTCGCTTGGGCAGACGCAAGTTGTGCCACCGCTAATCTCCGTAAGGAATACATTATGGTCGAGACCGATTATTTGATTTACTCCGTTACAACAGGCTACTGATCAAGCCCAGACGTAGTTACATGAAAACCACTTACTCCAGACACTGGCTCACCAAGTACGACAATCTTGATCAAAGACAAAACCGTTACGGCCCCGATCATATCTGGGTCAGTGTATCACTTACATTCCAACCGATAAAGGGTATCACTACTTAAGTTTGATCACCGACAAATTTTCACGCAAGATGAAGATGGATTTCCTAACCCACTTTTAGCTCAACTTGCCATTGACCAAGCAGTTGAAACCTATAACACCCAAAGACCACACTTAAGGTTACAAATGCCCCCCGACCAGGTATATAAAACAAAGCCCCCTGAAGATTTTTCAGGGTCTTAACTTAAAAGTATCTTTTGTCTAAAACCGTCAACTATTTTCAGGACGCGTCATGTCGGTTGGTAATCACTGTTGGTGTGAGCATGTATGTCCGTTATAAAAATCATTCCCGCTCATCTGGCATTTGATTAACGAATGAGTGAAATTGATTAAGAGCCTCTCCTCACTTATCTACCTATCAGAGACAAACTTTC